>CAYYQL010000001.1:0-319225 GCA_964473825.1 uncultured archaeon
AACAAGAGCCCAATCCATGGCATCATACTGTTTTGCTGTCAGAACAAGGTTTTTCTGCGTTTAAATTGGGTTGTCGATATCAGAACATGGGATCTCACAACCTGGGGTGTTGAGTGTTGTTAAGAACCAACCACAAGAACAATGCAGTAAATGGCATCTTGGATCAGGCCTCTGTCCTGATGAAGAAATCCAGATTCTCTGAGGCTGTGGACACTCTTGAAGAGGGAGCGCTCATTGACCCAGACAACTATCATATCTGGGAGCGAATTGTTGTCTGCAATCTTGAACTGAAACGACCCAAGAAGGCCTTAGAGGCGCTTGAGAACGTGGTTAGAATTAGACCTTGTTCTGAGAAGGCATGGGCTGAGAAAGGATATCTACACCTGCTTCTTAATGAGAGTGATGAGGGAATTGACGCTCTTCAAGAGAGTCTTCGGATAAGACCCAAGCGGAGCAGGGATTGGGAGTTCCTCGCTATTGCCCTTATTGCCCATGAGCGATGGGAGGAAGCTAAACACTCGCTTGAACGTGCCCTGAGCCTCAATCCAAACTCGGCTGTAGCTTGGTTCAACCTCGCTGTTTGTTTCCTCATCGAGGAATCCTATAGTGAGGCCTTGCAGGCCGCAGAAACGGCTTTTGCCATTGACCCAGGTCTCCAACCCTTGGCTGACGAATGGATTGACCTGTTGCGTCAAGACGATCTTTTCGAGCTGGGCATTTCTGACGAGTATCCAGCTGCAGGCTAGAGAGATCTGCGGTTACTCCTCTTCAGTGTCCATTGTATCTACGTCTGATGACACATGCTCTCTAGCTGGATCGATTCCTTCCAGCGCATTGAGTTCATTCTCAATGTTCCGAATCTCTTCCTTTAGACCATGTTGTTCTGCGGTTTCAAGCGCTTGTTGCAGTGCGCCCTTCAGACGTTCCCTCTCCTGCTGCCGTTCCACAGAATCCTCGATTGAGAGCAATGTGCTCCTTCTCTTTGGCATGACTTTCAGAAGGCCGTTGACTGCCGCCATAGCCTCATCCCTATCAGTGATTTCTTCTTCTTCACCGTTCTCTGAAGCTTCAAGAATGCGAAATATCTGGTCTTCTATCTGTTTGTGTTCTTCTATCGCTTCTTCGAGAATGGCACGAACCTCTTCATCATCGTCATCCACTTCATCAAGCCGCTTTTCGAGCCTCTCCACGGCATTCTCAAGAAACGCCTTCCTTTGAGCAAGTGTGGTCCTCCGACGCTCCATCCAGCGCCATTCACTCATTATGCCATGAGTCAGCGCGACAACCTGCTGTACCTTGTCACGATATTGCTCAACTTTTTGCTTAGCGTCCCGAAGGTCTGACTCTAGGCTATCGGCAACATATGACAACTGGTAAGCAAGCATATCTCCAGCCTGCGCTTCTGCAAGCACACGGCTCTCTTTGACTGCAGATGCAGCCTCCCTCCAGAGCTTTTCGAGTTCCTTCTCCTCTATTTCTGTCCTACCTTTCAATTCTAGCTCATCTGATATCTGTTCAATGCGGGCATTGATATCCTGAAGCTCCACAATCTTGCTGCGGAGAAGCGCCCTTCCCAGCTTCGTGTTAAGCTCACGTGTGAGTTTCTCTTGTTCCTCAGGAACCTCTAGCAGTGCATGGCTATTGTCAATCAGTAGTTGAAGTGCTTTCTCGAATTGGGTCACAGCATTGTGATACTCTCCCTCTTTGAGCAAGGATTCACCCTTCTGTTTCAATTCAAGAACGCCTTCTAGAACGTCATATGGAGAAGTACTTAGTAAACTCGCACCAAACTCCATGCCAGCCTCAGAGTCAAGATCAAGAGGAACCTCACCAAGAGAGAAGTGCTCAACCAGAATTCCCTCATCAGTCGCGAGGTACATATATTCGCCATCAACACTGAGGAAGCTGATATCGCCATCTTCAATCTCTGTTGATCCAATCTCAGCCCCGCTTTTCAAGTCCCAGATGCCGATGGTTTTGGTGCCGATGACTGCAACAAGATACTGGTTGTTATTCCACATATGCCTGACTGGTTCATTAATGCCAAGGCTTAGCGTCTTCACAAGGTGAAATTCAACTCGATCCCAGAGCTTTATCTCACCTGAACCAAACCCTGCTATCAGGAATTCGTTGTTCCCAGAAATATCTGTGCATTTCTCTTTTCCCTCAAGCTCTGTTATTTCAGATGGGGCTTGGTCTGCGTTGTAGCTCCATACTCTGGGCCTATCCTTCTTCGAGCAAGTGCATATGATATCAGCGTTTGCCCACAGTGATGAGATGTCCGAGTTATGCAGCTGCCACGAACTTGTTTCGTGTGTGTCTTTGCGAATCGAAACGAGCCGCCCCTCTTTGGCGCCAACGTAAAGATATTCTCCATGAATCATCGATGTGGCAGCTTGGTAACTCAGCTCGAACCATCCTATCATGCCCCAAGTATGCTTTTTCCATACATAGACTCGTTTCTCACATGTGGTGTAGATGTACTCATCATCGATATGAAGTCCAAAGGGTGCAGAACTTGTGTCACCTAGCGTGGCAACTAGATGCCAATTGGACTTGGCCCATACTCTGACCTTCATATCCTTACAAGCAGCATAGACATGTTCATCGTCATGCACAACCGATAAGACGTCGGTCTCGAGCAGCGTAATAGTCTCATGACGAAGAGGAACTGTCTCCGCTGAACCTCCAGTAGGGCTCGACATTCTATCGACTCGCCTAGCTTTCCCTTACGCAGGGTCCTATGTAGAACTTAAGGCATTTTCGTGTGCTAATAAAACAATGCTTTGTCACAATAGGAGAGGCCTGTCATAGAAATATACAAGTCTGGGAGGAGCTACGGAGAACACACTTAAAACATAGCGCACTGACAAAGACTAGGCCCCATGAAGGAGGTAGGCATTTGGACTTGAATACTTGGCGACGCGAGCTAGACCGTGTTTCCGAAATGAAAGGTATGCTAGTGCTACTTAATCTCTCACTAGAAGAACAAGTAGACAGAAAGGTGAGGCATCTTTATGATGCCTTTGCAAAATTGTCGAAGACAGAAAGCGAGCTTGAAGACGCCGGATTCTTCTCAAAGAGGAAGGTCAAATCCAAAGTCGAGAATACCGAGGGCGACGTTGAAGAGGACTTCATGCGTCTCATTCGTGATTTCGCAGAGCTTTTCCGCAAGACACATCGGGAAGTCATGGGCATGGTCCCAACAATTCAGGAGATCAAGCCAGCAGATGCAAAAGCACTTTCAGCTGTCTCTGTTCCAGCGATAGGAGCTGGCGACTTCAAGGATGCAGCGCACTTGTACGAATTTGCAGATGCGTTCACGAAGAAGTACAGCAGCCTCCATCAGGAACTAGCTCGGGATGCAAAGGAACTCCTGGATGAAAACAAGAGAATTGTTGAAACCTACGAGAGGCATATCACTATAGACCGGAGTGAAGTTGCAACAACGGTCTCTATTGACGAAGTATCTCACCTGCCGATTCCCGAGATTCTATCTCTTATGAAGAAGCTCCAAGTAGAGAGGACATACCTTGACGGTCGCAAGGATGAAGTCTCACGAATGCTCAGCGTCTCTCTCATGTCTGATATCGAGTCCCTCCAGGCCTCGGTTGAAACTGCTACTAGACTGGGTCTGAGCCTTCCAATGGACTTTCCCCAGAAGCTTCGCGAATTAGCAAGAGATGCATCCAAAGCCACGACGCTTACTACCCTACTGTCTTTGGAGAACCAACTCGATACTGCTAGGCTCCAAGTTGCCAACATGTTAAGGGACAGAATCATCAACATGAAGCATGAGGTGACTAGTAAGATAGTTGAAGGGGGCATCCCCACGTCTTCAGCAGTTATACCTCAAGCTCCCGTATTCTCAGTCGACAACGAGGACATTGCCTCCCTGCTCTCCTCCTATCAGAAGATGGTTGAATGGGAGGGGCAAGTCAAGATTGCTTTGAAGGACAAAGTTGAAGAAACCCTCGATGAGGTTGACAAGGCAGCTGATGTTCCCGACGACACTGGAATAAAGGATCTATCAAGCGTACGCAAGTTTGTATCGAGTTCAAGGAAGGAGCTTGAGAAGGCCGACGTTGACGGCATGATCAAGATCTACCTCAAGGCCAAGAGCATACGCGATGATGCCAAGCAGGAGCTGGCCGACAAGATACGGAGCTACCTTGCTAGATTCAACGAGCTCGCAACATCTGCCGACAGGGTGCTAGATTATGCACAACTGAGTAAGAAAGCGCCCAAGGTTGAAGATCTCGAAGGGAGCATAGTCTATCTTATTGAGAGTCTCAACAATCTCAGGAATGCGGTTGAAAGCGGTGTGGCAACTTTCAGAGATGCCTGCAAACAGGAGGTAAACGCTATCATCGAGGACCTCCAAACGATAAAACCGGAATATGCAGAAATCTTCATGCCGATAATCGTGAATCTAGAAGACGGTGCCACTACCCTGGACAAGAAAGATGATTTCGGTGCACTGAGGTCTGAGATGCGGACAATCAAGGATTCAATTCTGGCAAAGGCAAGAGACTCATTGGAGAATCTCAGATACCGGCTACGTGTTAAGATTCGACTTGCCGCGGCAAAACTCATGGGAGCAGGTGTAACGATACCCCCAGATGTTCAAGAAGCAATCAGTGAACTGAACAACATTGGAGTCGCAGCGGATACTGTATTCAGCCTGCCGGCAATAGCTCGCAAGATGATTGAGATATACGAGCAAAAGATCAGTTCTGAAGTGATCGACCTGCTCATGGAAGAAGTCGATGACTTGGAGCAGTCATTTGAGAAGGCAGAGAGCATTGGAGTGGAGGTAACGAAGGAGCTTGATGCTCTCAGAAAAATCAAGTCGGAACCACCACGTGACCTTGAAGCCGCTGCCGAGGACTTTGACAGGCTTGCCAATCTCACAACATCCCAAGATCTTCACAAGAAGATCAGAAGCAGAGTGGATGAAGCATACAATCAGATCAAAGATGCAATTCATCTCTTCGAGGAAGAAGGCATGTCGGAGTTTGTGGCGCGCTTGAACACGTTGGTTGAGCAGGTACCAGTACAACTGGAAGCAGAATCTAAACATATCAACGAGGCACTAGATGTCTGCCTGACATTGGCAAACGTGCAAGAGGAGATGCTCACAGTAATCAAGAGCATTGCTAACAAGGACTCGGAGATTTTTGAGTCTGAACTGCGTGAGAAGAGCGAGTACTATTCGACAATAGAACGTGTCTTTGAGAAACATCCGAAGGACTTCAGTGCGAAGATCTACCCGCTTGACCGTATGTATGAATTGGAAGCGAAGCTGAATGAGGCACTGGTTCTGGATGAAGCACTTGAACATTTTAAAGAGCTCAAGAAACTCCGCAAGGGATGGATTGACAAAGCAGAGAAGATGGACGACTGGCACAAATCACTGAAAATGTTCATGGGCGGATTCAGTCCAGCTGAGAGCGCAGAGAAACGGGATGAATTCTTGGATGATGCTGTACGGAAAATCCGCGAGACCTACAGCAGAGAGGACATAAGCTCATACCTATCATGGGCAGTTCGAGTTATAGCGGACACAATGGTTCAGAAACGGGGATAATATCATGTTTCGAGATAGTTCAAAGAAGAGTGAGGATGAGTCTACGAAAGCGGCCGAGGTATTCGCCATAGGTATTGGTGAGGCAGGCTCAAACATAGTCGGTTCATACCTCAAGGCGAGCCGAGACCGTAAGCTACCATCACGGGTCAGAGGATATCTTCTGATGAACACCGACAGAGCAGACCTTACTAAGGTCAGATCGAAATATGGCATTCCTAAGGAACACACCTTGCTCTATGGTTCATCGGAAATCGGAGTTGGTGGTCGTTTCATGGATGGGTATCAGGCTGTCATGGACTCGAAGGACATAATCTTTGACCAACTCAGTAACCTCGGGTTTGAGGGTGTTTCTGGCTTCTGTATATTCACTAGCCTCGGGGGCGGAACTGGATGCGGCGGTACGCCGGCAGTGATTGAGCTCCTCAAGCAGCGATTCCAAGAGGAGGAAGGCCGCAGGATTTTCGTCTATGTGATCGGCATTCTTCCCTTTGAAGGACAATCAAGTGAAGCACTCAACTCCATATGGGCGGTCTCCAAACTATTGCGTGCACAGCTACAGGAACGTGGGGCGGACCTAACCATTCTCCTGAGTAACAGGACAATGCTGAAACGAATCCTCCAGTCACGAAGAGGCGACAGCGTTGATTATCTTGAGCGAGAGCTTAACGTCGACATAGCCAGTGTAGGCTCAATCGAAACAATGGTACCCTCAACTCTCGATGAGGCGACTGAGATCGAGGAGAGAACCGAACAAGCCTTTGTAGAGCTTGTCAATCCGCTTGCTCTTGATGTTGTTGAAGCAATGCTCTCACCAGGCGTCTATGAGGCACATAAGGATGTATTCCCCACAACAGATCTCGCAGATTATGCGCGGAAGCTGGATCCAGTAGTCGTGCCTGCACTGTACACAGACGTAGGGCTGATTCCCGACGCCGGGAGCATGCCAAAACAGCTCCGAACCATGATCGAGTATGCCGTGAAGGAGTGTTCATATGCAGACGTCGGCGAGGAGCCTAATGCCGAGAGCGTCTACTACGTCTTCAGCGGACCGCGACATATCTCGAAGGCAGAATATGGTATGCATCTCAAAGAAGCTCTCGACCAGTTCATTGCACCAGGAGCTGCCATCACCCCATGTTATGTTCAATATGAAACGAGGGACTACGCAACTAATCTCTTGTTGCTTCTCGGATTACCGAAGATTCCAGAGCTTGTTCAGCTTATCAAAGAAGCGACACAGCTCGTCAATCTCCATAGTGGCCCATCTCCGTTGAAACAGAGTTGGTTCATGAGATCTAAGGGGACATCACGGAAAGAACTCGTCAGCGCTATCAACGACTTCCGAGAGTTGTTCAGCTATTACATGGAAGCGAGTACACCAACAGACTAGATGAAGGAGTTAATAGGTTTGACAGAAGAATTCCGAGTGGAGGACCTTATCGACAGGGTGCTTCTAGTTGAGACCCTTAACTCTACTCTGATTCACTTCCTGCTCAGTTCACAGGTGGAGGGATCAATAGATCCAGATCGTGTTGACTCCCTCACACAGGGACTCCTTCGCACCCGAAGATGGATTGAAGAGACCACGTCCACCAAAGGTATTCCTCAATCTACCGCCAACATTCTCGGACTTATCGTCAAGAGGATGGCGCAGCTGGAGAGTTTGTTGCCCAAGCTCTCCCAGAAGGCCAAAGCTCTAGAAGTGGGCAAAGAAGCTCAGGAGATCCTCACGATACTTGAAGGAGGACCCAAAGCCACCGGAAAGGCTATTCCTTCTAAAGATGCGTCAGCGAAAGAACACGAGGGAATCGGCACTATGATACGTGCTGAATCAGGAACACCGCCAGAGCCTTACAAGAAGGTAGAAGTCGAAGACGACGAATGGGGGATGATTGGACAGACAAACCGAATGATCAACCAGTATTCGAAGCGTTGTCATGTTCTCCTTCCCATGTTCTGGCTTGAAGTCATGAAGGAGATCCACAGGTACCGCTCTGAATCGCCTCACATGTCTGACGCAATAGAGATTCCTAATCAGATACTTGTCAGGATTGTGAAAGGACTTCTCACTGAAGCCCCAGGAGCACGGCTGCTTCAAGATCTTGCTAAACATCGCCCACCAGAGAAGTACTTGGATCCAGGCGAAAAAGAGAGGATTGAACGAGCTGTTGCGAAGTACTTCGCTGGTCTTGAGGGCATCCTCAAGGGTGAAGAACCCAACCCTGATGAGAAAATCAGTGAGGCGCAGACTGCGTTTGACGGATTCGGCTGGGGCGGCCCCGAACTGGAAAAGCGACTCATCAAGAGAATAAACCAGAGATGCCAAGAGGCAATCCAGAGTGCCGAACAAGTAACCGATGCCCCCCGAAAGGTGATCTTCGCTGAGACCGCCAAGATGCTCTGCAAGCTCCAGCATGCGATTCTGGCCGAGCCGAGACTGCGGGAGATTCTCGCTCAGATGAAGCCTTAATCCAAGTATGGAAGACAGAAGTCGTATTCCATATAAGGAGCAAATGTAATCTCTACTAAAGTTCACAGGGGATTACAGTGTTAGGTCTCGACATCATGCTCAACCCAAAAGTCGCCGCAGTTGTAGGTGTTTCAACGTCAAATCCGTTCAGCCCCGGCAATGTCATCTTCCGCAAGCTACGCTTTGAGAACGGATTGAAGACATTTCCCATCAATCCAAAGGGCGGAAAAGTCGAGGGAATCAAGGTCTATCCCACTCTGACCGACTGTCCCAACGAAATCGACTTAGTGGTCATCTCTGTCCCGGCCAAGTACGTCCCATCAGTCTTGAAAGAGGTGGGCGAACTAGGCATTGAGGCGGCCATCGTTGTATCTGGCGGTTTCAGCGAAACGGGGAAGACTGGAGCAAACCTGCAAGAAGAAATCGTTGAGATCGCTGAACAATACAACATCACCATGGTAGGGCCAAACTGTATCGGCGTCTTTGTCCCGGACAGAGTAGACACTTTCTTTCTGCCCTCGGAGAGAGTTGCACGGCCACGACACGGCAATGTTGCCATCATCTCACAGAGCGGGGGATGGCTTGTGGAGAGACTGGAGGAGTTTGCCTCTCGTGACCTTGGCATTGCGGCTGCAGTGTCGATAGGCAATGCCGCCCAGACTGAAGTAACGGACTTTATCCGTCATTTCGGACGAGATGAACGCGTTCGAGTGATTCTTGCATACATCGAAGGATTCTCCAAAGGAGAAGGTCGAGAGTTTGTCAAAGCTTGTTCTGAGATAGCACCCAAGAAACCAGTCGTCGTGTTGAAGGGTGGTCAGTCAGAGTCGGGACACAGAGCCACACAGAGTCATACATCTTCGCTTGCAGGTGATTCAGAGGTGACATCAGCAGCCTTCAGACAATATGGCGTGATTGAGGCGGAAGATGAGGACCATGTGATGGCTTACTCCAAGGTCTTCTCATCTGAAGTGAAGCCCATGATGGGCAAGAGAGTGGGGGCTCTCACCGTCAGCGGCGGACACGGCGTTATTGCAACTGATGAGGCTGCATATCATGGTCTCGAGTTTCCGCTCTTCAAAGAAGAGGATCAAGAGAGAATGAGGCAGGCAATGACAGAAGCATACAGAGGGATATCATCTTTCCAAAACCCATGCGATTTGACAGGAAGTGCATCAGACATTGACTACGAGCGCGTCCTTGACGTTATGCTTGAAATCGACTACATCGATGCAGCATTACTGCTTCTCCTTCCATACGCACCCGGGATCTCGTTGCAGATTGGCGCAAGAGTGGCGAATGTGGCCAAGAAGTACAGAAAAACCGTCGTGGCATACGTACCCAATCTGGAGAAGTACAACATCATAATTCGGGGCTTTGAGCTCAATGGCATTCCTGTCGGGGACACTATCGAAGAGGCAGTCCAGATGCTGGACGGTATCTGGGAGAGGTCCAGATTTCTTCGCAGGATAGGCGAACTCTGAACACGAGCATAATGCATTGATACCCTTCAATAGATTGCTGCATATACCTTACGCGGAGAGATGCAACGGAGATTCAAGTTTCACGGGCCAAAATCACAGAATGAGCCACAAGTGAACGGACATCTAGAAACGAGTGAACTTCCGATAGTCAATATCCACAGACTCAAGTGCCTTTGCCAGCTCTGCGCTTAGCAGAAGGGGACGTTCAACCAAATCCTCAGTAATCTCACAGCCATTGAGGTACATGGCAACTCGAAGCCCCTCTGTCAACTTCTTGATCTCCTGTACCACGAGGTCAGTGCTTCCTTCTACTGCAGGTCTGAGGAATGGATGTGCCACTCCAGCAGCCACAGCTCCGAGACTCAACGCTTTTGCAACGTCAAGGCCAGAACGGACCCCTCCAGTAGCTATGATATCCAAATCAGTGGCCTCCCTGACCATTATGATGCTGAGGGCTGTAGGAATTCCCCAGTCCCAGAAGTCGAGTCCTAACTGCGCCTTGATAAGGTTGTTTTCACGGAGAGCACGATAGTATTCCACAGCTGCCCAACTCGTTCCACCAACACCGCCCACATCCACTCCGTCGACGTCGGCCTCCTCAAGTGCTAGAGCTACGTTTGACGATATTCCGGCACCTGTCTCCTTGACAATCACGGGGATGTCAACAGAGTCCACAATCAATGCGATATTTTCAAGGACTCCAATGGAATTGCAGTCACCCTCGGGTTGAACAGCCTCCTGTAGCGTATTAAGGTGAATCGCCAGGATGTCTGCCTCAATCATTTGAACGGCCTCAGGTGCGCTCTTTACATGGGTTGCCCCAATATTGGCAATCACTGGAACAGAGGGCGCACTCTCTCTCACAATCTTGAAGGTATTCACTAAGGTCGGGTCTTCGAGTGCAGACCTCTGACTGCCAACGCCTATGGGAATCCGCATTTCTTCGGCAGCCTCTGCAAGGCGCTTGTTGATTTCAAGTGTATCTGGATGGCCGCCTGTCATGCCGGCTATGACAAGAGGAGCATCCGCGCGCAGTCCAAAGAAATTCGTCGTGAGATCAATATCGTTCTTGTCAATCTCAGGTAGTGCATTATGAATGAACTCGATGTGTTCAAACATTGTTGAGCGTCTGCATTGCACATCTTCCTGAAGACATATCTCGATGTGTTCAAGCTTCCTACGCCGGGTCCGCGCGGCTTCAGGCGATGACGAATCGTTTCTCACTTCGGACTTGCTTCCTCGCGACATTCTCATTCTCCATAGGAGTCGAGCGGCTAGCACCGCCGTTTGCTCATCGTTTCACTACATCATAAAGGTAACTCATGTTTCACGGAGATGTTTCTCTTGATAACATCGAAATACATTTGCGCAAGGCGAAGCCTTTATTCCGTGATACCTGTAGGAAAACAAGTGCATAAGATGGCAGAAGAAGACCGCTATCGGGTGGAAGCTCCAGACGATGAGGAGAAGAAGGAGAAGAGGGGTCTATTCAGGCCTTTGCCCGCTGCTGAAACAGAGGTGTCGCGCAAGGGTGTGCCCATGGTCAGATTTCTCGGAATCGAGATGCAAGAAGGCCACAGAGACATTCTTCTCGTAATCATGATGCCAATTCTGGTTGGAATCATTGATGCGGCAGTCTATGCACAGATTGTCATTGACGTATTCCCTGACGATGCGCTCTTTGTCTTTGTTATTCCCATGTTAGCGGCAGTGCCTGTTGGACTGACTATTCCACAGGCCGGCCGAGCTCTTCTCTCTGCATTCGTTTCTGCAGTCGCATTCGTGTGCTTCTTCTTGCTATTCCTGGTCACTCCCGGACTGTTGGTCCCAGAGGTGGGAATCGGAGAGTTCCTCGTCAGCGGAGGGGTTGTCAGTGCCATCTACTTCCTCTTTGTTGTCATGGCCTCGCTACTAGGAACACTGATTGGTATAATTGCAAGAGAATTCTTCTAGACACAGCATTTTTGAGTAAGTCATAAATAGTCGTGTTAAAGCGGCCGTTTTACATGACACGTATCGGGGTTCTGATAAGTGGAAGAGGCACAAACCTTCAGGCCCTAATCGATGCGCAGCAACGTGGGGATTTTGACGGTAGAATAGTCTTGGTCATCAGCAACAAGAGCAGTGCATACGGCTTGCAGCGCGCGGAAGAAGCGGGAATCAAGACTCAAATCATCACGAAGATTGATTACCCGAAGCGAGAAGACCATGATCGCGCTGTTGTTCAGGTCTTGAAGGCCAACGGCGTGGATCTGGTCGTCCTAGCGGGGTACATGCGGATTCTTACACCCTTTTTCTGTAGAGAGTACAAACACAGGATGATAAACGTACACCCATCCCTCCTCCCTGCTTTCAAGGGTGTTAAGGCTCAATGGCAAGCAGTGGAATATGGAGTGAGAGTCTCGGGTTGCACCACGCACTTCGTCGACGTAGACATGGATGCGGGGCCAATAATCTTGCAGAGTCCAGTCCAAATCAGGCAGAACGATACTGGAGAAACTCTGGCCGACAGGATACTCCCTGAAGAACATCGAATACTGGTTGAGAGTGTGAGGCTCTTCTGTGAGAACCGACTCTCGGTAGATGGGAGAATTGTGAGAATCAGGGAGTGAAGATTACATGTGTGGAGTGCTTGGTATCCTCGGCAGCTATGAACTAGAGGCCTCTAGAGAACTACTACGTCTCTTAACACATCGGGGACAGGACGCATCAGGTTTGCTTTGGATGTCTGGGTCTGACTTCCGGGTGTCGAAGACGATAGGTAGCCCTTCGAATCTGTCTTTGCAGGACAAAGAGTCAGACATAATTCTTGGAAGTACCAGATATCCAACATCTGGACACCGGGTGACCTCTGAGGACAGCCTTCATGATTTTGTGGGGCCTTTCTATAAAGACCAAGTGGCAGTCACTCACAACGGAAACATAACGAACCTTCGCTCGTTGGTTCATGAGGACTATGAATGTGACACCAAGTTCATATGCGATAGGCTAAGGCAGCATCTTTCCGAGAGAGATGGAGACCTGCCCACCGCCCTCACCCGACTCACATCAGAGATAGACGGTGCATACAGTATCATTGGAATCCACCATGGAAGACTCTTTGCATATCGTGACTCTCGAGGGTTCAAGCCCCTTGTCTTTGGAAGATCATCTGAACACACCATAGTAGCATCAGAGAGCACTGTTCTCGACATGGCTCAGGTCAAACTCGAAAGAGATGTCTACCCCGGGGAACTCGTTATCTTTGGACCCGACAAGTCGGTTCAGTGCTACAGCATATCTCAACAAGACACGCACAAACACTGCTTCTTTGAGTATGTGTATTTCGCCAATCCGGCAGCGAAAATAGAGAACCAGCTTGTGTATGATGTTCGATTCCGGCTGGGAAGAGCACTTGCAAATACATTTACGAATCTTCAACTGGAGAAACCTGATTACGTGATTCCTGTACCAGACACGAGTCGACCGGCTGCACAGGCCCTTGCTGAAGAACTGGGAGTGCCCATGAGGGAGGTCATCCTGAAGAACAGATATCTGGGCCGAACGTTCATTGCTCAGTCCCAAGAAGCCAGAAACTCGATGGCGCATTACAAGTACATCTACCTAGACGACAAGATCAGGGGAAGGAATCTGCTGGTTGTTGACGATAGTATCGTAAGGGGTACAACAGCCAAGATGATAGTCAATGATTTGAAGAGAAGAGGGGCATCCAGAGTCTATTTTGCAGTGACATGTCCACCACAGAGCCATCCCTGCTACTATGGCATCGACATATCAACTTCAAACGAGTTGATCGCCTCAGAGGCCGGCTTGGAAAGTATATGTGATTTCATCGGCGCAGATGCCCTCATCTATCAAGACATAGACGCGCTCGTCAATGCCATTGGAATTCAAGACATGTGCCTGGCATGTTTGGATGGCGACTATCCCACAGAGCATGCAAGAAGGATACGGAAAGCCGTCCACACGGGTGGCATGCAAGAAGGAATCAGAGACTATGAGAGGGAGATACCATGAAGATTGGAACTATTGCTAGCCACAGTGCCCTTAACATTCTCTCTGGAGCAAGGGCCGAAGGTTTCCAGACAGCTCTCTACTGCCACTCAGATAGAGAAGAATTCTACAGCACGTTCGGGCTGTCAGATTCTATTATCAGAGTGTCCGCGTTCGATGAGATTCTTGATATGGACCTATCCGACACCATAATGATACCTCATGGTTCCTTTGTTGCCTATATTGGAGCCGACCGGATCATCAAGTCTAATCTACGACTGTTTGGCAGTAAGGAGTTGCTGCGGTGGGAAGAAGATAGAAAGCTAAAATCGGAGTTGATGAGGGCGGCTGGACTTCTTGTTCCCAGAGAATTCCCAACCATCGATGAGGTCGACTGTCCGGTCATAGTCAAATCCCATGGAGCGGCAGGAGGCGAGGGATACTTCATTGCTGAGAACAAGGATGAGGCTCGTGCCAAGATGAACGCTGATACTCCGGGGGCTATGCAGGAGTACATTGTCGGCACGAAGGTCTTCGTCACATACTTTAACTCGGTGGCGAGAGAACGAATGGAGGTCTTTGGCGCCGACATCCGATATGAAACAGACGCAGATGCAAATCTCAGATTCGATGAACGACCCTCGTTTGTCGTGATTGGCAATCTGCCAATGGTGCTGAGAGAATCCACGCTTGTAAGATACTATGAGATGGGAAAGAACTTTGCCAGAGCGTTTCGGAAGCTTACAGGAAAGAGTCTGGTCGGACCTTTTTGTCTCGAAACCATAATTGACCGGAACCAGCAGATCTACACCTTCGAGTTTAGTGGTCGTATAGTTGCAGGTACGAACATATGGATTCCATACTCCCCCTACAGTTATCTCATGTTCTCCGAGCCCATGTGGATGGGACGAAGGATAGCTCGCGAAATCAAAGAACTAGAAGCAATGAATAGGCTTGAAGAGGTGGTCGAATGAAGCTACCGACAATCGGAATGCTCGGTTCGCACAGTGCGGAAGAAATAGCGGTCTCTGCCAAGACAAACGGATTCCAAACAGTAGTGGTTTGTCAGAGGGGGCGAGAAAAACTCTACAGCCACTACAATAGGCATCTCTACGATAGTATCATCGTGCTTGATAGTTTCTCCCAGATGATTCAAGATGATATTCAGAATCAGCTGAACGAGCTGGACACACTATGGATACCAAATCGGTCCTTCTCAGTCTATGTTGGTTACGACAATATTGAAGATAGATTCAGGATACCCATATACGGAAACAGACATATCCTAAGAGTGGAGGAGAGAGGGCTAGAAAGAGACCAGTATTGGCTCATGGAAGAGTCAGGTATCAGAATTCCAAAAATGATTGAGCCTGAAGACATCGACAGACTCGTTATTGTCAAGGTCCAGCAGAAAGAGCGGCCTTTGGAGCGTGCATTCTTCTATGCGAGTTCCGCCGAGGAATATGAAATCAAGAGTCGTCAGATGATTGAAGAGGGAGTCATAGCGGAGGAACATCTTGCGAACGCGACCGTCGAGGAGTTCATTATTGCTCCGCGATTCAATGCGAATTTTCAGGCTTATGCCATGGATGACCACTTTGGCCAGCTTGACTTCGTAGGATTTGATGATAGAATCCAGACGAATCTCAGTGGCTTGTTGAATCTCCCCGCTGAGGATCAGATTGGACTGGATGTGAACATCGTCAATGAAGAGGTAGGTCATAAGGGAGTTACAATGCGGGAGAGTAAGAAGCCCCTTGTCTATCAAGCTGCCGAAAAGCTTCTTGAAGGAGCAAGAAAGCATTTTCCGCCTGGGATTATAGGCCTCTTCGCATTACAGGGGGCTTTGACTGTTGATTCAGAGTTCGTTGTCTTCGATCTTAGCCCACGGGTGCCGGGCTCGCCATGTGTGGGTCCCACAAGTCCTGAGATGCGTCGTCTGGCTCTCAAGATGAATAGAGAGATTCACAGCCCCCTAGACCTGTGCATGATTGACATCGAAACAGCTGCTAAAGAAGACTGCCTGAGTGAGATTTCCACATAGTTCATAAAGAAGACAGATTGCGAGAGAACCCAAGCATACCGAAAAAGGAGAGATTGAAGCTGGACTTAATCAATGAAGGTAAGGTTAAGCGTGTTTACGCCGACCCAGACTCGCCACAAAGAGTCATCATAGAATTCACAGATGCAATTACAGCTGGTGATGGTGAGAAAAGAGACGAGATTGAGGGTAAGGCCCTTGTGACCTGCGATACATCCGAGTTTCTGCTCAAGTATCTGCAAGACAAGGGCATTGCAACCCATTTCATCAAGAGTCTTGAGGAAACAAAATGGCTTTGTCGAAAGGTTAAGATCTTTCCACTAGAGGTTGTATGCCGCAACTTCGCGGCAGGATCATTCTGTAAGAGATATGGCATCCAGCGAGGACAAGTGTTTACCGAACCTTTGGTCGAGTTCTTCCTCAAAGATGACTCGCTCCATGACCCACTCCTCTCCACCGACGCCATAGAAAGGCTTGGCTTCGCCACGGCAGACGAAATTGCCTTCATGCATGCAGTGACACTGTCCGTCAATTACTACCTACGAGAACTTCTTTCTCAAGCTGGACTACGGTTCGTTGACTTCAAGCTTGAGTTTGGGAAGACAGAAGATGGGCGAATCCTGCTGGCAGACGAGATCTCAGGAGACACCATCAGAGTCTGGGACAAAGATGAAGACTCGTTGGACAAAGACATCTTCAGAGACGACACAGGAGATGTCGTCGATGCCTACAGACGACTGCTCGACAGAATCAGAGAAACGAACCCTGAAGAGATTCCTAACAGGATGGAAATCGTGTCAGTCCTCGTCTTGCCAAAGGACGGTATCAAGAATCCTCCGGGTGAAGTAACTCGGAAAGCGATGACAAGACTGGGATTCGAGCATGCAGCAGATGTTCGTGAGGGAAGGATATACAGAATCACCGTCAACCGCCCGGTGAACCCCGACCTCCTAGAAAAGCTTGAGGAGATGAACATGAAGCTTCTCTCCAATCCTATTGCAGAAAAAACAGAATTGAGGCTGACATAGTTGGCAATCGCAGTCCTGCGTTTCCCTGGAACGAACAATGAACAAGACGTGATTCGGGTGCTCAATGGAATACCCGGCGCCGACCCGTTCCTTGTACCAAGTCGTCTTGGCCCAACTGCCCTTCAAGAAGCCGACGGAGTTATAATCCCTGGAGGCTTCTCATACGGCGACTATTTACGAGCAGGGGCTGTGGGATCAGTCGGAGATATCATAGAAGGTGTGAAGGAACTCATCGATGACGACAAGCCGGTTCTAGGCATCTGTAACGGTTTTCAAATCCTTACCGAAGCAGGACTTCTGCCAGGCGCTCTCCTTGCCAATGAATCTGCTCACTTCATCTGCAAATGGGTCTACCTTAAAGTATCCGAGAATGTTTCGCGATTCACAGAAGGGCTAGAGAATGCTATAATCAGGGTACCTATCGCACACGCTGAGGGCAACTACTTCTGCACCCATGACACGCTGGAAAGACTCGTATCTGAAAAGAGGGTGTTATTCAGATACTGTGACAAGGACGGGAATATCTCAGAAGAGACGAATCCCAACGGGTCTGTCAAGAGCATCGCGGGGATTGTCAATGAGAGGGGTAATGTGATGGGCATGATGCCTCATCCCGAACGTGCGTCCAGAATTGCCGTTGGCTCTCGCGATGGTAGTCTTATCCTAGAGAACTTCGTGAGGGGAACCCTATGATAACTAAAGCCGAACTAGAACACGCATCAAAGGTTCTTGGGAGGAAGCCCAATGAAACCGAGCTGGCCATGCTCGATGTGCTCTGGAGTGAGCATTGCAGCTACAAGAGCAGCAAGAGATGGTTCCACCTCTTCAAGACCAAGGGAGAGAGAGTCTATCTCGGTATAGGAGAAGGCGCAGGGCTAGTAGATATTGGTGATGGAACTCTTCTGGGGGTTGCAATGGAGTCCCACAATCATCCTAGCCAGATAGATCCGTACAACGGTGCTGCCACGGGTGTCGGCGGCATCATTCGTGATGTCATATCCCAAGGGTGCAAAGCTGTTGGACTCATGAACTGCCTTCATTTCGGTCATCCAGAAAGGCCAAGGAATGCGTATCTTCTGGAGCACGTTGTCCGTGGTATCTCTGATTACGGTAATAGCGTCGGCATCCCTACGATTGGCGGCGACCTCAGCTTTGATGAATCGTATGAGGGAAACTGTCTTGTCAATGTCGTCTGCATTGGAGTAGTAAAACCCGAGAAGGTGATCAGGAGCAGTGCGAAAACCCCGGGGCATCACTTGGTCATCTTCGGGTCGACGACAGGAAGAGATGGTATCGCAGGAGTGAGTTTCGCCTCTGAAGCTTTCTCGGATCTTGAGGAAGAGAATAGAGCAGCAGTTCAGATAGGCGATCCTCTTGCCAAGAAAGTGCTCATAGATGCACTGAACGAACTAATAGAGCAGAAGCTCATCGATGGCCTCCAAGATCTGGGTGGAGGTGGATTGACATCTTGTGCTGGAGAGATGGCGTCGAATGGCGGAACAGGGGTCACTATTGATGTTGGCAGGGTGCCGTTACGAGAACAGAACATGGCTCCCTGGGAGATAGTCGTATCTGAATCTCAAGAACGTATGTTGGCGGTAGTATCTCCTGAGAATCTTGATGATACACTCGAAATCCTTGCAAATAGCGAGGCGCCACATGCAGTCATTGGTCAAGTCACCGATGACCATCACTACACAGTGCTAGAGGGAGGAGAGGTCAAGGCCAGATTACCCATCAGTCTTCTGGTTGACGGATGCCCTATTCCCGAGAGGGTCGAGGGCGTGATCCCAGTTCAGAAGGCGAGTCTAGATTGGGTGAAAGACGACTACGAGTTCGATAAGGTAATAATGGAGATGCTTGGGTCGCTCAATATATGCGACAGATCTTGGGTTTACTCACAGTATGACCAGCACGTTCAGATCAACACAATTGTGGATATCGGCGAAAATGCAGGAGTCCTTGAGTTTCCCTTCAACAAGAGAATAGCCTTCTCGAGTGACTGCAATTCTCAGTGGTGCTTCCTTGACCCTCAGCAAGGCACAGCCAACTCTGCTGCAGAGTGCCTGAGAAACATTGTTTCAATGGGCGCAAAACCAATTCTCATTGCGGATTGCCTCAACTTCGGAAACCCTGAAAGACCGGATTCGTATGCAGAGTTTGTCGAATCGATTAGGGGGTTGGGCCGTTTTTCAAATGATTTCGAAATCCCAGTAGTAGCAGGAAATGTGTCGCTCTATAATGAAGCAGAAACCGAAGGCAAGACACGCAGGATAAATCCCACTCCACAAATAATGCTGGCCGGCATCTTTGAACCCGGATACGTACCAATCAGACGGAATCTCTGCACTCCTTGGGCCAATCTCCTCCTAGTTGGAGAAACGTTGCCCGAGCTCAACGGGAGTGAATTCCAGAGCATGATTACCGGAAGGGTTCAGGGAATACCCCCGGTATACCGACCGAAACGCGAAAAGAACGCCATGAATGCGATTCTCCAGTGTCACAGGTCTGGACTGATAAGATCCTGCAATAATCTGGGAAGGGGGGGTCTTGCCATAGCTTTGATGAAAATGGTCATGAACAGCGACTATGGCTTCAAGGTGGATTTGGACTATGTTCCGGGTACAACTTCGAGAAATGTGGAGATTCTGTTCTCTGAGACCTCAGCCCGATATGTCGCCGAGGTGACGGAATCAAATCAACAGCAGTTCATGGATATAATGGAGAAACATGAAACACCTGTAGTTGAGATCGGATTGACTGTGAACAATAGAGTTGCAGACTTTGGCGATTTCGAGATTGATATGAAGGATGCTGCAACAGCCTTCAGGATGGGTCTAAGGAAACACATGGAGTGAGTTCATTGGTAGATGTACTTGTAATTGCAGGAAGCAAGAGCGATGCGAAGATAGTGGAAAAGTGCGCCTCGGTCCTTCAAGAGCTTTCAATCTCATACGAAGAGAAGTATGCCTCTGCTCACAGAGAACCTGAGATGGTAAAAGAGATAGTAGAACGAAGCGACGCGCGCGTTATCGTCACAGTCGCAGGACTCGCTGCAGCTCTTCCCGGGGTAGTTGCATCGCTCACTGACAAACCCGTGATCGGTGTCCCGGTCTCTGCAGCCCTTGGAGGGCTTGATGCCCTGCTGTCAATCGTTCAGATGCCCAAAGGTGTACCTGTGGCCACGGTGGGGATAGACAACGGTCAGAACGCGGCTCACTTAGCTGCGAGAATCATAGGCATTCGAACCGACCAATCAAAGAAGATACCAGCCACATATGCTGAGGCAGGCGTCAATGAAACAGAAGTGTCAGAAGGCCTCAGAGTCCTAGGAAAATATGTGCGAAAATCATTCGAACACGGAGATGTCATGCAAGACTATGGTCACTATGCCAACACGGTGCGGGTCTCTGCTGACCTCTGTATCGCCATGTCTACCGATGGAGTTGGAAGTAAGGTATTGGTTGCCGAGATGGCTGGGAGATATGATACAATCGGGCAAGACTGTGTTGCAATGAATGTAAACGACTTGGTTTCTGTAGGTGTATTGCCGATAGGTTTTGTAGACTACTTAGCTGCCCAGAAACCTCTACCGAAGGAGATTCTTAGCCAGATTGGGCAAGGGCTCCTTGATGGATGCAGAGTATCCGGTATTCCGATTTTGGGGGGAGAAACAGCCATCCTACCTGATATGATAAGAGGAACAACCGACATGGGTATAGACCTAGCCGGAACAGCAGTTGGAACGGCCCACCCAGATGAGCTTATTGACGGTAGCATGATTGGGGACGGGGACGTCATACTAGGCGTTTCATCCAACGGAGTCCATTCAAATGGATTCACGTTAGCACGAAAGGTCATATTCTCGAAACTGGGTATAGACGATACATTCCCATGGGGAACCAGAGTAGCAGACGAGCTTCTAAGACCAACTCGGATCTACGTTCCTCACCTGAAGGCCCTAAGAAAGAGCGGGGTCGAAATCCATGGAATAGCCCACGTCACCGGTTCAGGGTTCAAGAAGTTACTCAGACTCAAGGCTGCAAGATTTAGGATTAGAACACTCCCGGATATCCAGCACATTTTCTCATATTTGCAGAAGGAGGGACAGATCGAGTGGAAAGAGATGTTCTCAACCTTCAATATGTCTGTGGGTCTGGTTGTGATTGTGCTTGACAAACAGAAAGAGCAGGCTTTGCGGGTGTTATCAGACCTCGACGAGAGCTATGAGCTCGGAGTTGTCGAGGAATCAGATAGAGCATCAGTCATTATAGAGCCGTATGAGGTAGAGCTACAGTGAGCAGAGTACTCCTAGTCGGAAATGGGGGGAGAGAACATGCAATAGCTTCTGCTCTTCACGACTCAGGAGTCACGCTTTGGTCATTGATGGATAGGCTCAATCCGGGTATCGAGGCCCTGTCTGAGCAATGGTTTGAAACGAAACTGGATGACATTGATGCCATACCCAATCTGGAACAGATAGACTATGCCATCATTGGACCTGAGGGACCGCTGGCAAAGGGAATGGTTGATAGACTTGAGTCACGCGGCATTCCGACGGTCGGCCCGAGCCTTCGAACTGCAAGACTCGAAACGAGCAAGGTCTATGCAAGAAGACTCTTGCAAAGAAATCGACCTGATGCCAATCCCAAATTCAGAGTCTTGCAGAGCCCCGACAGTATCAACGCTGCAATAGACGAGATTGGTCTCGAGAATCTCGTGATCAAGCCCGATGGGCTGACTGGCGGCAAGGGCGTTAAGCTCTTTGCAGAACATGTGCACTCTCGAGATGAGGTCTTGGACTATGCCGAGAAGATGATTCAACGGGATGGGAGTGTTGTCTTAGAGGAGAAGATTTCGGGAACTGAGTTCACAGTGCAGGCTTTCGTGGACTCTGCGGGAAAGATAGAACCCATGCCACTTGTCCGTGATTTCAAGAGAGCCTATGATAGTGACATAGGACCCAACACTGGGTCGATGGGATCTTACTCCAGAGAATCCCACGGGCTTGAATATGTCAAGAAGGATGATCTAGAAAAGGCTCTTGGGATCATGACGAGTGCCATCAACGGGGTCAATGAAGACACAGGCGAGAGGTACAAGGGCATTCTCTACGGGCAGTTCATGAAGACTTCTGATGGAATCAAGGTTATAGAGTTCAATGTGAGATTCGGAGACCCGGAGGCAATGAACGTGCTCTCTATACTCGAATCGTCCATGGACGAAATCTGTCGGGATATTCTGAGCGGGAACCTTAGCAAACCCACCTTCTCGCGTCTTGCCACCGTCTGTGTGTACGTGGTGCCTGAGGGTTATCCAGGAAACGGTGTAAGAGCAGACGAACCCATCTCAATACGCGGAGAAGTTGGAAGTGAGATGTATTATGCTTCGGTGTACGAGAGAAATGGAACCGTTTATACAACAGGCAGCCGATCGATAGCCGTCCTAGCAAAAGGTGAATCGGTAACCGAGGCCCGGACGAAAGCTTACAGAGACGTCAGCAAGATAGAGGGGCAGATTAGATATCGTCGTGACATCGCAGCAGAGCTCTAGTTGGCGGAGGGAGTGACTTGAACGTAAGAGAACGAGTTCTTGTGGTTGACTACGGGGGACAGTACACACATCTGATCTCGAGAAGGTGCCGTGAACTGGGTGTATATGCCGAAATCATCCCCGAGGAATCTGCAATGCCTAAGCTAGACCTTGTGGGCGTCAAGGGGGTCATACTCTCCGGGGGACCGAGATCCATCAGAGCAGCTGACTTGAATGAAACTTTCCAGTTGAACATGAGGATTCTTCGTGAGAGGGAGGTTCCCGTATTAGGTATCTGTTTTGGACACCAGCTGCTAGCAGTCTGGAAAGGTGCAAGGCTCTCTCCACGAGGAAATCCCGAATATGGAAATACGAAGATACAGGTCATTGACACGGATTCCATCCTGCAGGGGCTCACGGACGGACAGCATGTATGGATGAGTCACAGCGATGAAGTGGTCGAGCTTCCAGAAGATATGCAGTCTCTTGCATTGAGCGGCAATAGCAAGATTGCATCCTTCAAGACCCATGACGATTTGATCTTTGGAGTTCAGTTTCATCCTGAAGTCGCTCATACTCCCAACGGGACGCGGGTTCTGGGAGCATTTCTACGCGACGTGTGTGGATGTGTCCACGAGTGGACGCCCGAGAGCGAAACTGCCAGCATCATCAAATCGATACGGAATGAAGTGAGAAACGGAAGCGTGTTGATGGGGACAAGTGGTGGAGTCGATTCCACTGTGGCAGCATTCCTCATTCACGAGGCAATAGGTGACAGGCTTCACTGCGTCTTTGTCGATAATGGCCTTCTCCGATTGGGGGAACGTGAAGAGGTTGTAAAAGCCTTCGAGGAGATGGACTTTGAACACTTTGTGGTCGTCGATGCCTCTCAGAGATTCCTGAATGGACTAGAAGGTGTCAGCGACCCCGAAGAAAAACGGAAAGTGATAGCAGACACATTCATAGAAGTCTTTGAAAAGAAGGCCAAAGAACTCGAAGGTGAGTTTGGGCGGTTTGACTTCCTTGGACAGGGCACAATCTATCCAGATCGGGTGGAGAGCGCGGCGACAGGGAAAGGAACAGTAGTCATAAAGAGCCATCACAACGTTCGCTTGCCCAGCTGGATGACGCTCAAGATTGTAGAGCCTCTGAAGAACCTCTACAAAGACGAAGTCAGGAAGGTCGGGTCGAGTCTTGGTATACCAGACTATATGCTCAATAGACAGCCATTCCCAGGACCGTCTCTTGCGATCAGAATAGGTGGACCTGTCACAAGAGAGCAACTCCAATTTCTCAGGAAAGCTGACAGAATCCTGCAAAGAGAGCTAGAGAAAGAGGATATCTACTCGTCGATATGGCAGTCTTTCTGTGTCCTTCTTCCTGTAAGATCGGTTGGTGTCATGGGTGACGAACGCACATACGAACAAGCAGCCGTGATAAGAATAGTTGAGAGCTCGGACGCTATGACAGCATCCGTAGCAAGACCTGAGTGGGATCTTCTTCTGCATATCGCCTCAAGAATAGTAAACGAGGTAGACGGAATCAATCGCGTGGTCTACGATGTAACTTCCAAGCCTCCGGGAACTATCGAATGGTACTAACAGCTGGCTCTATTGCTGGTGCCGGAATGCACAAGGTATAAGCAGGTGTTTCATAATCACGAAATCACAATGAGACGAAGACTCGTCTACCCGTATTCAGATGAACTTCTTGACTATGAGTTCAGCAAGACCCATCCGCTAAAGCCAGACAGGCTAAGACTCACTCGAGCCCTCTCTCAGCAATTGGGTCTTTTGGATTTGACTGAGAATATTAGACCCGCACTCCCGACTCGCGAAGAACTCGAGCTCTTCCACGATCCAGAATACATAGATGCGGTTGAGGCATGCCAAGATGCCTCCTGTGTAGACGTCCGCTACGGTCTAGGTATCGCCGATAATCCATCTTTCCCAGGCCTCTATGAGGCTGCAAGAAGGTACGTGGGAGCAACTCTCGACGGTATGCGAGCAATCATGGAAGGAGCGAGCAATGCTTTTGTCATCTCAGGTGGACTCCACCATGCACAGAGAAGTGAGGCTTCAGGATTCTGTATCTTCAACGACATTGTCATCGCCATCATGTATCTTCTGAAAGCACAGAAGTGCCGAGTGCTCTATTTCGATTTCGACGCCCATCACGGCGATGGTGTTCAGAATGCATTTTATCGATCTGATGAGGTCCTCACGGTTTCAATCCATCAGTCCGGCAAGACTCTCTTTCCAGGAACGGGCAATGTCTTCGAGAACGGCGCTGGAGAGGGAGAGGGATTCTCCGTCAACATACCTTTAGCTGTTGGCGCAGGCAACCCAGAACTCATTCGGGCCTTTGATGAGATTGTTGTTCCGCTCTTTGAGGCCTATCAACCCAATATCTTAGTAACTCAGATGGGAGTTGACGGGCACTATATGGACCCTCTAGCGCATCTTGCGTACACAAGCCACGGGTACGAGTACGTGATTGAGAAACTCAAGAAGATGTCCGAGGAAATCTGCGACATTGGCTGGCTTGCCGTGGGTGGGGGTGGATACCATGTCACAAATGTAGCCAGACTCTGGACATTGTTCCTCGCTCTCATGATAGGAGTTGATGTCCCGCAGCAGATTCCAGCTGGCTTCCTCGAAACCTGCGAGCGTATTGACTATACAAAGTGTCCTCTCACTATGAGAGATGAGCAGAAATTCATGCAGCTCTATACTCCCCGAGAATACGTGGAAGATGACTTGGATAGGGTCCTAGAGAGATTGAGAGAACTAGTATTCCCCTTCCATGGATTATGAGCCTGGCCTCTAGACTGAGCTCACATGGACATCAATCCAACGTTTCAGGAGTCTTGTGACAAGATCGGATGCAGTCGCCATTATTACTGAATCTGCATCCTCTGCATGCAAAGAAGAAGGGTCTATACCAGACCTTGCCATCTGCAGGAGTGTCGGGAAGACCAGAAATCCCAGTGCTTCTGCTACCTCGCAGGCATCAAAACCCTCCACCTTAAGGTCACCGTCTAACACGTCCAGAGGAGAAAGCCGTGAATCTCCACCAAAAAGCTCCAAGAGAACATCCTCTGGGGCTGACATGACGACATTCTCATGATGGCAACCTTGTTTCAGAGATGCCAAGCCTTCTTCGAAGACAACCGAAAACTGTGAATCGCCCTCAGGAGTGGTGATACAGAAGGCTACATCCTGAAACGAGTCACCTGTCATATCCAAGACTTCAGTGAATTCCCGTTCACTTATACTGTCCAGTTTCTTAGCGCTCTCAACATCCATCTGAAATGCCGCACGACATCCATCGACCACAGGACCGAGGTATTCCATGAGCATGTACTTATCTTCATTCATCTCGTCGAGCATGCTCTGCAAGCGTGTTCCAAGTTGAGATGTCTCATTATCCGAATTCAACGTGAATCAGCTTCAGCTAGTCTAGTCACCATATAGAGATGGTGTTCTCTCGTATAATACACGAAAAGAAAAGGATGGGCAATGTACAGAAGATAGGGTTGACAAATTGACAATTGACATCCATTGTCATCTAGGTTCTGACCGAATGAATGTAGATAGGGTAACACGTGATACCCTTGATGAGAACGTAGATTGGCTCATTGAAAGAATGGACGAATACAATGTAGAGAAGACTGTACTAACTCCAATCGAGTTCAAAGTACCAACAGAACTCTACGTTGAAGCAGCCGAAATGCAACCTGATAGGCTGGAGTTCGCTTGCTCTGTCATGCCCAGACCGATCAACCTAGCAAGAGAGAGAATAGGTCAGTTCGCGGATCAAGGCTGCAAGGCCCTCGTCCTTGACGAACATATGTATCATCCTTCAGATCCGGCCGCGTATGCAGTCGCTCAGATTGCAGTCGAGAAGGGGCTTGCAATCTATTTCCATCACAAAGAAATATCAAATGAGGTAATCGGCTTTCTTGACCGCCTGTCACTGACACATCCCTCTGCCCAGTTTGTTGTGCTTCATATGGGAGGGCTCTTCGGTTTCTCGAAGCTCATCCCTCTCATAGCAAGAAACAACGTGTGGCTAGAGATATCAGTGACTCTGCCTAGACTCGTCGAATCCCCCCTCCGCGTCTTTCTCGATGCCTTGATTCAGGACCTTGGAGTAAGGAAACTAGTTTTTGGCTCAGAACACCATTCAGAGTACCGGGATCTGATGGCCAGTTTGAACATGATTAATCTGAATGTTGAAACAATTCGGCTTATCACCGAGAGGAATGCACAGCTGATCCTAGATATCTAAGCCTGCCCCGATTCATTTCCTTGTCCGTATACTCAGGAAGCTCGGTTTCTGCAGGGCCTTCTCAAATGTTTCACGAAAGATGTGCTTGCAGTCCGTAGTTGGTGTGGACTCCACAATCCGATCCAGTAGGAATCCTGCATCATGAATAGGTTCCAGCATTGCATTGAGTGGCCTGCGGATTGATGGCATGGCTACCTCCTCTCCGAAGCCTGTCCACAGATACTCCATGCGTTCAGTCTTGAAGTAATACTCGTGACATATCATGTTTCCGACTTGAGGTTCAGCATGGTTCCTCGACGTTTCGGAGTAGTTTCTCCATCATCTAGCACTAAGAAATTGCATAACGGACATGGGAAACTTTCTTTCAGACCTCGTGCCTCCCAGCGGGCACCAGTCTATCAGTGAGCATGACCTCGTGGATTATCTGCTCAACGTCTTCAACTTTCGGGAGACCTGTAATTGTAGCTCGTCCGATTCTTATTGTCGGAATGGCGGTTATTCTATGCTGGTCCAAAACATCGCGATTGTTCTCTATCCGGGTTTCGATAACTTCAAGGTGTTGGGAGTAGTAATGGAGGCGAGCTGCGGCCTCCCTTGCCAAACGAAGGGCTTCACCACAGAATGGGCACTGCCTGCTGGTGAACACCAGTATCTTCCCCGAGTTGTCTTCACTGTCCGTTTCAGCTTGTTCGTAATCCTGGCGTGTGCATTCAACATCGGTCTTCACTGCATATTCCTCCACCTCTGTCAGAATGGTGCGATTTATGCTCGTGCTATTGGCAACTGCTCACTCTGCAAACACTGGGGGCTTGAGTCGCACTTCATCAGATACTGAGTGGACTGCTGTGAGAGGAATCGCCTCCCATCTTGTCGTGGCATTAGGATCAGTACGACGCTCCACAATAACCAAGGGACCCTTGGCGTCGTCAAGCCAGAGCTTCTTGACCCGTCCAACAGGATAGCCTCGAAAGTCGCAGACGACTTTGTTCTTCAAGACCCACTTTATCGCATCCTCGTGCATAGTTCTCATCAAAAGGTAGATGCCAGAACACTAGATTAGATTGTGTACAACAGGGACAAGTCTGTGGTAACACACACCCCGATGCTGTAGTCGGGTTAACACAGGATCATATGACAGACTTGTAGGAGTAAGGCCATCAGGAACGGAAACAAGAACCATACGAAGTAGTTGCCGAATGGTGCTATCAACCTGTTCAGCTGAGCAGGTACAAAACTGAAAAAGCCCCCGGGAACAGGAGTCCAATTCCACAATTGTCTCATTCTGCAGAGAATCGGCTCAACCATAACCATATCGAGGACTAATCCTAGGAGACCCGCAACTACACAGAGACCGTGACCTGAAACGCCCAGTGAGAGAGGGATCAGATATGTAATCTGTACTGCAAAGACCCACATGAACGGAATCCAAAGGGGTACTCGTCCGATGAAGACTCCGTTCTCCGAGGTATAGTGATAGTATCCTTTCCCTGATACGTAGTGCTCCCCTACTGACGCTATGAGTAGAGTCACTAGCACCTGTACACCAACACTCGCACCATATGCAAGCCAGAGAAAGTAGCTCGTGACAGCACCTAGTGAAGCCAGAGCTGTAGTAGCCAGAATTCCAAGTCTGAAAGACATGGTCAATCTCTACCTCTCTTCAGTCGCTTGCCAGCATTTGAGATCCGTTCCTTTGCCCTATTGGTTCGCTCTCTAAGCGCGACGGCATAACTTCTGCCTAGCTTCCTCTTTGTAAGCTTCTTGAAACTCAATGTGTGCTGCACTTCTATAATCATGTCTATGACCTTGTCTACCGTTCTTCGGTCAAGACCCGTCTTTCGTGCGAGGTCAGAGATGGAGAGAGCTGCTCCTTCGCTCAGGACATTCAAGACCATGCTCATGGCATCGGAGATGCCAACTCTTGAAATATCAAGGCCATTCTGCATCAGATTCACTCAAGTCCCGAATAAGCACTGCTCAAATATATACATTGTTATGTACAGATAATTATGTAAGTGAACTGGCGAACTCCATGTTCTGAGATGAGGCTGAAATAGAACTATGCCTTACTCCTCAGCATATTGCCCAGATTCTTCCTCATACTGCCAATCAACAATGGTCTCTTGATCACCTGACATGACCGACCCGCTCACACACCAACCAATCAGAGCAGCTGCAAGCCCGATGATGTTCATCATCCCACCAGTGACAATGTAGGTACGGGAATCGCTTAGCTGTTTGTAGCTGATATCCAGCGAGCTGGCACCTTCCACGCTATCTATGTAGATTGTATAATTGCCGTATGGAACATCAATTACCTCTCTCTTAACGCGAACCGGCGGATTGCTGCCGGGTATAGTGTCCTGTGAGTCGAGTGTCATGTTAAGAATGTAGACTGCATCTGTTTGGTTTTCTACAATCCTGAAGTCCACAGATATGACAGAAACGTTCACTCCTTGAACAGTGACTGAGATCTCCAACTGCTCATAGTACCCAGGAAGACTCCAGATGTTGAATGGTTGTCTATCGCCCTCTCCAGCCACGAAGCCATAATAGTGATAGGGTGCACTAAGAATGACTGCACCGCCCCCGAGAAGCAGTATGATAGAGGACAGATACAGAAGCCCTTTCTTGGACAACCAGATATTTCGAGGCATCCCGTTTCACGTAAATGACATGACGGGTTCAAATATAGGCATTATGTACTGGGTATTCCTGCTCAAGAAAAAACATTTCCATCACGTGGATGGTGTATCATATGACTCTGTTCCAGGAACTGGCAGATGCACTTCAGAGCATTAGCGGGGTCACAAGCCGACTCGAGAAGACATCACTTGCAGCAGGTCTTTTGAAGAAACTGGAGAAGTCAGAGATTGGAACAGCTGCTCTCTTTCTTTCAGGCAAGGGCTTTTCAGAACGGGACAGTAGAACGCTGAAGACTTCTTGGTCTACACTGAAGGACGCACTGCACAAAGTCGTCCAGTTCGATGAAAATGACATGGAGAAGGCATACGGCGGAGACGCAGGAGAAGCGATTCAATACCTCCTCAGCTCAAATGAATATGCGCGCCAGTCAGGTCTGCTCTCTGAGGAACTCACAATCGACCACGTCAGGACTGTATTCGACGCTATTGCTCAAGCCGAAGGACCGGGCTCCAGACGAGAGCGCGAGGCCATTCTTGCAGGCATCTTAAGAGACGCCACACCACTGGAAGCCAGATATCTGGCCGCAATCATTCTCGGTGACCTTCGTACCGGGGTATCAGAGGGACTTGTGATTGACGCTATCGCGAAGGCCTTCGAAACAGATCCGAACCTGACTCGAAGAGCATGGCACTACTCAGGAGACTTGCACGCCGTTGCAGAAACTGCAGCTAACCTTGGAGACAAGGGATTGCAGGACATCAAGATAGAGTTGTTCAGACCTGTCAAGCCAATGCTGGGTACAGCGGCAGATGATTTAGGAATGGCACTGAATGAAATTGAAGATAGAGCATCTCTTGAGTTCAAACTTGACGGCGCACGCATCCAGGTCCACAAGCAAGATGAGATGATAAGAATCTACTCTCGAAGACTATCCAATGTTACAGAGAGCATGCCTGAGGTCGAGGAGGAAATCAGACAAAACCTCAGCGTATCTTCAGCCATTTTAGATGGGGAAGTCATCGCTCTGAATGCAGATGGAACGCCTTACCCCTTTCAGGTTGTAATGAGAAGGTATGGCAGCACTTCAGACACCGAAGAGAAATCAAAGACCATCAGGCTCAGGCCATTCATCTTCGACGTGCTCTATCTCGATGGAAGAGATCTTGTGCGTCTCCCATATACAGAGCGGAAACAGATGCTCGAGGGCGTCATACCGCCGAAGCTGCAGGTCGAAACACTGGAGACCGACAGTCTTGCAGCAGCCACGAAGTTCTTCGAGAGAAGCAAGCGTCTCGGCCATGAGGGCGTCATGGTGAAAAGGACCAGCTCGGAGTATGTCCCGGGGACCAGAGGAAGAAACTGGTTCAAAGTCAAGCACGTCCTCGAACTTGTTGACCTTGTGATAATCGCTGCTGAATGGGGCCACGGTAGAAGGCATAGATGGCTATCAGACTATCATCTTGCCGTCCGTAATGAAGAAACTGGCTCTTTCGAGATGGTTGGAAAGACCTTCAAGGGCCTTAGCGATCAGGAGTTCGAAGAAATCACGAGAAGGCTCCAAGAGATCGCACTAGAATCCGGGTCGAGAGTGGTCAGGGTGAAACCTGAGATTGTGGTCGAGGTGCTTGCATCAGAGATTCAGAAGAGCCCCAAGTACAAGTCTGGTATGGCCCTCCGCTTCGCCCGCATCACGGCAATAAGATATGACAAGGGGCCAGAAGATGCAACAACTCTTAGACAGCTTGAGAAGATGTTCGAAAGCCAGTTCAAGTTCAAAGCGACTTATTCTTAGATTCACTCCGTTCTAAAACCATCGCCAGGATATTATCTGAGAGCTTTTCTTATTCGATACAGTGGTGCACAATTGAGAAGTGGTTGAACCAGCTCTGAGTCAGGTTCAAGATAGCGACAACGATATTCTTGTATAGACAGTCACCTACTGGCAGCTATGGAATCTCTATTTGAACCTGTGGAAATCGGGAATATTAGAAGCAGGAATCGCTTCATGAGGAGTGCAACCACATCTGCATATGCCAACACAGATGGAACACTACGGCAACCTATTATTGAACTATATCGCGAACTTGCGAGGGGTGAGATCGGGCTCATTGTGACCGGCCACCTCTTTGTACTCGAAACAGGAAAGGCACATCAAGGAATGGCCGGCATCAGTCAGGATAGTCATGTCAGGGGGCTAAGTCAAATCACAGACGTCGTTCATGAAAGCGGAGGTGCTGTTGTAGCCCAGTTGAACCATGCGGGGATTCAGTGCAAAGATGACCGTGCGGGTCCAAGCAAGTACCAAGGTGAAGGCTGGCAATCAAGAGCGTTGTCGGAAAGAGAGATTGAAGACATCATTGCGGCATTTGGTGATGCTGCACAAAGAGCAGTGAGTGCAAGATTCGACGGGGTACAGATACACGGAGCCCATGGATATCTCGTCAGCCAGTTCCTAAGCAGGCTTGTGAACAAACGAAATGACCAGTGGGGTGGTAGCCTTGAGAACAGAATGAAACTCTTGGAAGCCGTCTACGATGAGATACGGTCTCGGCTAGGTAGTGTCCCAGTTATGCTCAAGCTGAACTGCGATGATTTCAGTCCCGATGGGTTCACCATTCAGGACAGCATAATTGTTGCCCAGCGGATGCTCAAGAAGGGCGTTGATCTTCTAGAAATCAGTGGAGGTGGAGTAGGCCGTCAGGAAGAGCTCAAGTCACGAGCGAAACACAGTGACCCAAATTTGGAGGAGCTACCTCTTGCAGGACACGCCGCCAGAATCCGAGAGAAGACAAGGCCGAACCTGATAGCGCTTGTAAACGGATTCAAATCGGTGGAAACCATGAAATATGTGATTGAGAGAGGGTTGTGTGACATGGTAAGCATGAGTCGTCCCTTCATTCGTAATCCCAATCTTGTCCGTGACTTGAGAAGAGGCCAGAAGAATGTGTCATGCATACGATGTAACAGATGTCTGGGCCCTGAAGTATTCGGCAAAGAGATGCTGAAATGTCACATAGACTAGGGCATCCAAGAACGGATAGAGGCGCAGGAAACTCGCTTGAGCAAACTACCTCCGATGCAATACTCTGAACCATGTGTATAATGACATGGCGAAGAAGAAATCCGCCACAATACTGAATCCACCACCAACCGTGCTGAAACCAATCAGTCCTTGACTCAGACTCTGGATCAAATAGTGTATAGACCACGCTGTCCCCATTACGGCAAGAACAACACCCACAATGACAAGACGGCTGTCAAGAACGAATAGTCCAATCAGTAGGATGATGCTGAATCCCACGATCTGGATGATGAAGACAGTCGATTCAGAAACATCAAGACTTGTGATCAGCCCTCCTATGTAGTAAAAGAGCAGGCCAAATATTGGAAACACCCGTAGAAATTTCTGCAAACCATCCGACGTTACTGATTCTTTCATCTCGAACACCACTCATCACTTAACAGGATTCTAGGTGACATATACACGACCCACTTCTGCTTAAATCTGCTTCTTGTTGTTCTCTAGAATTCGTTGACCATAGCCTTTAAATCCTCAATGCTATGCGGTCTGTTCATAAGACCCTAAGGGAGACAGACCAAATTGTGGTTCGAGATTACAATGGTTCCATTGATCCTGTTGCTTGTGCTCTTCCTCATCTTCTTCATCGTCCAGGAAGGATCGAAATGGCAGAAACACAGACATCTCGGAGTGTTCGCTAGATTCATTCAGACTAGTCCTCGCCGAGGTTTCTTGACCTTTTTCATTCTGACTATTCTGATAATTCCTTCCACACTCATGGTCCTTCACGGCTGGTGGTTAGACCAACTCGCAGGACCTGGAATGCCTAGCACACAGGTGCCCATCGTCAATACGCTTCTTATCCTTATTATCCTCCTAGCCGCAACAATTCCCGTCATGTGGGGCAGCTTCAGAACTTGGCGTCAAGCAGTGAGGAGTTCAGCGGACATGCGGGTCAGAACTACATCCGATTAGTAGTAGATATCAAAGCTTTCGAAGTGGTCCCCTCGGGGATCACTTTTCCTTCAATCTTGTCGTCTAGTCATCACGTTCTACTGCTTCATTGCAGGATGCACAATCTAGGACACAAGAGTCACATATGTCCATTCGACGGCCATGGGACAGTTCTGCGGCACCCATGGAGCGACAGGTTAGCCCGGTCTCAAGTGACTGTAAGTATGGTGTATGACTCCACCAGTTGTCTCGTCCAGTAATCTGCTTCACTTCTAGGTTTCACAAGTATGGCAAAGAATACTCTGAGCTGTTGTAGACTTGAATAACGAAAGATTGATTAACTATTGTTATTGATACACCCTGAGTGAACATGACTTCAGAGAAAGAAGCAGAATCTGGAAACCGCTTGGCTGGAGAGAGTAGCCCTTATCTTCTCCAACATGCAGATAACCCAGTCGATTGGTATCCATGGTCGGAGGAGGCCTTCGAGCAGGCACGAAGAGAGAACAAGCCGATTTTCTTGTCAATAGGTTACTCAACCTGCCATTGGTGTCACGTTATGGCTCACGAGTCATTCGAAGACGATGGTGTTGCTAGCCTCATGAATGAAAGCTTCATCAATATCAAGGTGGACCGAGAAGAGAGACCAGATATCGACAAGGCATACATGAAAGTGGCGCAGATGATGACGGGGAGAGGTGGTTGGCCCCTTACAATCATCATGACACCGGACAGGGAGCCCTTCTTCGCAGGAACATACATACCAAAGAACAATCGATATGGGCAGATTGGACTAGAGTCACTCATACCAAAGATCAAGGAACTGTGGGACAATGATCAGAACAATATCCAAGAGGTCATAGCCAGAATCAAGTCAGCTCTCCAACGAGACCTGCAAACAAGCGGAGGTTCTATGCCCAGTGAACGACTAGTAACTCAAGCTGTATCAGCTCTCGCTACGCGGTTCGATGATGAGAGAGGTGGATTCGGGAGAGCTCCCAAATTCCCATCCCCCCACAACATTCTCTTGCTTCTTAGACACTGGAAAAACACAGACGAAACCAGCGCACTGAAGATGGTCGAGAAGACACTCCGAGAGATGCGGAGAGGAGGCATCTTCGACCAAATTGGAAAGGGATTTCACCGTTATTCTACGGACAACGAATGGCTTGTCCCGCATTTCGAGAAGATGCTCTATGACCAAGCTATGATGATGATCGCTTATGTGGAGGCATACGTGGCTACTGGAAACCGAGTGTATGCTGATGTAGTGGATGAAATTGCAGCCTATGTAAGTAGAGAGCTTAGAGATGAGAAGGGTGGTTTCTTCTCGGCCCAGGATGCCGACTCTGAAGGAGAAGAGGGCAGATTCTATGTCTGGGAATATGAAGAGATTGAGTCGCTCTTGGAACCAGAGGAAATGAAGGTCTTCGTTGAAGCATACAACATCAGGCCGGGTGGAAACTTCAGGGACGAGTCCACTGGTAAGAATACAGGCAAGAACATTCCACATCGCTCACGTGGGATTGATGGAGTTGCAGAAAGACTGTCCAAGTCCCCAGAAGAGGTCACCCATCTTCTAGAGAGCGCAATATCCACACTGTTCAAATCTCGAGAAGAGAGGATTAAGCCGCATCTTGACGATAAGATCCTCACAGACTGGAATGCTCTCATGATAGCGGCTCTGGCAATGGCAGGACGATTCATTAACGACCGGTATACCTCGCTCGCCACTGAAGCCATAGAATTTGTTCTCACGCATCACCAACGTCAAGGCAAATTGTTGCATCGTTATCGAGACGGTGAAGCCGGCATCCCTGGCTTTCTCGATGACTATGTTTTCTTGACTTGGGCCCTTATTGAGCTCTATCAGACAACATTCGAAACGGAGTATCTCAAGGAGGCCATCCGTCTACAAGACATTACCAATGAAGAATTCTGGGATCAGGACGCGGGTGGATTCTTCTTCACTGGAAAGAATTCTGAAGAGCTCATTACACGAGAGAAGAATGCATACGACGGAGCCATCCCTTCAGGAAATTCGATTGCTGCGCTCAACCTAATCAGATTGTCGCGGCTTACGGGCAAGACGGAATTTGAAAGCTACTCAGAAGGAGTCTTCAAGGCATTTGCCTCCGACCTTGAAGCTGCACCTGGAGGCTACTCCATGATGATGGTCGCTCTGCAGTACATGACCCAGCAGTCATTAGAGATCGTCATCGCAGGAGATCCCGAAGACGAGCGGACCATGGAAATGATAGAAGTCATTCGCAGTGCCTATCTGCCCCAATCTGTTGTCATTCTGAAAGGCGACCAAAGACAAATCAAGGAAATAGACAGGTTGGCTTCCTATGCTCGATTCTATAACGAAGTCGATGGAAAGCCGACTGCCCACGTCTGTATTGACCACAACTGCAAACTACCAACCCATGACATCGAGAGAGTGAGAGAGCTGCTTCGAATCACCTGACGAATCCGATAAACACAAGCGTCTATCCATACTCTTATTTTGTGAGTTCAATGCAACAGAGGGCAAGCCGTTTTGGGCTTGGACTTTGCTATGGAGAACCCTTTGAATGAACCGACGACGGACGACGACCACCTTGGTTCTTGCACTGGCCATTATGATGCTCGGGCTTTTCTCACCAATCTTGGGTACAACCCACATGGAATCCCTCCAAGGTATTGACGGCGACTTTGTCACGACTGAGAACAGCGAGTATCCAATCTATAGTATAGGAACGCTGGAACAAATCCAAGTCATTGAATACTCCACAATATATGATGCCTTACAGGCGGTCAACGAAGGAGAGGCGGACTTGTTCGGACACAGAATACAAGCCGCGGACTACTCAATTCTCGACGGTTTCACGGATGTCGTCAGGCAGTGGGCACACGACAAACAACAATGCTGGCTTTCACTGAATGCTAAGACGTATCCCCTGAGCTCCTATCACTTGCGGCAGGCAATTGCATATGCGATCAACAAGACAGAGATTGCCGAGCTCTCTTTCAACAATCAAGTTGATCCTGTAGACTTACCCATTTTTCTTGGAGACCCTCTCTCAGTAGAAAGAGAGGAGGGCGGGCAGTATTACAATTCTGATGTGAATGCAGCGCAATCGGTGCTGGGTCAAGGAGGCATGTTAGATGTTGATGATGACGGATATGTGGAAGCCCCGAATGGCAGCGATTTCTCGCTGAAGCTGACATACCCCAGTGATGTTCAGGGACTGGCTGCTGCTGCAGGAATTGTCCATTCCAACCTTCATTCCGTCGGAATCAACTGCACCATGGAATCTGAGTTGAATACAATCATTCAGAGTGGACTAGAGGCCCATAATCTCAGCTACGACATGGCAATCACCACTGTGAATTTCAGCATGAGTAACCCACAATGGGGCCTCACAACTTTCCATTCATCAAGGCGGAGTGAAATAGGAGAGAATATGGCACAGATATCTGACGGCGAGATAAACAGTGCTGTCTTCCAGTATGAAGACTCGTTCTCACTCAAAGCCAGACAAACTGCAGTGATGGACGGCATGAGAGTGATCAGAGACAGATGCCCGGTCATACCCCTCTTCAACTATCGCTGGCTCTCGGTATATAGCACTGCTAACTTCGACAACTGGCCTGATGACTGGAATGGCGGTGCCTTTGGGGTCTGGACCCCCGTTAAAGTCACCGCGAGACCTGATAGTGACAACACCCTCCGAGTCGCAGTACTACCAGAGTATTTCACTGATTTCTTCAAGACTCCTAACCCGTTGGATTCTTCTGATACTCTTGACCACGATTGGGCGGTCATGGAGCAATTCAACCCCTATCTTCTGGTCTATGATGCTGCGGTAGTATTGTCACCTGAAAGAAAGTACGTGCCCAGAGCATCCACATCATGGGATGTCTTGTATCGCGGCGCCATATCTGATATCAGACCAGATCAGACGCGCGTGAGGTTCTATAGCGATCCAAATGCAAACTGGACAGATGAAGTCAATCTGAATAGCGAGGATTATCGCTTCACTTACAACCTATTAGTGAATCAGTCGAAGGTCGAGTATGCGAATCTGACAGCAGGACTGAAGACAACTGGAGAATTCATGGCGGGAATAACGGTTGACAGTCTCAATCCATTCTACTATAGGCTCTACTCTCAATTGCCGATTCTTCCCAGACATATCTGGGAACCTCAGAATCTTTCAATCTGGAATCCATCTATCGAAGATGCTGTTGGATCCGGGCCTTACATAATAACTGAGTTCACTCCGGGTTCCTCACTCACATTAGTGATGAATGGAGGGTACTATCCACTCATTGATGAAGAGCCTCCAGAACTCAACAGGTTCAACCAGTATCCTGAAAATCCAATACCGGCTGAAAGAGTGGTCATACGGGCCTATATCAATGACCGATCGCGCATCCAAAATGTGACTCTTGAATGGACGCATAGAGTAGGGCACTTGAATTTCACATCCTCGGCAGCCATGAATGAAACAGTGTTCGGATACTTGGGAACAATACCTTCCCGGATAACAGCCACATCCACAGAATGGGTCATCACCGCCACAGACATCTGGGGAAACACGGCTGAGATTGCATCAGGCTACTATGAACGTTCAACAAGCGAAGCCCAAAACGACAACTATCTTGTTTCTGCGGTGGCTCTAGCAGTCGGCTTCGCATCAGTTGGCATATTCTTGGTTCTTAGGAGAAAGCAGTGATACGACAGTCACTGCGAGTCTGACTTGCGAATGAAGTACACTACAGTGATTACGACAGCTGCGACCCCCACCACACCGAAGACCAAGAAAGAGCCGTATACAATGAGCGGGTTACTTGGCCAGATTTCGGCCAGAGCATTCCCCGAATCAAGCCACGCATCAGCAATGCCGAGGAGATGATAGGATATTTGTTCTAGCTCGGCCCGGTAGGTCTCAAGAACTGCTTCGAGGTCTCCAGATGAGTTGAACGAGTCAGCAAGACCTCCGAAGGTTGAGGATATCAGGCTGTCATGAATGGATAGATTCCCAATCTGAACAAGAGTTCTGTTCTCAGATAGTGCCTCGAAGTGTGGAAGGGCATTATCGGCCTTATCCAAGAAGGTGGAGATGTCTGTATCGAGGAAGAAACGGTCAATAGTCTGAAGGGCTCCTCTATAAGCAAGATACTGAAGTGTGACCTCGGAACCTAGGCCCAAGCCGATGAATTTCAGAAGTGCGGCCTTGAATGATATCTCATTGTTCATGCCATCAAAGACACTGAGGTAAGTCCTGAGGCCATCTGGCGTGATATCCCGAGCGAGAGCCCGGAATGCTTTTTCACCAAAATTCCAAAGGTAGGCACTCGGGCTTCCCGGGGCATAAACGTCTCCCACCCCCAGAAGACAGTCGCGGATGTACGGGCCCAGCTGCTCAGATACGCTTTCAGGAGCGCTGCCGTCCGGTTTGATCAGAATCGAGATGTATTCCCTTGAAGACCAGGCGAGGTTGAGATTTGCGTAGCTGATTTCGGAATAGTTACCTCTGCCATCAACAGGATAGCCAAAGTCATCGCCGAAGGAACCAACCCCGGGGTCCAGTATCGTTGCTCTTCCAGAGGTGTCATTGTAGCCTGCAATTATGATAGCATGTCCTCCACCCGAGAGGCCATTCTCCCTAAGGAAGTTATAATCATCGGCTGGCAGCCACAGAGGGTCAACACTCGCAATCACTGGATTCCCATCATCAATAGAATTCTTCATGAAGCTGAATGCTTCGTTTTCTCCGTCAAGCAAGCCAGCATCGATCCCCCAACTCTTGAGGAGACTCACTTGTTGGTCTATCCCTTCGATTCCTGAACTGAAGTATACCGAGTAGTTCATACCAACAAGCTCACAGGCTAGATTCGCTGGATCAATCTGCTGGTATAATGCCCCTGGAAACATCAGGAGTGTGTCATTGTACCGGATATACGCAAAGGCGAACCCTATGCCAGAGAGAGCAAATAGATCATGCAACGTGATATCGGCCCCATGATATTGCATGACCGATGATGTTGCAGCCCACGCACAGAATCCGTTGATCTCCTGCCACACGTATGGAACACCTGATATCAGTACGTCTTCTTGGGCGACAATCTGCATTGCTGGTATATCGGCCCTCACATCCGAGGAATAGCTGGAAGGAAGCATCACCGCAAGCATCAGAACCAAGAACAGAACTTGAAGCCGTTTCATCAGATGTTCGCCGCGCTCAGAGGTCACAGTGCAGACATAAGCGTGTTGATGGGACCCTAATCGTTCTTTACTACTTGGGCCATCGTTCATCATCAACAACCATGCCAAACTCTATGAGCTAGTTGAGTTCGTCAAGAAGGGAATCCTCAGGGATTTCATTCGTTTCAGAGAACGCTCCGTCCCCGGTACTTCTTTGTTGGAACATTCTTCACAACTGTGACGCCGCATACTTCCTTTCATCGTTCTCCATCCCAATTGGACTATTTGACCACATGATTGCTTCTATCGTCATCTTGGGTGGAATCATCTTCAGCTGGCTTGAAACCTATCGACTATGGCAGTTGAGATATCATTAGCATAAGCAGGGTCGCTGGACCGTGTCTCAAAGACAAGACTTATCGCGGATATCTCTGGGCTTTTATTTCAGGACTGAGTGTGAATTGAACTACCATATCGTGCTCACGAAGAGGTGCAATCTCAACTGTACTTACTGCCTTGAGGGTGAGGAGGATATGGCGGATACCGAGATTCGGTACTCGATGGACCAGCTAGCGGAATTCCTTGACCAAGATGAGAATCTACAACTCATGTTCTACGGGGGAGAACCAACCCTTCGGATCCCTCTTATGATGGAAATCATGGACCGATTCGAAGAAGCTAGATTCATGCTGCAGACCAACGCACTCCTTCTTCACAAGATTCCTGAGGAATACATCCGGCGCATGCATTCAATCCTTGTGTCAATCGATGGCACAAAGGAAACCACAGACCTCTATCGGTCAGCTGGTGTATACGATAGGGTCATCAAGAATGTTCGCTGGCTGCGAGCTATCGCGTACGAGGGAGATGTGGTGGCTCGGATGGCGGTGTCGGAAGAAAGCGATATCTTCAGAGATGTGACTCATCTCCTCAAACTGGAAGACCCCCATTTCGATAATGTGCACTGGCAACTCAATGTGGTATGGGATGCTGAAGGAAACTGGACAGACTTCGATGGCTGGCTGAGAAACTCCTACAAGCCGGGACTGGAAAGACTGGCGGAGTACTGGGCGAAGAAGATGCACTCAGGGAAGGTACCGGGGATTGTGCCCTTCCTACCTACCATGTATACCATATTGACTGGCACGAAGACCAGACTGAGATGCGGGTCCGGAATAGACACCTTTGCCATTCATCTGGATGGAAGTATCGGTGTGTGTCCTATATCCCCTGACTGGGACTTCTCTATTGTAGGACACATATCCAGAACACGGCCCCAAGACCTTGAGAACATCATGCAGATAGAAGAGCCATGCCCATCCTGCGATATTTATGACATCTGTGGAGGACGGTGTCTCTTTGCAAACAGACAGAGACTCTGGGGCGAGGAAGGCTTCAGAAAGGTATGCAGTACTGTTGAACATCTTGTAGATGTCCTCAGAGATTCAGAAGAACAAATACGTGAACTCATAGAACAAGGTGTTGTAAGTCTCGCAGATTTCCGGTATCCTGAGTACAATAACGGTTGTGAAATCATTCCTTGAGTCTGGGAACGATGCCTACAGCGACCTCTAATAGTCATCCTCGATGATCGCTTCTTCCTCTAAGTCTTTCTCCATAACGACAATCTCTTCACCGGCCCGCTCATGGCGGCTTTTCTCTTCGTATCCCAGTTTTCTGTAGAAGTCAATCTGCGGATCAATTGCACCATAGACCTCTAGCTCAATAGATCTGGCGTTGTTGGAACTCAAAAGGCTCTCGGCGTAGTCCATAAGGGCCGTGCCTATGCGTCTACCCCTGAATCTCTCTCGCACAGCAACTCGGCTTATCACACCGAGCCTCCCGCGTAGTTCGGCACGCATGGTGCCAGCGATAATGTCACCCACCAATGCCACGTAGATGTTCCCCATCTGAATGTGCCGAGCTATCTTATCCATGCCTTCCTGAAGCGCTGCGGGCGGACGACATAGCTGTTTCATGATGGGCTTGTATGCCTCCTGTATTATGTCTCTGACAACATCCACCTCATTCATTCCAGCACGACGTACCCGAACTTCTGCATAGTTGTAGATTAGATGCACCACCTTAAAGACTGCTAAGTAATGGAGAGGTATCACAACGACATAAACTATTTGGAATAGAACCCCTAGGAGCTACTAGTGATTGTTCCCATGTCGAGGATATGCGTAAGAAAGGCAACAAAGCAAGACCAGCAATGGATTGATTGGGTTACCAGAGAGAAGTGGGTAGGAGACTTCATTGTATCACGAGGACACAAGCATATCCCAAGCAGATTGCCCGGCCTTGTTGCCACAATAGATGAAAAGCCATGCGGTCTGCTCACTTTCCATGTCATTGATAATGAATTTGAGATTGTGACTCTGAACAGACTCCAAGAGCGAAGAGGCATCGGCAAGGCTCTGGTCAGAATGCGATTAAGGCGGCAGAGAAGAGGGGTTGCAGGCGCGTGTGGCGGATAACCACAAATGACAATACTGATGTGATGCGGTTCTACCAGAAGCTCGGCTTCCGTTTCTCAGTGATACATCGCGACGGAATCGTACAGGCTCGAAAGCTGAAACAGTCTATTCCACAATACGGGCATTCGGGGATAAGAGTCGTTGATGAAGTCGAAATGGACTACCGAGTGTAGCCTTCTCGCAGATGGCTTGTGAAGACGCTTAGCTTAATTAGGGAAAAGGCCTGAATATGAGAGGAGATACAAACATGACCGAAGATGAAAGAAACGAAGAAGAGATACTAGAGTCACAGAAGCTCTCATCCAAAGACAAACAAGAGATCCAAGAGGGTCTCTGTGTCAACTGTGCTGTGGTGATGTTCATCTTCATGATCATAGCTCTCACTACATTTGTGCTGTGACGTGGAAGTGACGACTAGGTGACTTTTCTTATAGACCCGCCCTTGCTGGTCACGTTCGGTTTCATCTCCTATGCGATTGGTGCTAGGCTACAGGATTGCACAGATCTTCCCATAGGTAAAATCCTGGCACTGTTCAGCACAGTCACAATAATCTTCACAAGCACTTCTCTGTATCTGAACCTCTGGTACATAGCAGACAATTCCCTCTCAATATGTAACGGATAATGCCCTTTAGAGATATCATTGCGATATTTTGTGTAGATTCTACCCCCACCCCCGTGATATATATCTCACTGAGCTCTCCGGATACCTGGTCCCTCAACTCGTTGGTAAAAGCAGAGAGCATGTCTGAGATGTTCTTGAGGAGTGCTCGGCGAGGACTCCTATAGGGAGTGGTTCAGTCCAGAACGTGAGAGTCGCCCATGTCAGACTCTTCTGACTTGGAGGATGCCTTGAGATGACTGATACGCGCAACAAAATCGATATCACGGAGGAACTGAAGAACGCAGTTCTCGAACTGGTTGGCAGTTTTCTTCGTGAGGCCCGTTCCATGTGCTCTAGCGACGAGGAGTTCTATCGAGTGATCGACTGGCTGATCTCGCGCGATAAGAAGTGACTCGTTGGTAAGAAGAGAGGTCTCCTTGTCTGATGTTGCTGGGTAACTAGCGGCCAACAGCTCGAGGGCTAGTTGCAGGGTAACGACTCGAGAATGCATCCCTCCGAGTTGGCGCCCGCCAACTCTCTGAGTCTTCTCTCTACGAGACTAAATAGTACCGAGGACCTAGACCACTTGGACCACCTAGACCGGAGAGTACTCATGCTCAAGGAGATCTCATCTGAGACTGCCAGTTACCAACGAGTGAGAAGTCCGCCGTTTCTGAGCAGATAGGTATAGCTGAACCCATTTCACGGGGATAAAAATGCATGGGCCTCTCATTGGTAAGAATGCCCTTGAGAGCGTCTCTGAGACTCGGCCAATCATCAAGAGTCCTGTAGTCTGGTTCCTCACCCGGTAGCTGAGTCGTCTTCTGTGGTGCCGAGAGCGTGATTTGACCTCCTTAATAGTCCTGTAGAATCACCTTTTGATAGGACTGTGCTGATTATGACAGACAACGATGAGAGCCCGCTCCTGGTCAGGATCCCTGGACGAGATGAGGACCGGTCCGCCGCGAAGCATCCCCGGCCCCGATGTGGGATCTGTGGACGTCCAACAGTGGTCGCCACCATAGACCGGGGCAAGACCGAGAAGAAGGGGAAGAGGCCAGTGGGCCGACCCAGGAAGGGCGCAAGATACACTCGCTACCGAAAGATCGGGAGGTACTGCGCCTATTGCGAGATCTTCTACTATCCCAACGGCACCCCTGACTACAGGTTGAGAGGCTAGAGAAGAATAGCTTCTCCAAGTTCACGGGGCACGGTCTCCTGTCCTGGTGAACCTTGGTCTCCCTCGAGCATCGAGGCCCACACGTATGGATCAACACTCGTTGGTAACTGCTGAGCAGCTGAGGAAGTTGGCGCCCGCCAACTCGTTGGTAACTGTAGAGAACATATCCATCGTCCTGCCTTACTCATACACTATAGCTGAAGAGCAAGAAGACGGGCGACTTTTCACTCACCCTCTGATAACAGCCTCGAAACGGCCTCTCGCGCTTGTCTACGATTCGTCTGGGCAGACTTGGTCCAGAGAAGAATTTGCCTTCCATACGATCTCTCCGCTGAAGATTCGGCATCGGAGGGTTGTGCGAGCTCCCCGAGGTTCCCAGAAGAAGGTCTCAGAACTCGTTGGTAACTGGACGTCAGGTGTCCTTCTCCCTGTAGGTCGCAATGAGATCCTCGAGTCGCTTTCTGATTGCCTCTTTGACGAACTCAGCAAAGGACGTGTAGCCGAGGCCGATCTCTTCATTCTTCTTCTCAACAAGATCCCTCAAGGACTCGGGAATGCGTACCGTGATGTATTCGTCAGACATGATTCATCCGAGACCACCGCGAGAGATAATCCCTTCCTATCAATATTGAATCACCTATGACGCAAAGGCTTAAGTATCACGGATGAATCATAGATGGCTATGACTGAATACAAGGGCGTCAAGATCCCGGCTGAACTGGCTGAGATCATTGACGTTAAACTGGTCAAGGAATCCGGCTACACTTCTCGAGCAGACTACATCAAGGAGTGCATCCGCAACGATCTCAGAAAGCGTGGGCTCCTGGGAGGGTCGGAGTGATGCGTAGGGTCGACACCGACTACTTCTCCGTCGAGTACCCCGAGGACGTGACCTGCAGGCCCTTCGCGGTGCAGGAACCTCCGCTCCTCATGATGGTCTTTCGCAGAAGGGACGGACAGGAGATACACTTCGAGACCAAGCCCGGGGCCAGGGCCAAGACTATTCTCTTCGACAAGGACATCCTCATCATTGTTGTACGTCGCGACGCAGATACCCCCGATCTTGGCGACGGAGAGCAGGTCCCTGATATCATCTCGAGAAGACTCTCAGGGGAGGGCAACTGATGGACTGCTATGAGTTTTCCTCGATTTCTCGGGTATCAGACACGACCGGCTTCCATCCGATCAAGAGCGGAAGGGACTATGCCTTCGAGCCAGACAGGGAGTTCGTGACCTTCTCCCAGGAGATCAACCTCGGTAACACTCCCCTGGAGAACTGCGCTGCACTCTTGGTGAGGACTCGGAGCCCTGCCGCTGATGTCGCGAGAAGCATCAAGAAGACTGAGACCGACAGGGAGCATGCCTGGGCCGATACCTCATTCTCGAGTGCTGTGGGCCTCATCCACGTGGTCTCCGACGTGGAGGTCTCACTCTCAGTGGTCCGACCCGACCTGCTCCTGGTCTTCCTGCAGAAGTGATCTAGGAGGATGATGAGTCTGCCAGATCCAACAAAGCAAGAGGTCCTTGCGTGGTATCGAAAGGTCGCTCGAGAAGAAGTCAAGAAGGTCCTCGGGGAGATCAGTCCCAAGCAGCGGAGAACCCTCCAGGAGGGGATGTAGTGTGGAGCGGCCTGATTCTATCTCTATTGCGAAGGGCCATGTTGCTCCTGCGAATAGCCTACAGAACAAGCAGCCACTCTGTCAATCCTGTGCCAAGCGACACTTCTGCAACCAGTTCGTCTGGCAAGTTGCTCCCATGACTACCTGTGAGATGCGGATAGCCTATAGCCTGTCCTCAGAGTTATGGCTTCTATGGCTCTACCATCTTGCTCCACTCTGCCATGAATGCGCTATCTACCTGGACTGCGAGGAAGAATGCTGCGAAGAGTACCACGATCCCCCGGCGGTCTGGTATCTCATGCTTGCCTATTCGTGGCTTGAGAAGTACAAGGAGGAGAACTAGATGCAGGTACTGGTCAGGAATCAACATCTCTGCACCGAGTGTGGAGCTCCCCTCATCTCCCACAATGGGGCTCTCGTCTGCAGAGAGTGTGGTCTCGAGCACAGACGCGAACTGGTCCCAGGGACATTCAAGATCGGGGAGTCCATTGACTACGGCGAGGACTACTCCGCAAGCAGGTCGACGTCCGTCAACGATGCAGATGTCCTCGTAGATGGTGATGGTCTCGGGACTTATATCTCCAGCTCGGTGAGAATGAGCTCCAGTTACCAACGAGCCAAGATCTACCGACTGCAGCAGCTCAATCGTCGCATCGCCTTGAAGCACCTGGAGCAAGAACGCAAGGTCCTTGTCTGGCTGGGTCGCTACGCCTCTGAGCTCGGACTCTCAGGCCAGATAGTGAGAAGAGCCAAGCATCTCTGCAAGCAGGCAATGAGACGCCTTCAGCAGGTCGGCGACGAGTTCAACAACTGCAGTCTGAACCGGGTCATCCTGGGCTGCTCTTCAACGATCTTCGCAGCTCGAGAGGCAAGAGTCCCGATGGATCCCCAGGAGATCATTGACGTCTGGGCCCAGCGTCATCGGGTCACTCTCTGCAACGTCAGGAAGGGCCTGTACTGGATCCAGAAACAGACAGGGATTCCGTTCTCCTTCTCGAGGCCGATCGATTATGTTGACAAGACGGTCTCCGAGCTCAGGGCCTGCAATGAACTGATGGAACGAATCAGTGACAGGGGACTTGATCTAGAGCGACTGATGCAGAGGCTGCGGCAAGATCTCAGCATGATTCTCAGTGCTACTCCCTCGGTTGTCTATCAGGGACGAAAGCCCTCAACCCTGACCCCAGCCCTTGCGTACGTTCTGCTGAAACGGCAGTGTGTCGGGGTGAGCCAGAAGGTGGTCGCTAGGGCCTGCGGAATCAGCTACCTGACAATGCGGTACGGCTCTAGCCTTTGGAGGGAATACCTGAGATGACGATCAGGATCATCGGTCGGGAGCAGGTGGTCTGTGACTGCACCGGCAACACCTCTGAGACCTACCAGGACAGGCTTCTGGTGGGCATATCCCACAGCAGGGACAGCATTATCGTCCGGGTGTTCTGTCCCGAGTGCGACGCGACCCGTGATTTCACCATCAGGAGTGGTCTGCACCTGGACTGGATGTCTCACTAGTTACCAACGAGTTGAACCGACCAGGAGAGATTTCCTCCCTGGCGGGAATTCGCTCTATCGAGCGAGGTGATGAATGGGAACTGACGGACCTGGAGTACACTGTCATGCTCTCGGCCTCTCTCAGCTAGAACAGGCGGTTTCAGATCGCCCTCTCCTATTTCTTGAGATGGTGCTTAGCCAGAGGTCACGTCGACCAGCTTGACAAGTTGGCGCGCGCCAACTCGTTGGTAACTTGAAACAGCTGCAGAAGTTAGCGCGCCAAGTGTCAGAGGATAAAAGGGGGGCTAATCAGGTATTCTACTGGACGAAGACACATCAGATACATTCGTTGATGAAACAACATAGACGGGCTCTTGGAACTGGTTAATGCGAGATGATCTGACAACCCTTGATACGATTAGTCTGACCTTCAGAATGTCTCCATTCTCCAGTCGATGTGTATTCCACACTTCCTTAACTGGCTCGAAATCAACCATTGTCCGAGTTTCTTCAATTCCTTCCTCTTCAGACAAGGCAAGTGATTTTGCTTCTTTGGATACTCTCACACTGGTGACATTGGTAGCAGCATAGGCAATAAGAGGTCCGCCCGATATCTTGAGCTGGTGGGTGTCGAAGACTTTGAATACGATGGGTCTGATTCTCATCCTCGAACCATCTACTAAATCATATTCATTCCATCCTTCATGGATGGGTTCGAAATCAAGTTCTGTAGCTTCTTCGCTGAGTTTCCTTATCTCCAATGCTATCCTCTCATCTTGTTTGCCTTCACATCATAAATCTTGATTGGATGTGTGTCTGACCAGAATCCCTTGTCAAATGTGGCCAGATAGTCACATCCGAAGTAGCATGCAAGCGAAATATGGAATGCATCGTTTCCACCAATCCCCACCAGCTTCTGGTTCGAGCCTCTCATGGCGACACGGTAGTTGGAATTCCTTAGCTGGTCCAGACCAAGCTCTAGCACTGCCCATACAAGGGGAGCATTTCTTCCTAGAATTGACAGCTCAAACTGAGTACCTGAAACAAACTCAAGATTCTTTAGAGCCATGATCTTTCCGACTCCTTGTACTACATCCTGCTCAATGACTCCATAGTTCGTGTAGTTCTTGCGGACACAAGCTTTCCGAATGACGCTAATCATCTCCATCAATGCCCAAGTTGAAACAATCCCTGTTGCTGTTCCTTGTGCTATCTGCTGAAAGAAAGCCTTAGTGGCTCGTCTATCTCTACTGCGTCCGTAGCCGCTGAGATAGTTTAGAAGGACCGATGTATCGATGTAACAGAAACCGGCGGGAATCGAAGACATCCTTTCTCCCTCTCTACTTGAGTCTGACCTCTCTCAGCAGGTCCTCGACAGTCTTATCTTCCTCTCCATCGAATAGATGGGCAAGTGAGCCAAACCCATCTTCAATTGATTCAAAGCATGGATGAGGTAAGGGTCTATCCCCGGCTATAATCCTCCAGATGCGTTGTCTGCTGTGCTCGGCAACACGCCGTCCCTCTACGGACGTAGTTAGTGAATATGTAGGAACTATGGACACCTGTAGTTGAAGCATGGAGAAATGTTGTCTTGAATCGGTAGAGCACTCGACAGGATTCTGGGTTTCTTCAGGAGCAACTCGGACTAGAACGCAGTCCATCAGGTTCTCCGACGTTTCCGGGGATATCTGAAGAATGGATTCATTTTGTTCTTTTGAAACCAGCACTGGACCCACCACCAGGAGTACCTCTCCGAATTCTAGTATGCCTTCCTCAGATAAAAGGGTTTTTCGTCAGGGCAATCAGGTCAACCCTATTAGAATCCACAGTGTATCCAGTACCCTATCCACCTTGACCAAGAACTAGAGGGCACTCCTGCTTGAATGGTCACAGGACTATTCAACTCGTTGGTAACTACGACTTGAGGTTGTTAAAAGGCATTGGCACTACTAGAGACCATGAGTCTAACAGGTGGGATCTATCGAACCCAGGATGAGAATGCGAATCTCCTGACGGTGATCTACATCGTCGCTGGTGCATTGACTGCGACCTTCTCGGCTCGAGCAGTCATGAATGACCCTACTCAGCTCAGCCGATGGCTACTCTTCTTGGTGTGGCTGGCATTGGGCATCAGTATCGCTGCACTCATCGGCGTGCAGGCTCGACCCGAGCGGGTCATCGGAGAGGGCTTTGCTCTCTCGATTGGTATCATAGGCTACTCGGTCATCATGGTGATCCAGTACTGCATGGTGCTGGTCTCGGCCTTCATGCCCTTCTCCCAGATGAACTTCTACTTCGCGATTTTGGCCCCGATATCGGAGACCTTCTTTTTCACGGTCACGCTGTACAGGATCATCCGCGTGGCCCTTCCTGCCTTCACCTGGCTCTTCTCGAACCTGATCTCGTCGATTACCTTCGCGCTGTATCACTACTTCGTCTATGGTCTGGACCCGATTTCGCTCATCGTCCTCTTCTTGGGCAACACCGTCCTCAACTACACCTTTGAACTGACGAAGAACCCTGCAGCACCCATCACGGCACATCTCCTCGTGAATCTGACGCCCTACTGGTGGGACGTCGCGGGTCTCTTGGTTGCCAACTGGTGGATGATTGCACTCCCGATCTTCCTCACTGTGGTGTGCATCATCTGCGGCGGGACCCGGCGCTAGTTACCAACGAGTGGACTGAGACCGTCCTCTCATCTCCTTGCTTCATGTTGCTCAGTAACTACTGGCCAGTTACCAACGAGTCAGAAGAAGCGATTCTCGACCTGTGACACTGTCTTGTTGCTCCCCTCAGCATTCAACAGTGACGAAGTTATTAAGAATCGGTCATATCTTGATAGTGTGACCTAAGGTGCTTCTTGACCCAGAGAGCGGGAGGGACCGCTGCTATCTGTTCTCTATGTTTGACACCACTGAGAGTGGTGGTAGTCTAGACACTTCAGGGAGTCGGTGTCAACCACTGAGATTTTCGCGAAAAACGAGAATCCGTCTACACCCTTCTCTTCATTGGCGCGGAGGAGATGGGGCAGGGGATCTCTGGGGACAGGTGGGAGGGCTGGAGGGGAACGGGAGCGCCAGGGACCAGGAGCGGAGGGGCGAGAGGGCGGTGGTGGGGGCGCCATGAAATTTTTGCGGAGGAGGGGGAGTGTAGACGATTAACTATGAAGAATCTCAAGGAGACGATAGACGGTGACCACTGAGAAACCTAACTTCGTGGAGAGGAATCTGGATGAGGCGACGGCTGAGGTTTTTGCCCTGCTTGCAGAGCAGCGACGTCGCACAGGGACCTTCCTGATATCGCAGAAGGCTCTTCGGAAACAGATTCAAGACCGATTCGGCGGGAGTCCCACGCAGGCCGGCTACCTTGCCAGGGGTGTGATGAAACGCTTGCAGGAGCGGGGAATCGCGGAGATCTGGGACCAAGAGAAGATGTCCAGCTTCAAGAAGAAGATCTACAAGGTCCATGCGGAGGTCTGACTGTGACAAGATATGTCGAGCAGAATCTCGAGGAGGCCTACCAGGAGGTTCTCAGCATCCTGGAGGAGCAACGACGCCGCATGGGAACATTCGTTATCTCGCTGAAACGCATCAGGACCTATGTATCCGAGAGGGTCGGGGGACACAAGAGCCAGGTGGGACGTCTGAGCCGGGCAGTGATGGAACGGCTCGAGCAGGAGGGCGTTGTCCAGATCTGGGATGAGTGGGAGATGAGGAAGTACAATCGCCGGGTCTACCAGGTCCGTGCCTGAGACCCTGAAGGTAAGTTTATTAAGTCTAGACGGAATCGTAATAACATGCCTTGCGAAATCCTCCCCGGACTTCTTGAAGCAAGGTATTCCTCTCGTGATTTCTGGTCCTGATCTCATCATCAGGACCTCTTTTCCTTGTTCATCAAAAGAGCATTATTTACCAACGACGGCTTTTTATATTTCTAGACAGAAGGACTGAGTGTCTTTTCTCTCGGGGAGGGACGAAAGGACTCGCGCCTCGGCGCGGATTTGCATAGGAAATCATGAGATGAAAAGAATGAAAACTGCCCTACGTGAAGTTGGGACTGGGCGTGGAAGAGCCCTAGCCTCTCAAAAGCAAGGCTCTCGTCACGACTGCTGCAGTCCCAGAAAGAACAAAGCTGACTCCCCTTATGAAGGCAGCTGTAATACCAGTGGCGTCAGCCACTGCGGCAAGATACTGTTTCTCAAGTACTCCAGGGTCTGTTTCGAGAGGCTTTATGGTCCTCTGCATAGTTTCCGGAGTCCGAGCGACATCATCCAGGGGGTGCATTCTTGAACTCCAAGAATGAGTCCACATATATCGTTGAGGCTCAGCCTGTCGAGATTCCGACTCTCTGGATCGACAAGACCAAACACGCTCTCAAGGAGCTCGAGCGCTTCAAGCGAGAGATAGCGACTCCTGATGACTATCAGACCATCAGGGGCAAGCCGTGGCCCACGAAATCATTCTCTCGAAAGATGGGCCTGTCGGCCAATCTCCGCGATGAGATTGTAGAGAAAGAGAGAATTGACCGGCAGGACGAGAGCTTTGTGTGGTTTCTAACCGTGAGAGTGACTGCTCCGAACGGCCGGTTCTGCACTGCTGTCGGTGCTTGCGACAGTAGGGAGCGGAACTTCAACCACGTAGAGCATGATGTCTTTGCCACTGCCCACACGAGGGCAAAGAACAGGGCGATTCTGGATATGGTCGGCGGGGGAATGATCTCCGCTGAAGAGATTGAGTCGATTCCTAGTGAAGAGTCGGCCTCGCATGAATCTTCAGCAATAGGTAACGAGTCATTATCCGGGGAGAAAATCATCGACACGGTGCAGGGACACGGCCTTGAGACCGATGGAATGGAGGTATCCACGGAGAACGGCCAGCTCATCGTCCTGCTCAAGGGCTATGTTGGGCGTGACCTCTGGGACCGGTACGACGCAATCATGCGCCAGCTGGGCCTTGCCTATACCAAGCCAGAGGGCAAGGATAGGGGATTCTGGGGGGTGATTGCTTGACCATCGAAGACCTCGGAGACAGCATCGAGCTAGACGCGAACAACCTCGCAGTGAGGATAGCCCTATCTGTCGAGCAAGACGGCGGGTTCCTCTTCCACGACGGAGGAGAGCCCTATGTCCACATGGCCGACAACGGTCGGTCTGAGATCACCCACCTTCGCAACGCGCGTTTCCGCAGTATGCTAACTCATAAGTCGATGAGATATGAGGGGCTACCCGCAGGGAAGGAAACCGTCGAGAACGCAATCCGAATCCTAGAGGCTGTCGCGCTGTTCAGTAGTCCAGAGATCCGGTTGCATAACCGGGTTGCCATGCAGGACGGGGGTATCTACTTCGACCTCTCAGACATGGGGGGCCGATGTGTACATATCACGCCGGACGGCTGGGAGATTGAGAAGGCGCCTATCCTCTTCAGGCGATACAAGCACCAACGCCCGGCGGTCCTTCCAAGCAAGAGCGAGCGTCCCATCAAGGAACGACTGGAGAGCTTCTTGGAGCTGGTCAACTATGACCGCGACACCGAGCTCTTGCACCTGGTTGAGCTGGTCTTCAGCTTTGTCCCTGACGTCCCGCATCCTATCCCGGTTGTGTACGGGCAACAGGGCTCTGCGAAGTCCTCATTCTTCAGAGTCTGGGGTCGCCTGGTTGACCCCTCAGACCTTGAGGATGCGGTGCTTCCGCGCAAGGAGGTCGAGATGATCCAGAAGCTGGAGCACCACTGGTTTCTTGCTTTTGATAACGTTTCTAAGCTGTGGGAGTGGCAATCTGACGATCTGTGTCGCGCAGCCACCGGCACCGGGTTCTCAAAGCGCAAGCTCTACAGTGACGATGAGGATATCATCTATAAGTACAAGAGAGTCGTGGGACTCAATGGTATCAATGTCGCAGCCGAGAGACCGGACCTTCTGGACCGGTCGATACTGCATGAGTTCCCCGAGATACCCCTAGAGGACCGGATGGAAGAGCGCGAGATCTGGGAGAGGTTCGAACGGGCTGCACCTGATATCATGGGTGCAATCTTTGACGCACTCTCTGAGGCATTACGAATACTGCCTACTGTAAATCTTACCGGCCTCTACCGAATGGCGGACTTCACACGGTGGGGTTGTGCCATAGCCGAGGCCATTGGCTACAGCCAACAGGACTTTCTGAATGAGTATTGCAACAACATCAACACGCAGAACACGGAGGCCTTGGAGAACAACCCGGTCGGTACTGCAGTACTGTCGTTCTGGAATAGCCTGGACCTGATTGACGAACGGTGGAGAAATACCCCGACCCAGGCGTACCAGACCCTGACAAAACACGCCGAGGGACTCGATATCAAGGTGTCCGGGAAGGACTGGCCGAAGAGCCCCGCAGCCATGAGTCGGGAACTAAACCGCCTCAAGACGAACCTCAAGAAGGAGGGGATCCTGTTCGAACGGCCACGAGAGGGGAATGTCCGATACTGGCAACTGAGCCCCGTAGAAGGTTCCGAGTATGTCGTCACAGTCGTCATGTCGTCACAGAGCAGCGCAGAAGGCGAAATTCCGCCTTCTAACGATGACGATACTTGTGACGATATTAGCGATACCCGAGAATGTCGTCATAATGTCGTCACCGAGAACGGGCCCGAAACGGCCTCTCCTGATGATTGTGACGCTGTGACGACAATGACGATAAAGTCGGAAACACTTGGGGGCACCCCGGAAGAGCTCAGAGCCTTCGTGGGTAAGGACCAGTACTCAGTCAGGTTCCTGATAGGTCGCGGTTTCAGCCTTGGAACGATGCAGGAGCTACACAGTCAGGGACGAGGAGAGATCGTCAGGGTCGGATCTGGTGAGATACACTTCAGACTGACAGAGAATGGCCGTCAACAGCCTTGTGAACCGGAGACGCGGTCGCGTCAACCACTACTGAATAGCGCCGGGAACCCAGATCATGACGGTCAAACGGCGGACGTGGACAACCCGGGGATCTCGAGCACCACACCCAGACTCTTCGAGCAATTTCTCGACTGGCTCAAGGCTCACGGCCTCGATATGCGAGGTAAGGCGATCACGCGACAGGAGATAGAGGCCTTCTGGCATGGCCCAGATAAGCAGCTGCATGACTGGATGTTCAAGGCACTCGATGAAAACTACATTAGAGAAGTGGAACCCGGCGTCTATTGCTGGGACACCCGGGCAACGCGGGAGGGGGTGGTCTCCTGATGTCTGCGGCAGAGAAGGAGAGTCTCAAGCCTCTTGTCCGCGCAAAGGGGATTGAGAAACCTACTTGGGATCCAGACCATCCCGTCCATGTCGTTCGAGGGGATCTACATACATGGCTTCTTCGAGTTTCCAAATCCTAGAGAATTGCTGCTCTAGATGCGCCTGGTATTGAATGAAGAACCACTCAAGGTATCTGTCAAGATCGTGACGTCGTATCAGTTTCTTGACAACAAACTGTGCCTCAAGCGGAACCAGATTCTCCTTTGCCAGATCTGAATGCCACGGTGGCAATCTCGCGGGAGGAATCACCAAGTATGTGAGGAAGGTTCGCTCAAAAGCGTCTTGATATACTTCTTGGTCTGCGAGTTCCTCGGGATACTCTCCCTCCCAGTGAATCATCCGTTTGACGGTGATCTGTAGCACATGTAGCACATCAGAGAGCATCAGTGTAATTGTAGCCTCGTTCCCCGGACCGATCGAGTTGAAGACAGCAAATACACGCGGGAAAAGACCCTTCCAATGGTCGGCCAGTAGTATAGTTGCAGGATTATCGCTGATTGCCAATGCATGAATTAGGCCTCGATGTGTCAAGGAGAGAAGGTCAGATGGGTGAGTATGGGGCTGCAAATCATGGACTCCGTAATCACCGGTTACCAATTTCTTCTCTTTGAGCAATCCCGCTGCTCGGGAGGCATTAGACACGCCACCCATTCGATTCCCAATAGAAGACCCCTGAAGGGCCAGATGTAGCAGCATGGCCTTCTCGTCCTTTGTTTTATCATACATTAGAAGTTATACACCTCGCGCCTTACTTCTGTAGAGCATCTAACTGGTTAATAATACTTACTGCATGGCTTGTATTCATGAAAGATAGTATTGTCACGAGCTTTCGCTTGTCTAGGGATACTCACAGTCTGGTTTCTCAGGTGTGTGAGAGCAGGAGCGAAACCCTGGGCACTTTCATCCGCAGAGCAATTCTGAAAGAACTCGCGAATCTGAGTTTTCTCCCCGATGAGCAGAAGAAGGCTCTGGGTATCGAAGTCCCAGACGAGGCGTCTACAGGAGGGCAGTGATCTGTGGATGCCTACAACGAGGCCAACCTAGCGGTGCTCCGCGAGAAAGCAGAACTTGCAGACCAGAGAGCCGAGGAGGTCCAACGTCTTCAGCAACAGATCATCCGCATGGCAGCAACCAACAATACTCTCGAGAGCGAGCTCAAGGCTCTTCGCAAGAATGCTGAGCTCCTGGCGGTCGAAGATGCTTGGATCCGGGACGGCTCATCGGCCTATGACTTCTGTGGCTGCGGCGGCAAGAAGAAGACCTGCTATGAGATCATCATGACGGAGTGCCTGGAATGCGGAGAGGAGATCCGGGCCTTTCCCGATGAGTAGGGGGAGAGAGAGTGAATAACACAGCTGAGACCCCGATGCGGGATCTTGTTCTGCAGATCATGAGAGAGACCCGAAAGCAGTGCAGCCGAGAGGAGTTCCAGGAGCTGCTAGACGAGTTTGAGACCATGCTCGACGAGGTCGAGGAATAGGAGGTCTTGCACACGCATGAGTAATGACATCATCGAACGCCTAGACTTTGACCCCGGCGACTGGAACTACATCAAGTCGCGAGAAGACCTGATTGAGGAGCTTCGCGACTACAAGCGCGAGTTCCAGATCAATGAGTGGACTGAGGAAACGATCAGCCACTTCCTGCAGCTCAAGGACTGGCTCATCAGCCAGGGCCCACATCTGCGACATATCAGGACCCTCTACACGATCCTGTCGGAGGTCGACCTCTAGATGCCGGAGATAACGGACAAGCGAATACTGAGTATTCCTGCAGATGTACGAAAATTCGTAGATGTGGAAAGGTGCCAGAGTATTCCTTCTTCTGTCTACCCTGTCTCCGAGGACTTGCCGGAAATCTCTCTGGATGAGGTCGCCGACGTACTTAGCTCCACAATTGCCAAGGACTGGACCACAAAACTCGTCACCTTTATGGTCCTGTTGCTGACCTACACACACGAGGATCAGACAGGAATTCTCTATCAGGCTGGGTCCAGCACCGGCAAGTCACATAATGCACTTGAAGTCACAAAGGGATACTTCCCGGCAGAGGATGTTATTAAGAAGGACTATGCCTCTCCAACTGCGTTCTTTCACAAGCAGACTGAGCTATGCGTTCGCAGCCGCGACGACTGTTTCTATCCTGTCCTCTCGAAGCGAGAGTATGTCAATCGCCAGATGCAAGAGTGGGATAAGGCAAATCCCAAACCAGAAGAACGGGGAGAGAAGACAGAGCACAGAAACCATCGGAATGCTGCGAAGGGGAGGTTCGCCGACGAGTGGGATAGCCTAGAGAAAGTGTGGTTCTGGGATTTATCACGTAGAATTCTTCTCTTCAAAGATATGCCTCATGACCTGGTTTTGGCGAATCTGAGACCTTTGATTTCGAAAGACGAGCAATACTTTGAAGCAGATATCACGGACAAGAGTACATCTGGGCAACATGCCACTAAGACCATCGTTCTGAAGGGTTTCTCTACCTTCCTCTTCTGTTCTGCGTCATACTCTCAGGATGAGCAGGAACGCACACGATTCTTTCTACTTAGTCCCGAGGTCCAGAGTGAGAAAATCAAGGCGGGAGTCAGAATGGCAATTCAGCGTTCCTGCAATCGCCCTAGATTCGAGGGGAATATTAGAAAAGATGAGAGGAGGGCAGCACTTCGAGAGCGTGTTCTCAGCATTCGCGCAGCATCTATCACAGACGTAATCATTCCTGATGACCTCACGCAAGAGATTGAGAACAGAATCTTCGACGAACATGATAGCCTGCAACCACGTCTCATGCGAGATGCCCCCAGGATGATTGCCCTTATGAAAGCTCACGCACTTCTGAACTTCTCGAACCGGCAACAGAGAAACGGCATCATCGTAGCGACGGAGCGCGATGTCCAGGTTGGCTACGAGCTCTATAGACCCATTGCTGAAGCAAACGAGAGAGGAGTACCGCCTCAGGTCTATGACTTCTACGAGAAGCGACTAGAACCTTCGATTAGGGCCAAAGCAGAAGAGGACGGTATCCAGGGAATCTCCAGAAAGGACTTTGTCCGTCTCTGGTTTGATGAATTCAATGAGCAGATTGGCTACAAACGCATGGTAGAGATTCTCCATCTCATGGACAACGCCGGACTTGCATCTGAGAGAGAGAATCCAGCAGACAAGCGCGAGAAGCTGATATATATCCCTGGGGGTGGGGTAGAATCTGCACAAAAAGAAGCAATGCCTTCAGCGCCTTTTGACAGGTTTCTCTCATGGCTGATCACTCATGGTCTGGATATGCGAGGTAAGACGGTCTCGAGGGCTGAGATCGCCTCAGCATGGGAAGAGTCTGATGAGAAGCTGAATGACTACCTCTTCAAGGCCCTGGACGAGGAATACCTGAGAGAGACCGAACCAGGCGTCTATCACTGGGGGTCGAGAGCCACGAAAGAGGGAATCGTGGACTGAGATCAGTCAGACTTCTCTCGTTGCTCCTTCGCGTACGCCTTGGCAAAGGCCTCAGCAAAGCTCTGCATGAGCTCGGGGTCTTCCTTGATCTGTGAAACGATCATCTGACCCGCGGAGTCAGTCGCGAGAGCCTTGTCCTGCAGCGTGTTGCAGTTGGGACAGTACTGCGAGTCTGCGCCGATTATGAAACCACAGTTCCAGCACTTGACCCTCTTCTTGACCTCGCGTTCCTGGACAATCCCAAGCGCCTCAAGCTCCTCCCTCTCATAGTCCTGGTCGAAGTACTGATGGTAGTGCTGCTCGAACACTTTTGAGTCCCGGGTATGCCCAAGCCTTCTCCTGATTGCGGAGTCCGTCAGAAGATCCTCATTCTTCCAGTGGGTTGAGGCCGACTTTCTGAACAGCGTTGCGTAGAGCTCCATGCCAAGGACTCTGCTTGCCCGCCGGTAGGCATCCGAGATATCGTGGGGTTGGATCCTGTTCCCCTTGCCATTGACAAAGAGTGGGCCGGTTCCCTTATGCGTTCGATAGTAGAACTGGAACCATTGAAGCCCTAGCTCGGTGATCATCCGCAGGGCTCGAGTCTTGGTCTTGGAGTCCTGGATGTGAAGGACATAGCCATGCTGGTCCCTGATCACGTCGTCATAGTCCAGGCTACAGAGCTCGGACGGTCTCATGCCGGTGTCCCAGAGGACTGCAGTTATCGCCTTCCAGACATGGGTGTAGTGATAGTCAATCACTCGTTCCACGTCCTCAGGAGTCAGGAGGTCCTTTGCCGTCTTGACTCGCCTGGCAGTCCTGGACCGGGACTTGAGCATGTCTTTGTAGGGCTCTTTGGATGCATCTATCCCGTGGAACCCAAGCCAGTATCGCAGGCCTTGGGCTGCAGTGTTGAAAGTGTTGTTGGAGACCCTACCCCGCTTGAGCTGATTGCCTCCCTCTGAGAATGTCCTTGAGACCTTGTAGTTGAGTCGTCTGGTCAGGACTCCCCTGATATCGTCGGGAGAGGGTCTCTTCAGGGGTAGATCGAAGTAGGTCAGTAGAGCCCTGATCGCATCAGTGTTGGTCTTGATGGATCTCTCTCGAGCCTGACCACCGACCTCAGCCCGGAGGTAGTCTCCGAATCTGTCCAGTGTTGCCTGCATTGAATCACCAGGATACCAAGGACAACGGTCTCAGATAAGTCTTTCATGTTCAGGTTTAGTTATGTCTTATCTGGTACATGGATTGGTTCTGGATACCCTTCTATCCAGCCGTGACATCGGGGAGGGATCTCATGATTAACTCTGGCATCTTTTCTCTTGAAGCTGTGAACACTCAAGGCATAATTGACGTCTTGGCCATGTTACAGATTGCCCTCTATCCTCTCTGGGTCATCTTAGGCACGCAGGCCTATCGGCGGCATAATCGTTAGGTCTTAGCTAAGTGCTCTTCAGATTGCCGCCCCGACACAGTGCGTACAACAGCGTCATCTGACGATAGACACTCGATAGACTTGTGACATCCGCTCCTATTGAGATGAAATACATCAACAATCGGTGTATCAGATGATCTGGATAAAGAAGAAACAATACCAGGCCTGTCCCGGGTTACACCAATTCAACTATTGGTGACGGCATAAGAGTACTGCGCCCAGAAGAGCTAGCTCATATTCAATAATACTAATTAGGTCAGAATCCGAGCTCTGTTATGCGCAACGGGACACATTCGATTAGAAGGTAGAAAAGGATTCTCTAAGGTGAATGACGAAAATGCAGGATAACACCGACCTACTGGAGGGACCCATTGTCAGGCTCTTCGCAAAGCTCTCAGAATGGGTTGGATTGTCAGACAATATCGCACCAGCGGCAGCATCTCTCTTTCTCCAGAGATATGGAGACGAAAAGCCGTTGGGTTCTGAAGACATCTGTGAGATCACGGGCTACTCAAGAGCGAATGCAGGCCTAATCATATCTCAACTAGAGGCACTTGGTGTCATCAGTGGTCAGAGGGACTATCAACAGACAGGTCGGGGACGTAAACGCCTGCTATACAAAACTGACATGAACATTGAAGGATTCTTCGCACTGGGTGTAGAGAGGGTTGTTGATCAACTTCAGTCTATGCTGAGCGATATTGATGCAGTAGAAGAAGAATTCGGCGAAAAGGACAAGCGCCTACTCAAGATGATGAAAGAATTGAGGGATGAGATTGAAAATAATCTGGCTATTTTCAAGGAGCTCCCAGCAGTTCAATCGACACCAGCATAGCGTCCAAGTCCTCATCCGAACAACTAACATGCATTCAGAGAGTAGGCTTTCAGAAGAAAGAAGTAGGGGGAGAGTGTCCCCCATGCAGTGACTAGTCTTCTTCCTCGTCGTCCCCCAGACGCTTGGCTTTTCCGAGGCGACGACTCTTACCCACACTGAGGCGTTTCGAGTCCGGAGCTGATAACGAGTGCCCGGGGCGCCCTTCCTTGATCCCCTCCGCTTTCTCTGAGGGCCAGGCTTCGCCAGGAGAAGGAGCACGCTCAGCAATCTCCTCGTCCACTTCACCTAGTTCGAAAGTTTCGCCTGAATCACGAGCTCGAGTGACGATGCGCTCGACCCGCTCCACTCGTAAGTAGTACAGGCTGGTTAGAATCGCGACCACCGGGAATGCCATCAGCTTGGCGATATCACGAAACAGGAATGTTGCATAGGTCACGCTTGCGTCCCAGTTGAACCAACTTGCGATGAGTGTACCCTCAGTTGATGTGACGGCAATTATGCTGTCCACAAAGAAGAAGCCGCTAGCAAGGAAGAATGTCAGGAGAGGACCGAAATCGCGGAGTCTTCGCCGTGATTCCTCAACAGCCTCAGTCACGGTTCTACCTATGCCACTCATAGCGTAGACAAGGAAGAAAAGAGACATCCCAATGTCAACTGGAGTCATCGACGGCGCCCCTGATCTTCTGAGAACATTGAACAGGAAGTAGCCTGAGTAGATGGCTATGAAAACCGTCAACAGGGCGACATTGAGTGCTGCCCCCTTTCGCGCGTACTTGAAGAACGACAATAGCGAAACCAGTGCAAAGAGTGCCAGGAAACCCATGGCCGCCAAAAGGAACGGCCAGTGTGTCGTGATGTTGGTCTGATAGAGACTGAAGATTGAACCTAGGATGTCACCGATTCCAAAGAGATTGTTGGGAATAATCACAAGTGCGAGGAGAATCTCTGCACCGATAATCCCTATTCCGATAAATAGGATGATGAAGCTACCGATGCCAATCGCAATTCCACCCTTTTTCGGCTCCGCTATCGAAGCCAGTCTAAGGCTTGTTCGAGATGAGAGGTAAGCCTGAAAAGCGATCCATCCGACCCAACAGAACATCGAGAAAACGAGCAGGGTCCCGACATCAGTGAAGACAGACAGAAATACTGACAGGGCGAACGAAACAGCTAGCCATGCCACTCCCTTCATCTCGGTTGCCTTACCTCTTCCCCTTCGGGTTATCCAGATTCTGTCTAGCTTGAGACCTGTAATCAGTGATCCTAGGCCGAAATAGATCGTACCCGTCGCACCAATATAGACGAAGAAGTTCACGAGAATCAGTTCGATAGACGAGCCTACGTAAGCGGTCATCAGCCATGAAACGAACAACGCCAAGAAGGTCGAAGCTACGAAGATGATCAGATATGCCACATATCGTTTCGTCTCGAAGAAGACCTTCAGACCTGCTATGATACTTGATAGTATGGGAATTTCCACATATAGTCCTCCCTTTTGACTTCAAGTGTAGAGTATGATGATTTAAGCTTTGCACAGATATCGCTGAAACACTGTTCTAGGCTGTGAAATACGCATCAGGATTAGACAAGCTTATTAGGCACTATTCAGAGCATTAGTTCGTGGTCAGGTATCAATACGGCAGGGCCTAGTTTTGTAACATGCCCTCATTACACAAACTCCCCCCCTCCTACCACATAAGCTCTGTCGTGCCTGGCCACACCTCGGGGGACGAAACGAGATGCTACAAATACTTTCACTTCCACGCCATGCAAGTCACTTTGGAGAGATTACGAAACAAATCTGTCCGTGTATCGATAAATCGGTCTTTCTATATCATAACTCTGGGAAACGGACTATCAGCTATATTTCAGTCATTGTTTTCAACCTATTGAGGAATAAGCAAAGCTCAAACTTGTACGAATTCAGCAAGGAAACACTTCGAGTTGTTAAGACTAGATGAGTGGTCCAAGGTTTTCCTCTAATGATCCTTTCAACTAGACTGGCCATGACTAAGTGACCGTATTGCCTTTTGCAAGCCCCTTATCCCTGAAACTACTCTACCCATTCGTGAGAGAGGAATACCAACGTACATTTCATTATCGCCAAGTTTTCCTGCCGAGCGACAACCATAACATCCAAGACTGAAATTGATTGTGTTGCTCAGTATAGGCAGAGCTGTAACATCACCACATGATGCTTGCATACCTGCAAAGTTTGCTGTGATTCTTGGACCTCCTGCGTAAAAGAGAAGGGCATTGGCAACCCACATCGCTTGTCTGGGTGTTAGAATCAGAATAATTACATCTGGCTCAAATCGAGTATTCTCAAGTGAAGATACAAGAGTTCCCTTGGTAGTTCCTAGTTCCACACGTGGAATTTCCTTCATGATTCTCGATGCGGCTTCTTGGCTACTAGCAAGACCATGCATGTATGGGACTGTGCCGTTTTGGACCTTCTGAGGCAGTGGTGCTATGCCAAGAGCAGCCTTAGCGGCGCTACAAGCATGTGCTTCTGCGGGTAGAAGAAGGGCAGCACCTTGAGAAGCCATGTTTACAGAAATACAGTGCCGCAGTGGTGCCTTCATGGTCATTATATCTGCCGGAGCTTGTTCGTCATTTCTGACAAGTCGAACAGCTACAGGATCTTTTCTCAACCCGAGCGTGTCCTTGAGGATTCTTGCCCATTCACAATATTCTTTCCTACCTTCCATTCTTGTGAAAAAACCAGAAATGTCAGAGTGATTTTGAACCACGATGGCATTTACTGGGCATTGATCTGCACATACACCACAGAGTGTGCATGAATCTTCATCAATAACCATGGGGAAATCATCATGAATCTCAAAGACATCTGCGGGGCAAATCTCGACACATCGGCCACATGAGGTGCATCTTTCATTATTCAGTTGAATCTTCGACAAGAGCCAGTCAATCCTATTTGGTTTACAACACTAATCATATCAGATACTGAAACAACATCTTCATCCCTTTCTCACTACGCGCTTACAATGGCCATTATCGCCCTCTCCAAGTCATCCTGTGATATGTAATCTAAGAAAGGCTTAGGAGTTGCTGCCAAGGGCGCTCGCTGCTCTTGGGATCCATATCACGGCTCAAGAAGAAAGCCCTCCGTGCGTCGTCTGGACTCGCTGAGAACTACTCATTGCAGTGATGGACTATGATATTTCTCCTATTGCCTCGACAATCAATTCTGCTACCTTTTCAAGATCATCAGGAGCAATATACTCCATGACCGGTTTTGGCTCACCAGCGAGGTCTCTTGCGAGACTGATCTTTGATATATCCGTATCTCGTGTGATGCATATTGACGCCGTCGGTGTATATCCCGCTTTTTCAACAAGACGTTTGGCACATTCCTTGGGACACCCGTCAACTGTGATGATGCCTTTAGCTGAACGAGACTTGTCATGAGCCGGCTGGTCGTCACATGCAAGTGAAGCCAGACATGAAATGCACGCTTTTCTCAAACCAACTTCTTTGACAGCCTCAAGTGCTGCAAGCCCTGCAATAAGTCCAGTATTCGATAATCCGCCATAACAGGTATAGATCAGAGATTCATGATTAACTGACATGATTTTGTTCCTCATCTATTCATCGATAAATCGCTATATTTAATATATTCGATTGTTGCTTCAAGGTCTAAAGGCTAATCCCTCTTGTTCCTGTCTGATGTTTCTCTTCGTGTAGAACCGTACGTTAAATGTCAAACAACCGCTGATGGTGATGACAAGCATAAGGATGCCATCTGAACGTCTGAAGTGGGTATGCGAAGGGTCGCGTTAGAAGCACATCTACTCAAAGCTGAATGATCTCATGCAACCACTACAGCTCCAGAACAGTGACTATCACGCTGCTACTCGCAATCTGTCTTGGTCTATCGAAGCAGGTTACATCTTGTGACTCGTAGTCCGCTCGATTATTGCAACTCGGGACATTTCTTTGGTTTCAAAGTCTAGTGTCCACGAACATATCATTTATATGTATAACAATGTTATATATGTACGTGATGTATATGTGCGAACCACGACATGGTTTCTGTCATTTTCCCGGTAGAGGTCATGTTCAGTTACTGATTCTGCGACTGCTACATGCTAGTCCTTCGCATGGCTATCAGATAATGGAGGACTTGGAGCGGATCACCGCCGGAAATTATGTCCCCGAAACAGGCTCAATCTACACAATCCTCAGGAGGATGGAAAAGAAGGGGCTTGTGACATCGAAATGGAAAGACAACGAGTCGGGTGCTGATCGCAGAGTCTATACACTCACGAAAGATGGAATCAAAGTATTGCGGGAAGGGTTGAAGATGGTGAGGCAAAGAAGGCAATTGATGGATAGTCTCGTTCAGTATTACGACAAGCACTTTGCAGAACCGAAGGAAGGAGATGAGTGATTTGGAAAAAGCGATTGAAAGCAAGAATCTGACGAAGTATTATGGAAACCTCCTAGCGGTAGACCACGTCACCTTCGAAGTTAAGAAAGGCGAGATATTCGGCTTCCTGGGCCCTAATGGCGCGGGTAAGACCACTACTGTTAGGATGTTCACGGGCTTGACTCAACCAAGCGATGGAACAGCGAGCATATTCGGGCATGATATTGGAAGCGATACGATTGCCGCTAAGACACACGTGGGAATCGTACCAGAGACTTCCAACGTGTACAACGACCTCTCTGCTTGGGACAACATGATGTTTACCGGTGAGCTCTATCAAGTTAGCAGGTCAGAGAGGGAAAGGAGAGCTAAAGAGCTCCTAGAGATGTTTGACCTCTATGACCGCAGAAAGGACAAGGCCAAAAGCTTCTCAAAGGGAATGAAGCGGCGTCTTGCAATCTCGATGGGCTTGATAAACGATCCCCAGTTGCTCTTCTTAGACGAACCAACATCGGGCCTGGATGTCCAGAGCGTCCTAATAATCAAGGATGTGATTAGCCAGCTTAACGAATCAGGGGTGACGATATTCCTGACAACGCACGACATCGAGGAAGCAAGTTTAATCTGCAATAGAGTCGCAATCATCCATAAAGGGAAGATAGCCGCAATAGATAGTCCCGAAAAACTGAAGCAGACAATCGAGAGCGTTCACTCCATAGAAATCGCGTTTGATGATCCGTCATCCATCAGTATGGACGAACTTGAAGCAATCCAGACGGTGAACGAAGTCCAAAAGGTTGGAAACAGATTTCGGTTGTATACTCATGACACAGCAGCAGCTCTTTGGCATTTGTGGGAATACCTTAGAAATGGTAACTTGCGTCCCATCACCATCAACACATATGGCCCCAATCTCGAAGATGTTTTTGTCAGACTTACTGAAATAGATGCGAAACAGAAAAAGGAGGAACGAAATTGAAAGACAGTACAACTACTGCAACACAAGTAATGCGTGATCTAAGGGCCTCATGGGCAATCATGAAGAAAGATGCCCGAATCTACTACCTAAACCCCGGTACTCTCATGTTCGCGATATTGTTCCCACTCTTCATGTTCCTTTCATTCGCCGTCGGGAAGAATGCACCGGTGGACACCTTGATTCCGGGATTAATATCTATCACAATTCTGTTCAGTTCGTCCTCAATTGGACCGATGGCTATTCCAAGTGAAAGGAGATCGAAGACATTTGAAAGGCTAGTATCTGCGCCAGTATCGTTCAATTCGATATTGCTTGGCAAGACATTGGCAGGTTTCTTCTTCAGCATTATCATAGGAGTTATTCCGTTGGTCATAGGTCTTGTATGGTTTGGGGTTCAAATCACCAGCATCGTATTCTTGATAGCCGGTCTGACACTTGCTTCTTTTTGTTTTGCAATGGTAGGAATAATGTTTGGTTCAATTCCTACAGAGAATCCTGGTGACGTCATGATGCTCCTTAACTTTGTTCGTCTGCCAATGATATTCATCAGTGGATTATTCATACCTATCGAAAGCCTGCCAGAATGGGGGCAAATGATAGCAGCTCTTTCGCCGCTTTCGTACGCAAATGACTTGCTCAGATATGCACTTCAAGGAATAACGCTCTATGGACCACTAATAGATTCAATCGTTCTAGTTCTCTTCACAGGCTTCTTCTTTTGGTTGAGCATTAGAATCAAGAGCAAATGGAGCGAAGAAAGCGATATGAAAGGAAAGGGGATGAACATGAAGAAAGAGAGGATGAAAAAAGGGAATCGGTGAAATAGTACTTCGAGCGGATTCATTCGTGTAAGTATGAGCAACGGATGAATCCTTGCGGTAATCATTCTACAAGTCCGGTGAGGGGCTCAAGGATAACCTAAGAGGAGGGCATCCATCCCCTCCTTTTTGTATTCAGAAACTCGAAATCTCTAGCAGAGCTGTCAGATTCAGCATATGAGTATTCCAAGCAAGAAACACGAACTGATACACGAGATTGACCGTCAATGGTTCGCGCGTCGACAACAACGACAGCCTCGGAAGCTCGCATACTAGACATGATCGAGTCCCAACAGAATCTGAACATGCCAAGTCCACCGTTGGGAATGACACTATCTCTGCTGATTACACGGAATTCGCAAAACTTTGAATATTACAAGCGGGTGCATTGTCCTCAGGACCCGTTTGACATGCTTCATCTATCCCGTTTGACCACCGCAATTCTGTCTCCTGCTGGTGACTGATTGAGCCTCTTATCTGGCGACAAGAGACAAATGAATCGGTTGCCGCTTCCTTGGTGGCTTCAGGAGTAGCGGCTGCATATTCTAAACAATACAGAGCGATTAGTCGATAGGTCAATCCTGCTCTTCAAGGTGCTCTTCGAATGAATCAAACAAGTCAGCAGCACGGATAGGTTTGGTCAAGAAACCGATAGCACCGGCGTCGATGGCCTCATCAACAACCGAATCATCTGCACTGAGGAAAAGAATTTTCACATCATGGTCAATGCGCTTGATTTCTCGGGTTGCTATGATCCCATTCATGACCGGCATCCGATGATCCATCAGAATGATATGAGGTCGAGGATTCGCCTTCATGAACTCCTCGATGGCCTCTTCACCGTTGGCGGCATGGCTAACGACTCGATGACCCCCTATTGCTAGGATTCGGTCCAGCACTTTGTGTAGAAATGCATCGTCGTCAACAATCATTACCCGTGTCATATTCAGCCCTCCTCCGCTTGCTCGCTGCGCTTGTATCGTAGGAGCATCACAAAATTTGCACCCTTTGTGTGATCATTGGCTACGCGGTCTTCTACTCGAATGAAACCACCGTTGTTCTCAAGGATCTTCTTTACCAGTGTCAAGCCCAGTCCAAGACCTAAGATACTCTCGCGGCGATGGGATAGCTCCGAGAAGACCCTCTCCTTATCATGATCAGATATCCCAGGGCCGAAGTCTTTAACCTCAACTCTAAGAAATGGAGTATGCGTCACTTCTTCAGCGTCTACGATAATCTTCACTCTGTCACTTTTATCAAACTTCATTGAATTGTGGAATAAACTGTAGAATACATCGTCGAGGTATTGATCAGCGATGATATAGTATTCGCCCGCTTCGACATTTGTTTCTAAGTCAAGTTCCTTATCTTCAAAGGATTTACTCACTGACTCGGCGGCTTTTGCTACTGTTTCGGTCAGCTCCCATTCCTTCTTGACTGGTGGGAGAGCATCTAGACGCGTAATCTTTCGCACGCCTGAAATGAGTTTTGAAGCACGATCAATCTCATCAAGTCCCTCGCGAATGAATCCCTCCAGTTGCCGGGGCAAAGAAGGATTGTAGAGGAGTACTTCAAGGGTGGAGAGAATCTCTTGGTTTATATTTGTGAGGTCGTGAACCATCAAGTCGGCAAGGAATTCGATCCGTGCTCTTGATTCCTTCAGTTCTTTCGCGGCTCTCTTCCGTTCAGTAGTATCACGGAAAAAGCCAGTGGCCGCAACAATGCTGTTCCCCTCTTTTCTAGGGAAGAGATTGCCTTCCACATGTACCGCATCTCCGTGCTTCGTGATGAAGGTAGTCTGAACATCGGTTCGACTCATCCCGTTGAGAATCTGGGAGACCACTTCTTGATGTTTTTTCATTTCGCCGGGAAACAGTATGTCCTTGAGTCCAAGCTGGTCAATCTCGTCGCTATCATATTCCATTCTCTCAAGCCAAGCTCTATTGACAAATTCGAAGCTACCGTCAGGCGTTACGCTATGGATGAGATCGTTGGTTCCCTCAATTAGAGACACCAACAGCTGTAAATCTTCCATTCCGTCATTCCTCGATTGGTTTAATCGATGGGTGCCTAAGCCATCTGGACACCAGGCTAACCTTCGAAGAGAATCTTATAATCGTATCTTATGCGTAAACAAACCGAATTTTGCCAAACGAGATACTTCGCATGAAATACTGCACCTGCAGGGGCTCTCTCAATCAGTGTCACTGCAATCCTAGAAGGCGAGCACGATGCCAAACTCGCTATCTTCCGTATTGATGGAATCTCGGCAGCCCACAGTTGCCATCGTTGTAGCTAACGATGAATCATTCTTAGGAGGCCCATGCGGGTCAGTATAGCTGGTCTTACCGGCAACCAAGGATTTTGAGAGGTAATGGCAAATCCAACCAGCTGAAGTTTATTAAGCACATGGCGTTCCTTAGTAGCGCATCTGCACAAGAATTTATGTTGGTTAGCCTGCTGTCACCAGGTCACTGGCCACAAGGAGAAGTTATTCGCGGAGGATACATGATGAAGAATAAGGTTTTCATGGTTGTTGTGTTTGCAATCTTAGTTGCCCAGCCACTCGTGATTACGTCTGGCATCTTCACGCCAGAGGCGGGGACTCAACTATCAAAGACTAAGCCGAACATACCGGCACAAGATGTGGGTACTCGGCTGACTCCAGAGGAGCACACTAACCGTGTCCCCATACTCATAGAGGGAGAGGAGGACTTCGTGAGTCAGTCTTGGCCCGGTGACGGGTCTTCCGATTCCCCCTACGTCATTGAGGGTCTAAACATCACTTACGACATCAGCCAGATCCTAATCAGGGTCTACAACACAACGTCGTACTTCGTTATCAGGGACTGCTATATCGGCCAATTGTCTTTGGACAGATACGCTATCGAAGTGGTGAATGCCACCAACGCTGTGATTGAATATGTCACCGTTGTTTCCGAAGGCTATGGTATTCGCCTCGAGAATGTCACGGATGCACGAGTTGCCCATGTTGATTCTCACGTTGATCAAGTGTCATACATGGAACTCGTTGAGTGTGAGAACATCGAGGTAGACTTCAACTCGCTTGTAGGTCACGGGTTATCTATCACTGATTGTACAGGCATCGGAGTCACAGGCAATCAGATATCACAGGCTGGAGCAATGGGACTCTTCATCAAGCAATCAAACGGAACACTGGTCCAGTCCAATCTAGTCAATGTCACTACGGGTTCTGGGCTGCGACTGGATAATAGCAGTCATTGCGATGTTCGAGCCAATCAGATTCTCAATGCAAGTGCGGCGGGAATCCATCTGACACTCTCCGAAAACGTCACTATAGAAGACAATAGGGTGCTTAGTTCTGGAGGAAGCGGCATTCAATTCACAAGTCATCAGTGGATCAGCATTGTTGGTAACCACTTCAACTCATCAGGTGCTTATCCAATCTATACCACGGCTTCGGAGAATGGAATCATATCTGGAAACATCATTGCGAATACGCCCAGCTACGGGGGAATTGTCTTTCAAAGCAGTGCTGAGAATTTCACAATCTCAGATAACCACATCGAGAACACTTATGGAGGATTCATCACATTCTCGGGTGCAAATCTGGATATTGTCAGGAATACCATAAACAATGTCGGCAACCACTTCATTGCCCCCAGTGGAGTCTTAGATGCGAAGGTAATCAACAACACCTGTAAGGATTCTAGCCTGTTTGCAATCTACTTGAGTAACTCTCATCGTGCAATTGTATCAGGAAATGTTGTGAACAGCTCCTATAACCAAGGAATCCTTGGAGATGGCATCAATCTGACGATCAGTGATAATCTGCTCTACGAAAACGCCATTGGTGTTACTTTGTCCAGTATATCCACCAACGCAAGGGTGTCTAACAACTGGATACGGGAAACAGAAACTGGTGTACGCATAGAAGCCAGTGATGCAGAAGTCGAGTCCAACTCTATATCCTATGCCCTAACAGGAATAGGGGTTTACGGGACCGCCCATAGAGCTCAAATAGTTGACAACACAATTGACACGGTGTCCACCGGTATATTTGTGAGAAACACAAACCAGAGTGTGGTTGGCAACACGATATCCAATGCAGTTATTGGAGTTGACCTGAACACCGCTACAGCACCCTGGATCGGAAGCAACACAATACAAGATAGCGAAACCGGTATTCAGGTCTCCGCGACAACCCAAGGGTTATTCGAGAACAATAACATGACAGGCTGCGGTTTCTACTTCCCGCCAGGGCAATCATTAGCTCAGCTCAATCACACGCTTCTAGATAATTATGTTGACGAGAAGCCCGTCTTTTATGACTTGAATAGCGTTGGCCTGACGCTTGACGATTCTTATGGTGAATACATTCTTGTGAATAGCACGGATGTGGCCATCACAGGGGGCCTCTTCTCGCATACAACTGCTGCCGTTCTTGCATACCTCACTGACGAACTGACCATCTCTGATATGTTCACAGTCGATCTGATCTACCCCTTCGTATTCGACAGGTGTGAGAATGTCACTCTCCAGAACTCGGTTTTGGAGGATCTCTACTCGGGTGATGGAGTGACCGTCATCGGTTCAGTCAGATTCGTTGCTGACAATGTTTCTATCTCTCGTGGCAGTCACAATGGCTTCATGCTTGACGGTTCTTCATTGTCCACCATCCAGAACTGCGATATCTCGGACCTCGATGGCGCCGGAGTGTATTCCCATAGTTCTGAATATGGTCTCGTAGAATCCAACCTGATGTCCAACTGTACATATGGGGTTAGAATCGAATTCACTGTTTACTCAAGCATCCGAGCAAATCACATGCAGTGGTGCGAGTACGGAATCTTTTCGTCTTCAGAGTCTGACCTCAACAACGCCACGTTCAACAACATACACGATGGTCTCTACGGAATCCGAATGGACGACAGCTTCACATGGTACATCTACAACAACACCATCCGCTGGAACTCCTATGGCCTGTACATTACTCAGACGGACGATGACCAGTATATCTACAACAACACCTTTGCACTGAACAGGATTCTCAATGGTTTTGACTCTGGTTCTGACCAGTGGGACGACCGTGTAGATAGTGGCAATTACTGGGACGACTACAGCGGAACAGGCGTGTATAACATACCTGGTGGTTCATCGGTTGACAACTATCCCTACCAGTATATCGTAACCAAGCCCATCATCAACAGCCCAATCGACCTCTGGTATGCGGAAGGATCAGTTGGTAACACAATCGTCTGGTTCCCGTATGACGACTCGCTTCGCAACTGGCGGGTTGAGATTGATGGGGCTGAATGGACACGGGATGCGTGGAACTTCGACAACGTAACTGTCAATGTCGATGGCCTCTCTTACGGCACGCACACAGTTACCCTGACAGTGTGGGACATGTATCAGAACTACGTTAACGATACCGTTCTGGTTCATGTATTCGACGACACGCCACCCGTCATTGACAGCCCGGCAGATCAGTGGTTGTTTGGAGACCTAACTGGCCAGACAATCGACTGGGAGGTAAGCGACCTCAATCCGGACACCTACACGGTGTTTGTGGATGGTATCGAGTTTGAAACTGGCACATGGAGTACAGGAATTCTGTCCGTAAACGTCGATGCAATCCCTGTAGGAAGGCATGATGTCGTATTGGTAATCTATGATGTTGACGGAAACTCGGCCAGTGATTCAGTGGCTGTCCTCGTCATTCAGGACGATGAAGCACCTACCATAGACAGCCCCGCCGACCTGGTCTATATTGAAGGCACGACAGGAAACAGAATCGCCTGGAATCCCAGTGACGCACATCCTGATAGATATGAGATTGTTTCGGATGGTTCGGTGGTAGAGGAGGGAGTGTGGGCAGGCAGTCGAATCGCGTTCAGCGTTGATGGATACAGTGTGGGTAACTATACCTTTACCATCACAGTCTATGACAAGTCTGGTCGCTCGGCGAGCGATACTGTCACTCTGAACGTGTTAGCTGTCACACCGACAGAAACCCCGACCGAGCCTGCTGATTACTCGATGCTGGCCATAATCGCAGGCGCAGCTGTGGTGGCAGTTGTCGTGATAGCCGTGCTCTATTATCTGACAAAACGAAGAGGTTCTGGTTAGGGGAAGAAGGCCCGGGCAGAGATTCGGGCCTTTCCTCATTTCTCTGATCCATCTGAGTCAGGGTGTCTGGAGAAGACGACTCCAGCGCGCACACAGTCCTACTAGTCAGTGATAGATGGTCAGCCTACCGCATAGTATACGAAAATACCGTTATCATACCGAACAGATTGTTGGTAGGATATCTGTTCACACTGAAAGCAACATTGGGCATAACTCCGTAGAATGGCGTCCTTGGCATCAAAGAAGCGATACTTGAAACTTATTAGGCACTCAATCCAATCCATTGGTGTCAAAGCGCCCACAATAATTAAGAGGACGGCCGTGGTTGCCCTCATCGAAGCTTCGCAAGAGGCAGTGGTCACGCATAGGAGCTCGAGATGAATGGGTTATCACCTTCGGATTCTTAAAGCATGCCACGGGGCGTACAGACCACTGTTTGGAGGAGATTGAAATTAGGAAAGTAACAGCTATTCTATTGCTAGTAGTCATTGCTCTGCAGCCATTCCTCATCTTTTCAGGAATGGTGGCACCAAAGACATTGACCCAAACGCCGCGTCATCTGACTGCTCAGGAGCCGGGCCCTCGGCTGGAACCGGAGGAGTTCATCAACCATGTACCCATCTACATCAACGGCACAGACGATTTCGAAGCTCAGAACTGGCCAGGATCCGGGACCGATGTTGACCCATATGTGATATCTGGGTTGAACATCACCTACGGCATTGGGGTTCCACTCATTCAGATAGAGAATACCGACGCCTACTTCGTGATCCAGGACTGCTTCATGAACCAGCTTTCAGCAACTTGGGCCGTTTCTCTCTACAACGTGTCCCATGGCAGCATTGTTTACACTTACATGGAATCGAACTGGGGAGGAGCCTTGCTGGAAAGGGCGAACGGCACTCTAATCGACCACGTCTATACTCTTTCAGGTGACTACCTTGCAGTATATCTCCCAATCTCTACGGACTGTATTCTAACACATTCAGTCTTTAACTCGACAAACTCAGGGTCAATACGGGCAGAACAAGCGCACCAACTACGGATTGAAGACACAGTCAGTCAATGTCACACAGGAGCCCGAAATCTCTATTTGCTCCAATCGAATCACACCACGATACAGAGCACCCAGTTGTTCTATGGGACCTACGCAATAAGTGCAGTCGGATGTCACTGGTTCGCAGTTGATGATCTATTCGTGGATGACCCACAGACAGGTCTCGACCTAGTTCTCTCCCCGAATTCCATCCTTACGGATATCCACGGGACCGTCACTTCCGGTGCTGTATTGGAGATCGACGACTCTCAGAACAGTACCATCGATGGCTTCACATTCCTTGAGGCAGGAACAGGAATGTACATATCAAGTTCCAATGATACGCGGGTTGCTAACTGCATTCTAGAGGACGTGACTGACGTCGGTATAGAGATGCATATCTCTCATCGTTGCAATATCACCAACAATGCCGTATCCATGTGTGCCGACGGAATCTACACAGCAGACTCTCATGACTTGATTCTCAGCGGCAATACAGTGACGAACTCGGCAGGATACGGAATCGTAATTGAGAATGGTGACCGCGTCATTGTTGATTCGAACTCAGTCCATGACACTGGCCTCATAGGCATTCATCTAGATACTGGTGAGAACTGCACCTTCTCCAACAATGCGGTTGACCTGACTGAGGAAGCGGGCATCTTACTCCTCGATGCACCAAATGTGATAGTGGAATACAATACGGTTTCTAACACGGACGAATACGGCATTCTTCTCGCCGGCTGTCAAAAGGCTCTGGTCCAAGAGAACACCATCATTCATACGCTGGACGAGGGACTAAGCTGTGACACGTGCCCTGATTTACAGGTCTTGCGTAATGTCGTTATCGAATCAGAATCAACGGGGTTGTACTTCACCGACTCTCCAAGGGCGATAGTCTTTGGAAACGAAGTGTTGCGTGCCGATGACGGCATCTACATCGATACATCGGTGAATATCTCGATTCTGGAGAACACGATTACAGAAGTGAGGTACTCGGGGATAACTGCATGGGGGGCTTATAACGGGGTGATTGCGAATAACACGATAGATGCAAGAACATCCTCTTTTGGCCTTCGAGTGGAATTCACTCGGAATGCGACGATAGCATCTAATGACCTCACGGGCTGTGGAATCTACCTGGGTGACCAACCGGCACTGATTTGGGTCAACCACACTATTCATGACAACACTGTAAACAGCAAACCATTCCTGTATCTGATTAGCGAATCAGACCTCATCGTTTCTGGCGGCGATTACGGCCAGATTGCTATGGTCGATTGCACAAACATCACAGTCTCAGGAGGTGTCTTCGAGTATTGCAGCGTCCCGATTGTAATCTACACAGGAGAGTACATCCATATCGAAGGCATAGAATCTGTAGGCAATTACTATGGGTGTATCGCCAATCCGGCACAAAACCTCACTCTCATAGACTCGCACTTTGAGGGGGTGGCCAATGGCAGAGGCCTGGGACTGTATGAATCAGATGACGCCCACGTTGAAGGCTGCACCTTCAGGAAGTTTAGTGGTATGAACGGATATGGCATCGATTCGTACGAGTCTTCGAGATTCGTTCTCATTTCAAGTATCCTGGAGTACAATCATAGAGGCCTTTACCTCCGACATGGTGATGACGCCCTCATTGCCGGATGTGACTTTAATCACAACGAGTATACCGGAATCTATGCCGCCCAGTCAGCTGATCGGGCAACAGTTGAAGACTGCTACTTCCTGAACAGCACGATGGGTATCTATGTTGATAACTCGGACTATTGGAACATAACCGATTGCGAAGTCCGACATTGTACAACAGGAATCTACATTGCGGGATCCTCTGCAGACTTCAACAACGTGACATCCAGCATTGTAGAGAGCTGTGGCTATGGCATTCGAGTGAGCAACGGTGACAACGCCACAATCACAAACAATACAGTCCGCTGGTGTACGACCTATGGAATCTATCTCTCCAATTCAGACGGATCTGAGGTCTACTATAACACGATCGCATTCAATTCGATCAACGGTTATGACAACGACCCACACAATTGGGACGACGGGGTATCAGAAGGGAACTGGTGGGGAGATTACACACCACCTCCCCCATATTCCATAACGGCCGGGGGCGGCGGCGCAGTTGACAACTACCCCAACCTGTGCGCTCCGACAACTCCAGTCATCGATCAGCCAATGGACCTCTATTACGCTGAAGGTTCAACAGGCAATGAACTTACTTGGAATCCGCGTGACGACGAGCTGCGTGACTGGACCGTCAAAATCGATAGTCAGTTCTGGGCATCGGGTGCTTGGAACTTCGATGACATCACAGTAGAAGTTGATGGCTTGCCCTATGGCACCCACATGCTCGACATAATTGTCTATGATGTGGACCAGAATAACGTGACAGACCAAGTGCTGATACATGTCTACGACGACACTCCGCCGGTTCTAAAGAGTCAACAAGATACAATTGCCTTTGAGGGTGCCACTGGCCAGACCATCACTTGGAGTGCTTCGGATTTGAATCCAGATAGCTATGTCGTCCGCCTCAACGGCGAGATTGATGCTGAAGGAACATGGACTGATGAAGTGACTTACAGTCTTGACGAGCTGGTCGCGGGAATGTACGAAGTCGAACTGACTATCTACGACCTCGACAGAAACAGCGACTCTGATGTCGTCACGGTTCTTTTTGTGTATGATGACGCTCCTCCCGCTATAGACTCTCCCTCGGACACGACCATCTATGAGGGCAGGACGGGGACAAGTGTTGTGTGGACAGCAACAGACGACTGGCCAGCAAGCTACCAGATTGAGTCAAATGGCTCTGTCGTGGCTTCAGGACCATGGGCTGGAGCCCGAATCATCTTCAGCTTGGACGGGATTGAGATCGGTAGTCACAGTTTTGAGGTCACAGTGTATGACCAGAGCGGAAACTCAGCTAGTGACATCGTTGAGGTCACAGTACTTGCTTTGCCCATAGCAGAAGAGGAAGATGTGGTGCCAATGGATCCAATGCTTCTCTTGTTGATTGTGGGCGGGATTGCAGCAGTTGTTGCGGTATCTATCGCAGGATATCTGTTCAACAAACGAAGGGGTACCTAGAGTCTTATTGGGAACCCGGGCGCATTGCCCGGGCCCAATGCTTCGCTCTTATCGAGGAGAAGGCACCTAAGTACCTGTGAAGTTTATTAGTGAGTTTACCCAGAGGAAAGCAGCACGTCTTGATGCATTAGCGTGAAGGTAAGGAAGGCGAGTTCCACTCGTCGCACCATATGGACAACACAGTCACATCACTGCGCTTGTTCAGTTCTTTCACATGCCTCAACGATGCTTCATGAAAAGACTCCCGGAGGAGTGGAGATTGCAGAAACGGATTATGACTGGAATACTTGCGTTCATGTTACTTGTTCAGCCTTTTGTGTTGACCGGATACTTCGTAACGAAACCTGCCGTACTTGATGCGGCTCCCGAGAGAGATATCAGGTTGGCACAAGAACCTGGAATACGTCTTGACTCTGAAGACCTCACCGACCACGTTCCGATATTCATCAACGGCACAGATGATTTTGTGGGACAGGGTTGGCCCGGCAGCGGCAGTGAGGTTGACCCCTTCATCATGGAAGCCCTCAATATCACATATGACATCGGGAAAGTGGCAATTCACATCATCAATACGGATGCATACTTCATTGTCCGAGACTGTTATGTCAACCAGATGTCAAATGAGGTTGGCATCGCCTTTCACAACGTATCGAATGGACTTGTTGAGTATTGCAGCATTGTGTCAGCAGGTCGCGGGGTTGAAGCCTTCAATACTGGCAACACAGAGATCATGCACTGCGATGTTCTTGCAACGCAGATTGCAGTCTATGTCAATGCATCGTCAGAGTCCAAAGTTAGCTGGAACAATATAAACTCAACAACCCACCGAGCGCTTACAAGTGAGTACTGCACAGGCCTGACACTTTCCCATAACACCCTTGCGGGTAATGCTCCTGGTTGGTACACGGCAGTAGTCCGCTATTCCAATCACACGACGGTAACTGATGAATTCAGCAGCGGCCTTCTGACAGGATACGCATTCGAGTTCGATATCGATGTCGACGTAAGCAATGTTGTCATACCTGAAAGTAACCAAGGATACGGTATCCGTTTGTACACAGTGGAGAATGTAAGCATTTCGGCCAGTGAGGCGCATGGAACGAATCAGCCGGGGCTACAAATCTACAAGTGCAACAACACCGATGTGACTGGGTCCACCTTCAGCTCGGAAGCAGATATCGGTATCGAAATCGATTGGTCGAACTACACAACGCTCTCCTCCTGCACCATTGCATCGAGTGGAGAACAGGGCGTCGTTATCAGCGACTCTTGGCAGACCTCAGTAAATGGGCTGACTTTGACACATGCCGAGGCCACGGGAATCCTGGTGGATAACTCCCCCGATACCGAGATTACTGGCGGCTCAGTATTCAATACCACAAGGTTTGGAATCGAGATTACCGAGTCAAATCGGACAACGCTCAACGGTAACACCATCGATTTGACAGGTGGCTCCGGTGTTTATGCCAACTATTCCTACCCAATCGAAATTTCAGACAATAGTATCTCAAATCTTGGTGCATACGGCCTAGTTCTCGACCACTGCGAAAACACCACTATAGCGTCAAATGACATCTCCAATTGTGTTGGCGTGGGCATTCGAGTGCTGGCATCACCCCAATCTACGATTGAGGGGAACACCGTCACCCGTAGTACTAACATAGGAATCTCCACAATAGAATGCCCGGACAGTAGCATCCGGGAGAATGATGTCTCAATGGCCGTCGCTTATGGAATCCAAGTCCAGACTGGACCACGGTCGACCGTAGCGGACAACTGGGTGAATGGAAGCCAGTCGCATGGCCTGTACATGCAGAACTCGCATAATACAACGGTATCCGGTAATACGGTGGAGGGCGGAGGAGAGGCACTCTATCTTGCAGGCTGTGACAATACAGTGGTGTCCGGCAATTCCATAGTCGGAACCGGCCTAGAAGCCGCCGGGTTGTACACTTCAACAAACGTCACGTTCTCGGGAAACACCATTGACTTCCCGGCCGAACAGGGAATATACATCTATGGCCTAGCAGACTCAGCCTTTGTGAATAATACACTCACAGGGTGTGGATTCGTCTTCGAGCTGGTGGGACTCTCACTGTATGAGCACGAGTTCTCTGGAAACATTGTCAACGGCAAGCCGGTCTACTACTGTTGGAACGGCTCCGGCATAGATCTCGACGGTGATAGCTATGGACAGATCATCCTTATGAATTGCTCAGGCTGCACAGTGACAGGAGGCGATTTTGATCGCGCCTCCGTACCGATTGCCGGATACTACACCAACAATCTGCTCATCCAAGATGCTCACTTTTCTAACAACCTTGCAGCGTACATTGGCTCCGAGGCAGAAAACGTGACAATTCTCAACTGCGTTTCAGAAGGCAAGGCGAACAGATGGGGCATCGCGACATTCTACGTCGATAACGTGACCGTCAGTGGAACCACCATCTCTGACTGTGACAGCCCGACCGGCGTTGGCCTAAGGCTCTGGTATGGCTCGAACATCAACATCACTGACTGTCTTGTCACGGGCTCGACGACTGGGGCATCCATTGTCCAGGGATCCGACCTGTTTCTCAGTTCGTGCGACTTTGAGCACATTAGTGGTACAGGCGTGGCCTTGGACAACTTCGACAATGTTGAACTCAAGGACTCCACGTTCACCAACGTGTCGCGCGGTGTCTACCTCTATTACTCGGACAACGTGTCCTTGAGCGACTCAACGTTCATGTACTGTAATGATCATGCAATCTATTCGACAACGTCATACGGATTGAATGTCACGACCAACACCATTGAGAACAACGGATATGGGATGTATGTAAGTGGTGGTGGAAACATCTATGTCCTCAATAACTCGATCAGATGGAACTTGGATTATGGCCTGTACGTTAACTCAGCAGTGAACGTTTCTGTCTACTACAACGTCTTTGTGATGAACATAGCAGGAAACGGCTATGACACCTCCATTAGGAACTGGGATGACAACGTGAGCCTTGGCAACTATTGGTATCCATTCTCTGGTGCACCAGTCATTGTCGGTAATGCACAGGACAGGTATCCACAGGAATTCCTTCCCACCACGCCCATCATCAACCGGCCTCAGGACGTGTCCTACGCAGAGGGCTCCACCGGAAATACCATCACGTGGTACCCTGTTGATGATAACCTCCGTAACTGGGAAGTTGAGGTCAACTCGGAGTACTGGGACGGGGATGCATGGAACTACACTAGTATCATTGTCAACATTGATGGATTGCCATACGGCACCCATACTTTGGTGATCACTGTATGGGATATCCATGACAATTATGTAACAGATACTGTCAACATACACGTGTACGATGCGACTCCGCCCACCATCAGCAGTGCACCGGATAGAGAAGCCTTTGTGGGCGCAACTGGTCAGACAGTGACGTGGACTGTGGAGGACTTGAACCCCGACAACTACGTTCTCTATGTGGATGACGTTGAATCGGAAACAGGATCATGGACTTCAGGAGTTCTTGAAGTAAGTATTGATGGCCTCTCAGAGGGGCTCCGTATCCTCCGGATAGTCATCTATGACGTTGACGGAAACACGGCAGAAGACGCTTTGAGAGTGCTGGTGATCAATGATGACGTCGGTCCCACCATCGACTCGCCCGCCGACATCGTGTATGTCGAGGGCACAGTGGGTAACACCATCACGTGGACACCCTCGGATCAATACCCCGCCTCTTTCGAGGTGACGGAGAATTCCACAGCATACGCATCAGGTAGTTGGGGAGGCGGCAAGGTTGTCGTGAACGTCAATGGACTTGACCCCGGAAATTATGAGTTCGAGATAACAGTCGCAGACAAGAGCGGAAATACTGCAACCGATACAGTCGCTCTCACGGTCGTAGCGGCTGTAGCTACAACAACACCTCCACCTCCAGACGTTGATCAGTTGTTCCTACTTGCTGGAGTCGTGGGCGTTATCGCAGTGGTAGTTGCTCTAGTCTGGTATATCCGAAAGAGAAGACCTAGCTAAGGAGAGCATACGGCGGTGAGGGCCTCGCTCTCATCGCTGCCTTCGTTTTTTTTCCTCATGGTTACAAGAGAGGGCCTCTTCTTTCAAATATTTGAGGGGCGTTCTTTTTTCGGAGGACATGTTCTTCTCAGAGTCACATCCACGGCTCAGAGAAAGCACTGTCGATTTAATCACAGAAGAAACTATATTCAGAAACTAATATCACCAATAGAAGCTTCATCCAATTCGGATGAGTTGGGGAGCGGTGCCAAGTGCCACCAGAACTGAAGAAGCGTTATTATGACTCAATCATAGGATTAGCCTTTGCTGTGCTACTGGGTGGCATGCTTCTGGTCACAGGATCCGGTCTGGCCTGGTCCATCGTCGAAGCACAGGAGTCAGCATTCTGGCTGAGTGTTCTGGTGGCTATGCTGGCAACTACATCCGGGATTGTCGCCACATATAGCTTCGTCCGCTACACACAGCAACCCAACCTAAGAAGCATAATCATTATGTTCCTCGGTGCCAACGTGGTACTCTTCTCGTTTGCCTACCTAGTCACTCATCCGATAATCGCACTCTCAGTAATAGCAACTCGCGACAGGAATCGCACTATTGTATCAGGACTCGCGTTCCTTCTGACACCAGGCGTATTAGCAGGCTCGGTGCCGGGTGACGCAGAGATTACCCCTAAGAAGAAGAGATTGGTGATTCTCTGGGGAGCTGTCTTACAGCCTCTATTCTTTATCTTGCTTCTAGCATCTCCAGTCCCCTTGTTCAGAGTTACAGATCCCCAAGGAGGCTTGTTCGGACTCACTCCTGTTGGGCTCATTCTTACAGGGGTTGTCGGAAGCAGCGCAACCCTAGCACTGCTCAGATACATACTTGAATGGTACCGTAGTAGAAGCCGCACGATTCTGGCATCAACTCTAGCACTGGTTCTGTGGATGGGCGCCTTCATCATCTACACTCTACTAGAAGACCCCCGCCAGATTGCGGAGATTCTCTGGTTAGGTGGCATCTTCGCCGGTTTCGTCATTTTGGCCTTGGGAATGATTCTAACATCAATAATCGAACCCCACCGTATTCTTGAGTCACTTGTTGAAAGGAGAACAGCGGAGCTTCAGACTGCCAGAAGGGAGAGCGACTTCTATCTTCATATGTGGACTCACAAGATGGGCAATCTCCTGCAGGGCATCGTGACATATCTCGAACTCCTCTCGCATGCAGAGCGAAACACAAGTCAGGAAGGACCACACAAGGAGGCGGTTGCACTGAGCAATGAAGCCACCCTCTTCAACAGACAGGTATCAAAGCTTTCGGAAATCAAGTCTGCCAAGGATGTGAAGCTCGTCCCGGTTGTAGCCCAAACCTACATGATGAGGGGTCTTGAAACCGTCAAACAGACATTTCAGGAAAGGCCAGTTTCCGCCAAGGTCACGATTGACAAGAGATTGATTGTAAGGGCTGACATGATGCTGACTGACCTGTTTGCCAATCTAATCATCCAAGCCTATAGATTAGCATCCGAAGATCATATCCAGCTGAAGATATCAGGTTCCCCTCAGAATGGAGAAGTCAGCATCTATATCGAGAGCTGTGGTAGACCTCTCTCGGACGCTGATAAGCGATTTTTGATCGGCTCTGACCTTCCCGAGCTCTCAACCCTGAATATCCACCTCTATACCGCCCGTATTCTAATCGACAGGTACGGAGGTCAGATCCGTTATTTCAGAAAGGAGAACGAATCTAAGAACATCTTTGAGATCAATCTGGATAGCGGCTAGTACATCTACGGGCAATCTCTATCCGTAGACGCATTCAGATGATTCGAAAAGCAATCATTCTGCATCCCATGCAATCCATATCAGGTCAACATCACTGACCGCCTTGACCTGATGAAGAACATTCCGCGGGATGTAATATACCGTGTTAGGGGCAAGCTCCTGCTCTTCTTCTTCGATACGTACTGTGCCGGTTCCGGCCAAGATCACAAACGCTTGAGGCCAGGGGTCGTGCTCACCCTCCTCATTGAGGGTTGTATCCGACGGGATTCGATACCAAGCAAGGCGAAGGCCCTGCCAGTACACAATCGGGATTGGTTTCGCACCATGAGCCTCACCTGCCCGTTCTACTGCAAGTTTCTTTGTCTTTATTCGTCCAGGCAGAAAGAAAAAGGTTGCCAAGCTCTTGATTGCCTCCATGGAGTCCTTGGCACGGTCTCGTTCAAGGAACTCGAAGTTGATTGGACGAACCTCATCCATGCTTGACCTCCCTGCTAGCGCAAATGCGTCAGCCTCTTCATCTAGGATCCTCTGAAGTGTGGCCGAGTCTAGAGTTATCTTGAGGCTTACCGAAGAAACGCCCTCTTCTATGCTCACCACGCCATCTCCCTGCTTCAATATCATTGTCGCCGTTTCGCCGGTGTCGGTGAGCTCCACTGCTAACCTCAGAGGATTTTCCGACTCATGAAGAAGATCGTTGTAGAAACGCGAGTCCTTCTGGAGCTTTCTTAACGATTCAACTAGGCCAACCATACGCAATCACAGTACTCAAGAGTCATCCAAATATCACTGTTTCCGAAAGCGCGATGTAGATGCAGAGTCATACTAAGGTTCACCACTTCATGATTCCTGAGCAATCCGATGTGCAAATATCTCATCAACCAACTCAATTATCGATCTTCCCAGAAGGGCACCGAAGCCCCCGAGGAGGCCACCCAGAACAACGCTGATTACGATGACTAACCACCCCAGACCGGAGATGCCCAGCAGACCGATGAAGAATTCAGCTATCTGTAGCGCTTGGGCTGTTACCGCGAGATAGGCAAAGAGTATCGACCAGGCCACTGCTACTCCAACGAATCCAGCAAGGAACGAGTGTGTGTGTTTCCGTGTTAGAAGGGCACCAAAGAATCCAGCAATTAACATGGTAGCCCATATACCACTCAACTGGAGAGACAAGCCGATTAGGGCTACAACTACTGTTGCGGGAATGACTCCCACATCTGGGAATATGTCGTCAAGTCCTGTCATCCTGTCTCACCTCATGGGATGAATTTGATGTGTCGTTCAATGCCAGTTCCGGCCTCTAAGAACTCAGTAAATGAGGGATAGAAGTGTTCCTCAGTATAACCGTAGTGGTTAGTCACCTCATCGTACTCGTTCCAGAGAACGAAGAGATCAGACCAGTGCTGACTGAACATGTTGCCACTCTGGCCACCGGGATACACTGTGTAGTAAGCGGGATTGGGTCCATGTCTGACAACCATCCGTCTCGATGGCCCCCCGTCAACTGTCCAACCCCCAGCAGCGTTCAGTGTGTACCTACTGCCGGGATGCGGTGTTCCGCCCAGATAGGTGAAACCGGCAAGATGCTCGACGTTCAGAATATGATGCTCGCCGTATGTCCAGTCCGCCATGTCTGTACCCATATCCTCAACAATCTCGTTGTAGCACTGATGCAGAGCCAGCACCATGATGTCATCTATGGACTCAGTCTTGACTGTGTCATGATTGTCGATGTAATACGCGTCGTCAGTCCTTAGGATCTGTTCGAGGACAGGAGTACGGACAGATGTTGGATCCAACCCTGCTGCAAAAACCTCATCGAACATAGCATACTTCAAGGCTCCGAGGAGATACCACCAGATTGTCGGAGCTGCACTATCAGTCGACATCACGAAGTCCCAAGACGAGAGAATATTAACCATGTCCTGTATCGATACATTGTTCTCCTCGCTATCCTCCCAGCCGTTCACAACAAAACCAACCATGCTCTCAGCTGAAACGTCTAGGACGTCGGCTTGGTAGACCATCATGTCTTCAACTGTGATGTCTGAGTCGGTCGCTAGCAAATGGTCGATCCGACGGCCCCGGTAAGAGTCAGATTGAGGACCCAGTAGAGAATAAGCGTAGATTGCTGGATCTATGGAGAGTTGATTCGCCGACTGAAGATAGCCCTGTGAGGGATTCAAGCTTCTCGGCAGATAGGCGTATGGGATTGAACCCGTCATCCCAATCGAGTCATTCAAACCCTGCACTGGATACTTCCCTGAATACCCGCATCTCACCGGGAATCTGCCCGCCACCGTGATTGCGATGTTGCCAGAGTCATCCGCATAGATGAAATTATGAGGTGGCGAGTCCCACCAATAGAGTGCATCGTAGTATCCATCTAGATCATTGGCCAGATTCAGCATCGAAACGGCCAGAATCTCATGAGTGACACCAGTTCCGGTCCAGTTCATCGAGAGGTTCACAACGCTGTCCTCAGCAGGGCCATAGCCATCAATGAGTGAATCAATGCACGGACCATGGACACTCCATGTAACTGGGAATTCAATCATGTTTCCCTCAGCGGTATAGATTAGTTCGTTCACAACCTGGAAGTCGACCCATTCCCCATTGTAACGGTACTGGCTGGAATTGGTTGGATTGACCTCTTCCACAAAGAGATCGAGAAGGTCCGCACCAACATTGGTCATCCCCCAAGAGATATGCTTAGTATGACCAATGAGCACAGCTGGCGTTCCTGCGAGGCTACCGCCCTGAACATTCAACTCACCCGGAACAACGAGGTGGACCTCGTACCATAGTGATGGTAGCTGAAGCTGGAGATGCGGATCGTTAGCCAGGATTGGATACCCCGTAGCACTCTTGGATCCATCGACCGCCCAGCTGTTACTGCCAATCACTGAGATATCAGCAAATGGATTGATGACCTGCGAGTCATAGGCAAGAAGAGCCTCTAACTCAGTGGATTCCAGTTGCATGATGTCTGGCTCGGCAGCTCGCGAATCTAGTTCCGAGGTTGCAGGTGCTGGCCAACCAGCGGGACCATCCGGGTACTCAGTTATGCTGAGATTGTATTGCTCAGGAACTATCGGCACGGCATAGGGCATTACATCGGGGTAGAGGTTCTCCAGCATCGTTTCATTGTCGAGTCCCTCGCGTAAGGTGTAGCGTATGATATCCCTTCTGAAGCCTCCAGAGAGGCCCCAAGTCATCATCTTCGACCATATGAAAATGTCAACAGGTTCCCATGCCTCAGGGATGAATCCAAGAATCTTGAGCTCGATTGGGGTCTCACGGCTGCTCATTGAGTGCAAGAACGTGTTGATTCCGGTGACGTATGCATCTATGTTCTCCATCACGTACGCAACATCAGGGTCGGTTTCCGCCATCTCTAGAAACGCCTGATACGTCAGCTCAGCCGACCGGGCTAGGCCTATAGTACGATAGTACTTGTCTGAACTGACAGCCCTTCCGCCAACAATCTCACTGATGCGTCCTGCAGCAAGGTACTTCTGCATGGTCATCTGAAACAGCCGATCTCGAGCATGCAAATATCCTAACACCAGAAAAGCATCGGATATGGTCTCCGCGTAGATATGAGGAATGTCCCATTCATCGAGGATCACGTCCACTGGACTGCCAAGGTCAGATAGAACCAGAGTCTGAGATGTTGTGTCATTCACTCCGATTCCGACATCATAAATGCCTCCTATAGGCTGCAATATCCCCAAACCACCTGCGAGTGGACCTATTGGGATGGTCAATAGTACTATCATAACAATTGGACCTACGGCAGAAAAAGCGACCTTCAAAGACTTCTTCATCTTTCTCCCTCAGACAGACGAACCAACCGTCTATACACAATCGAGGACTTAAGCTTTCTCAAAGATAGTGTCGACTGCGAAGTTACCAGAACGAACCATTTGATTGGCCAGGCGAGACCCATGTCATCTATCCCAACGTATCTGGTCAAGACGGAGTTTCATTGTTCTCACCACAAGAAGGTCTTGCTATAGATAGCACAGAAACACCATTATAGACTGAAAAACTCATGTCAATCGGGTTAAAAATCGTGAGTGGAGTCCTACATCTTGGTCTGCACGTTCTCTGCTACTCAGGATCGGGCATTATCCTCTATTCTTTGCGTCGGAAACTATCGCTAATACCGCTCTACATCTATCTCGGAATCATTCTCGTCTTCACATCCATGATGAGCAGTTTCTATGTATTGCATGTGACCGAGGGAATCAGCGTAGGGGGCGGTAGTATTGCTTATGCTGCAGTCCTGTGGACAGTCCTCTATGTGTATGTGATGGAAAGAGACCTCTCAACCATCAAGTTCGTTATTCTAGGAGTCCTAGCAGTCCAGTTCATCTTCGTCTTGGCCTATCCATACTTCGGATGTCTACTTGATTACGGGGGGGTGACAAATCCCCTAGATATCCCTCCTGAGCTGTTCAATGTGAGCTTTGGAATATTCTGGGTTGGCAACGTATTGGCACTTATTGAGATGGTACTCATGATATTTCTTGTCGAGTGGATGCGAGAACGGCTCCCGAGTATTCCCCCCGTGATTCACGTTGCTGTTGTTTACAATCTCACGCTTCTCATTGATAGCGTCCTCTATCCGCTATTTGCATATCCTGTGACGCAATCCATATCCATCGTTCAGGGGCTGGCCTCGCTGCTGAGCAAGCTGCTTCTTGGGATGTTCTACAGCCTGATGCTCTTCGTTGGCATCATTCCTTTCAGGCCGAGGTACGGAAAAGGGGAAGATCATGCTCGTCTGAGCCTGAGCGACATGATATCACTACCCCAGACCAAGGTCATCGACGCATGGCGACAGGCACAGAAGAATCAGGAGCTTGTGAGCTTGCTACTTAGCATTCTGGGTCATGACATCCGGAACTATAATGCAATGACGATCAGCACACTTGAAGCTCTCCTCATGGAGCATCCAGACTTGGACGATGATGTGCAGGACATGTTGACAGAGATTCAGAAAGTCCAGTATCAGTCGACAGAACTTCTCAAGAACACACTTACACTGGAATCTCTTCAAAAGGGTAACGTCGAAACGATACCCATAGAAATCAGGAAGGTGCTAGTGGAAGCAAGAGGCAGAGTTGACGAATCATATCCTCATATCGCACTCCTGTTAGATGGTACCGAGGCTCTTACCGGTCTGCGAACTCGTGGAAACGAGTTATTCAATGTCGCTCTCTACAATATTCTGTCTAACATGGTGAAATACAGAAAGCCGAACCAGAACACTGTTACAGTGGAGATCAGCTCAGAGGTAGAGAATGGGTTCTTGCATCTCGTTCTATGTGATCAAGGAATCGGAATTCCCGATGATACCAAGCAACAGGTCTTTGATAGCATCGAGACGCGGCCGCGCCATTCGAACTTTGGGCTCTATTTGGTCAAGAAGATACTGAGTCTGGCGGATTCCGGGATTCGTGTTGAGAACAGACCTGATTCTCCTAACGACTATTCGAAGGGAACTGCTTTTCACTTGAGATTACCCCTCGCAAAAGAGCGTCATGCTGAAACCCAAACCTCAGAGACCTGAGAATTGTCTGTTCGAGGTCGGCGACAGCCATATCAATGTGGTTGCAGACAAGCAGGTCTCGTTCGGAATCATCTAGCCTAATCGAAATGTCGCAGAAAGAGCACCCGAAAGTCGGCCCCTCTAGTATGATCACCTGACACTCTATCCCGCACATAGACGAAACCCCCGTATTTCTCCGCTATCTGAGACACCTGATGAAGCCCCACACCCCCGTATCTTCTGCTAGGATCAAATAACTCGCTCTTCCTTGTATCTGGCAGGCCAGGACCATTATCCTTGACACTTAGCTCGTACCCCTTGATGACTTTCGTGAGCTGAACCCAGATGCGTTTATCCTGGCGGGGATTCGACTCAACCGCATTTTCGAGAAGGTTCGTCACCAAGTACTCCAGATTACTATCAGCGGCAATCGTTGGCTCATCAGGTTGAATCTCAACTTTGATCGTCACATCACTGTTCAAGTTCTGGATTCTCTTTACCGTGTTCAGAATTACCGTGTCGAGCCTTCGAGCTCTCAGAGGTTCTTGGGAAAGCTGTTCTGTCCGTTTGGCCTTGTCAATCAGACGCGCAATCTTGTGGACGCCTTCTTTTATTGCACTCAAGGATTCCTTGAAGAGTGCATCATCTTCTGATTCACACAACAGGTCGGTTCCGATAGAGATTCCCTGAAGATGATTCCGAACATCGTGACCAAGAAGATCAAGATAGAGGCGTGCAGAGTCTTCAGCTCTTTTGAGTTGAGTTATGTCCCTGAACAACCAGACTCGAACAGCAACGTCGTTGCCCTCCAGTATAGCGCTTGTGTAGTACTCGAACACCACTCCATTTCTGAATCTCAGAATCCCCTTCCCATCCACATCCGAGTTCTGAAGCTCTTCGAGTCGCATGAGAAACTCGTCTGCGTCTCTAATACCTGTTCGAAGAGCCTCAAACACCTCACGGACTCGCATGATGTCCAGTTCAATACCAGGCAACGAAAAATTGTGATCGAATCTCGTGTTCCAGTGCATGGCATGCCCGGAGGAGTCCACCACGAGAATGCCTGCATCCACTGCCTCAATCGTGGCCGCGTAAAGTCCCTCGACGCTCTGGATTGCTCTCAGAGCCTCCCTTGTCTCGGTGATGTCTCGAACACCGACGACAACGCTGCCCTGCGCCTCAAGAAGAGAAAAAGTGGCCTCGAAGTGTCTTGTTCTGTCGTTCAATTCCAGCGTGTATTCCAGGGTTTCTACACCCCCATGCGCTCGCAAGCGCGCGATGGCTTGGAGATGTTCTCTGGCGACTTGAGGTGGAATAACTTCTCGCATATGCTTCCCAAGAAACTCTGAAGGGGACATGTATAGTAGACTCTCATCCGATGCGAAGTAGTCAGAGTAGTGATTATGCTCGTCTATTACAAAGACCAAATCGTGCAGAGCATAAATCAGGTCTCGGAACTTCTGTTCGCTCTCTCTCAGAGCCATCTCTGCCTGCCGTTTCTGGCGCAGTAGCTCGGTTCTTCTGAGGGTTTCGTCAATAGTTCCAAGGAGTTTGTCCATATCAATAGGTTTTGTTAGGTATGCTACAGCATTTGTGTTAAGGGAGTCTATTGCGGTCTCTATAGACGCGTAGCCCGTCATCACTATCACAGCCGTGTCTGGCTGCAGTTCTTCTAGATCCCTGAGCACTATGGTTCCTCCTTGGTCGGGAAGCCGCAAATCAAGAAGAACCACATCAAAATCCATGCTACGTGCCATTCTGAGAGCTTCGGCCCCTGTGTGAGCTGTGACGGTGGCATATCCCCGCCTAATGAATATGTTCTTCAGACTCTTGCATAGACTCTTATTGTCATCAACAACGAGGATTCTGGCTGTTTCAGCATAGCTCTCAGTACCGGCAGTCAGGGCAGTACACCTCCACCCATTCTCCTGCGCCTCTTCGAACCAAACCGCTGCATGCGACGGAAATCATTATCTACATATGCGTTCGAGCATCTCAGAACAACAATCTGAGGACCATCCGCGTCAAGAACACCACATAATCCGCCATCCGTTACAGTTATTGAGCATTCCCTCCTGAAATGACCTCTCTCACGGTGGCAAGGACTCTCTCAAGGTCAAGCGGCTTCCCGAAGTAGGCATAAGCAGAATGAGCGAGAGCGCGGTCTATCTGGTTACTCATCTCCTGAGGGAATCCAGTGATAATGACGACAACCATTGATGAATTGTCTTGTTTTATCGTGAGAAAAGTTTCGAAACCGCTCATCTTTGGAAGCTTCATGTCAAGAAAGACAATATCACATTCCTTCTCTTTCAAAATCTGAATGGCCTGTTCGCCTGTTTCAGCTTTCAGAACGGTCAATCCCTTTTTCTCTAACACCTTGGAGAACGTGTCTGTGAATGAACGATCGTCATCTACCACCAACACAAGCCTCTCCTGTCTGGATCCCGTGACCTCTGTTATGCGCCGCAAGACCTCTGCGAAGTCTATTGGCTTGTGTATGATGTCGTTTGCTCCTTCTTCAAAAGCATCCTGAATGAGGTTCTCGACTGAGTATCCCGTCATCATCACAACAACTGCTTTCGGTAAGACTGGCTTGATTTGTTTGAGCGCTTCGACCCCACCCATTTCAGGCATCTTGATGTCCATGAAGACCAAGTCGATATTCGGATGCTCTTTGGCTATCTCGACTGCCTCACTTCCACTGTTTGCGGTTATGACCGAGTGACCCAACCGACTGAGGATGTGCGACATCGTCTTACTAACGCTCTCTCTGTCATCGACGACTAGTATACTGATAGAATCAGCCACCACAATCAGCCCTCCTCATAACGGGGCAGGTAGACTGTGAAAGTCGTCCCCACTCTTATCTCGCTGGAAACCTCAATCCGTCCATCGTGTGCTTCAACCATCGACTTCGTTATCGCAAGCCCCAGACCAATCCCCTTTGCTTTAGTTGTAAAGAGGGGCTCAAAGATTCTACCCAAATCTTCTTCTTCTATGCCTGTCCCTGTGTCAGACACTGATATGGCCAGTTCATCAGTCGTCACACGATCGAGTGATACGCTGATCTTACCTTCTTCGGGTATCGCTTCAACTGCATTCGTGATAAGGTTCTGGAAAACGTGTTCAAGTTGTACAGGGTCAGCTAGGAGAATTGAGGATTCTCTATCGAACTCCGTCTGGAGATTAATCCTTGGTGGTATTTCGAGCTGTAGTATCAGTTTATTCAAGAGCTTTACGATATTTACTTTTTGTCTCGTTCGAGGTTCAGGACGGGCAAAACTGAGGAGACTCTCGATGATACTGACTGTGTTATTGACTTCTTTGTCAAGAATGTCCAGTGTCTCTTTGACATCTTCATCCGGGCTATCGATTGCCATTTGAAGGAAGTAGATTCCATTCTTGATTGCAGCCAACGGGTTTCGTATCTCGTGAGATATCCCGCCACTGAGCTGACCAAGGACAGCTAGGCGTTCTTTCCGCACTAACTCGTCCTGAAGCTGTTTCAATTCTGACAGGTCTCGAGCGATAACAACAAAATGTGTCGGAACTCCCTCTTCATCTCTGAGGACACTCACATTCATTCTAGATGAAAGCGTGCTTCCGTCTTTTCGCACGAGCCCATATTCGCGATTGCGTAGAGCTCCTTCTTTCAGAATCGCCTCATTGTTCGCTATCACCCTTTCGCGATCTTCAGGAACAAACAGCGTGCGTGCATCCATACCTATCATCTCATCCGAAGAATTGTAACCGTGCATCTCTGCGGCCATCTGATTTGCCATCACTATCTGCATGTCGAGATCGGTCACAACCACCGCGTCAGGCATCGTTTCGAGTGTCGTTCGATAAAGCTCTCCGCTGCGGCGAATCTCCGCAGTTCGCTCTTCCACCCTCTGCTCGAGGGTCTTATTCAGTTCTCTAAGAGCGTGCTCAGCTTGCTTGAGTTCCGTGATATCAACTGAAAGAACGAGGATTCTATCAATACTCCCGTCATCACTCTTGACCGGGATGGCTCTAATCAAGAACACTCTGCCGCCATACTCCCCCTCGAACTCGATCTTTTGTCCACCAAGTACCTTTTTGTACTGTTCAGCCACCGATTCAGCTATGTCCGGGGGGAGAATGTCAAAGATGGGTTTACCCACCAGCGTTTCATTATTGAGACCAAGAGATTCCAGCAACTCTCCAGCGCTGAAGACGTACTTGAGGTCCCTGTCCATGAGGTGGACTAGACCGCCAGGAATGCTGTCCGCAATGAGTTGGCGGTTGCGCTTCGCCTTCTTTCGCTCAGTGATATCCTGTACCTGTATGAAGAGCCGAACAGGGTGACCATTAGCATCTCGAACAAGTGACGCATTTACGTCGGCAAACACAACACTCCCGTTCTGGTGCAGATATCGCATTTCGAAGCCGACTCCCCGCTTCTCGCCCTCTAGGAGGCGGTCGAATTCGTGTTTCGCGGTCTGTACGTCGTCAGGATAGGCATAATCCCAGAGTTTCTTCGCAGTGAGCTCCTCTTTCGGATAACCTGTCAACTTGGAAAATGATCTGTTGACATCAATGATATCACCATCCAAACCCAATGCTACAATTCCGAGGGCTGCATTTTCGATTGCCATGCTGAGGAGCTGTTCCCTCTCTCTGAGAGAATTATCAAGCTCCCTCATTGACAATGCGCGAGCAATCTGGTTGGTGATCTCATCGATGAGCGATAGTTCTTCATCGACGAATGGCCCTAGTTCCTCTTCTGGTCGTTCCTCAGTGTAGGCTACTGCTACTTCCACTGGGGCACCCTGAGCTGTGTGTGTGCGCGATACTAGCATCCAATCTGTCTCTTGGAATCCGTCACTCAAGACAACGTCATCTTCGTGCTTGATACGAACCTCTGTGATGTCAGGATATTGCCACCCTTGGGCAACTGGCCCAATCAAATCATTCAGGATATCCAGAATGGGACGGGCTGTATCTCGCAGGACCTGGCTCACAGCATACAGGCAAGTCTGTTCTTTCACCCGCTCTCGAAGGGCGATGTTGGTGTCCTGCAGTTCTTTCGTCCGGGCCTCAACACGCGACTCCAACTCAAGATTGAGCTCGCGTAGGCTCTCCTCACCCTCACGTCTTGCGCGTTCAGCCTGATTCTTTGACCAGGCGAAGGAAAGGTCGGCCGCGACTTCTCTAAGGAGGTCAATCTCCTGTTCGTCCAGAGTCTCCCTCTCCGTTACGAAGACCTGCAGAACGCCAATAGACCGTTCGTGTTCCGTCAATGGAAGAGTGATTGTGCAGTATGGTGTCTCTTGGTTGTCTGCACGAAAAGAGCACTCTACACATTCATTGGCAGAATCAATCACCTGAGGCTCGCACGAGATGATGGCTTCTCGTATGCAGTCAGGGGCATATCCTTCACCCCCAGTGGTTACCGATATCTCGTCTCTCAGTCGGCATCCGCCGGAATGAGCCATCTCTCTAATCGTTTCTCCATCATCACTTACAAGTGCAATCGTACAACCAGCGTATCCCCTCGCTTTGACCATGGACGAGGATGCCTTGTTCAGCATCTTGCCGAAATCCGGCTCCTGAACGATGATCTGATTGACGTCCCTAATCGCCTTGAGCAAGGAGTTCAGCCGACCCATCTGCATATGCATCTCTTGAAGGGATGATTCGGATTCGCTTTGAGAAGAGGAGCGCGTAAAGTGCCACAGAATGCCTGTGGGGCAGTCTGCATCATGAATGAGAGAGCATTCCACGTTAAGCACTAGCGTCTGGTTCGCGGCTACATCGGGCACCATCTCGTCAGAGTAGGATGTTCTGCTGATTACCAGTTCCCTCATTTCATCAGCCCTTGATGGCGACTTCCAGAGTCGGTTAACTGTCCCCCCTACAACCTCTTCCTCAGAATACCCCCACAACTCGAGAAGCGCCTTGTTGACGAAGGTAACTATTCCGTCCAAATCACTAATGGCCAGAGGATGGACTATGGCATCTAGAAAACATCTAATAACGCTAGAACTGAGTTCAGATTCTGGCTCCCGCATAAGAATCCCTCACATCTGTGTTCAGACAACAGTTCTGAAATCAGACCATGGATATTTCAAGATGTAATTCACTTCATGGCTTATTAGTATAATTTGCATTGACCTCAATTCTTCCTATGGCACAGGAGACCTGTTCAGTGTATGTGTGCTCACGCGCGTCAGATGTGGTAGGTCGTACTTGAAGCATACCACTAGCTGCGCGACCATCGGAGCAAAGTGATCCGTCTATCCTTGTCCAGACAGAATGAGCATCTCTTCAGATCGTAGAGCTTTGAGTAATATAGGAGCCACCCCGAATGACGTGAAGGGCCAGTATGGCATTCCGCAATTATGATTCACTCAATCAATAGCAAGAACCAGAGCAATCACAAAGACTGCATCCCCACCTTTGTGGATTTGCCAAGACTCTGAATGTGCCTTTGGCCGCTTCCCACTAGATTTATTCTTAAGGTCGTGCTTCGTCTAACACCTTACAGCAAGCCAAGCTAACCGGACCGTGTATCCTCTATGCCAACCAGTGAGAATATTGAGCTGTTCCGTTCTCTCATCCAAGGAACCAATGACCTTATCCATAGTGTCCGTCCAGATGGATCAATAGAGTTCGTCAATGCAGCGTGGCTCAATGCTCTAGGGTATTCTCAGGACGAAGTCACAGATCTGCATCTCAGAGACATCATCTATGCAGACTCTTTGGAACACTACACGGATATCCTAGAGAGCGCAATGTCCGGGGAGGTGAAGACCAATGTCCGAGCTACGCTTGTTGCAAAAAACGGCGATAGAATCTATGTTCAGGGCAATATATTCCCCCGACTCGATGATGGCGAGGTTGTTGCTGCTCAAGGTTTCTACCGAGACATAACGCAGCAGGTTAGGTCTAAACAAGAGCTTAAAGAGGAGCGCCAACGGACAGAATTCATAATTGACCTTATGACCCATGACTTGACAAATATCAACCAAGAGGTGTTGTCCACTCTTGAACTCCTGCTTCATGCCCCTCAATTTCCTGATGAATTCAAGTCATTTGTGGAAGGAGGATTGAATGAAGTCGAACGTGCGGCTCATATCATATCGAATATGAAGAAGATATCTTTAGTTGAACGCAAATCTCCAGAAGCCGCAGCAAGGAACCTGCAAGAAGCCATTCAAACTGCAGCCGAAGAAGTCCGTGAAGATTTTCCTGAGAAGGATCTGGAGATTCAGGTGGATGTTACTCCCCCTGACATAACTGTTCTGGCCGACCGATATCTCGAAGACATCTTCCATGCGCTATTCCACAATTCTATGAAGTTTGACAGTCGGAAGAACGTCAATGTTGACGTCACGGCTGAGCCAATCAAGCACACACCATACGTCAGAATCGAGGTGGCAGACCACGGCCCCGGAATACTCGATGAAAGCAAGGACGACATTTTCGCAACGCTTGAACACAGACGAGAAGGAATAACAGGGCTTGGTCTCGGGTTGACCCTCGTAAAGAGCATCGTGAAGAACTATGGTGGTAACATCCAAGCAGAGGACAGAGTTGAAGGAGACTTCTCTAAAGGAGTGAAGATTGTCCTGATTCTTCGTCAACCACAGGACATCGCAGTTCAAGGAGGGAAACAGTAATGGCATCCATTCTCATAGTTGACGACGACGAGTTCATTCACAAGGTCTTGGACCGTATCCTGTCATTCGGAGGACACAACGTAGTAGGACATGCATTCAACGGAGCAGAAGCCGTTGAGCAGTACACTCAGCTCGACCAGAAGCCCGATATCATACTGATGGACCATCGAATGCCTGTGATGAACGGGACCATAGCAACACGTGAGATTCTTCATCAAGATCCTCAGGCCAGAATGGTGTTTTTGAGTGCAGATGAAACAGTCAGGGACGAGGCTCTTGAAGCAGGCGCCTTAGCGTTCTTGGTCAAACCAGTTCGTGCTAACACTCTGTTCGAAGCTATAAAGAGAATGATATGATATCACAGTGTTGGTGTTGCTGATGCCTATCTTGACTGCATTTCAAAGGAGCTGAAACTCAGGTCACCCATTCCCTGATGGGCAGTCTTATTTGGAAGGCAGCTCCTGAGGGACCATCGTTATTGATGAGTCTAATAGTGCCACCAATCCCCACAACTATCTGCTTCGATAAGTACAGCCCCAATCCTGAGCCAGAAGTTGTCACTCCCCTCTGAAATAGATCGTCACGTATCTCTTCAGCAACCCCGGGCCCGTCATCAGAAACTACAATCTCCAGCCAGTCATCTGTTGTGGCCGCATCGATAGTCACATTTGGTTGGTCACCCGCATATCTAGCAGCATTTCTTAGCAAATTATCAAAGACTGCCGGCAGAAGTCTGCTCACAGGAACTTGGGCCCTGCCCACCGAGTCATCTACATTCACATGAACAGTGAGGTTCCTGTAAGTTTCTTCAGCCTTTGCTGCGACTTCGGGTAGCCACTCCTCAATACTCCCTTCGATTGCAAGCTGGGATTCACCAAGTGCTGAGATGAGAGCCAGCACTCTCTCACAGACGGCCTCTGTTGAGTCGATCACTCCATGCATCTCCCTGTCCTCTTCGTCGAGCAACATCCGTGCCAAATCTATGTTGCTCAGAATAACGCCCAAGTCGTTACGGACATCATGGCGCAGCAGTGAGGTGAAGATACCAAGTTCTCTATGTTGCTGAGCTCGCGAGAGTATCAAGTCTTTTCTGCTCACAAATGCTGATACGTCATGTGCAACTGCATCCAGGAAGAAGACCTGTTCTTCTACGAGTCTTCTTGGATACTGTTCGGATTCAGCGGACATGTAGCATACCTGAATGTGCCCACGCTTACTACCTCGAACCTCTATGTCACAAGATATGCACAGATCAGTCTCAACAAATCCCTCCGTTGACCACTCATCATCATCCAGTCGGAGTTTCGCTGTGCTCATCGAAGGGTCGTGCCACCCTTCGGGAATAAGATGTACTAACTCATAGAAGATATCAGACACAGGTTTCTCGATGTCTGAGAGGACTCGGGATATGTTTCGAAGGCACACAACTTGGTGAGCAATTCCTTCTAGCTTAAGGATTCTTGTTCTGAGTTCCTGCGTTTCACTGTCGAGCGAACTCGTATCAGGAATCTTCAAGGCTTACATATCTCCCTAGGTGAGGATTTGTTCGATGTGGTTGAGGGCATGCGATTTATGATATCCAAAGCCTCTCGGCAACTCGTTACCATTTTAGCAACCGATTCCATCAATAAGAATATTTCCAATGAAGGGACCGAGCGTTGCTAGAGCGACAAATCCTGCTTTCCCATCTTGGGCCAAGCATCACACCAAGAATAACTAAATACCATTGCCAAGTAATCTATTCTCACTACTGAGCAACATGTCAATACGTTCCTCAATTGCTGGCGAATTGAGAATGGACAGCCTTCAAAATTGCCCTCACTGAGAGCAGGAAGGTGCAGTGTTCGACAGTTGTTGAGCAGTAGTGACTCAGGTTTCACGTGTAGACAGAAGGGAACTGGAGGGAGGATCACGGCTCCACAAAAGGAAGAATCCAGCACGGACGGAATAGAATCAGAAGTAAATCCTTCAGGGTCAGACATGACTGTTGCAATCGAGAACAACGAGAAAGTCTTGTTCCTTCTGAACAAGTTCACAGGTGTCGCACCGTATTCACACGAATTCCAGCTTGAAGGACTCGACCCGCAGCTGTTATCTGGTTTTGTCGGAGCCATGGGCAGTTTTCTAGGCGAATTTGCAGGTTCAGAGGAATCAACGTGGACGACGGCATATGGGAGCGACAGCACCTTTGTTGTCGAAGTGGGCAAGTGGGTTGTTGGGGTCTTGGCCGTTTCCAGAGAAACCTCAAGACTGAGAAGTCAGTTACGAAGCATTGTACGAGAGTTCGAGCAGACGTTTGGAGCCTTGAAAGATGCTGATGGTTTAGAGGGCCATGTATTCGAGCAATTCGACCAGTTCGTACGAAGAGTATTCACGGAGGAGCTGATAACACCCAAGTCGCTGGTGTTCCGCAAGAGGAAACGGCACGAGGATCTGTTTGTGTCGCTTGATAGCCCGATGCAGTCATACCAGTTGACAAAGATTCTACTGTATCTCAAAGATGGAAAATCGGTTGCAGAGATATCAAGGTCAACAGAGATTCCCGAGAAAGCTGTCGAGCAGCTTCTTTCGCATGCATATTGGCAGAACATCGTCCATGTAAGATACGTACCGAGTGAAGGTGATATCCTTCAACTCTCAGAAAAAGCCTTGGGAAGAATATTCAATCCTGAAAATCCACTTTGCATCTCACACGTAGCCCGCGTGTTGCTTGCTTCATTAGACGGACGCACGACTCTCGGTTCTTTATTTCCCAAAGCAATAGAAGCCGAAAGAGAAGGGGTCCTTCGAGAGATTGGGAAGCTAATTTCGACGGGCTACGTGACTCGAATCCCTATCGAACAGAAACTGCTACTTGTCGACGAGTGCGTGTTGACACGATTCGGACGTGCCTGTTCCGACCTCCTCGACGGAAAGCGCATTGTTGAGTGTATCAAGAAGGAGATTGCAGAGAGCGCGGCCCAGCATCCTTGGCTCTTACGAGTGAATGTAGGAGACGATCTCAGAATTATCTGCGACTTGGGAGATATCATGAGCCCGGCCGAGTTCAATTGGGCTTCGGATGCTCTCGAGCATCTGCAAACAAAAGTCTTCGATAGAATATCAGCGAAACTCACAAGACGGAACGCGAAGGATATTCTTCTCTACGCCCGAAAGCACTGTCAAGAGGATTGGATGCCTGAGTTATGTGAGGGTCTGTTCTAAACGAACGCATGGAAGCAGCCGTTCGTCCTTCTATCGAAATGACCAGTGAGGTATTCATCCGCGATGCGCTGGCGCATATCACTCAGCAGTGTATCCGTCAAAATCCATGGCAGAAAGTAGAATGCCACCAGCTTTCTGTAGAGATACTTTATACTGATACACCCTACTACCCTCACTAATAGAATCTACCGATGTGATTCTTCCTTCCGCCAAAGCAAGGCGAGCAGATTCTAGATACTGACCAATGTGGAGAGATGTAGGAATCTCTCCCGTCAAGGACATCTTCCTACTTCTTCCTCCGCTTCCTGTAGCCCTGCAACGGAACTACGACAACCGCGAATAATATCGGAACTCCAATGAACGAACCAACAAGGATGGAGTCGATGAGCGGTCCGAGCCCGCTTGGCGACGGTGGTGCAGGCGGAATCGGTGCAGGCAGTGTGTGTGCCACAACATAGACATGATCTCCACCGTAGCACAGGACATCCCTGCCATTCATGTCATAGAACCGTCCCACGATAGGATCGTGGTTGGCACCTAGGTCGTCTCTCCAGTAGTGCCACAACAGCCTTCCGGTCTCTCCGTCAACAACGTTGATATATTCCCTGTTTGTCAACACAAGGTCATCCCATGTGTCACCGTTCATGTCCGCGCAGACAATCTTCGTGTCCTTCCCGCCCAAGACCAGTGGGGCGTTATACTTCCAGACCTGCGTTCCAGCAGCATTGTAGCCCACTGCTCCTATTCGTTCAACGTTGATGATGACTTCTTCTGAGCCATCATTATTGTAGACATCACCCACAGCAATGTCCCGCACGTGACCCGTCGGAAAGGCAATCGTGGGACCGCCTCCACCTATCGTGTCTAGGAGGTGGACATCGTAGGATGAATCCATTACAATAAGACGGTCATTGGAACCACCTGTGAGATTCCCTGTGAGAAGTCGGTACGTGGATGATGGACCAATGGCCCCATCTAGACTACCGTCATCTCCATTGTAGATCCGTGGTCGTGTACCCGACGCACCGAAGACAACATCGAGCGAGCCATCGCCAGAGAGCCGTCCCATAACGAAGTGCCAAGATGAATATGACGATGTATAGCCATCTGCAAATGTGTTGTATAGCTCGTTCCCAGCCTCGTCGTACCACGCGACATATACATTCGAACCGCCCGACACGCGTCTTTTCAGGACAGCAATCTCGTCATAGTCATCTCCGACCGCCGTGTCGAAGTTGCCAACAAGAAGGCCGCTTATTTCATAGCTATCGCCAGCGTAGATCTCTGTCACGTTGGCACCAGTCAGACCATCAACAACGAGGACATCTCGCAGGCCGTACCAGATAGCCACATCCTTGTGTCCATAGCCATCTATGTATCCCGTCTGCACACCTTGAACCTTGCTATTGAACGAGATATTCCACACAGGATTGGCATTGGATCCCTCCAAGAGTAGAACACTGTACCCAGACGCTGTCCTCTGGGCGACAAGCACCTCATCTACATAATCGCCAACGACATCATCTACCCAAGCGTTGTAGACGCCAGGAATCTCAGCGTCCCAGTAGATCTCATGGTTCTCATAGGCAGCCTCTTCTGCTGCCTCAGTCGGGAGCACAGCCTGACACGCGACAAGGTCTTCATTCTCGACATCCCAAGCGACAATCGAGTCATACTCGCTGCCGGGAAACCGAGCCGCAACGACCTCGGTCAAAAGACCGTCAGAGTAGTTGAACCACTTCGGAATCCCGTTCTTTCCGTCCAGTGCAAGCATGATGCTCTCATTGAATGTAGTTCCACCAGCAACGATGATATCGTAATCACCTGTTCCACCGATATGTCCGACATCAGCAGCTATTGTGAACCAGGTTGAATCTGGCTCATAGTGCCACTGGGTGACACCCGACTTTACCTCTTCAAGATATACACCGTTCTCAAGAGTCAGCGCCAGAATCTCGGTTGTTCCGTCACCATCAAAGTCCTCGACGAAGAGATTCAGTATTGTTCCCATCTGAGTCGAATTGTAGTAGATAGAGCCATTGTGGATGTCGGCGACGCGGATATTATCCCATGAGAAGATGATGTCATCAAAACCATCATCGTTGAAGTCATGCATTCGAAAGCGACTCCACGGAAACGCTGTGCTAGCAGGACTCTGATAGAAGACGGTGCCATTCAGGGGGTTTATCACATAGAGTTCTGAACTTGCGGAGATAGCGGCTAGTTGCGGACTATCTGCTTCAGTGAAGTTGCCAATGGCTAGCTGATATGGAATTGTACCAGTGACGTTCCAGAGATAGCGCAGACTTCCTGAAACATTCAACACGAATAGACCGCCCAGTCTGTCGCCCATCACAATCTCGGGAATCGCATCACCCTCTAAGTTTCCTGTCGTGACGCTGTAGATATCATCAGTTGAGCCATTATAGCTCCAGAGATACCCGCCTGTGGTGATGTCCAAGACATACAGATTCGTGTCATCAGAACCAGCAAGTATCTCGGGTACCGTATCATTATTCAGGTCTGATAACAGGATGCAGTTGAAGCCATCGCCTGCGTCAGTATTCTCCCAGAACAGACTGCCATTTGGATGGTATGCAGCCACTCGTCCGATATCAGGATTCACTGTGAATATCTCATCGTAGCCATCTCCATCGACGTCGTAGACATCGATGAGGTCAGTCCAGTACATTAGGGCAGCATTGCCGTCGGTGGATGTCGTCCATAATTGCTCGGAGTACCAGAGCTCGACAGCTCCCTCGGAAGGATCAATATACTCCCAGATATAGACGTCGCCACGTTCTGTCGCAATGCCAATCTCGTCCCAGCCGTTTCCGTTCGTATCATAGACCGTGAGGCCCGTGACTGAGTTGTCGAATGGCTTGGAAAGCCAGGCCTCCTCGTAGGTCATGAAGCCTGTCCCATTTGTGGAGTGCTTCATCTCGTACACCGCGACTTGGTTGTCAAAGCCAACGACTACCTCTCTCCGTCCGTCTGCATCGGTGTCTCCGGTATCGAGGTCAACCACCTCTCGCAGATGATTCATCGTCCAGTCAGACTGCGGATTGATGCCATAGACTATGTCATGAAAGGTGTACCAGAAAGCATAGTCGCCAATCAATCCTGCAGGATAGAAGACAGCAAATGAGAACGTACACGTATAGATAAACCCTGAATCTTTCGCTGGTATTAGATCGGGAGAGAACGCAGACAGCTTATAGATTGGCCAAGGAGAGCTTCCCCAGGAATAGTGTATGTACCCGCTTGGCATCTCAGTCCGCACAATATACTCTGGAATTGTGTTCATGGTATTCTCGTAGTTCCATTCTCTGCCCAGAGTGGTGCTTGAAACCATACCGATACGGTCCTCTAATGATACGCCGATACTCTCGTAGATCACCATGAGAGCCCGTTCCCCTGACCTGGACTGTTCGATATCCACAAACATCTCATCGTCGTAAGATGTTGTCGCCTGGTGGGGATTGGCTCCTGTCCAGTTGAAGTTCGAGTCATCGTCGCATACGACTACCCAGACATCGGTGTCTGCCTTCGCAGAGCGCGTATAGACTGCCGACATTGCAATGGCAAACGAGAAGTTGCCATCAGCATCATCATCATAGAGCCTGACGATATCCACATCGTGTGCTTGGAAATAACTTCTGTCATTGAAGGACAGAGGCATCCAAGTCCAAGAACCTGACAGGTCATCTGGACGAATGTAGCAACCCAGACCCCCGTAGGTATAGGTGCCAGGAAAGATTGGGCTATAGCTGTCATACATGTAGACCAGTCCAACATGACTCGAGTTGAGCTGGAATACACTGGGATAGTATCGGTGTGTCCAACCCAGTCCTGAGAAGTCCTGCAAGAGGGTTATGCTGTTCCAGCCCACGCCTATGGTCCCCCACGCCAGCGCCAAGTATCGAGTGCCACCGCTGTCCTCTGCCTCCCAAGCAATGTAGATGTTGCCTTCCTCCGTGATGACCATCGTCGGTCGAGTTTCCTTCACAATCGGACTTGAGTTCCCGCTGTAGGTAAGGCCGGCACCTCGAACGAACGGCGCTCCTGGCCACCATGTATCCATTGGTTCCAGGTAAATCTTCATCCAGATCTCTGTCGAGTTCTCGTAGACCATCCAGATGTAATTCTCGTAATCCCCGGTACCCCGAGCCATATCCTTGATGGACCGCTCCGTGTTGACTGAGTCTAGAGCACCGTCTCCACTCACACCGAGAGACCTCAACGGAACCTTCGGATAATTGGGCGACGAGGTCACGTACTCAACCTTCTGGTAGGTAGAATCGGTACCGGGAACCCACTCCCACATATCGAATCCATAAGTATGACCGATGATAATCTCCTGAGCTCCATCATAGTCCTGGTCGTCAAGCTTGATGACATTGACCGGGTTCCAGTAGGTCACCTCAGTCGGAGCCTCCCACACCTTGTAGAAGGTGCCGCCCTGACATTCATAGATATGAGCGAATCCATTGGGACGTTTAAGTCGCACATCCTCTGTCCCGCCAAGAATGACTTCTTTGTATCCGTCCTCATCTGTATCACAAAGCATCAACGTGTTGATCTGATAGTATCTAAACTCCGTATACTCAGGATTTCCAACAAGGAAGTATCTACCTTCCAGCGATGGGCTCGTTACGAAGAACTCTCGGTCCTCCATATCCTCGAAGGTCCCTTCAGGAATATTGTAGATGAACAGGTAGGGTCCTGCGGCAACGGCCAGCTCCAGCTCTCCGTTGTAGTCCAGGTCGTCACCGGCCGCCATCGCGGTGATCTTGCTGACATAGTCCCACGCGGGTCGACCATTCCAAGCTGTATCTCTCAGGTCGAAAGAATAGACGAACTGCACGGCATCTCCACCATATAGACCCACCTCCTCGAAGACATAGACCTGTAGATTGGCGGCCACGATGATCTCTCTCAGACCATCTTGGTCTAGGTCAACACCGGCAACCAAGTGCTCTGCATGGTCCCAAATCCGGCGGTTGAAATCACCGGAGATTCCCTCGAGCTCCTCATAGAGATAGGGCGAAACATCTGTCGTTTCAGTATGGTTTAGATCGAAGGAACGGAACATCCGCTTGTAGGTGTTGTTGGCAAGGTGTTCGAATGCGTAGACATTGTTGTCATAATCTCCTACGATGAGCTCACCTTTTCCATCGTTGTCGACATCTGCTGACGTGATAGCCAAGGTCCAGTCCTTGAGGTCGGCATCGTTACTCCATGATTCGTGTACATGGAAGCCTATGTTGATATGTGCCTTGAAACCATCGACTGCATTGCTCATCAGATTGAAATCGAGTTGAGCCACTCTTGGATAACTCGCAACAACATAGCTCTCTGTGGTATCGAACTCAGGAGTCGCCCAGGCGATTCTCTGGTTCCATGGTCTATATCCGGCTAGGGTCCAGTCGAAATCCATTTCCCAGCCGTTCAGTTCGTACCAGCGCTCCATGGTATAGCCAGAGTAGTAGCCTCCGAACTTCGGCACTATGCGTACATCTGTGAAGTTCTGGTACTTCATGTTGGTTTCAGGATTGGGATTGGACATGACCTTCTTGTCTTCGACCCATACCGGATTCTCTGTCGTACCTTCATTGATCCAGCAAGTTGCACCATTACTGTTTGCATAACTTAGAATCAGGTCCATGTCGCCATCAGAGTCGATGTCCACCAGCTCGGGCTGACCCCAGACCTTGCTGGTATCCTTGTCATTAATGTCGTCGAAATATCCTCTCACCATCGTGAAGTTAAGGGTCTGATCTGGGCCCTCGGTCTCCATCCACATATTACGAGCCATGTACAAATATCCATTGGATACCACAAAGTCAAGGTCACCGTCCTTGTCGAAGTCCGCGAAGTCCAGCTTCGGAGGAGCTCGAGCAAGATTGATCTGATCAACAAGCTCGCCTGTTGTGTCCATCTGGTAGAGATCCCTCCGCATGATGAAGTTGCTTGTGTCATCTTCGCGGTAGTAGAACATAACTGCTGCGCGCGTAGGTGCATTAGTAAAGCTCGTCAGAGGAATGGTCTCGATGGATACATCGGGATTGAAAACGCCAAGAGCTATCATTGGATGCATAGTTTCGAGATCGTTCTGGGTGAACCATGGCGTTTCTACTGAAATATTGACCCAATCGTTCATTCCAAGCCAGGAATTGATGCTGCTAAAGTAGCCGTCCGTTACGATGTCTATCTCTGGCATGGTGCCAGGCGGGAAGACATCGGGAACGGTGAATGCACGAATCTCCCCCTCGTTTGTGCCCATGAAGTAGTTGAAAGTAGCCGACCCAAACTGCCAGGGATTGAGGACTCCATAGCTCCATGAATTGTAGGTGTTTGCACCCACAGGATTCCAGATCATACCGTACTGCCAGTTCCATGTTGGTACATTAGGCGTGTTGCCCACGTACTCCATATCCCAGATGTTTGCTCCAAAGGTGTAGAAGTCGTCATCTCCACTGTCCCAGATGATGTCATAATCACCTTCAGTCGTGTTGTACTGGATAGCATTCAATTCGCCTGTGACACTTCCCACAAGTATCTTGTTCGGCTCAGAAGCACCTGTGAGATAGGACATACCGTCCATTCGCAGAGGACCAATCTCAACACTTATTGCGTCCGTGAGCGTGTTGTACACCTGGACAAGATCCAGCCCATTGATCTCGTAGACAGCATCATTGAACACAGATATCTTGACGTACCGGAAGTAGTCCCACTTTCTGCGAGAGAGTGCATCATCCACATCGATGTACATCGTGCTGGACAGCGCCCAAGCACGGTCCAAGGAGACCTGTTCGAACTCATCGCCATCTTTGGAGATGCTGAAGTTGAACTCATTCGGCATCTCAGCAAGATTAAGAGTTGTTCCTGATTTGAAGTATATCTTGACATCGGCCCTGTCGTTCGCGCCACCGGTCCCCTCCTCGTCCTGCCCGAAGTCAAGTACCGCGGTGCAGTTATCTACGCCCGATATCGACGAGTCGAATGTAGAGAAGTTTCCGTCCATGCCGCTCTGCAGCACGTTTGGTCCTGCCATACCTGTGTTATAGGGATAGACGCTTGCATCGGGCAAGAATATACCTAGTCCCTCGTTCCAGACGTATTCTATAGGCTCATCAACATGGAGTGATGAGTTCACTGGGTCATGATAGGTCACATTGTTTGCTTCGATCATGCGGTCAACATAGAAGTCGAGCTGCCAGAAGCCAAAGGTCTCCCATTCCTCATAATCGCGGTACACCTTCTCATAGTCATAGGTGCCTCGTAGTTCATTCCAGTCAAGCGTGAATACGCCTTGACCCTGAGCAACAAGAGCGATTTCGTCGCCAAAGGTACCGTCAAGTTCACCCACAGCCATGGAGAGGATTGGAGTCCAAGTGTAATTCTGGCTGGTCCAGTTGAGGTAGTAGTGATTGTCATTGATGAGGGGGAACGGATAATCGTTGATCATGATGACCAGACCATCGTTTTCGAAGACATAGACCCGACCCTCGCGGGTACCACAGATAACCTCGGGGAGGCCGTTGTTATTCGTGTCTCCTGTTTCTATGGAATAAATCCGCTCATCCTCACCGACCTGAAGTGTGGCCACCTCGTCGTAGGTTATCCAGTGCTCCTCGGCGAAGGGATACCCAGAGTGATTGTCATACTCGAAGATGTGTATCTTGCTATCCCAACCACCCGCGATAATATCTGGGCGATAGTCACGGTCGATGTCATCAACCTTGACATCAAAGACTCGGAACATGTTCGGGCTTGTCCACACATGGTCGAACTGATTCTCAGTGTTTGCGTAAGGATCGTAGATATGGCGCTGCTCGAAGACATAGACATGTCCATCTGAACAGCCAGCCACAATCTCAATGAAGTCATTGAGGTCCGTATCTCCGAAGTCAAGAGCCATCACATCGCTCTTGAAGATGCTGTCACCTGTGTCCCAGACCTTGTCCCAGAGTCTGGTCTCAGTGTTGAGACGGAAGATGTGGATCTGGTTGTCATACAAGTATCCGCCGCCCAGAGCAAGGAAGCCAGTGCCTTCGTCATACGCAATGGCGTGAATGGCTGCCTTGGATCGCCATGGCTCGTAGGTCAATCTGTAGTCGTTCATCCTGTCGCCGAGAACAAGGCCAATGTCCTTGTCTGCAGGAAGCGACTGCTCTGTTTCGGCCACGAGGTTCTCAATCGAAGGCCGTAGGTCGTCGGGAACATCATCCCAGAGTCCAGTGGGCTCGGCTTCAGTATTGTCAGTATTTGTGGCCGTATTAATCACTGGAACATTCGGAATCACACCGAATGCCCCGACCATCATCACCATCATGAACATGAGTGTAAGTATTCGTTTCTTCACTCTACGCACCTCCCTTCTTGCTCTTGCTTGAGCTTCCTTTCTTCTTACTCGTCGACTTCTTCTTACTCGTCGACTTCTTCTTGCTTGTGGACTTCTCAACCTTCGCCTCTTCCTCGGGCGGCGATTCGGCAGCCTTGGCTGCCTGCCGTTTCTCCCAGTATTCCTTGATTCTCGGAAGACCGAAGAGAATGAAGAGGATGGCAAAGACACCAATTCCTGCCCCGATGGCCAACATGACCAAGGGGTGGAGGGGCTCTGGATAGGTAGGTACTGCAGCCACAGTGAAGTACCGTTGTGCAGCGTGGGTATCGCCCTCCGAATCAAGAGCAAAGACCTGTAGCACATACCCACGTTCCTCCCATTGAACTGTGGTATTCGTCCACGTCATGGTACTCGGGTTATAGGTCAGGGAGAAGTTTGCACTCCACCCGTCGCTTGTGTTGTACCTGTAGTACATCTGCTCAAAAGGCGTGAAGTTGAGCACGTTTACGTCTGCTGTGATAGCGTTCTTGACAGCCCCCATCGGCATCAGGATATCCATGGAAGCCTTGCCCCGCATCACAGACAGATAGTACTCATAATCCGTCCGGGTCGTGTTGGTCAGGGGGTCAGTCCCTATCGACACCTCCATACCGTCGGGGTAACCGTCTCCATCGCTATCGGTCTTACCCGGATCTGTGCCGTAGAGGTAGTATTCGGCACCATCAGGAAGACCATCTGCATCCGAATCCGGATTGAAAACGCCACCTCCAGCCCAGTACAAGCCAAGTTTAAACTCTAGACCGTCCTCCAGCCCATCGAAGTCAGAGTCGAACTCCATTCCATCTTCTATCCCGTCGTTGTCCGAGTCGCTGTCCATCGGATTCGTGTGATAGAAGTTGATCTCAGAGCCGTCCGGCAGCCAGTCATCATCGGAGTCCGGATCGGTCGCCAGAGTGGGATACAGCGGTTCCTGTGCCAGAGCAAAGACCGGCGTGACTGACCCTTCCGCCGTTGAGAAACCGTTCTCCCATGCGGCCAGATACTCAGCCGGTTCCATACCTATGCTCCAGTTCTCCGGCGGCCACGGCCCATACGGGTAGACCTCTACCAGAGTCTCCTCAAAATCGTAAAGTCCATCGCCATCCGTATCGTTGAACAGCGCTGATGTGTTGTAGATCCAGATCTCTTGGTAGTCTGTTAGCGTGTCATTATCTGTGTCGTTATTGTACGGTTGCGAGTTGAAGACCATGACCTCTTGATAATCCGTGAGTAGGTCTCCATCAGAGTCGGCGTCAACGGGTGACGTATTATAGCGGTACACCAAGGTCATGGCCCTGAACGGATAGATGAGACCAGAGACATTTTCGATGGCAAGCTCTGAGCCGTCCGGGATGAGGTCCCCGTCGGTGTCCTTATTGTTTGGATCCAGGGCTATTGGGTCCGTCCAAGGAATTAGACCTGAATTGAGGTACAACTCAATAGAGTCACGCAGTCCGTCTTGGTCACTGTCTGCATCTGTGGCGTTCGTATGGTAAATCATGACCTCATCATAGTCGCTGAGCGGGAAGGTCATCTCTCCATCTTGATTTGGCTCTGTGATAGAGTCACCGTCCGTATCCCAGACAAGTGGATCGGTCCCGTACAGCTCGACCTCTTCGCCGTCTGAAAGTCCGTCCCCATCGGTGTCGTATTCGAAGGGATCAGTGTACCAGACTTTGATTTCCTCGAAATCTGTGAGTCCGTCGTTGTCACCGTCTTCGTCCATGGGGTCGGAGCCGTATATCAGCACCTCTACACCATCGGGCAGTCTGTCTGCATCCGAGTCATCAATCAATGGATTCGTGTGCCAGAAGAAGACCTCTTCTCCATCCGAAAGTCCGTCAAAATCAGTGTCCCATAGCAGCGGATTCGTGAAGAACTTGTAGAACTCATCACCATCGGAGATCATGTCACCATCTGAATCCTGGGAACGGGGGTCTGTTCCCAGTAGAATCTCCTGCATGTCGAACAGGCCATCATCGTCCGTGTCCGGATCAAGAGGATTCGTGTGGTTGCTGTACTGGCTTAGGACGCCCTCGAGACCGTCCAGAAGACCATCATCATCACTGTCTCCGTCCGTCGGATCAGTGGGCGGTGTCTGGGCCAGTTCGTACCCGTCAGAGTTCAGCCACGCACCGGGCTGCGGGGTTCTGTCCGTGACGCCAGTATCTCCATCTGTGTCCGGGTTGCAGGGATTCGTGAATACCTGCTTGTTCTCTGGTTCACCCTCATCATCATAGACGATGATCCAGAATCCTGCGACCTCTGCACCGTCATTCATGTCCTTGAGGAACAGATAGGCTTGAGAGTCCACGACACCATTATAGAGCTGTAGCTCAGAATCGTCATCCGTATCGGCATCCAACGGGTGAGTAAATCCACCATTGAAGATGAGGGGGTTCGGGTCCATGACCCAGTCGCCTGTGTCCTCGTCCTCGGTGTCGTTGTAGAGGGCAGGGTCTCCATAGTAGGCACCCATGGGTCCCTCGTCGCCATCCAGGAGGCCATCGCCGTCAGTGTCCGGATTCAGAGGGTCGGTTCGATCGTTGTATGACTCGCCGCCGATGATGACCTCGGTGACCGTGGGGGTCACGTTGCTGATATCGAGTTTGGTTCGGATCTCGTATGCATCCGAGAGCCCATCGCCGTCGGTGTCTTGTATCAAGGGGTCAGTGAGATATTTCCGGACCTCGTCATAATCACTGACATCATCCCAGTCAGTGTCCTCGCGCATCGGATTTGTTCCGAGCTCCCACTCCTCTCCGTCTAGCAGCCCATCTCCATCTGTATCCGGATTGACAGGGTCGGAACCGATGGTCTGCACCTCAAGCTTGTCATTAGCCCCGTCGTCGTCCGTGTCAGCCTTGTTCTTGTCTAGGCCTGGCACGCTGTCTTCGTATGAGTCGGAGAGACCATCACCGTCCGAGTCAAATCCAACACCTGACGACTCGTACTCGTCCTCGCCCTTGCTGGGACTGAGGTCCCACGGACCGCCGGGCTCCCAGGTGAACTTGGCCGAATCGGATATGAACAGGAATCGGAACTTCACCTTGACGGTGAATATCAGCCGTAACGTGATCTTCATGGGCGACGGACTCGCAAAGTCTTGGAAGAACGTCAGTATGATCTCCAAGGACCCGTCGATGGTGATGGCCACGATGATGAGTTCAATCGGAATATGTATCGCCACACCAAAGATGATGGTGAGCGTCATGCTGGAGACTTCGGGTTCGGTGGACGATGCTGCCTTCTTGATTATGTCAATGATTATTTCGAAATAGACCTCGACTGTTATGGAGTCAAGGCCCAAGAACTCTGCCACTGCGTTGAGTGCTCCCCCACCCACACCTGCGGTGAGGAAATCGAGCAGCGTGAAGACTTTGCCGATGTGGATCTTGATGTGCAGGCCCCACTCAACAATGCGGAAGAAGTTATCAAAGTCAAACTGACCGTTCTTGAAGGTAAAGAGATTGAGAACGAACTTTGCACTGCCCTCGAAAGAGAGCTTAAGACCCAGAGTAGTGAGCATGGTCTTCATCAGGGGGTTCTTCTCAGTATCGAAACCACCCACACCGAGCTCCGCGTAGAATTGCGGACTGATTTCGAAGAAGGAGAACAGGGTCTTGAAAAAGTCGCCAATGTTCGCCATCGAGAAAACTTCGCGAGCATCGAATATCATGCTGACTACCATGTCGAATATTGGGTCCAGGTCAATGGCGAAGTTTGCGCGTATGCCTAATGCATACGTCAGGTCGAACAGCGACCAATCCCCAAGACCGACGGGCAGGCTCCCGGAGAAGCCTAATATGTCGTCAAGGCCTGCAAAGAGACCTTCAATGGTGTTCTCGATGTCCTCAAGAACTGGATTGAGAAGACCACCTAGCCAGTCGAATACCTTACCAAGTAACCATTTGACACCGTTGGTAAAGATGTCCTTGATGTCCATAAAGAAGGAGAGAATCTCCTTGACCATTTCTAGGTCTAGTGAACCTCCGATGAGCCCCTCTGCGAGATCGAGGATCTCATCGATGATCTGGATGGCACTGGGCATATCGTCCTTGTCTAACCCAAAGGCCTCCGGGAAGAACGACTGGAAAAGTTTGAGAACAGCATCGATGGGTACATCATCAAAAGCAGGGAAGCTACCCAAGATGGAGCCAGCACTCATCAGAAGAGCCTGCATGACTCCCTGGAAGCTCTGACCTTTGATACCCTGCACCATGTTTATGATGCCGCCAACAATCTCACCAGCCGTGTCAAGAATCGCATCCAGCTCACCGTCTGCTGCAAGAGCAACGGGGCCAGGCGAAGTCGGAAATGCATCCTCAGTATCAAGGAACTTGATCACGTTCTTGACCATGCTCGGTATGTCGCTAAGCTCAGAAACGAAATTGTCCACGGTCTTGCTGACCATCTGCTTCAGCGCGTCTTTGTTTGTAGCAATGGCAATTACCCCGAGGATGGGCTTGAGAGCCTGATTGAATGCCTCGACGACATCGGCCACTCCTGAGCCGAGAAATTCGGTCGCCACATCCTCAGCTATCTCAAAGATATCGGGCAGTGCACTCTTGTCGAAACCTTCTACAAATAGACCCGAAACCAGCGAAATAACATCACGCACGATATCCTTGACTTCACCAGATACTCCGGTAATTCCGCTGTCGAGAATGGTTTGAATCTGACTGGTGAAAGCCGAGAAGTCTGAGAGACCATCCTCTTGGAATGTCTTGATGACACCGAAAATATCCTTGGCCAAGTCCTCGACTCCGCCGGGGATGTTTGAAGCTCCAACAATGTCGTCAAGCATGCTCTGTGCCAGCTGAATCAACGTCGTCGTGTCAAACTCGTCCACTAGGTCGACAACGCTCATGGCCATGTGGATGATGGACATGACCTTGTCCACGACGTCCTCAAGTCCCGTCACCGAGAGAATAGAACCGAGGAGATCGGTGCCCACCTCTTCAATGAAGTCCAAGAAATTGCCACTGGTAATGAAGCTAACAATCGATTTGATGAAACTGACAATACGAGGGAGGAGAGTAGAAACCTCGCTGGGAATCATGCCGATAGTCGCGGCCAAAGTCTTATTGAGTAATGACTCGAGTGTGTTGGTTGTGAAGAAACTGAAGATTGCATCAAAGATTCCCTTCTCACCTTTCACTAGGGAGCTGATTGCATTCCAGAGCCCATCATCAGCGTCGAGGATCTGCCCTATGAAGTCCTTCAACATGTCGGGAACGCTGTCAGGCAGGAGAACCTGCACGAGGTCACCCACAATTTCCAGAATACTTCCTAGGTCACCCCTGAAATTGAAGAGGGCCTTCATAATGATGTTGAGATAGTCCTTGAACTCGGCCATGAACGGGAACTCATTAGCCAAGGCATTGATGACAGACTTCAGAGGAGACTCCATGTCGAAGTCCGCCACAATCCCGATGATGGGTTCTATGACCGAGAAGAGCTGCTGAATTGTTTCTATGAGGTCACTGGGAATCGATATAACAGTGGATCCTGAGTCACCAAGAACGCTCAGCAATACATCGATAATCTCGCCTATTGGCCCGCGTAGGGCAGATAGCAGAGGTATCTCACCCAAAACTAGGTCGTCTGCATTGAGTTCAGCTTCAGAACTGATTTTGATTGGCGGCGTGAAGTCTTCAGGGAGTTCTTCTTCAGTGAGCTCCTCAAGCTGACCATCTTCAGACATGTGATAGTACGTCTTTTCAATCGTGGGGGCATGTTGCTCCCACATCCTTCTTGTCCTTTCTTCGCGGGATGCCTCATCTACTTCACCGACAGGATTGATCGGCTCAACTGTTCGTTTGAAGAAAGCGTCGAAATTATCACCGTATATCTTGAGAGCCATAGTTTGAATGTCTTCGTGAGCCTTCTTGTAGTCACTATTGGTCTCTGATCGCTTGGCCAGTGCATCTTGGATTTCCCAGAGATCGTAGAAAATGAGAACGAGACCATCTATCTGCTCAGCCTCACTCTGACGTATATTGGTCATCTCTTTGTCGATATGCGGAGCTAGTGACAGGGTGTTGCCCATGCCGACTACATGCTGGGTTGACCCGTGGTCGGCAAGGACTTGATAGAACTTGTACCACGTCATATTCCTATCAGGGAACATTACGTGTTTCAGACTCGACCGTAATGCATAGACGGCAAGCCACGGCTCATCAAGAAGATAGAAATTGAGGATGTCATACGAGTCGACTGGAATCATGATGATATTCTGAAGCCTGAAACTGAGGACTTCATTGACCGATTCCGCGATAGCACACATCAACTCATCATCGGGGTCGTAGAAGATGTAGATGTAGTCCAAATCGTACTTCTTCGTAGGATCGGGTAGAAGCTCCTCACTTCTTTCCACGGCCTGCCCAGCCCAGACAGCCCCTGGAACCATATTCAAAAGCACAATAGTCATGAAAACTAGTGATAAAACTCTCAGTCGATGCATTTCCCGGTTTCTCAATCTCCGAGCCTCCTCTATGGATAACCGATCAGAGGAGGTCATCGTGTGACATCGAAGCGGTTCTCACAAAGGTGGCGCTTCATGAGTTCGCGCTGGGAGTGCGTGGCCTCCCGGGGTCGGTCAACCCAGCGATAACCCGTCATAAACAAATGCCCCCATATAACCCTTTGCAGAAAATCACGTGGAATCGCGCTTTATAAAGGAAGAAGGACTTCATACGTCCGGAGGACCAAGCCTGATTCTTTCTCGCATCTCTGAAAGAGACCCCCTGATCCCGTGAACATCCTCAAGCCACCAAGTGACTCCGAGATCCATCCATGGCTGAAGCGTGTCGATGTCCGCAGCCACATCTTCTCCCGTAGTTTCACCACAGACAACGATGTCAAATCCTGCAAGATTGCCCCGTTCGGCAACAAAGATGTCAAGAATCTCTTGCAGGTGTGAGGGCTCCAGAGTCTCCGGCCAGGCCGAGTGTACAGGAATCACACCGTCGTACTTTGCAGCTCGCCGGAACGGTGCCATGTGGGGGTTGCAGACAGCAGCCTAGAAGGTGGACAAGATTGGACACGTATTAGATAGTTGTCTAAGGTCATGCTATGCATTCCATATCACAAGCCGCCCTCCGTCTGGGCGTGTGCACCAGAACCATCCGCCGCTGGGATGCCCGGGGCATCATCCACTGCCGTCGCACTCCCGGCAACCACCGCCGGATTACTCCCGCTGAGGTGGACCGCCTTCTTGGTGTCTTGCACAGGTCAGTACGGGAGCATGCGGTCACGAAACACTGTGCCATCTATGCCAGAGTCTCAGGCCATCGTCAGAAGACTGATGGTGACCTGGACAGGCATCTCAAGACCCTGTATCTGGAGAATCTGAAGAACTACCAGCCGCCCAGAGGGTATGGCACTCACTCGTGGCGGCTATCGAACAATCTCTGGTCCAAGGTGCTGGACACCATACGGTACATGCGACAGACCCTTGGCCACCGCTACGGCGGAATCTGGACGGTGAGCCCGGCGTGGACCTCCCAGACCTGCCATGTCTGTGGGGGGCGGGGTGTCCGGGTGGAGCATGAGAGTTCCACGAGGGAGAGAAGGGGTGGGGAGTACTTCTACTGTGGGAGGTGCGATGAGCACTTCCATGCCGATGTGAATGCGGCACGAAACATCATTCACGTGCAAGATCACCAGTCCAGTGCCGCTCCTGGACGGACTGCTTGATGTCCAAGTTTGTCCAACTTAAAATGAACGGTAGCCTCCACCCACCCATATAGGAATTCGAGGTTCCTGCCTTGGCTTAGGCAAGAAGGTCATCTCACTCAGATTGTAGTGTTTGCCATGATGGGAGAAGGACTCACCAGACCAGAGACCAGTCAGAATATCGAGTGATTCATCAAGCTTCTCAGCTCGGATACGTGCGCTCGTCTCCTCACCAAAAAGACCGTATTCAACCTCAGGAGGAGCCCCGATACCCACACCCAGCGTCAGACGCCCTTTCGAGATATGGTCCAGTGTGACGGTTTCTCTCGCCAGTTTCCAGGGCCGCCGGCGCGGCAGAGGAGTTACCATGGTTCCAATCCTCATGCGCTTCGTGTTAACTGCGATTGCGGTGAGAGCAATCCAGGGGTCTACGAAGGGAACAACAGGCTTGGGATGAAAGACGAGGAGATGATCCCAGAGGAAGAAACCGTCCCACCCAGCATCCTCAGCCTCCACTGCAACTTCGATGAGAAGGTCTGTATCTGCAAACCAGCCAAAGTTGATAGTCGAAATCCCGAACTTCATCTTTTCTTCCGAGGCCCATGGGGGGACTACCTCGATATGACTTCATCACTCGGTTTCTTTGAGTCAGGGATAACGAAAACAGTTTGGACCCCAAGCGGTTAGTAACAGACAGGAAATGCATATTTGCAGGTATCGACCCCTAGTCGCTCTAAAGGTCAGTCTGCTCCCCGCAGGGCCAAAGAGGAACCTACCGTGCAATCGCTAGAACTGGTCCCGTATCTGCTTGCGTCTGCTGCCATCTCAGGCATCGCCATGATAGTGATTGTCAGATCGTGGTGGAGAACCAGACGCCTTCCCACTCTGCTCTACACGCTGGCAATTGCATCCTTCTCAGCAATGGCAATAGACCTCCTACTCGACCAGATATACATGCCATTCAGAAACTGGGAAGTATATATCGGTGACCAACGTCTGTGGATGTCCAACGTGCTCCTCGCATTCTTCATCGTCGGAGGATTCCTGTTCTGGTACTATGCCATCATGTACAGTCAGTATGACTCGCTTCCTCCAAGAGCCAATGCGGTTGCTTTCATGGCAGGTGCAGCTCTACTGGGAGAACTCGAGAAGATGGATTGGTCCGAGACCATTCCAGTCGTCCTAGAGGCGGCAGCTTTTCTTCTCCTAGCATTCGAGATTGTGCGTTATGGTTTTAGAGTCATCAATATTGAAGAGGACCCTCAACGAAAGAAGATGATTGCAGCCTATTTCTTGGGTTTCTTCATCTGGATGATTGCGGGAGTGTTCGGTGTCGTCATAGCGGGGATTCCCGGCATCCCTCAGCAGATTGGTAGCGTATGGCCCATCCCATATACGCTGGGCCTGCTCCTCGTTGCCGTCACAGTTGCATGGAACCCCAAGATGCTCTTCATAAGTGAAGCTAGGCCACTTGACCTCTTAATCCTCGATTCAGAGGGAACGCTAGTATACAGCTATCGCTTCCGTGACTACCCTGACAGTGTAGACCCCGAACTCATCGGTTCCGCCATGTCCGGCGTTATCAGCTTGATGAAGGAGATGCTTGCAAGCGAGAGTGCCCTTGACAGGGTTGACCATGGAGACGTACGGATTCTTGTGGAAACGGGCAGCATCACAAGAGCTCTCCTTATTGTCACAAAGGAGACCCCTAGTCTGCGACACTCATTCAGAAATGCAATGATGGAGTTTGAGGTCAATCATAGAGAACAGCTGACCAGTGACACGGCATTGGTCACCACGTTCAAAAAATTTGATGAACGGGTATCCGACATCTTTGAATAGCCGAACACTAAGAGTAAGTTGATGACTCCTGATAAAGCAGCCGAGACGAAGGTTCTCTTCATCTGGGATGTCCCCGAAAGACTGGCAGACTATCTTAATTCGGGTCTTGATGACCTCGAAGATCTCATACTTGTATATCCGGACAGGCATGACGAGGAGGAGTACCTTCGATTGGTCGAAGATGCAGACATCATCGTCGGATGGAGACCGTCCGAGGAGCTGTTCGAGGCGGCACACAGATTACAGCTGCACATCAATCCTGGAGCAGGAGTGCAGCATCTCCTCCCTAGGTTCCGAGAGTTTTACAAAGAGAACACAGTGACCCTCGTCAACGGGCACGGCAACTCGTATTTCACAGCGCAGCACGCAGTGGCCCTGCTTCTTGCTCTGACCAATAAGGTTGTCCGACATCATAATGGGATGGTGAGCGGACTCTGGAGAACGGCCAATGCAGAGGCAAGGAGTACTCCTCTTCGTAACAGACACATTGGTCTACTCGGATATGGTGCGGTCAATAGTAAGACACACCGATTCCTCTCTGGTTTCGATGTGGAATTCTCTGTCCTGAAGAGATCCTGGAACAAGAACGAGAAACTGCCTACTCAGGTGAACAGATTTGTGCCAACCCAGTTGCATGAGTTTCTGGAGCGTATTGACACACTCATCATTGCAGTGCCCCTAACCGAGGAGACTGAGGGCCTTATCGGGGAGGAGGAACTGAATCTACTAGGTGAGGACGGTTTCTTGGTGAACATGGGAAGAGGAGGCATTGTCGTGCAAGAAGCCCTTTACAGGGCTCTATCAGACGGGAAGATTCGGAGTGCAGCTATCGACGTATGGTATGACTACAACCCCAAGCCTGATGACGAGGGACGATTCTTCCCTTACGAATACAAGTTTCACGAGTTGGAAAATGTAGTTCTCTCTCCCCATAGGGGTGCTTCGCCGATGAATGACCTCAAGCGTTGGGACGAGGTCATTGAGAACATCAAGCGATTTCATCAAGGGCGTTTTGATCTTATCAACGTGGTCGATGTCGAGAGAGGATATTAGGCGCAAACAACCAGGATCTCGCTTAGCCCCTGATGAATACACTCCGCACGTTCCGATTCACATAGACGGGACCGAGGACTTCGAGTTGCAGGGCTGGCCCTGGGAACAAACCGAAGAGAACCCGTACATGATATCTGGGTTGAACATCACCCGAGAACTGGGCGTTGTACTGATAGAGATCAAGAACACATATGCTCACTTCTTAATCCAAGACTGCTATGTCAGACAACTCTCGAGTGTCCCAGCAGCAGTCATTGAGAATACAACCCATGCAAGTCTCGAATACAACTCCTGAACAGAGAAAGAAAAAGGAAGGGAGGAGAGGGTGCTCCCTCTCCGTCCCCTGCGAACTGGGATTACTTCTTTACCTTCACGAAGTATACTATTGCCACAATGGCAACTGCTGCGCCGACGCCACCAACGACTATGAGAGCAGGGCCGAGATCATCCACGCTTTCAGCAGAGAGACCTAGGTACTTGATTGGCGGTGGAGAACCCAGAACATTCGTAGTGAAGGGCTCGATTATGACGTCAAGACTGCCTTCGCCGGCTAGAACACGTTCCACATAGAAGATCAGGTTAAACTGCCCTTCTAGGGTTCCAAACTGAAAAGCAGCCTCGTCGGAGGTCGAACCAACCAATGTATCGTCGAGATCTAACCATCTAAGGACCTGAGCGCCGAACGGGGCTTCCTGTCTGACAGAGGCTGTCCAAGATGTCACGTCAGAAACCACGACAGTGACATTGTGCCAGACTCCTGCAGAGGCATCCACACTGAGCATGTATATCTCAGTGGATTCACCAGGATCACCAAGAGTGAAGTTGTGTATCGCAATGCTGCTTCCCACACTCAAGCTTCCGGTTCCATTGAAATAGTCATCCGAGAGCGGATCGAAATGGATGCCGTAGTCAACGGTGTATTCATGATACTCATTGCTTCCCCCAGGTGTGTTGTTCACCACTTGATAGGGCACGACTGCAATGATACTTCTTTCACCGGAGAATCTGTCATAAGTTATTGGAAGTCCAAGGTCCTTTGACGTCCAGTTTGCCGATACCTTCTGCCAGCCCAAGCCAGCTCTTCGGTTCCCGAGATCTTGGATCCAGGTACTGATGGTGCTTCCATAGTCTCCAAGTACCACATACCGCCCAGATACAGTGACATTGTCGCGGGTCTCAAGAGTCAGATTCGCGCGGTAGAAGTTGATGGGATCGGTATCCACACTCACCCCTATGATCCGCCCTGCGTCAACAGCGACTTGGCCAGTTCCATCGAGAACTGGACCAACATTGAACTCGTAGAATCCTTTGTCATCCATGCCAGAGGATGTGGCAACCAGCAGGTATCGCCCAGCAGGTAAGTAGAAAGGCGAAGCGGACTCGAGGTCCTGATGAGTGGGGATAGTCCTGTACCGGTAGCAGTTGTTATCATCAACGGTCCAAACAGTCCAGTCGAATGGGTTGCTCTCTGTGGATCGATTAACCACAAAGACCGAGTCCTGCGCCAAGTTAAGCTTGAACGCCTGTCTGCTTCCATCCTGATACGGGCTCTCAATATAGAACTCTTGGTTCAAAGGCAGCGCCGGGGTATCAGGAACCTCGTTGAGCAGGGTGTATTGTGTTTCATCCATTCCGATGACGGTGAAATAGTAAGAACCATTCCTGAAACTCTGATACCAATAGGTGTCTCCAGGACTACCCATTCCATCCATGAAACCCGCCAGTTCATTGCTGCAGTAGAAAGAGTCGCCAGTAACGATGATGAACGGCTCCGTACCTCCCATCATAGCCATATAGTTGAAAGAGTATCTGAGCCGCCCGGGATGAGTGTAGTTCCCCGTCACCTGGTATGTCATTGCAGACGGGGGAATCTCAGTATACACGAAATCGCCGTCGTCTTGTCTGACCTTCATCTCTGAGCCGGGAAGCAATCCCTCGACAATCTGGTCAGGTTCAAGAAGAATAGGCTCAACTGCTTCGAGGAGTAGATCAGCTGTCAAGATTCCGCGGTTTCCAGACACTGCGTAGAGTACAACAGTATACATTCCCGCTACTGATGGATTGAATGGCATCAGTTGGATGTCACCACTCTCCAGATAAATCTCCGTCAAAGGTCTACCTAAAGGATCCACAACCATGGCACCCATCTCACAGTCATCTTGGCGAGAAGCCAGTGTGAAGTGGAAGAACTCATCCACTGACGTCAGATTGAAAGTGCCATAATATGCACGATTAGACTCGATGAGAACCGAGAACTCTTCTCCAACTACAACTGGAAACTCATGCCTCATATGCTCAAGTGAGAGTGTGAAGTCGTCCGTTGTGTTGACAAAGTCATAGAAGTATGGATACCTTGTTCCGTTGGATAGCCAACCTTGATTATCAATTGAGTCTCTTCCCAAGTAAGTGTACATCGTGGCAGGACCTTCGAACGTGCCAGTGTTTCGGCTCCAAGAGGATTGGCCGTAGTCATACCTGATATAGTCAACATCTTCATCTACAGTGAGCAGATGCTGGTCACCATAAACTCCATCATCTCCGTCTACTCTCAGGTATGCATGACCGTTGTCTTCCCTTGTGAGGGACTGACTCTGGCTCCATGACTGAGTCTGGACGTAGATTGCGTTCACATTTACACATACTGATGCTATGATTAGAACCATTGCGAATATTGCTGTTTTTGCTCTCCACCCAATGGGCATCGGGCGCGCACCTCATCACAACCGGTAACATGGTTCAATAAAACCTTTGTGCGACCTGTGTCACAACCACAGTCTGCTCCTTTTATTCCCCTCCAGAGTATTTCATGCTGGATGCGAAAGCTTGAAACAGCGGTCTTCGCTTGCACACCCATGAAACTCGGCGATATTTACCATATGATTGTAGAAATGGGTATCAAGGCGGATCCCCGCGGCAAGGATAGGGTCAGAGAGATTCTAGACGACTCGAAGGGAAAATATGAGAAGCTCGAGGGAAAGAAGAAGGAACTCGCAGATTCCGATGTTGTCTGGAACCCGTATACCGATTGTAGGTTGCTCTATGGAACAGAGGATAGGGAGGTCGGTAGTGTTCTTGCCGGTATCGATATCACACCGGGCGAGATTGTTCTTGCTGACCGAATGAGTGACAAGGGAACCAAGATAGACCTCGTTCTAGCTCATCACCCCCACGGGATTGGCACCAGCCACCTCGACTGGGTGATGAAGCTGCAGCCTGACCACTGGGCGAAGCTCGGGGTACCGATTGCCCAGGCTGAGTCTGCCATGGCAAAGAGACTCAAGGAGGTTCATTTCGCGACCAAGGGACGCAACCATACGCAGACAATTGATGCCGCGCGACTCATCGATATGCCCTTCATGTGTTCGCATACGCCGGCCGACTCATTGGGATATCAGTTTCTAGACGAGTATCTCAAGAAAAGAGCACCATCAACTCTAGGTGACTTGGTCGAAGCGTTGTTAGAGATACCTGAATATCAAGAGGCTGAGAAGTACGGTGCAGGACCAGAGATTCTGGTGGGAAGTGAATCAGGGACCTGTGGTGAAAAGTTTGTGTTCTTCACCGGAGGGACTTCGCCAGGACCAGAGGCAATAGGCAAACTCGGCAGAGCAGGTGTAAGCACGATAGTCACCATGCACTTGACTGACAAGCTGAAGGAAGCGTGTGAGAAGGAAGGACTCTACGTTGTCATAGCTGGGCATATGAGCAGTGACTCCATCGGGATGAATCTGATTCTCGATGAGTTAGAGAAGAAAGACCTTGAGACCTATGCATGCTCAGGTCTCTTCAGACACAAACGTGTCTAGAAACCTTGGGGAGAGGTTTCATTAGAAGCCTCGTCGTATTATTCTCTCAGAGGCTGAAAACAGTGCAGGTGAAAGACGTATCAGAGAGAGGTGTGCTATTCGCCTTCGATGACCCATACATAGGCAACGTCTATGCGATAGTAGGAGAGTCATCACTATTTATCTGCGACACATTCTGTGGCCCTGACCCAATGAGAAGGGTGATGACACATCTATCCAAAAACTACGATCTACCCTCACGTGTCGTCATCTTCAATTCACATGCAGACTACGATCACATCTGGGGAAACTGCCATTTCGAGGGGGAACTGATCATTTGTCACGAGTTGTGTCGGGAACGAGTTATGAAAGAATGGGACGAAGTGCTTGAGAGGAATTCAGAACATCAGCGAGGGAATGTAATCAGGCTTCCTCCCAATGTCACTTTTCAAGAGAAACTGGATTTCGTTGAGGAGGAGGTTGAGTTCTTTCACACGCCCGGGCATACACGAGACTCTGCCAGTTGCTTTGACAAGAGAGACAGTATCCTGTTTGTTGGAGACAACATCGAGAGTCCAATCCCATACATCAATCAGATGAACATTAAGGAATACAAGGCAACGCTTGGCAGCTATCTCCAGGCTGACGCGAGACTGATAATCTCTGGGCATGATCCACCGCAGGACAACTTGGATCTGGTGAGAGCCAATCTAGAGTATGTCACTGACTTCGGACGGTGGACCGTTGACATCGGGTCGCTCAATGACCGTGCACGGCAGGCCCACCTCATGAATGTCGTTCGAGTCGCAGACGATGTCAAGGAGGGAGAAATCACCGCGGAGGCGATTCTCCATTACAAAGCAGTCAAGGATGCTCTCCAATCAATGGAGAGAACTGGCTTTGTAAGCGATGCTCTCAGCAAAGTTCAGGAAATCATCAGCAAAGCTTAGACATCATCGAACTCATCTATCTCAAGCGTCAGACGGCGCGGGTTCGCAAGCAGGCTGACTTCGAACCGCTCTTGCAAAGGTGTACCCTTGCTGTCCGTAAGAACCTCCAAGCCCCGTGAGATTTTCTTCCAGATGTCCTTTCTGTACTTGATTGTCGTTGAGAATGCCTGAAGAACTCTACAGAACCAATCATTCTTTGCCAGAATCGGATCACGTATCTTGACAGTGCACTCGCCACCTATGTTAGCCAACTTGCTGTCTATCTCAGCCACAGTTGCGTCGTCTGTGGCCATTACTACACGGAAATCGTCGCCCATGGTGATTCTCTTTCCTTCGATTCTGAAGACTTGGAACTGGCCATCGTTACCAACCATAAAGAAGGAATAACTCTCAGTGTCGACCGGACCCCGACGATTCTGACTGATTCGTGTGAGAATCTCATTCTCATCGGTCAAGACAGCAAATGACACCAACGGCATCTCTGCAGAGAAACTCCTGGCATATTCATCCGCCAACATCTCTTCGATGGTCGCATACCAGTTCCCGGTGTCCGTAAACAGCTTGAGAACTAGCCTCTTCGAATACTCATTCGGAGCATCATCCCAAGGTTTTTCTCGTTGGACGATAAACCCCTCTTTCTCCAAGTCAGGCATCGAATCCGAAGCAGAACTTCGTTGCGAAGTCTCCACTTTTCCAATTATCTCCGAATCCGTTGTATACTGACGACTTCTAGACCTCCACTCTTCTTGCTGCTTGATTCCGATTTCTTCAATGTGTAAATCCGTTGCATAGAAATCTTGAGATAATACCCGATAGACGGTATCTCCACCGCGTTTGACGTCTTCTTCTGGCAACTCTATCACTTCTCAATAACGATAGTAAACTGTTCCCCCTTTTGTCGGTTTCTATATGACGTGTAAGATCTTACACAGAATCATTCATGTTCGAGTATGCATACCATATTTTTTGACTAACAAACCTCTATGGCTTGTTCTGTCATCCGACCCCGTGGCATGGCAAAGGAGGAAGTGGAGAACCGGGGCCTAGGGCCTCTGTTTGACTCAAACGGAGGATAACAAATGAAATATGTTATCTAACCGGGAAGGTTGACCGCGAGTCACTTCGTGCAGCCGTGCGTACAGACAGTCCAGCTCTGCTCGTGGTCAACTGACCCAAATCTCCTTCATTCCTAAAATGAATCACTTCTGACCTTGGTCACACTCTCGAAATCTGTCACGATGTACAGCCAATCTACAGTGACCTTCATGATGGCAGTATCTTCTGAACGGACGAAATCGGAGAGATATGGATGCTTCTCTAGCAGGAAATCCATGTACTTCCTTCTCTCTTTGTTCTCGGTTTCTGCAGCGGTGCCAAGAACAGTCAAGGATGTGACTCTCTGAAAATCATCTGGGCGGTTCTCACGATCATCAAAGATCATGCATACGTTATGATTCTCCATCATCATCCTGTACTTCAGTCGGTCACGTCTTGTGGCAAAGATGACACATCCCAAGTCTTCTGTGAACCTGAAGCTCACGAGACATGAATAGGGCTTGCCCTTACTTGTCGTGGAAAGAACTCCCACGAGCTGATTCTCCACCAACTTGGTGACTCTCTCACGAAGCCCCGCATCCATGTCCATCTCAGCCCATCCTCCCAATGTTCATTCGGTTTATCGTCACAGACGCATCTCTCCTCTCATTCATCATCCTCATACTTCGAAGCCTCCACAGCATGTTGGTGACCAGGGATTCCTGGCGATGTCATACGTTCAGGGGACAGAAGAACATCTAGATAGCTCTCATCGAGAATTCCTTCCTCTAGAACAATCTCACGGATGGTCTTCTTCGTATCAAGAGCCTTCTTAGCAATTCGAGTTGCCGCCTTGTAACCTAGAACAGGATTCAGAGCAGTCACCAGCCCGATGCTCCTGTGAACAACATCAAGACCCTCTCTGTTGGGTTCAATTCCCTTAATGCACTTGTTGGTCAGAATGGGCATCGAGTTTCGAAGCAGCTTAACAGCCTGAAAGAAGTTGTAGGCAATAACTGGTTCATAGGCATTCAACTCAAGCTGGCCAGCTTGCGCAGCCAACGATATCACTGCATCATGACCAATGACCTCATAGGCACACTGAATGACCATCTCGCAGATGACAGGATTGACTTTACCAGGCATGATCGAGCTCCCAGGCTGAACGGCAGGGAGGGTGATCTCATGAAAGCCACCTATAGGACCGGATGAGAGTAGAATTAGATCATTGCATATCTTGCTTAGATTTGTGGCAAGTACTCGAAGCAATCCAGATGCATGGACAAACTCATCGCTATTCTGAGTGTCATCAATCAGGTTCTCAGCAGTCGAGAGTCCATCAAGACCTGTTACATCTCGTAGATGCCTCTCCGCTCCTCGGATGTATTCAGGATCCGCGTTCAGAGAAGTGCCTATTGCAGTCGCCCCGATATTGTGCTTTTCCAGCACATCTACCGCCAAGCCGATTCGTAGCAGATCGCGCTTCAGACATGCAGACCATGCCGAAAACTCCTGACCGAGAGTGATGGGTACAGCATCCTGCATCTCTGTACGACCAAGCTTCAGTAGGTCACTGCATTCTCGCGCCTTCTCGTCCAGTGCCAGAATCAACTGCTCCAAAGCTGATGACAAGTCTGAGAGACCGAAGATTGCAGCAATCTTGATTGCAGTCGGATAGACATCATTAGTACTCTGGGCCATGTTCACGTGGTCGTTAGCAGACACTGGGCTCATGGAGCTCCGCGGATGTCCCAGTATCTCGTTTGCACGAGAGGCAAGCACTTCATTCATGTTCATATTCGTACTTGTACCTGCCCCTCCCTGAAGCATATCAACAATGAATTGGTCATGCATCTGTTCATCAATAATCTCATCGCATGCCTGAATGATGGCATCGGCATACTCATCTCTCAGGTGACCAAGGGCTTGGTTGGCCATCGTACAGGCCTTCTTGACCATGGCCAGCGCTTGGACAAGGGTAGTGTAGTTACTCAACGGTATCAGTGAAACCCCGAAGTTCTCCGTCGCCCGAAGAGTCTGTACACCCCAATAGGCATCTTTCGGTATTCGACGCGTGCCAAGCAGGTCACTCTCTTCTCGATATTCGATTGACTCTTCATCCATAATTCTCACAACCCATAGCGTCAATTAGGAACCAGACTTTCGTTTCTGCGTATCGACCCCGGCCGATTTCAGTCTATGCATCAGGAACGGAAACTAAAAACCGGCAGCTTGGCCGTCCTTCCTGAAATCAGAACCTGCAATCCATGAACCTTCTAGCTTGAAGATTGCCTGCCCCCCTCCGAAACCGAAGGAGGTCTCATGGGCAAGTACGTGGCCGAGTTTTCGAAGATCACCCTGGATATGTGGTGGAACACCGTTCTCTAAAGCTACAGTATTAGATTCTTGATCGTGATGAAACCTTGGATAGTCAAGGGCCTCTTGAGGACTCATCTCGTAGTCTATCATGTTACTGATGAACTGAGCATGTGCTTGCGCCTGATGTGGACCGCCCATAATGCCGAAAACACCTTCCACCTTTTTGTTTCTGTATACAGCCCCTGGAATGATTGTGTGGAACGGTCTCTTGTTAGGAGCATAGGCATTCGGGTGTTCAGGATCTAATTGGAAAAGGCTACCTCGGTTTTGGAGCTTGATTCCAGTTCCAGGTACAACCAACCCGCTTCCAAAGCCCATGTAAAGGCTGTTGATGAAACTGATCGCGTTCCCGTCCCTGTCAGCTGCGGCCAGATAGACAGTATCGCAATCATAGCCCAGACCCGAGTCTGGGAGTTTCATGGCTGCATCCCTGTCTACCATATGAGCACGCTTCTGCAAATACTCTCGTGAGAGGAAAGTCTCCAGTGGTGCGTCATAGAAATCGGGATCCGCATTGTGGGCATAGAGGTCCGCATAAGCGAGCTTCTTGGCCTCAATCATCAGGTGGTACCGTTCAGCGCTCATTGTAGGTTCAGTTGATGATTCAAGCTCCTCCATTAGTCCCAGCATAATCAGAGCAGCGAAACCTTGGCCATTGGGAGGATGCTCATATACATCATGCCCGTGGTAACTCAAGGAGATGGGCTCGGTAACCGTTGTAGAATGCACCTTCATATCCTCGGGAGTCAGAAAGCCTCCATCATCCTGTACTGTTTCAACAATCCGTCTGGCTACCTCCCCCTCGTAGAAATACTCAAGCCCGTCCCTACCGACACCTCTGAAGACATCTGCAAGGTCAGGGTTCTTCATGAGCTGACCTCTTCGGGGAGGAGCCCCCTCTACGGTAAAGACCTCCCGGGCGTATTCGCTCCTGAGAACACCAGTCACAAAACCCCAAACCTCGGAAATGACAGGAGACACCGGGAATCCCTCTTCTGCGTATCTGATTGCTGGAGAAAGAACATCTGAGAACTCAAGTCGTCCATGGGCATCAACAAGAGTATGCCAGAGATGCATAGCTCCGGGGACCGTGACAGTTGGTCCACCCCGAGTCGGCATGGCTTCCCATCCGCGCTCACGTAGGTCAGACAGAGCCACCAACGAACCAGAACGCCCTGAGCCGTTGTAGCCAATTGGTCTAGTCGAACCCGTCAGATGGACGAGTGCAAACGCATCTCCACCGCATCCAGTCGAAAACGGCTCAACAACATCGAGGACAGCTGCTGCAGCTATGGCAGCGTCGATAGCATTGCCTCCCTTCTTCAGAATCTCTACCCCGGCCTGTGTGGCAAGCGGCTGGGAAGTCGCAACTGCTCCATTCTGCGCAATGATATCAGAGCGACCGGTCTTGCGTTGCCAGAACATGCTTAGTCCTTCTCTAGAGGGAGTCCTGCCTCCCGCCAAGATTTTAGGCCTTCGACAGGCACACCAACTTTCTCAAAACCATTCTTCTTGAGGATGCTCGCTGCTGTGGTGCTTCGAATTCCAGATGGGCAAATCGTAACGATTTCTTTATTCTTCCTAAGAGAGCCCATCTTCTCGTCTATTGACGTAAGGGGGATGAAGTGGGACTCCTTCATAGTACCCCGATGATACTCATGAGGCTGCCGCACGTCCACGATCTGAACTCCGCCTCTATCTAGACGCTCATTCAGCTCATGGGTTCCGTAGTTCTTCATTGAACTTGCTACATTGCCAGCTTGCTTCCAGCCCTCGAATCCCCTTGCAAGATAACCCAATACATTATCATAACCAACGCGGACCAAGTAGCTTCTTGCTTCTTCCATGTCTGCCGGGTTACGAAGCACTAGCAAAAATGTTTCATCGGGATTGAAGACCCATCCAGCAATCATCCCCATGGCTCCTAGAAAGCTGCTGATTGAGTCAGGGATGTGTCCTTCAAGAAACGTTCCAGGCTCACGCGTATCAATGACTACGTGCTTCGGCTGGTTCCTCATCTCTTCAAATGTGTCAACATCAAGTGTTTGAACAGGATCTCTACCAGTAAGAAGGGGAGGGCCAATGGTGTTCAGTTTCTCACAGTGCTTGAAGTAAGGTGACAATATGAGCTTCTGCTCGAGCTTTTCCTGTACAAACTCGCTTCGGTCCATTGACAGCCACTTGTTATTTCGTTGTTCATATCCAATTGTGGAGAACTCGCGTTCACCGATGTCCCCACCACAGACAGATCCCGCTCCGTGAGCAGGATGGATGATAACATGATCTCCGAGTGGCAAGACCTTCTCATGAAGACTATCATACAATACTTCGGCAAACTCACCGGTTCTGTCTGGGTCTACAAGGTCCGTTCGTCCGACTTCGTTAACGAACAGTGTATCCCCTGTGAATACAACAATCGGATCAGTGCTCACAGATTCATCAGCAACCGCATAACACATACTGTCGGGGGTGTGACCTGGTGTGTTTATGCAGGTGACTTGCATGGCCCCTATCGCAATGAGTTCACCATCGTGTATAGAATCGTCACCGAACTCGAAATTGATGGCATCACTGTGTCCGATCCGTGCAGAGGGCATTCGATTCTTCAGTTCCAATGAGCCAATGACATAGTCCTCATTTCTGTGGGTCTCGAAGATGTGCTTGATTTCGCAGTCATTCTCCTCAGCTAACTTCACGTAAACGTCAATGTCCCTTCGGGGGTCAATTACAAATGCATCATTCCCAGAATGTACGAAATAGGAGAGATGCGAGAGCCCTTCCGAGCGTATCTTTACAACTCTCATTTCAAATTCCCTACAATGCACAACTCGCCGGCTCGCTTTTAAGATGTGAGGTAACACATCGTGCAAGCCGAAGCCTCTATCTCCACTATGAATGGTCCCATCTTTTCAAGAGTCGAACAGCACTGTTCACCTTGTTCAGATGGGCATAGGAAAGCAGGAGGCTAGAGTTCTCAGTATCAGGTACTACTTCAGTGAGCAGACCGGTCTTTGTACTTTCAATATGGGACTGGATCAAGCGATAGCCATCTTCATCAAGCTGATCTTGCAGACGCGCAACATCGTCGACGCTATCCAATGCAGCAAGAGTTGCTCTAAGAATCGAGAGAGCTTTAAGCACAATAGTTTCGTTGCCGCGAGCATCATGGCTCTGCATCAACCTAGCAACCGTGCATCTGGCTTCTTCCATATCCGGCTCCTCGGCTCTTGTCGAAGAACCATCGTCGGCAAGCTGCCCGATTTCCCGAAGCAACAGGTCGTGAAGCGAGTCTATTGTGGCTATGGTCGTTAAGGCGCTGTTGCCTAAAGCCGCCTCAAAGCCTCCTCTCGTGAGCGGATGACGAACAATGTCTTCGTGTAGAGAGAAACTGCTTCCAGCACAGAGTACAGGATGGTCTGGGTCAATATCTCGTGTCCTACATCCTGCAAGTATTGAAAGCAAATCACATCCACAACACTCGCATACAACTGCACCGAGTATGACACTCTCAATCCTCTGAAATATCTCAGAGACTGATTCCTTGTTCTCGACTCTACGAATATTCACACGGCCGTCCTGCAGCACGGTGATACTCATCTCAGAAGCCTTGATCCGCCCATACCCCAGTTCACGACTACACTTCACGTCTTCAAAGGGAACTTCTAAGCATTCTAACAGGTCACAGAGAATAAGAGGGTCGAACTGTTGGAAGCGAACGGGTTCACCAAGCTCTATCCCATTGTAGACTCTGAGCTCAGCCATGAGACGCTTATCCGTGTCCTTGCAGGGTCTTGTATACAAGACGCCACCCTTTGGTCGGTCGGGTGCGATTCTAGGACGCGCCTCCATTCTTCCCGCGCGATTGGTTTCCAACTCCTCCCTGTCATCTGCGAACTCAGGTAGACCTAGGATGGGGCATGCCGCAACTTCCAAGTCGCCCACAAGAACCGCCCGCGAGAAACTCGAGCAGGTATTCCGCCCACATAGACCGCAGTCGATTTTCGGTGTGCTCTTCCATGTTCTGACCCAGATGCTGCTCATGGTGGGGTGCCTCTTGGAAGAGAAAAGGCCCAGAGGCACAAATTTAAGCTTTTGTTGTGGGCCAATTCTCGGCTCTGTAGAATAATTCACATCAGGTGTGGGAGCGAGTCCTGTCCTTGTTCCAGAATGTCCGGATGTGAACATTATGCTAGCAAACTGATGATGATCATGGTCATCGCGACCCTAGTCCCGTTGACTTTTTCTACAGAGCCCCAATTCTCAGAAGCCTTATTAGCCGACCAAAGTCCCCAGGTATCGAGCGTAGAGCCATGGAACGTACCCGCAAAGCCCTTGACTGGGACAACAGGTCCGAGATGGTGAAGACAGGCATTCTCCTAATCCTTGTTGTAGGTGTTACACTGGGTGGTTATGGTGTCTTCATGGCTGCAATGGGCACGACCACACCGCTTGTTGTGGTAACAAGTGAGTCTATGGTTCCGTCAATCAATGTCGGAGACCTTCTTGTCCTCCAAGGCAGAACCGAAGAGGGGATACAGGTCGGCGATATAGTTGTTTATCAGGACGACTGGAACCCAAATCCCATTGTGCATCGCGTCGTAGAGATTGAGGAGATAGATGGCGTCTTCTTCTATTACACGAGAGGGGATGCAAATTCGCAGAGGGATCCCGGAAATCGAACCATCGATGATATCGTAGGAGAGGTTGTTCTCATCATTCCACAGATTGGCCATGTGAGCCTTTGGCTGAAAGAACCTCTTGGTCAGATCACGATAGTGCTCATCTTCATCCTCATCCTCGTAGTGCCTGAGATTGCATGCAAGGAAGAGGAAGATGAAACAGAATCACCCGAGGCAAACGGTGAGGAAATCCTCGATTGAGAGGGGCAATGACGTCGGTAGAGATTCACATCGCTTCAGATGGACCAAAGACACTGCCAATCAAATCCAGAAACACAGCCTTTCGTGCTTCACTGAGACTTGCCCGGTTCGTCATCTCAACCAGTTGTTTCGCAGTGGTCTCATTCAAGCGAAGCTTGAACAACCTTCTACCCAGTGAGGCACTGATAGACTCGAATTTGGCACCACGCGACTCCTCAGGGATGGCGATAACAGCAATCTCAGCCTCGCCTTCATCAAGAGCACTCTGGAGTCTCTTTGCGGAGTAGTAGGCAGCCACACCACCGCTTCGATTCCAGTCTTTGACATTTGGCACATCAATTGACACCCTATGCTCATCTCCGTCCCGGTGCAGGACGACAGTGGCCGATGTTTGGGATTTCTCGCCGCCTGATGCAGTATGCAGTCGCACCTCAACATCCATCTTCAGGCCAGCGATGAGGATAGCTTTCACAATGGCACCGATGACCACATTCGGAGTCAACTTGACAACGTAATCGTCCTGTTCTTCAACAGCTGTTTCTTCCCGGCCGAGCAGAATCCCATCGAGACGATTGATGATGTGCCTTATCGCCTCACGGGGAACACCCCTAGATTTGGTGAATGCAGTGTCAATATCCTCCTCTGAGAGTGGGAATAGTGGATTGGGTGGAGGGTCAACGTTCTTCTCTTCCCAATACCTGTTCATGGTGCGGGCCACGAATCCGGCCACGTCGTTCTTGGTGAAGTGGCGTAATTCCACAGGCTCTTCCATACGGGACTTCATTGGAGCATCAGCTAGCTCGTAGATTCTGGGCCAGATTTCAGTCAAGCAAGACGCCACAATTACGATGTTCTTTGATTCATTGTATAACCGTTTCATGACCTCAAGGAACTGCCTCTCACCGTGATCTCCATGTGTATTGTAAGGCCCCTCCATCTCGTCTATGAATAGTGTAAGCGGCTCCTGTGCCCCCTCCGATAAGACCTTGATTGTTGCTAATGTGACATCATCATCCTCTAGCACAGTATGGACATCTAGGCTATCAATCTCTTCTTGACTCAACGCGTCTCCAAGAAGCCATCTTCTGGCAAGCACCCTTCGCTTTGGATCTAGCTGATAATGAAGTAACACTTTGACTGCATCTGAGCTGATACCGGGATACTCTTCCAAGGCGCGGTCCATTATATGGTCGATATCTTGACTGCCGTTATCGGAACCATCGCCAAAACGGGCGACTAACATTCTTCCGGCACTCGCAAACAACTCATCCCCCGCCTCGTCAACGATGCAGGCGTGGAAGTGCAAAGGTACGCGTGCTGGACTCGGTGGAGAGGGAACGTAGATGGTGGTGTAAGGACCAAACTTGGGATCCACTTCTCGTTCCTTCAACACCCAGAAGAAGTGTGTCTTTCCCATCCCTGCACTGCCGAGCACCGGTTGAAACCGAGGGGTCCCATCGCTCTTCGTGAAACGGATAGCCCTAGCAATCGATCGGTCTGCCTCTTCATGTGGTCCCCGGATGTCCACTCCGTCAGGCGTATCTCCTCTGGAAACATACCGTTTCATGGGAAGGTCATTCTGCAAAATGTCAAGATACATCTCTTTGTCGAATTGAGTGCTTTCCTCCATGGTCGCGCAACCTCCAGTGGGTACATAACGGTATTCGGAGAAGGATTATGAATCTGTTGCCTTGAAGTTTCTAACCTCTGGAAGCACCGGGTTTATCAGATGGTGTCTATCTGGAAGAATCATGACATCCGCCATCTCTGTTAAGGACCTCACGAAGAAGTTTGGAGATTTCACGGCTGTGGATCATATCAGTTTCGAGGTGCAACAAGGTGAGGTCTTTGGGTTCCTAGGCCCCAACGGAGCAGGGAAGACGACGACGACCCGCATGCTGACTGGCATCTCTACTCCTACTGATGGAACAGCAAGAATCATGGGTCATGATATCCAGCATGAGGCCTTCGCTGCCAAAGAGATAATGGGTGTCGTCACGGACCTGTCCAACGTGTACAACGACCTCAGTGCTTGGGACAATCTCATATTCACAGCCAAACTCTACGGACTCGACAGACACAGACGTGAGGAGAGGGCTGGGGAACTGCTGGAGATGTTCGGTCTGCAGGAAGTCAGAGATGATAACGTACGCGAGTTCTCTGGGGGTATGAAACGACGCCTCACTATTGCAATGGCTCTGATCAACGACGCTCAAGTTCTGTTTCTCGACGAGCCCACTACAGCCCTTGATGTTCAAAGCGTGAGAACGATTCGAGGACTTGTGCGCGAACTCAATGAGAATGGCACGACTATCTTTCTGACCACACATAATATGCAAGAAGCAAATGAACTCTGTAGCAGAATTGCAATCATCAACCAAGGCCGAATAGGAACCATCGGACCCCCTGAGAAGTTGAAACAGGCAATGGAGAAGATGCACTCAATAGAGGTCGCCTTTGATAGGGTAAACGATTCGCTCTCTTCGACGTTAACAGATCTTGAAGGTGTAAGGGAAGTCCAGAAACGGGGAGATAAGTTCAGACTATTCACCCTGACTCCACCTGAAACCCTTACGAGCATCTTCGAACTAGCGAAGCAAAATGGAATGAAGCTGCTAAGTGTGAACACCCTTGGACCCACCCTTGAGGACGTATTCTTGGAACTGACGGGAGAAGAGATTGTTCACAGAGGGAAGTATCAGACAGGAAACATGAAGAAAAGGAGGCAATAGTCGTTGTCGAATGATGCAACAATCATCGCCAGAATCCGAAAGGAAGCGTCGCGAGCATGGGCAATTGGATGGAAAGACATCAAGGTCTACTACCTCTCACCCCCCACTCTGATGTTTGGAGTGATGTTTCCATTTGCATTGTTCTTCACATTCACCGTGGGGAGAAATCTCAGCATCACCGAGATGCTACCGGTCCTGTTTGCACAGACTGTATTCTGGGCCGCCTCAACTGTAGGACCGGTTGTCATACCACTTGAGCGGAGAACAAAGACTTTTGACAGGTATCTCTCAGCCCCAATGTCATTGTTCTCAGTCATTCTGGGGAAGTCATTGGCTGGAGTGGCCTTTGGCCTGATTGTATCAGTCATTCCATTTCTTGCGGGATGGTTGTTCTTCTCACTCAAGGTTGTCGATGTCATTCTCTTTATGTTGGGAATCTTCCTCTCATGTATAGCCTTTGCATCTATGGGAATCATGTTTGCTAGCATCCCTACAGAGAGTGTTGGGAACATCATGATGCCAATGAACTTCATCCGTATACCGCTACTCTTCATCAGCGGGATATTCATCCCCATAGAGAGTCTGCCTTTCGTCGGACAAGTAGTATCGATGTTTTCTCCCTTGACGCATACATTAATCCTCATCCGTCTAGGTCTCGGAGTAGAGTCATTCGCCGTGCCTCCTTTGATTAGCATCGCCGTCCTCCTATTCACAAGTCTGCTCTTCTTCTTCGTGAGTAAGCAGTTCCACGAGATAAACAAGAGAAGAGAGTAGGACGAAGGGACTCCGATCACGACAAGCATCTCAACAGATGGCCGCAGGCCAATCATTTATGTAAATGTGCCACTCCGCCTACTACAGTACCCCCTTGAGGTAGGTGAGATAGGATGCCCTCAAGCCCAGATAGCTCTGTCATTGATGTGAATTCAGCAGAGAAGATGACGCGGCTTTCAATTCTCACGGCTACGAGTCGACTAGGCTGGTCATTCAACATCGTTGTTCTTCCATTGTTCGCTATCAGCATCGGGCAAGATGAGGCGTTCTATGGCCTCATGGTGGCTGCGGCCGGCTACGTCCAGTCAGCGGTTCTCTTTCCTGCAGGGACCTTCAGTGATAGAGCCGGAAGAGGAAAGGCCATACTCATCGGCAGTGTCGCAAGCGGTCTATGTATGTTTGCACTACCCTTTACAAGTGGACTCTGGTCGCTCATGGTGTATGCCCTTACAGGAATAGGAACTGGATTCACCAGTACATCGGTAGACTCTCTCGTTGCCGATTATACCGAGAAGGGAGAGGAGAGAACAAGGTCCTATGGAGTGACGCAGGCAGCGGCAACTCTATCCGGTACTGTTGCACCCTTTCTCGGAGGCTTTATTCTCGATCCCCTTGCAGCTCCGTTTCTTGATGCCATCAACATCCCCGGAGTGTCCAGTGCACTAACTCGATTTGCAGTCATCTTCTTCATCATGGGAGCAATCACAGTAGTGACTGGCCTCTACGGGATTCGGACTGAGAGATGGTTGGAGCAGAACTATGTCATGGAAGCTCCTCCCGCAAATGAAGAATTGCCCAGACTGGAGAGCCTTGAGGACCCCACAGAGAATGATGCAAAGACCTCTCTCCTGTTTGGGGTTAATAGCCTGATCATGGGGCTGGCCTCGGGCATGGTCGTCCCCTATCTCATTCCCTGGATTAACAAGGCATTCACAACTAATCCGCTAATACTAGGAAGCGTGCCCACAATCTCAAATCTGCTTCTCACGACCGGCACCCTATTTGTTGGTTTTTCCAGTGAGAGAATAGGAAAGCTACGACTTGTGTTCCTACTGTACCTTATGGCGCCCATTCTAACAGTAGGGATGGTATATGCACCATACTTCTTCGTAATGGTCATCTTCTATGTCATTAGGATGGCTGTTGCTAACATGGCGAGACCGGCCACGCACTCGTTATTTATGGGCGAAATCACGAGCTCAAGAAGAGGGCGCTCTTGGGCGGTGAATCGCATAATGTGGACATTTCCACGTCAGACAGGTACACTCTTGACCTCCCTGATGTTATCTGCAGGAATCTTCAGCGGAATCGTGCCATTCGGGGTCTTTTTCTTCCCAATCGCGATGAGTCTGTACCCACTCTCTGTTCTTCCCATGTACATTGCAGTAAAACGCAATGAAGGGAGAAGAGGGGAGATCCTATCTGTCGACGAGAATGGCGTCTGATCGCTCCGCCAGAGACCTCAGCAAGATTCATTATTCAGCAAGGACCTAGCAAAATCAACCAATCAGAAGGGAGCGAGATTGCAGATATGACCATCATCCGAGACAGCAGGGTTCGCACACTACCTCTGGTAGCATTAGTATTGTGTTACAGTCTAGCAAGTAGAAACGGGATTCTTACCATGCTATCTATCTTTGGGCTCATTGGCATTGTGTGCTCAAGAGAAGAAAGAGTTGAGGGGGCAGTGGCCTCATCCGCTAAGGTCATGGCCGTTTCCGAGGATGTCACCGAATCCTATGTCCCACAAGTTGAGCAACCTCGTGCCGAGCTTGTTGAACTACCTGTTGAAACAGTCGAGGGAATCGGCCCCAAGTATGGGAAGAAACTCCGTGATGCAGGTATCAAGAACTTGGCAGATCTCCTGAGCAGCATGGCTGACGAGGTTGCAAATGTCTGTAATGTGAGTCTGGAGGAGGCACAGATATGGATTGCAGTCAGCAGGTTCTGTTGGCTCCTATCGGTGTCGCAAGAAGATGCTGAGGCAATCGTATACGGTGGGGGCATTATAGACCTCAAAGAATTGGCCTCGGCGAATCCTCAATCATTGCTTGGACGCATCAACGATGCTGTGCAACTCGGGCATGTAACAATTCCTGAAGGGTACGAGTTCAAGATTAAGAGAGTCAAGGCTTGGATCTCCGAGGCTCAGGATCTCTTGAGCGACTAATCCTGTCTGAGATTCGGCTTTTCTCGGAACTGGGTAACGCCAGAACAAAGAGACCACGCCGCACCATGTCTTTCTACTCCAAAGAGAGATTCCATAAGAAAACAACAAGCCGATTAGTCACCGAACGAAGCCCATAAATAGCTAGCATATTGAGCCCGAGGCAGATACGACGCAATACTGTCTCGTAATAGTAACGTCACTATAACGGTGAAGATAATGGCTAAGAGAGACCCAACGAAATGGATGAAAGATGAATATGAGAGTCTAGTTGAGCAGGACCTTAATTGGGAGATTAGAGAACTGCAGGGCCCAAGTGAGCCGATATCCAAGGTAGACGGTGTAGAGGTCATAATGCTCTGCAGCAACAACTACCTCAATCTTGCCAATCATCCGAAACTTAGGGAAGCAGCTTTAGAGGCTATCAGAACTCACGGTGTTGGCTCGGGTTCTGTGCGAGCAATCGCAGGTACCATGGACCTACATTTGGAACTCGAGAGAAGACTTGCCAATTTCAAAGGTGCCGAAGCCTCACTGACCTATTCAGCAGGCTTCACAGCCAACGAGGGGCTTATTCCTCAGCTTGTTGACAAAGAAGATGCCATCATATCTGATGAGCTGAATCATGGAAGTATTATTGATGGCGTACGACTGACAAAGGCCAAGCGGTTCGTGTATAAACACAGTGACATGGCGGACCTTGAAAGAGTTCTGGACGAAGTCGAGAAGGATGATCCACGGCGAATGCTGATTATTACCGATGGTGTGTTCAGCATGGACGGAGACATCGCACCTCTCGATGAGATAGTGAAGCTTGGTAAGGAGCACGGAGCCATGATCTACGTGGACGATGCCCATGGTGAGGCAGTCCTTGGTGAGGGCGGAAGAGGGATTGTATCACACTTTGGCCTCACTCACAAGGATGTTCATTTTGAGATGGGAACTTTCTCAAAGGCCTTCGGAGTTATGGGCGGTCATGTGTCTGGAAGCGACCACATGGTCAAGTATGCACTCAACAAGAGCCGTTCCTGGCTTCTCAGTGCTTCACATCCACCAGCCACGGCTGCCGCGTGCATTGCTGCAATCGATATTCTTGAAACAGAAGAGCAGCATGTTAAGACGCTGTGGAACAATCGCGAGTACTTCAAGAAAGGACTTCAAGAGCTTGGCTATGATACTGGCTTCAGTCAGACCCCAATTCTGCCTGCAATGGTAGGAGAGAGTTCCAAGGCCAACGAGCTTAGCAGCGGCCTATATGATGAGGGAATATTAGCGCTCCCCATTGTGTTTCCGATGGTTGCCCGAGATAAAGCTCGCATCAGAAACATGATGAACAGCGGCCTCACAAAAGAGCACCTGGACAAGGCGCTCAATGCCTATGAGAAAGTCGGCAAGAAGCTCGACATCATCTAGGAACGCTATAAGATAGCTGAGGTGTTTCTCATCCGGGAAATACCTCATACCTCTTCTTCTTCGTAGAATTGCGAGAGGTCTAACCTTATCTGCATTGACAGCTTCTATTGATATCATGAACCAACCAGATAAACTACCGAATCTTAGAGCAGTCTTAATCTGGGCGTCCAAGGAGGAAATCGACCTCAAACTGTATGGGCGCGACTCTAAGACTCTATCAGAAGGAAGAGTTGCATATATTGGTGACGATGTTGTTGCAATACTGCACAACAAAGATGACAAACCTGACGAGTTCTTACGTCTTGACGAGATAACCAAGATCACAATTCTCGGTAAGCGACCTCACGTCTAGAAGCACCTCGGATACCCAGTCTGACGCAACATGCTGAACACTGCAACAATCCCAAGACAGAATCTGACACCAAGTTTCTCTTGAGGGTGTATAGCCCAAGCGCCAAAGCACTAACGATGAGGTCTTGCCGTATCATCTGGGCTAGATGACAATCAACGGGCCATCAGCTCGAACCCGGAAATCGAATTGGAAACCGTTATTGCGATTGGAATTCAATGGCATACCATGAATGAGAGCAATTTGCGATCGCTGGAATCAGTCCTCAGATGGAGCAAGGATACCGGAAAGAAGCTTCGATTCTTTGGACACGCAATGGTCATACTAGCAGAAGCCTTGGTCGCTGAAGTTGGAGATGACATCGTCGCCCTGAAACACCAAGAGAAGGAAGAGCCGAGCGAGTTCTTGGTGATGTCCGAGATTGTCAAGACTCAGATACTAGGCGAGTCACACCATTTCTAGGTTTCCTCTGAGTTTCATAGTAACCCGTTCGCGCATGAACAGAAGCGCATCACTCGAATGTGTACAGCCTTGAGATGCGTGAATAGGCAGGATGCTATGCTATCAGTAGTCTTCGGATATCTGTCTGGATGGAGTACTGCAACGGTGGCGGCTAGGTTCACATCAATGATCCGCTACACATATCGGTTTCTTAGCTGTCCTCCGCGAGGACGGTTCTCACAACATTCGAGGCGGTTCTACCCACGGCAATCACAACCATCTGCACAAGGAATGCGAGCATGAATCCACCAAGAGATATTCCAAAACCGAATACACTCAAAGAGGTGGCCGCCATTGCTTCAAAGAAGTACTTCCATACCAACCAGTAACCATACATGCCCATTACGAGAACAAGACCTACAGCAAGCCCGTAGATGAGCACGACTGTCTTGACGCGTGGTTTAGATAGATCCACTTGACCCACACCCTCCCAGAAAACTGTGCGGCCCAGCTTCCTGTTGACCCTGACAAAGAAACCAATTGTCCCCAAGAAGAAGAATAGCGTAATCATGGAGCCTAGTAGGAATAGGAAGATCAACACATCATCCTCTAGAAAGTCCAAGAAGCCCGAGTTACTTACTACGAAAGCGACACCCGAACCGAGCATCATGATGGCCGTGACAACCTCGACCATGAATGTGACTGTAGCTGTCCCCCTGAATAGCGAGCCGATGTCGAGAGTATCGTCTTCAGGTTCAGGTCTGTCTTCAGCTGATTCATTGATGTCTGGCAATATGTGAATCACTCCGTAGAATAGGGAATAACAGTCCGTAAAAAACCCTTGCTGAGGATACCTATTCCAGCAAGCGAATGCCAAGTGGCAAACCTCATTAGAAGGGACACTATCGAGAGCATTAGGCAGAGACTGATGACGAACTACCTTCACGACATACCTCCTGGACCAGATCCTCCAAGTGAGATATACGTCATAATCGAGATGACCAGAGCTAGCAAGAACAAACTCGAGTACAATGTAGAGTACAACTGCTTTCATGTGGACAGAGTCCTTTATACCTTTGCGCCGTTCGATTATGGTTTCATGCCGCAGTCTCTTGACTGTGATGGAGACCCTCTGGATGTTGTCTTGCTGATTAAGGAACCAACGTTCACCTCCTGCCTTGTGCATGCCAGACCCATTGGAATGATGGAAATGGAAGACGCTGGACGCATTGATGACAAAATCATTGCAGTACACGTCAACGACCCCTATTATCGTGAAGTGAACAGCATTCTTGACCTCCCCAAGAGTCAGATCAATGAAGTCGCGCAGTTCTACCGCTTCTATAAGGTCTACGAGGGTGTTCACACAGAGGTCAAGAAATTCAAGCAACTCAAAGATGCATATGTATCGATCAACAGATGTATAGAAGACTACAAGAGACATCAACGCGGAGAGGACACATCGTGTTGAGTTCAGCAGTCTTCTGAAGGACGTGGCAAGATACCAAACCTGTATTCTGGGTCAACCTTGTACGACCAAAAGTGTTTAGAAGAACTATCTGAGTCATTGAAAGGCCTAGGCGATGAACATGAAAGAGCCAATCCCGTGCACTGCAGTCATCCTTGACTTTGACGGAACGCTAGCAGACAGCATGCCCTTTTTGGAGAGAATTGGTGTCAGAACCATGATGAAGTACTACGACATCACCAGCGAAGAAGCCACCAAGAGATACAGGACTACAACAGGATTACCATTCGAACAGCAGATACAAATCAACTTCCCTGACAGAACTGAGAATGAGCGTGCTATCGATGAGTTTGAGAAACTTAAGATAGACTGCATCTATGACCAGAGACTCTTCCCTGACACGGTCAGGACGCTCGCCACGCTTAACGACAGGGGTTTTTCAGTCTTCGTTTCCTCGTCGACTTTTCAGTCAACGATTGAGAAGTATTTCGACAGAAGGAACCTAAAGAACTTCTTCGATGAGATATTGGGATACAGGCCCGGGTTCGAAAAGGGTAAAGACCATTTCAAGTATGTGCAAGACCACCACAACATCAAGATGTCAAGCATTGTCTTTGCTGGAGATTCTATCAAGGACTATGAGAGAGCAGAGGGATACTGCTCCTTCGTGGCGGTTGCCGGGATGTTTTCTGAGGATGATTTCAGACAGGCGGGACATAACGGGCCCGTAATTGAAGAACTATCTGAGCTGCTTGATGTAATCAGACTTCGAGAAGAGAACTAGCTCGCCCGTCTGATACACACTCAGGACACCGGAATACTTCATTTCCAGAATAGAATTCTAAGTGGTCGGTTGTGTAAATTGGCCTAGTCCGTTCTCGGAGATTCCATCGCTTGAATTCGAGGAGCAACCTATCGCGATATCGAGATGGAGCTCCAGACGATTGATGCAATCTGGTTCGATTCAGACTAATGGGAAGCAGTGGCAGTTTCTGCCTCTTCGCGTGCCTTGAGGCGGTTCATCTTCTCTAACACACGGCGTATATGATCAGTCATGTGACTCGGAACCGTCACTCGATAATCGGAAGGCAAGTCTTCTAAGACATGAAGAATCTTCTCAAGAGTAATCCTCTTCATAGTCCTACATACTGCAGTCGGCTTTGCAGCCATGATTATCTTGTCAGGATGATCAGCCTGAAGCTGCTCTACTAAGCCTAACTCAGTGGCTATGATGAACTTTCGGGCTGAAGACTCAGCAACAACCTGAACCATTTTCCCCGTCGAACCAACAATATCCGATACGTCTTGAACCTCCGGAGGACATTCCGGATGGGCAATAGCAATAGCATCAGGATGCTCGTCCTTCAGTCGAGTGATATCGTCTGGCACGAATTGGAGGTGAACATAGCAGCTCCCGCGAGGTTCTATGTCTACAATTTCACAGTCAGTCTGCCTCCGAACATACTCAGCTAGATTCCTGTCTGGACCGAAGAGAACCTGTGAAGCACCAAGAGATTCGATGACCTCGACGGCATTGCTGGAAGTGCATATGACGTCACATTCGGCCTTGGTCTCTGCAGTCGTGTTGACATAGACTACTACTGGAGCATCAGGATACTCTCTCCGTCGTGAACGAATCTTCTCAGGATGGATCCAAGCAGCCAAGGGGCAAAGAGCATCTGAATCCGGGATGTAGACCGGGATGTCCGTCAAGACAGCCGACATTTCTGCCATAAATCGTACCCCTGCAAAGATGACCATATCAAAGCCCTCAATCTCTGATGATTTCCTAGCGAGCTGCAGTGAATCACCAACGAAATCTGCTATCTGTTGCACTTCAAGCGTTTGATAATTGTGAGCTAGGATGAGTGCATTACGCTTTGCTTTCATTTCGACAATGCGTTTCTGAAGTTCGTTGAGTTTCATCCTTGGTCAAATCCGTCATAATTAAGCATCAAAGGGGGTATTTTAACAAAATCTCAACCGGCAATAATTGACCCATCAATGAAGCCTCGGCAATAATTGCCCAAGAGTGTGAGTGTAATCACTCTTACAATTTGGCACTCAATTTAAGAGGGTAAACTCAAACGTCAAGACACGGCCCCGTCTGGGAGGAATGAAACACGAAGATTGGTTTGATTTCCGGGAATGAGTCAAGCATGATTCAGGACGCCAAGTCAGTCCTGTACCTGTTGAATCAGGAGGGGGCCGACGTCATTCTGGAATATGCGCTGGCAGAAGCCTTAGGTTCGTCGGGTACACAGCTTGATGAGATAGATGCGGATATCCTGGCTATCGTTGGCTCTGACCGAACAGTCCTTAACACGCTACTGAAGATGGGCGACTCCCCAATCCCGATTCTGCCCATTTCTTCGCGAGGGCAGCCAGACTTCTTCTTTGACGTTACAACAGGCAATTTCGAACTTGCCGTCGAAGACTTGATTGCTGGCGAGTGGACTGAAGATCATCGTTCTCGGCTTTCAATCACTGTTGGCGATAGGGTATTTCCATCCGTACTCAATGAGGTGGCCATCTTCGCGAAACGTAATGCTACACTGATTAGGTATTCACTGAATCTCGATGGAGAGGAATTCTGGAAAGACGGTAGTGACGGCCTTATCATAGCCACTCCTACCGGGAGTACAGCCTACTCCTTGAGTACAGGTGGTCCCATAGTGCTATCTCCTGCCTCTGTTCTCTCTGTGATACCGGTGAACAGCACAAATCCAGCAAGAAGACCACTTATTGTATCAGACAATGTAGTAGTCGAGATTCGCAACCTGACCAGCCCGGTCATGGTAGAGGCTATACTAGATGGGCAGCTGAGGCATAACGTGAACTCTGGCCCGATCATTGCTAGAAGAGCAGATAGCGATGCAATATTCGTGAAACTTACTGAAGAGAGAATTGCCGCTCTACGCGGCAAGCTGCAAAAGAAAACAGACATCCTTGAGGATCTTGCTCAAGATCTACCTCCCAGTGCGAAGCTCGTACTCAAAGTGCTGGAATACCATGAAAAACTGACAGCCAGACAGATTACAGAGGAAACCATGCTATCTGCGAGAACAGTAAGACATGCTCTCTCCATCCTGATGGCTGAAGGACTGGTCAAGAAGCACCTGTCACTCCGCGACAGCAGACGAGGACTATTTATGGCTGTCAAGCCAATCGAGCGCCAATCCTAGTAGATGATAAACCATGACACTAATAGAACAACTCCGGGAAGATGCCTCCACAAAAGTGATTCAGGATTTCTTCTCCCGGGTCTCGGCACATTCTTCATCCGAAGGAGGATCTGCTGTTTCAGACTTGGAGGGGCCATTGAAACGAAGCATGGAAATTGCAGTCTTACAGGCCAGAGAAGCCATCGATCAGGATATCGAGGGATTAGAACATGGTGAGAAGGTGAGAGAAACCTTACGCAAAATCTTTCTGAGCGAGGTAGACGGATTATCGTTGCAGGAATATCTCGATGCACTGGCAATGTGTTGCTATGGTTATATCTTCGGAAATTTCGATGAGGAAGACCTTCGATATGTATACCGATACTCTCTCGGGAAGCTCCCTCATCAAGGCGTAGATACGCTTCTGAAGAGGGCCCTTCTTCTCATCGAAATCGCATCTGGAAAGGACGCGAGGCAGGCAATGACTTGTCTAAGAGAATGGATTGCGTTCTTGGGATCTCCCTACTGTATGCCGGAGGATTTCAAAGAACCTGCCACAGAACTTGGCTTGAATCTGGGAACAGCCCTGGAATCTGATGACTTCAGACTCACAGATTCCATCCGCAGATATCCGGAGTACTTGGAGGAGGCTCTGCGGGGCAAGGAATACTTGGATGTCTATAAGGCAACTCGAAGCTGGCTGCCTGACGTGCTGTCATCTAGGATTCTAGGTATATTCCGAAAGAGAGTCAATCAAGAAGCACAAGAGAAGATTGGCCCAGACACAGGTGTTTCAGAGGCATATGCTGTCATTCAGAGAGTCTATAAGAAGAGGGAATTCATGAGTGCTGAAGGTAGAGTACTGCCCATCCGCCTGCAAGATCTTGATTCGCCACCTCCTCCTGAAGCAGTTGAACCCGTCCTCTTTGAGATGATTCCACAGAAACTGCGAGTAGAACTGATGTCGTCAATTGCGTATTCTAGAAAGACCAAGCAAGTAGAGATAATATTCCTTGGTGGGCCAGAAATTGGCAGAAGTGGCATCTTGGTGAGGACCGATACCAGTGCCATCCTCCTTGATTACGGCCTTTCAGTTGCTAACCAGAGAATCCCTGAATGGGTTCCTGAACTTGAGATGATCGACTCTGTGCTTATCACACACTCACATCTTGATCACGTTGGAGGACTTCCTGCACTCTATGAGCACTATTCGGGGAAGTGGTGTGCAAGCGGGGTCACAGGGGCAGTCTCGATGACTCTTCTTGAGGATGCCCTCAAGGTAGGGACTCCACTTCCGCCAAGACGCAATGATAAGTATGACATGGTCTCGTGGTTCAATCGGACGAACATAGACAAAGTCAAGAGAAACTACGTACAACTAGAAACGGGGACAGCAAGCGAATTAGCAGGAGGGATTGTTGTCACCCCGATTGAGGCAAGACACATTCCCGGAAGCTTGGCTTTCATCGTGGATGTGGAGGGAACCAGAATTCTCTACACAGGCGACTTCAATCTTGACAAATCCGTTCTCTTCCACGGGGCTACACTACCTACAGACTGTGATTTGACCATCTTTGATGGCACATATTGGGAAAGGGAGGATTTCGACAGAAGACAGGTATCTGACCAGGTCTCGCAGACCATAGCCAGACACGGTCCAGTCATTATTCCAACCTTCGCCGTTGGCAGGTCACAGGAAGTCCTTGTCATGCTGGACGAACTCGGGATAACCTCATCGAGAAACGTGATTGTGGCCGGCATGGCAGAGCGAGTGACCAAGCTGACAGGGTACGATGGCGACTGGACAGGCATGAAAAAGAACAAAGTCGTTCTCGAAGATGACGACATTCTGGTGGCTGGAGGCGGAATGCTCGACGGCGGCTTTGCCAAAATGCACTATAATGAGCATCGACATAACCCAGATGCAGCTGTTATCTTGTGTGGGTACCTTGCACCACGCACAACTGGATGGAATCTCTTGCATGGACACGAAGATCACAAGTGTGCTGTTGAATATGCAAGGCTTAGTGCCCACTCATCAGCCTCAAGGCTTACAGAGTTCGTTGCTTCTTGCACGGGCAAGAAGGCCATGGTTCATACTCCAATCAAGAAGACCGGTGGCGATATCCTACTACCCCAATATAGGGAGAGGATCGTGCTTGACGTCTAGCTTCTAAGCCACAATCTCAAGAACGCCAGAAAGCACAAGCTTGGTCGCGACGAACTTCATAGCGTTGTAGCTTACACCGACCTTCTTCACGACATCTTCCAGAGGTGTTTCGCCATCACAGTAATCCACGAATTTGACTACTGCAGTGCCATAAGCCTTGACTGTGTTAGGATCAGGATTCTTAACTTTCCTAGGAATGCTCTGTGGCCCGAGATCAACTTGGAAGCTGATCCATCCAAAGTGCTCCATGATCTGCAGCGCTCCAGTGACGTTCTCCCGGGGAAGGTCTAGGCTCCTAATCAAGCCTCCAATAGTTTCGGTTCCTTCTATTGCACTCTTGACCTCCACAATAGAACGTCCCACCTCTCTACTGTCGAATGATAGGGGACGACCAGCCTCACGGGCGCGGACTACATAGTCGAAGCTAATGGGGCTCATTGGTATCTTCTGTAGAAGTGAAAAGACGGTGGGTTCAAAGATGGTCACATCGCCATCCCAGGTCTCCCAAGTTCCTTGATACGCTTCTTCGAACTCGAAGAGCAGAGAGGACATAATCTTTCGATACTTCTCCTCTTCACTGTCATTGGTGACTGTCACACCTAACAAGAAATGGTCAGACTTCTCGACCATGACCAGGTTTCCTTCGTGCTCGATTCTCTTCAGGGCGTCGCTCTTATCGGCTATACCGCTGGGATCACCGTCGATTCCGCCGAAGGAATCAAGAGCTGAGATCAGAGATGTGATTGCGGTGGCGTCCACTTCCTCGTTGGCGTAGTTGAGCTCGTAGCAGGTATGGAACGTCCCGCCGTCTTGAACGATCATAATCACATGGAGAACCCGCGCCTGCTCAGCAATCTTGTCAGGAATCTCAACAACCGTATCAGATTCGGACTCGATATTGACGGGGTAGTCGATTGCCGAGTCCCCACTTACTCCGCCCGCTCTCAAGTCACCCGAGGGTGCGCTCTCTCCAGTATTCTGAGCTTCGACCCACTCCCCTGTCTCACCAGATGTGGCACCTGTAGCACTCCGAATATCACCAGGTCGTGGAGGTAACTCAGCCTCCTTGTCCTTTCTGTGAACAGTGATCATCTCACTCAGAGGCCTGTCGGGCAACTCAACTCCCACTGTCTTTGTAGCCACTTCCAGCATCAATCGAATGAATTCGTCCCTCCGAGTCTTGTCCGTTGCAACCATTGGGAACGTAGGAGCACCCAAGAGCCGCTGAATCTTCTCAGCTCGCATGGACTCTGGGAGGTCCTGCTTGTTTGCAATGATAAAGAGGGGAACCGCAGGAGCTTCCTTCCGAATGGTTCGTAGCAGGCTCTTGGTCTGCATCACATTCCGGAAACTGCTGTCCGTAATCAGAAAGATGACGTCTGTTCCTGAGAAGTAGAAGGCCCAAAGATCTTGAAATACCGCCTGCCCGGCGAAGTCCCATAAAGTTACCAGAAAAGTGCCGAATTGTATCGTTTCTGAGGAGTCTACGGCCACGTTGATGGTGGGAACATAGCCGCCAGGTGCTGGTTCCTTACCAAACAATAGTCTGAGCAATGTGCTCTTCCCAACACCACCGGAGCCAACAAAAGATACCTTGAACCTTGTGAAGACCAGCTCATCTAGAATATCATCCAGATTGTCTTTCACATACCCTATGCTGTTGCCTCTCAGTGCAGTAGATATCCGGGCAGCCCCTTCTCGGGCCTTTCGGATAATTGTTCGATCCTCATCTCTGCCATCGGTAACAAGCATGAGCTGAATATCATCATCAACAAGAGAGTGGAATACCTTATGCTCACCGACATAGACTGGCGTGTCTGGAGAGAGACCCTCAGTGTCCATGAGGTCCGAATACCCACTCATGAAATCATGTATATCATCATCAGTGAATTCTATCTTCCAGAATCTGACCCTAGTGACGACCTCTCCAGTCGCCTTCTCGATGAGTATAACGTTGTGAATCAGATTGCAGCACACTCCAGCAGAGCCCGTTTGTTTTATGTGAGATGATGTTTTCCTTCAGGACGTGTAGTTAAATCAACCTCTATGAACCTTTGGTGGGGATACTGAGAGTCTATTTGAACGCAACCATACCCCGTTTATGAAGGTCTCTCAGCACATGAAGCACGACCCCAACATCGATTCCTGTCACTCCAGAGATGGCCTTTATTGTCTTGGCTCCGTCCACAGCCCTCAGGATACGCTCAAGGTCTGCATAGAGCTTGAGTACCTCAGGATCGGGGGGACTCGACATTTGAGGGATGTCCTCGGAAGTGATGAGTAAGTCAAAGCCTATGGAATCAAGCGCTTTGAGCAAGTGAATGGCACCCAAGCTCATCTTCGGACCCGCACCTTGCACAATTGTTTCGATAGTCAACGAACCATCAACCGTGTTCCAGACAGCCATCAGAAAGTCACGTACGAGCTCTGACTTGAACCGGTCCCAATCGGGAGCAGAAAGACGGTATGGAGCCATTCGATTCGAGAGTGTTTCGGGAGGGAGAGTGGCGAGAAGTTTGAGAGTAAAGGGTGGAGAGGCATAGAGGTCATCTCCTGCGGCAACCTCTTCGGGCTGCTCGTCTGCGTACAAATCTGGCAGAAACGAAAAGGTCTGTCTGAGCTCGTCCACATCACCCCTGTTGCCTGTTATCAGAGTAAAGATGAGGTCACCCCGTTCTATCATGATGTAGGTGAGATTCCCTGCTTTGAACACCTCAGTCTTCATCTGCTGCATGGATTCCACATTGAACATGGACAAGGCCGCTACAATGTTTGGGGCGCGTGACAGAACGGTTGACTTTGATTCGTAGTAGTATGTATAGACTGCGTCACCCAAGTTCTTGTCAACAACGAAGAAGGCTTGGTGCCCGAGGACTTTCTCCTCACTAAGAACTCGGTCTTGTTCATCCTTCTCGAATAACTCGGTCCTCCATCGTTTCATTGCAAGCTCGGGATGCATGTCCGTGAGGCCACTCATTGCCAGTGTGGACAGAACCAGATGAGTTGAATCGCCAGATGAAGCATCAGATAGCACAAGATCAAGTTCATACTCAAGGTTTCGAGCCAATTCCAAACACTCTTCGTGGCCGGGTACGATGACTATTTCATCGCTATGTACTTCTCTGACCCTTGATACAACGGAACGAATCTCGTCTGTTTCTGCCTCAGAATTAACGACAATGGTGTATACATTGCAGGACTGCATCTCTGAGGGCAGACCTTGGGAAGCAGCGGCATCAAGATCAATCTGGCAGAATCTCACACCTAAGGGACCGAACGAAAACGGCGATGTGAAGAAAGAACCGTTCTTCTTCTTTTGTTCGACGATTCGACTGACCGCGAGTCCAGTTCGGTTCCCCGGAAGAGGTTTCGAGGGACTGATGAAGCATACTCTGACTTCCTTTTGGAGAATGTCGGATGCCATGGAGGGAAAGCTGTCCTTCTCTTCGAGGGCTGAAGACGACGCTATCAAATCCTGAATTGCGGTTCTGAGCTTCTTGAAACTGGACATCTCTTCAGCATCACACTGCTCTCCCTCGATGACACAGAGCAACGCAGTCCGCTCATCCAGACGGCCAACCAGACACTTGAAGTCTACTGCACTGATTGTGGTACATTCTGCGTCGGGTTCACGCTCAACAACATCATAGACCCTCTCCATAATCAAGCCAAATCTCGTCTTCACTATACTCTCGTTCTCGAAGCTCATCTCTGACAGGATTTTCGAGCCTATGAGGTCTATAAGATACGCAGAACGTATCACTGGATTGATTCTCCTTATTGGGGCAACGACGGCCATTGTGAAATAGTTATGTGCTATAAATCATGTCCAATGCTCTTACAAGGTTCTGGGGTCTTGCACTTGCGGGTCTGCTCGTCGCTTGAGAAAGTCACTGACATCTGTGATGCCTCTCATCGCTTTCTGATATTCATACTCTGGATCAGATATCGAATTCCCAGAGGCTTCATAGACCTCGCCGGTCTCCAAAGGAGGGAGATCAGAAATCGCCTCTTTGACCGAAACGGGCTTGGGCAGACCAGGCGGGTCATAGACGGGTTCCGATCGGTTAGTGCCAACTTTTACCGCTGAGAACAGGGATATCGGTCTTGCTGGTGGCTCACCTTCCGTAGAACCTACAATGAAGACGCGCCTTCTCCTCTGAGGTACGCCGAATTGTTCAGCCTTCAGAATGAACCAGTCTACCGCATAACCCAGCATCTCAGTCCTCTCAATCAACCCTCTGAGGATTCCGCCCTTTCCAATCCATGAGAGGCCCGTCACATTCTCAATAACAAAGTAGTCTGGTGACAAGTCTTCAATTGCTCTAACCATTATGCCGATGAGATTGTTGCGATTGTCTGACACACTCCACTTCCCGGCGGTTGAGAATCCTTGACAAGGTGGACCTCCCACCAACAAACTGGGCCTCTCCGTTCCCAGAGTCTCATCTATAGTAGACATCAATGCCGCATATTCGCTAGGGACAGACAGATCGGCCTGTATGGTCTTCACATTGGGATGATTGAATGAGTATGCTTCACACATCGCCTTCTCCACATCAGAGGCAAGAGCAATCTCATGTCCTGCGAGCTGAAGGCCACATGACAGGCCTCCCGCTCCAGAGAACAGGTCCACAGCTGTTCCCGGAGGGATTGTCATGCCAACAGCTCGTGCAAGCAGAGGTGGTACTGCGTTGCCGACCTGCTTGTACTGGGAACTTGCTGAGCCCAGAAACCTGTAGTCATCGAAGAAGGACTGGAGCCTAGCTGCCTCTCGAACCGAAATCATGCGGTCTTGCTCAGGGTGGGCAAAGCTACCATTTCCAGGACGATGGAAGTATGTGCTGACGGTGTAGCTTGGGAGGTCATTTCTCAAACGGCCATAATATGTGGTACGACCACCGGACCTTCGGATTTGCATGATTCTCTTGGACTTCTTGGCAATAGTGAGGGGGATGTCGTCCCAGTTGCCGCCAGGCGGCACCGACTTGATGATTTCTATGTCGAGTTCACTGAGAGAAGGAGCCACATGATTATAGAGAACAGCTCTAGTCTCATCCGTGGTTTCAAGTCCCAAGTCGATGGTCATCAGGTACACCAAGTCCAGAGTGGAATTCTCTGTCACACTGAAAAATGTACTGCGTGACATTACATGGCTTCATCCATTCTTACCACGATATCTTCAACTTCCTTCTCCTCTGCGGCAAGGTGAGATAGAACGATCCGGGCCTGTTCAGAAGATATCTTATAGAGTTGAAAGACATGGCCTTCCAATCTATAACTACAAGCCGTGTTTCCATTCAACATGGCTCCGACATCTTTCACAATCGCATCATAGAGATTCTCCTCTTTTGCTGTTAGATCAAAAGGAGGTGGAATCGGTAGGTGCCCCAATTCCCTATTGGAAACATGATTGTTGGTATTCGTAATGGCAAACCGCCAGTTCAGGAGTGAAGAGTTCAGAAGGCCCAAAAGGTAGAGAAGGAGAAACCCACGCTCCTGGGACGTAAGAGTCAGATAGTTGCAGGAGTTTGCCAACACTACATGAGGTTCTACGAGCGCGAATTTCAATCTCCAGCGTTGTTTGCGATTCGAGACCTGCTGACAAGCGATGCGTTCGCGCTCTGAATGAGCAATCCGCTCTGAGGTGCTATGCTTCTCTCTGAAAGCATCATAATCCACAAAGTCCTCTATCTCAATACTCGAGGTATGAGCGAATCTTCTGATGTGTGACCCTCTGAGCAGCGGAGGCTTATCAGGATCTGCACTTATCAGATTCTTGTCCAGAGTGAGGTCAAGCTCCCCCCTACATATTCGTACCCAGTCATGCCTGTTCAAGCTTGCTTGCTTGTGCATAATGTCAAGTATCTGCCAATCCTGTGAGTTCAATCGTGGAATGATATACTCACTTCCTGAAAGGTTTTCTATCCTTTGAACAGAGATATTCTCAAGACGTGGCTTCGAACGGGAATGCAGATGCTGAAGACCGAAAGCAGCAGGGATGATACCGCTGGGTCTTCCCTTCTTCACACTCATAATACATAGAGCCTGTGTCACATTGGGGAAAAGCGAAGAGCCTTCTTGGTATTCTTCAAGGCGATAGATGGAGTGCTTGGTGAGAATCTCTTCTCTCAAAGCTGCAGCAGAGAGGTCTCCGAGAACCGATGCAGGAACGATGAAACCCAGTCGAGCATCACTTCTTGAGATACGAAGTGCTCGCTCAATGAACAGCCTGTGAGTGTCTAATGTGTACTTGTTTGCAAGGGTGTACTCACCAGAGTTCCTGAAGTACCCGACTCTTTCCTTCAACTCAGTCTTGTATGCCTCAAACCCTTCCATATCGACTTCGCGTTCGCCCTGAGAAAGACGCTCTCTGATGTACTCAGCACGGCTTGGATGGAGTCTGTCATATGGAGGATTCATCACCACGAAGCGGAATCCGCCTTGGTCTAGAATCTCGCACTCGAAACGTTCGTTCCAATTAAGCTCATTTATCGATGGGGCAGATAGATACTCCTTTGGAGCACATGACTGCCCCCTAAGAGAGCCAATCAAAGAATCACCTTGAATTATGTGTCCACTAGGTATCCGCTTCTCCAGTCCAAGCTCTGTCAACCTGTGGTTCAGTACTCTATGCGCAACCTCCACACTAGCCCCATCAAGGTCAACTCCATAGAAACCGTCAAGAAACCAGGACAGATACTGTCCGTAGTCAGTCTTGTCACATGACCGCTTAAGCCGGCTGGACATATAGTCAACTGCGGAAAGAAGGAACGCCCCTGGGCCGCAGGCCGGGTCGATTAATGTGAACTCATCAGCAGCGCGCTCCCAAGCAGAAGAGCTCTCCTGGAGGATTCTCTCTTCCAGCCAAGGTCCAAGAGTGATTCCAACGATATGTTGAGCTACAGGCATAGGTGTGAAGTAGCTTCCAAGAATGCGCCGTCGTTTCTGAACCGTAGAAGCGCTGACGGGTCTAAAGGCCCCTATTGAATGAACTTTAAGCATAAGGCTGGTAGGACTATAGCATGGAGAATGCCCAAGTTCTTCCATCAAGCTGCTACCGCAGAACTCCTCCAGCAGTTGCCGGACATCGTCGATAATACGCGGCTGATCGAGTCCTGATCTCTCTCCAAGGAATGTAAGCCTTCGAAAGAACAACTCATCATCCGCATTGTTGTTGCGGCGATAAAGCCAGTTGAGTGCAGCCAGACGTGTGCATTCCATGACATGGCGCTGGGAGTGCTCAGAAGCGATTCCGAGACGGTCTGCGATCTGCCTTGTCTCGTCTACTATTCTCAGAGCAACATTGCCATCAAGGGCACTCATGGATATTCGAGCGATTCATTCACAGGGGATAGAGATAGGTCTTGTGCAGTTGACTCATAGAACTCCAATGGGCATGATGTATACACAGGTGAACCCTTCAGGAGCTTGAACTACTTGGGCAACCTGATCCTTATAGAGCCCGCCTACTGCAACAGTACCCAGACCTAGGGACGCGCACTTGAGATAGACAATCTGGCTCAGCATTCCGATATCGTAAAGCATCACCCTCCACTGAGAATCCGCATCATGGAATTGCCGCGTCCATCCGAAATCTGCAGAGATGACCAGATTGACCTGTGCCTCGCGAATCCAGGGCTGGCTGAGACCTGCTTCGAAGATGCTTTCAACCAGATTCTCATCACTCAGCATTACAAGGGACCCATTTGTCCAAGAGAATTCGTAGAGTCCTGCATGAAGCAGCGTAACATCTCGCGATACCAGATGTAAGTTGTAGTGTGATGCATCGCCTCCAATCAGAGGGGCCAAGGTGCAATTGCTGAGGATTTCAAGAAGATTCTCATTAGGAAGACTGGCGTTCAGGTAGTCTCTCACAGAACGGCGACTACTGATTGCCTGCTCGACGCTCATTTCAGTACCATCTAACGGAACGTTTCTCAATGGTCCAAGAGTCGCAGGTCTTCCAACAGGCAAGACGAGCATGGGATGATAAGCTGTATTCAGGAACCTTTGAAGCATTCCCTCATCCAAAGTCAGTATCGGCCTGGTTCGCAAATCAAGGGCTGCCATCTGGAGAAAAGCATTCTGTAGTACATGCCCGACCTCCAGATGAACATACTGAATCCCTCTTGCACCGTACCTCTCCGTTGTTCGTGCATATTCAGCGAGGACTACCAACACAGCGGCCGCTTCCTCCAGAACCCCCCTATCATCAACAACAAAGCAATCTGCAAGAGCTAGGCTTTCGTTGATAGAAACTTCGGTCAAAGAATGACCATTGGGATTGTAGCGATAGAAACCGGTTTCTAGGTCTGACACGCGCTTCACAGCTACAAAAACCTCAAGCGGATATGTTCCCCCTGCAGAAGGAGCGACTCTAAACCCAGCAGCACTTGTTATCCCCTGCATCGACCACAGAAGTTGGGAAACATCGGTCAGGTCCAGAGCCTGAGATTGAAAAGAATCATCAATGACATCAATACCCAAGGCATCAGAGAGAGGGAGGTAACCCACCATGTCGGGTGCAGGCAATGGCGTAGTAGAAGGATCCTTTGTTAAATGCCAGATGAGAATCGGAGTAGAAAAGACAGCTATTGCTACGAGTATGAGAATGCCGAAACGACCAACTTGTCGGGAGGTTTTCATCAATGACACCTCTCCATACGCATATCTCCACATCTATATCCAGTACCACTTAGATAAGACCTCCGAATCAGTTACCATAGCATATCATGTGATTGCCTGTCGGCTCTGTCCATCTAGTCGGCGCGAGTCGGTGAGCACTCTCTTGACAATAGGCCAAAGAAGAAGTGGAGCCGGCTCTGGGATTTGCACCCAGGTGGTACAGATCTGCAGTCTGTTGCGTAGCTGCTCCGCCAAACCGGCTTTCTTGTCAGAATCACCGTCAGACTCCTTAAAATAATATCGGCAATTCTTGCTCCAATAGAGCTAGGACCTCATGCAATGGTTAGTTTTATGTCAAGGAACCTGTCATCTATGAAGTGTGTATGACAATGAGGATCAAGTCAGTTCTTCGTGACAAGGATATCCTGAACATGGAAGAGGGGTCAGAAGAGAGAATCACGGCTACGGTCAGTAAAAACTTCGATAGGGCTGTTAACATCAATAGCCTGCTGAGAGTGATGGGGATGGATGCAGAACAGAGAATTGATCTTCTTAGGGCACTCGGAAAGAAGCCGTATCACATTTGGCTTGCGAATCAAGGCAATCAGCATGTTATCTATATCTCCGAAGCAGAGAAACCTCAAGATGAGGAGATTGTTGGCTATATGTGGCAATAGACCAATGCGAGTTACTCTCACTCAGAAACTGACCTCTGCGATATCAGTTCATTCGCCGCAGCAAGGACACCGGGAGATAGCACATCTCTGTTGGACTCAATATGATCCTGCAAAGAGCATACTTCAGCTATTACCCGGTCGATTTCATCATCGAGAATCTCACGTCTATCCTCAATCTCAAGCGTCTGTTGTTCAACCTGTTCCAGCATCCGTCGGTAAACCGAATACTGCTCAAGAAGATTTGAAAGAATTCTGAGAAGATTCTCGGGTCTCTCAAGATCGCTATCGAGGAAGGAGTCCATGTCGTCTTCAATCTTGAGCAGGACCACTCGAAGAGCGTAATATGCCTCATAGTCTCGCGGGTATGCCTCTGCATGTTCCCTAGCAAGGCTGAGAGCCTCAGGTGCTCTCCCTTCAGACACCAGCAACCGGACTAGGTCTTCAAAGACATGATGGCTCCTTGGTTCTAGCTCGATTATGTCACGATAGATGGCCTCGGCCTCATCGCTTCGAAGACAACTATCAAGTAGATGTCCAAGAGCTCCTGCGGCTCTCTCATGTGTAGGATTGCCGTGAAGAACACTGCGTAGAACTCTTTCAGCCCTCTCATCCCGAGCCATTGACGCAAGAGTGATGCCAAGGTCAACCTTCAGCTCTTCGTTATCAGGATACGCCTCTAGACCTTCGCGGAGAATACTCTCAGCCTCTTCGTATCGCTCATCGCGGCGTAGTTCACGAGATCGTTCTATGAGCTTTTCTGCGTCTTCGTCCATTCTAAGGTCTCCGCAGTCATCCTTCAGTACCGAACCACTGTGCTGGAATGATATAAAAGTCGCGACCCTCGGCAACCCATCGAAGAACAGCTAACATGTGAACCTGTCATCGATGCATCTAACAGGGCCAGTCAGAGTGTTGACTCGTCCTACAGTACTTTGCAGCTCAGTTAGTTGAAGTTGTGGATTATCATTGTATTCTGTCCAATAGTGTTCTCAAGAGAAGTATGGGCAAATGTTGCAGAGGCCTTTTTATGTCAACAAAGCTTTCCTCAAGTCGGTAGATATGATGATCGAACTCTACAACACCCGTACACGCAAGAAAGAAGAACTCCGGCCGCTCAACGACAGGAAAGTTGGCATGTATGTTTGCGGTCCAACAGTGTACGATTACCCACATATTGGGAATGCTCGATCATTTGTTGTCTTTGACATGATCCGACGCTATCTCGAGTATCGCGGATTCAATGTCTACTACGTCACGAATTTCACGGATATTGACGATAAGATGATCAAACGAGCAAACGAAGAAGGCATAGAGGTCTCCGAGCTCGCAGAGAAGTTCATTGCTGAGTACAGACAGATTGCCAATGAGCTTAATCTAAAACCGGCAAACATCAATCCCAGAGCAACGGAACACATTCCTCAGATGATAGAAATGATCGAGAAAATCCTTGAACACGGCAAGGCTTACGTCGTGGAAAGTGATGTTTACTTCGATGTCAGCGAGTTTGAACGATATGGCGAGTTGTCCGGCGTTGACCCAGAAGAGCTATCGGCGGGCGCAAGAGTTGGAATTGATGATAAGAAGCAAGATCCTCGCGACTTCGCCCTGTGGAAAGCTGAGAAACCCGGTGAGCCTTCTTGGGATAGTCCGTGGGGGAAGGGTCGACCCGGCTGGCACATGGAGTGCTCCGTTATGGGGAAGCACTATCTCGGAGTCCCATTCGACATCCACGGGGGCGGTCAAGATCTGATATTTCCACACCATGAAAACGAGATTGCCCAGACGTCAGCTGCATACGATGTGGATGTGCCCGTCAGGTACTGGCTGCATAATGGATTTCTCACCATAAATACTGAGAAGATGTCCAAGTCCGAAGGCAACTTCTTCACCGCACGAGAGGTTCTGGATAATTTTGACAATCAAGCAGTGAGGTTGTTCCTCATGTCCGGTCACTATCGGCAACCGCTTGATTACAACACCCAAGCACTTCAACAAGCAGAACAGTCAATGGAACGACTCCGCAATGCAGCAGACACTATCCGCGGCAGAATCTCCATACTTGAACGGAAAGGTCTTGGTCATACTGATTCAGACGATATCTTGAGGACCGCAAACGAGGTTGTAAGACACAGCTTTGAAAGTGAGATGGATGACGATTTCAACTCACCCGGAGCGTTTGCAGCACTCTATTCTTTCGTTCGCGAAATCAATACTCATTCCTCAGAAGCCGAGAATCCAGCGGTGCTTCGAGAATCACTCGCTACACTATCAGAACTTCTTGCAGCTCTCGGACTCGACATAGAGAGATCAACGGATACCCGAACCGACGCGTCACAGAAGATGCTTAAAGAAACTGTTGAGCTACTCCTTGAACTCAGAGAGAGAGCACGAGAGGAGAAAGACTACGAAACTGCTGACATGATCAGAGAGAGATTGGGCGACGCGGGAATATCTATCTCTGACACCAAGGATGGTCCCACCTGGAAAATCGAGTAGACAGCCCGAAACAGATTGCGTCTTCTTAGTACAACGGCCTCTTGGTCGATATTGACAGTTGACTCGGTCGTAGTACTTTTCGGGGCAAACTCAATCGAAGCCTGTTCAACGGTTCTTGACATTGATAAGGAGCCCAGGGTCATCCAGCACATAGATGCGTGGATTCTTGTCTTCAGTGTTCTCTTTCAAATACCGCTGAACCAGCTCTCTCAACACACGTTGACTATCTTCAGGAGTTTCAGGATTACAGGCCTCCATCCGATAGATATCACCCATTTGCTCAGGATCGAGCTCAGTCACAACTTTGATGTTCTTCTCCGCCACATCAAGCAGGATTCTCAAAAGGTCAGGCGGCTTCTGATTTCCTATCTTGAATGTCTGTTCAGAGCCATACTTCTCAATCACAAATCTAAGAGCGTCTTTCACCATCATGTCCTTAGCAGCAGTCATTGCCTCCTCATATGCTGCACTTCCCACGCCTTCTTGGCAAGGCGCAAGAAGAACAATCCAACCTTGGAGGTCATGACGAACAGCATTCCATGCGGCGTGGATCCCCTTGCCGGCCTGGTACAGATTGATTCCGAGCTCGCCCACAGATACAAACACAACATCGGCGGGTTCCTGTACATCTACGACTCTTAGATCTCTGAGAGGAGCAGAAGCTGCCTTGTGGCAATCGATGATGTCACCCGCCTGAAGGTATACAATCTCACCATGGTGTACAATGGTGTCAATGCAGAATATCATGAGATGCTCCTTCATCTGCTCAGTGATCTCAATCATATCTTGGATGACAGGATTGTCCTCGGTGTTCCCAAGTCGACAGCCGGGAACAAATCCCTTCTCTACATCAAACATTTTCGGATGATTGACTCGGATGGTCTCTCGGCCGGCCACACCAGGGCAGAAGAGCTTCACGGTACCTGCTTGCCCGGCGAAGTAATGGTATTCCGAGTCGCTCAGCGCTATGACAAGGCACGAATCTATGACCCGTTCATCAATGAAAATCGGAGTACCTCGAGATGTCTTTCCCATGTGGCGGTTGCCTGAGTCACAATCATGAATCAGTATGTTATCCTTCCACTCCGCATAGAGCTCAGGATTGAGAATCTTGTTTTCGAGTGCAGATGCCCTCGGTGGGACGTGTGACCCACTGGCAACGATAATCTTGATGTCCTCTTTGCTTACGCCATTCTTCATCAATCGTTCTGTCAATCTAGGCAGAATAGCTCTTGTGTGAATATTCGGACGTGTATTGTCATCAACTATGATGATGACCGTCGCTCCCTCAGAATAAAGGTCTGAAACCATTGTGTCAAATGGCCTCGTTCCTAGAGGATTGGCAAGCACCTCATTGAGCTTCTCTTCAAAATCTGAAAAAACCGGTTCAAACTCTTCAATCTTGAGAACCCGAACGTCAGTGAAGGATTTTGGAATGAATTCGTCAATAACGTAGTTCCCGTACTTCAAGGGTGTATTGTGATAATGCATAGCAGCTCACCCTTTCAATGATAGACACGAAGATAACCATTGCGGCCTTTGTGAAAACCCTCAGAATAAGGTCCGTGTGACAAGCCTTATATTGCTCTCCTCTTGGATTTAGATAAGTCTAAGTTCGAGTTAGTCGTAGCTAACTTTGGTGTCTAAGCTCAAAATCAAGCAGAGGGCTCTCCATAAGGTCAGATTAGTACACAGCAAGGAAGCAGAAGCATATGGATAAAACCGGTTCACATGACGAGAAAACTTCAGCAGTTCAGAGGCTTACAGAGGCAGAACCGGGCGCAGAATACGCGATAGTAGGTCTTGCACGAAGCAAGTCGGATACGGGCGTCGGGGCTAGAAGAGGACGTGGTCACGGCCGCCGAGGTAGACGTCACAAGTCCATGAAAGGACCCTTCAAGCAGCATTTCGCAAGAAACCCTCATTCTGAGATGAGAGAGATAATGGGAAGACTTGTCGATCTGGGGCTTACAAGAGGATGTAAATTCAAGGTGGTTCAGGGAGGAACAAAGGGACCTGTGCTTGTAGAGATAAGGGGAACCAGAATTGCCCTCGGACACGCGTTAGCTGAGAGGGTACTAGTTAAGGAGGCGACATCAGCAAGATGAAGGTTCGTGTTGCTCTGATAGGGAATCCAAACGTTGGAAAATCAGTGGTCTTCAACAACTTGACAGGTTTGAAGCAGCACACAGGGAATTGGCCGGGAAAGACCGTTGAGCAGAAGACAGGGTTCTTCGAGTACAAGGGGCATGAATTTGAGATTGTGGACCTCCCAGGTGTATATAGCCTGAGTGCACTCTCCGAAGATGAGAGGGTTGCCAGAGACTATCTCATACACACAAGGCCAGATGTGGTTGTTGATATCGTCAATGCCTCTCAGGTCGAGAGGAATCTCTACCTCACTCTTTTGCTTGTGGAGCTACAGCTTAACCTCGTTGTAGTTCTGAACATGTATGACGTAGTCAGAAGTCGAGGAGATAAGATCGACACACAGAAACTTTCAGAGAAGCTTGGAACAAAGGTTGTCACGACTGTAGCCACAAAGGGGGAGGGAATGGACGACCTCAAGGAGGCGATTCTTGAGGCTGCTGAAGAACACGCACTGTCGAAGGAGAGGTATGAAAGAGCAGACCTCCACCTGCCAGGTGACATCAATGGAGGAGACCACCTTCACTATCATCCTCGAGAGCATCACCACGGAGAATACGAGCGATTGAAGCCACCAAGGATCAAGTACAGTACCGATATTGAGAGGAAACTGAAGCGGATTCTGGAGATTCTGCGAGATGAACGAGAGATTCTTGACAGATTCCCGCCGCGTTGGCTTGCCTTGAGGATACTAGAACGTGATCCCGATGTTATGAGTTTGATTGGTGATGAGGAACTCCAAAGCCAACTGTTGGAGGTGACCGTTTGAAAGCGACCGAGAATACCAGAAGGAATGGTGAAGCCCTTGTTGAGGAGCAGCTCATAATCGATCCTCAGATTGTATTGGCTGATGAGCGTTATGAGGTCATTGGAGAAATCCTTTGCGAGGTATATGAACCTGGAGCAGGTAAGTGGCACCTTAGCGACATGCTCGACGAGGTTTTTCTTCACAAGTATCTCGGAGTGCCAATCTTCTTGGTAACCATGTGGGCCATGTTCACCTTCACCTTTGAGGCGTCACTAGTATTCATGACTATGATAGAGGCTCTGTTTGAATGGCTAGGAGGATTCACATCGCAGATCCCCGTTCCATGGTTAGCATCACTTGTTACTGAGGGGATTCTCGGAGGGGTGGGATTCATTCTGACTTTCATTCCACCCATATTCTTGCTCTACCTCGCCATATCTATCTTAGAAGACACAGGGTATCTCTCACGGGCAGCCTTCGTGATGGACAGATGGATGACAAAGATGGGACTCCAGGGACGTTCGTTCATTCCGCTACTCCTTGGATTTGGATGCAGCGTCGCTTCAGTCATGGCGGCCCGTACAGTGGATGGTGAATCGAATCGTTTGACAACGATATTGGTCAGTCCATTGATGTCCTGCGCAGGACGACTGCCGTTGTACATACTCATCGCGGGGGTCTTCTTCCCGAACTTCGCAGGAACCATAGTATTCTTGATGTATATCATCGGAATTATCATGGCAATCATCATATCTATGGTCCTCAAACGAACTATTCTGAAGGAAGAGTCTTCACCCCTCATCATGGAGCTATCTATGTATCAACTGCCAACGCTACACGGCTCTTTCCGACATATGTGGGATAGAGGAGTTCTCTTCTTGAAGCAGGCGGGCACCTTTCTTCTTGCAGGAAGCCTTATTGTCTGGGGGCTCTCTGCTTTTGGACCCGGAGGATACGGCGTTCCAGTTGAGCAATCATTCATCGCCATCATTGGTGCCAGCATGCAACCCTTCTTCGCTCATCTGGGATTCACATGGCATGTCGTTGCTGCGCTCATCTTTGGCTTTGTTGCAAAAGAAGCGGTTGTTCAGTCCCTATCAATAATCTTCTCTGTTTCAGGAGAGACCGCTATCGAGACCGCACTAATGGCAACTCTAAGTCCACTGTCGGCTTTTGCACTCATGCTATTCGTTCTTCTCTATGTTCCCTGTCTTGCGACTGTTGGAGCTGTCAAGAAGGAGACAGGTTCATGGGGGTGGACCGCATTTTCAGTAGCCTATCAGGTCCTTCTCGCGTATGGTATGGCGTCGCTCGTTGTTCTCATAGGGGGGTATTTCTTTGGCTGAGATTCCAGAGAACCTGAACAAGGACGCACTCATGCTGGCACTCGTGCTAGGAGGTGCTTACCTTGTAACGGGAATCGTGCAGATGGGAGTTTCTCTCGGGTTACTCCCACAGATCACAGGAATGACCGACTTCCTTGGAGGCCTCTTGCTAGTAGTGGTTGCCTCAGTCTTCCTTACTGGCGTAAGACCGATTCGAGGGGGAAAACGTGAGGGTGTATCCTTTGTGGTCGTTGGGATCATGATAGCGGGCCTAATCTGTGCGGTACAGCTGGTCATAATTGGCACCGGGACGCTCGGTTGGTTACTAGGATATGAGGACTGGAGCGATTGGAAAGTGCAACAGTATTTCACTCCCTCCATCTGGCTTTTCGTCATCACACTCGCAGTCCTTGGCCTTTCCAGCGCATTTGGCCGACTCCGTGAAAATGAACAGCAGATATCAGGAGGGCAGGGTCATTGATAAAGAAGATACTTCGTTTCATCATCGCTGAGGAGATGCTTACTGAGAAACAAATCGCGAAAAGGATGGGCATTCAAGAGGCCACACTTCAGGATATCCTCCAACTGCTGGTTCGCAGAGGTCTCTTACGACCTGGCCAATGCACTGCACCTAGAGACGCGGGCTGTTCATCATGCCCAATGGCATCTGGTTGCAATCTGATAGGCGATCTGGGTGAAACCTACTATGTAACCGAAAAGGGGAAGATGTACGCCCTTGCAGGAGAGGATCATCGTGACCCTAAGTGATGCCATGGAGATGTATGTGAAGACGATTCACAGACTGGAGGTGAAGAAGGGTTCAGCAAGCGTGTCGGAGATTGCTCAAGCAATGGAAGTCAAAGCGCCCAGTGTTACAGTGGCCCTAAGGAAGCTCTCCGACCTGAAGATGGTTGATTATGAGCGATATAAGACCGTGAATCTCACAAAGAAGGGCAGAAGAGTCGCCTTGGAGCTTGAGAAGACCTACCACGTACTGAAGCAGTTCTTCATGCTTCTAGGCATTGATGAAGAGATAGCCGAAATGGATGCCTGTAAGATTGAACACATGATCCATACAGAAACATTTGAGAGGATTCTGGATTTTGTGAAGTCATCCACTGAGCAAAAAGGCAATCCGTAGGGGCGCAGCATTCAGTGAGCCAACTACAGATTGTTCTAGTGGTCTGGGCTCAGGCCATTGTTCTTGCTTCATGAAAGACATTTTGATAGAGAATCAACAGACTCTCTCTCAAGATTGTCAATCACGCCTATCATTTCGCGAGTCTTCTCGTCTCCAACGTATTCAGAAGCTACAAACAGTAGATTCTCTCGAACCTCCTCTGGACTAAGACTTGGAAAGTCCTCGCCTTCGATAGAGTACTTCGAACCATCGTCCGTGAGTATCTCTACGGAGTTATAGAAGCTCTCATAGGATTCGTTCATCTTAACATCAACCAATGTTGCCAGAGTACTCACATCCTTGTTCTCGTACTTGGAAACGGTATGCGGGAGCACCGTGCCGAAACGCAACGCAATGCCTGTTGCGCACGGCAATGATTTGTAGGCCTGTGTCTTGTTTACGTATGGTCCAGAGTCAAGAATCGAGGCTGCAAGAGGGCCGTGAGTGACACGAGGCCCAGCTACAATCTCAATCGACTTTATGTCATCCCAGCTGATATCTTCTCTCTCACGAAGCACAACTACGTTGTGAATGACTGGGAGAATTGAAGTAATCACTGAATAAGGTTTGAGGGTGGCCTTGGGTGTTAGGAACTCCTTTGCCATCTTGTCCGGTAACTCCTCAGCTTCTTCGGGAACTAGACCGCAGAAGGCCTTCAGGAATCCCTTTGGGCCGGCAAAGGATGAACGAGCTCCGTTTGCTCCGCGCTCAGCAAGCAGCGCGCTCACGAGACCATTCTGAGCAGCAAGGCCACTAGCATATAGCCATTCAGGAGTCCCTTCTAGCCAACACTGCATCAAACCCCCGGCCATATTGGTAGAATGCGATAGAGCGTCAGCAATCTGTAAGCTATCGAGGCCTAGCATCTTGGCAGATGTTGCGGCAACCCCGAGAACACCGTAGATAGTTGTCCCCCTCCACCCGTTAGGGCTTGTATACTTGGCAAAGGCCTCTCCAACATGAAGATTAATCTCATACCCTGCGACTATCGACTCAAGCAAGGAGGCGCCGTTTCCCTCACGTTCCTCACCAATCGCAATTGCCGCCGGGATAGTATGAGGGCCGGGATGAAGGCCACGATAAGTGTCTTCTTGCTGAACTCCATGCATCAATGTTGCGTTAACAAATGCCGCCAGTGGCGCAGAGGTCTTTCGCTTCCTACCAAGAACCGTGGAATTCCCCTCACCCCGAATGTCATCTAGCGCAATCGATGCAGCAATCTGCGTCTCATCCTCACTTATCCCTGCATAGCCCGTATACAAGTGATGCAGAATCAAGGTCTTGGCATGTTCCACTACGTCTCCAGGAAGAGACTTGTAAGAAATCTCATCTACGAAGTTGGCAATCCTCTCATCTAATGTTGTCATTGCTTCCTACTCTCCATTCGTTCTTGAGAAGTGTCATATCTATGCTTCAAACTATATTCACTCCGTGAGGGCTCAGAACGGCTCTTCGAATGGAACCATAGATGGAAGCGAGGGTGTACTCTCCCGTCACCCCCTTGATGGCAGAAGACCGCTTTATCTCAAGGACTGTGCCCTCACCCCTTGCAACAATATGCTGTACTGCATCATCTGATGTGGGATCAGCTATGAGAACTGCACGAGTCTTGTCGAAGCCAATCCCTGCTAGGGCCACAATCGCATGTGAGTTCACGTTTCTAGGAAACATACTGCATATTCCTCTCGCGGGTCCATCGTATAGTACGGTGGGCTTCGTGATGTCTGCCGTACTATATTTGTCTGTGTAGCTGAAGTCTATGTTCCGGGGGTTCTTTGTAGTGGTTATTGTGACTTCGTCAAGTGTGTGCTTCGCATCAAAAAGCCCATCCATTCCCAACAATGCGCCGTGTGGAATGAATAAACGTGTTCCATTCGTCGCACAGATATCCCCGAGCTCGTCATAGAACTCTGCATCAGCCAGAGCTGTCACTGACAAAACCATCAAATCATTCGATTTCAAAATCTTGGGAGCCAACTCTCTGACAACAGCTGAGTTTGCTGCTTCCACAATTAGGTCAACAGCCCGATTCCCAATTTGCTCGGGACTGCTAAGCACCCTTCTCTCATCGAGCGCTTTCGTCTTTTCCGGATCTGCGTCAAGCGCAAAATCAAGAGAAACGTTCTCATCATTTTCAGTCATCTCATACACGTAAAATCCAATTCGTCCGAATCCAATTAGACCGATTTTCTTATCCATAGTATCACCAGAAATCACTCTGTATTCGCCTTTGAATATCTACAGCAATGTAAGATTTTTATAATATTCCGATATTTAACTCTTGGCGACAAATATTCTAGGAATATTATTGACCGATTGGTAATGGGGCGCTTCATGTGTATTTCAGTGTGATCACAACCGTTTCCCTGGTCTCGTTTGAACTGACAATCATAGAAACGTTGGGAAAGACATCAATGACACAAAAAAGGTGTAACTGCCGTCATCAGAGAAGCGCAAAAACAGCCACGTTTTCCCACATTCAGCCATTCCAATGTAATGGCCTCACAAATCCTGACTCTTTGTCTAATGACAGGGGATTGCTTTCACTCGGGTTTCAGATGAGCCGTAGGCGCAAGAAAGTTTCTCGGCGCCTCACCTCAGCACTAAAGAGAAAATAAGCTCGAAAACCGCGATGCTGACATTATTTATCCATTATTGCAATAGGGAAGTCTATTTTACTCTAAACGACACTTTTATATCGAATATTTCGGCCTGTGCCCCTACGCCTGAGGATGATGACCCATGGGTTTCAAGAAGTACATTCTGAACCGAATAGTAACGATGGCGCTCGTCATATTCTTCATGATGACCTTCATCTTCATCGTGATTCACATAATCCCCGGTGACCCTGTTCTTAACATGGTTGGCGAGGATGCACCTCCAGAAGTAATTGAGAAAGTTCGAGCTGATCTAGGACTCGACCAACCTTTGCACTTGCAATACTTCGACTATATGCTGGGTGCCTTTACTGGAAACTTCGGAAGATCCTTCATTCTCAGGGAGGATGTTTCATTTCTGATATGGCAACGTGCAGGAGTCACTATACAACTGGCAATTCTTGCGTGGATTTTCTCTGTCGTAATCGGAATAGCAGTCGGAAGGAGGAGTGCTCGCCACGCAGGTAAGATGGAGGATCATGTGACTAGATTGGCAACTCTGTCTTTATACGCAATCCCGGTCTTCGTTCTTGGGGTTATTTGCCAGCTTATATTCGGAGTCTACCTAGAGGTGTTGCCCATCTTTGGCACTCGAAGCCCAGGAATCAGGCCACCGCCTATTACTGGGATGATACTCTTCGATTCATTGCTTGCCGGGGATTTTGTTGCCTTTGTTGATGCGTTCTCACATTTCCTTCTGCCTTCCCTCGTACTCGCATCCGGGTATGCTGCAGTTACAATAAGGCTAACACGGTCTGAAACTCTGAAAGCGATGAAACGGAGTTATTGCCTTCTTGCAGAAGCAAAAGGCATGTCTGAAAAGACAATCGTGAACAAACATGCGTTCAGAAATGCGCTCCTACCTGTGGTGACGATTACGGCCATGCAAGCGGGGGCGCTTTTGACCGGCTCGGTTCTGATTGAATCCGTGTTCGTTCTGAATGGTCTAGGCTCACTATTGCTAACCGCTGCAACGTTAAGAGACTACATACTTACTCAAGGAGTGGTTACCCTATTCGTTCTAACTAATGCAGTTATCGGGCTTCTTATCGATATATCATACTACTATCTGGATCCAAGAATGAGATTCTAATCTGAACAGCTAATAGACTGAGAGAGGTATAGAAAGACCATGCAGATAAGTGAAAACAGCAGACGGCCGTTAGAAGTACTAAAGGAATACTTCTCAAAGGCAGGGGACAGGATAAAGGAAAGCAAGTTGTGGTCGCTTCAGAGGGTAGACCAAGCTTCGTTCCTTCTTGGTCTGGGACTCGTCCTGTTTGTTGTACTCCTTGGGCTTGTCGCGGACTTTATAGCACCTTATAGCCCGACGACGATCTATCCTGAAAACGTTCTCGAACCTCCTGGTTTCCGAAATATCTTCGGCACTGACACACTCGGTAGGGATGTATGGAGTAGGATTCTCTTCGGGGCAAGAGTATCATTGCTTGTTGGATTGATATCTGTGCTCATAGCCTCGAGTGTTGGGGTGTTACTCGGGGTCCTCGCTGGTTACTATGGTGGATGGCTAGACCGTCTTCTGACTTTACCGATGGATGGTCTTTATGCGTTTCCAGCCTTTCTCACAGCTTTGCTTGTTTCTGTGGCCTTAGGTGGAGGGCCATTGTATACCTCTATCGCAGTTGCTATTGGCCTCGTCCCCAGATTCTACAGAACGATAAGGAGCGCAGCTGTATCAATCTCTGAAGAGGAATTCATAGAAGCAGAAGTATCACTCGGTGCTAGCGATTTGTACATCGTCTTTCGTCATGTACTACCGCTGACCTTCTCGGTTCTTGTTGTTGTGTTCACAATAAGTGTTGCTACAGCCATACTAAGCATATCGGGTCTTGGTTTCCTTGGCCTGGGAGTACCTCCGCCAACACCGGAGTGGGGTTCTGACCTAGCGGCGGCCCGCCCGTCCATACTATCGGGCGTCTGGTGGACGACCATGGTTCCGTCGGCCTTCATATTCATAACAGTACTAGGATTTAGTCTGCTCGGAGATTCATTGAACAAGATTCTCGGAACTTCGTTAGAGGAGATATAGAGAATGAGTGAAATACTGACAGTCAAAGACTTGAAGACACGCTACTTCACTGCCTTGGGTCCCGTGAAAGCCGTCGATGGATGCAGTCTTGGCCTAAGCGAGAACGAAACACTTGGAATTGCAGGCGAGTCAGGATGTGGCAAGACAACTCTGGCGATGTCCATTCTGCGTCTAATCCACCCTCCGCATAAGGTAATCGAGGGGTCGGTCATCTACAAGGGTGTTGACCTGATGGCCCTCGATAAGAGAGAATTCGGTGAATACCGCTGGAATGACCTTGCACTGGTTTTGCAGCAATCGATGCATGCCCTCAATCCCATGTTTAGGATTTCCGACCAGATGATTGAGCCTCTAACCAGATATGACGACTTCAATAAGCAGGAAGCACTAGACAAGGCGGGAAGACTTCTTGAATTGGTAGGGATGGATCCGTCTAGGATAAGTAACTACCCTCACGAGTTCTCAGGTGGAATGAAACAAAGAGTCCTCATTGCGATGTCATTGATATCAGATCCAAAGGTCTTGTTCTTGGACGAGCCCACTACAGCTCTAGATGTTGTAGTTCAACATTCGATTCTCAAGATGATTCACGAGCTCAAGGTGAAATTGGGTCTCTCAGTGATGTGGATTACTCATGACCTTGCTGTCTTGTCAGAGGTGTGTGAACGGATTACGATTATGTACGCGGGCAGAATCATGGAAACGGGATATGCTGAGGATTTGATTCTAGATCCCAAGCACCCATACACAATGGGACTCCTCGGATCTTTCCCCACTATAGACCGGCTGGATAAGGAACTGACTGCAATACCGGGCAGTCCCCCGAATTTGCTGAGTCCACCTCGCGGATGTCCCTTCAATCCCAGATGCCCGTATATGACTGAAATATGCAAACAGGTCAAGCCAATCGGAGAGCCTATCGAAGGACGTAAGAAATCCTATATCGAATGCCATAACTGGAGAGAGGTTTGATTCAATGTCAAGCAGAGATGAAGCCAAATCGGCTATAATCCAGACTCAGAACTTGAAGAAATGGTTCCCTCTAAGTAAGGGACTGGGCGAGATCATATCCAGAGCCCCAAGCGCATATGTCAAGGCTGTCGATGGCGTTGACATTGTGATTGAAGATGGGACCACATATGGCATAGTAGGAGAGAGTGGCTGTGGAAAGACTACACTCGGAAAGCTTCTGATTCGCCTATTAGAACCCACGGACGGATCTCTACAGTTCATCGGTCATGACATCACCCATCTTGGGAGAAAGGAGATGAAACCACTACGTCGCCAGATGCAGATCATCTATCAGGATCCATTCTCGAGCCTGCCCGTCAGGCTGACGGCAGACGAGATACTCACTGAGCCGTTCCGAATCCATAAGATATGCGAGTGCAAAGAAGAAAAAGACGAAAGAGTCTACAAGCTCCTTGAAGATGTTGGATTGGAACCTCCGGAAATCTTCCTCGGCAAACATCCCAATCAGATTAGTGGCGGGCAACGGCAGAGACTCAGTATTGCAAGAGCACTTGCGCTAAATCCTAAATTCATAGTGGCAGATGAGCCTGTTTCTATGTTGGATTTATCAGTCAGAGCTGGAATACTCAACCTACTTCGACAACTAAAGGATGAGCATGACCTCACCATGTTGCTCATAACGCACGATTTGGCTAGCGCCCAGTATATGTGCAAGACGATTGGCATTATGTATCTCGGACGGATAGCAGAAGAAGGCCCAAGCAAGGATGTCTTGGAAGAACCATATCACCCATATACGATGCTCCTCAAATCCGCCTTGGCTACGCTCGACCCTAGAACCAAGCATCACCTACAGGAGCTCCCAACTGAAGCTGAGATTCCCAGCGCAATCGATCTACCACCTGGTTGCAGATTTAGTACACGATGTGTTTATTCTAAGGACATCTGCAGGAAAGAGGAGCCACAGCTAAGGGATTTTGGAGGAAGAAGAGTTGCTTGCCATGGGGTCGACAACTGGATTGAAGAGAATTAACTCAACTGCTACGTAATTTCATTCGCCATGATTGCAAGAGATACTTGCTGATGAGAAACCATTCACCCGTTTTGGACTAGAACAACCGAGGAGGCGGTTCTCAATACTGAAAGCATCGGTTCTCTAACGCACCCATACTGGTGAAATACCGCACCATACAGGTATCCGTGTTTCGACCAATGTCCTCCGTTTCTTCTCAGAACTCAGAGTTGCATTCACTGAACTTGATTAGAGAGGAAACCAACTACCCCATTGAAGAAGGACGCTGAAAGTAATATCGCTACACCGTTCATTGCATGTTGGACAGACTTGGATACCAGAGAGTTGTCCCCCAAATAACGGCACTGGGTGGTCTCCGTCGTGGCCAAGGATGGTGTGTGAGGGACCAGCCCTCAATCATAGGTTGGAGGTATAAACTCGTATGCTGAAATGTCCACCTTTGTCCAAGGTTTCTGTAGCTGTTGGTGCACCCGTGAGCCGCACACAGAAACCTTGAAGGCTACAAACTAATAATCAGTTTTTATTCTCAACAATAACAAGAGAAGTAACCTATTTATGGCGGAAATGTCTCTTTATTCCCGAGTCGATATAATATGACACAGAAAATACACCGATTCAAGGGTAGCCATTACGAAATAGGCGTGCAGCATGGTTCTCAGCTGCGAAGTATCATTTCGAACAACGTGATTCCCTTTGTGGAAACAGAAATGAAGAAGCTTGCCCTCTCAAATGAAGGCATCAGGAGAATAACCAAGAGATATGAAGATCTCATCGGATCTGAGTTTCCAGAAGTCATTGACGAGGCCAAAGGGCTTGCTGAAGGAGCGGAATTGGACTATGAAACTGCAATGATGCTTCTGTTCTTCTGGGAGGTCCGAGATACAGTGAGCCATAGCAAAGGTGCATCTGTTGATTCAACGCCTACCGCTAAGGTTGACTCCGATTGCTCCTCTTTTGTCGCCGCCGGGGATGCAACAGTTGACGGAATGCCTATTGCAACACAGAACTCTGATTGGCCTCTTACGATGCATGGGAAGGGCTTAGCACAGGTCTTTCATATTAGTCCTGACAATCGATATCGTTTCATTGGAAGAGGATTAGCCGGTAACCTTGGTCGAAACTCCGTAATTGGATTCAATGAAAAGGGACTAGCATTCGTGGGTTCCGGCATTGTTCAATTCAGAGATGCCGACTTCGGTTTTCCACCTCTGATAATAACAAGGCTTGGTCTCGAAAGATGTAGTAGTGTTGACGAGTTCGTTCAATTGGTCAGAAGAATACCGTACTACTCACACGCAGGAGAAAATGTCGATGTTGTGGACAGAGAAGGGAACATGGCAAGAATATCATTCTCAACCAAGAGAGTAATGACAATACAGACGAAGAACCATTTTGTTGTTTCAACAAACCACTATCACAATCCTGAGATGAGGAATTTCGGACCCAGAAGCGTCGAAGACTATATGTCGACTTTCAAGAGATATGAACGGCTCGTAGAGCTTGCTTGGGATAACCATGGTTCTATCGATCGGAGTGTCGTTCAATCCATCATGTCAGATCATAAATATGGAGACCAGCCACCAGATGGCAACAACTCAATCTGCAGACATGGAGAAACCCACCACACGTTGTCCAATATGATTTCTCTACCCAGTCTGAACGAGTTTTGGATTTCAGAGGGAAACCCGTGCAAAGGCAATTACACCAAATATTGTCTATAAAGGTCTAGACTCGGAGGATAATTCATATTATGCACATAAAGAGTGTGAATTGTCTTTCGGTACTTTTTTATATGGCTCTAACGGAATGAATTATATTATTCCAACTGAAAAACACGAGAAGGAGTAAAAAAAGAATGAAAAAAGAGAAGATGGTGATTACAGTCCTGGTGATTATAGTTATAATCCAAAGTGCAGGCCTGCTTTACCTTTGGCAACTGACTCCTGGAACTACTGAGGACAGGACAACCTTGGTCCTTGGAGCTCCAGTAGAGATTGGAAGAAACCTTCATCCTCAGACAGCGAGAGGAGGAGATAATGATCTCATTAGGCAAATCTACGAGGGTCTGTTTGGTTACGAGTACGGAGAGATCTTCGAACTTGAACCTGTTCTTGCGGCAGACATGGGCGAGGTTTCCCAAGATGGATTGACATGGACCTTTTCACTTCGCCAGGGCGTGAAATTCCATGACGGGACAGACTTCAACGCAACAGCTGTCAAGGATCACTTTGATTCAATGTTTGATATCCAGCAAGGTATAACATACATGTTCCATCAAGCTCTGCTTAACAGAACAGAGATTGTTGATACCTACACCGTGAAGTTTGTTCTCAATTATCCAAACGTTGCTTTTAGATACATGTTGGCAGCCGTCCCGGCTAAGATTCCCAGTCCAACTGCATCAGAAGCCGCACGGGACCTAGGAATAGAAATCTATGAAGGCGAGTACATAGGTACTGGTCCATACCAGCTCACCAGCTATGTTACAGATCAAGAGGCTATACTCGATGCGTATTTCGACTGGTGGAACGCAGTTCCCGGTGAAACTCATCGTATTGAAACCCTTGAGTACATCGTGATTCCAGATGCCTCTACACTGAAGCTGGCACTTGAGCGGGGAACTATCGATCTAAGCCTAGGAGTTCTCAATGAGGACGACTATCCAGATCTTCTGGACAATCCAGACCTGAGAGAATACGACATAAGCACGGCCTCCTCAGCTCGATGGCTTACTTTCAACATGAACAGCACAGTTCATGATACGTTCCCCAACAACAAACTCCTCAGACAGGCATTTGCATATGCGATCAACTACGACGTTATAATCGACACTGTCTACGAAGGTGAAGCCGATCGTCTGTATAGCTACCTCCCAGCCGAATACCCTGGATATGTTGAGGCAGCACCTTACGAATATGACCCCGACACTGCACTAGCACTCATTGATGACGCAGGATTCGAGGCTCCAGTGGAAATGACTATCTACACCTCAGGTAGCTACACGTCTAGAGAGGCAGACATGCTACAAGTGATAAAGGAGTACGCTCTTGCGGCTGGATTCGATGTTACCATCGTCACACAAGAGATTGGCGTCTTCAGAGATCAGTACCGGAATACAGACAATCAAGAGATGACGTTGTGGCGTTGGAGAGCTGACTACCCAGCTGCAGACAACTGGAATGTGCCATTCATGTCCTCATACGGATATGGAACTGGCAGATGCAAGGTCACCGATGGAGACATGGGCCCACTCTATCCATACATCGATGATCTCATAGCAACCGCAGCAGGGACAACCAATGAAACTGAATTCATTGAAACAGTCGGCGAGCTCCAGGAGTTGTGGGCAGAATGGGTTCCCAACATCTTCCTGTACCGACCCAAGTTATTCCAGTTCGGAGCTGCAAACTTGGAGGGTATCTGGTTCGGCGGCCTCCAGTGGGACGTGAACTATCACCAAGCCTATTTCGCGTAGTACATAACAAACACACTTTCTCAGGCGCCCCACGCGGGCGCCCCTTCATTTTTATCCAATCACATGTGGTTTCAACATGATAACGAATATGAAGTGAGTACAACCATGAACAAGAGCTGGAAGGACAGAAACACAAAATCGTGTGCACGAAGTTATAGGTTCCCATCTATTGTCATTAACGAAGCCAAGGGCGTGCATCTCTTTGACAATGAGGGGCGTTCATACCTCGATTTCACATCAGGAGGGCAGACAGCGAATCTGGGCCACAATCCTCCAGAAATCATGACTGCGGTTAAGAAACAGCTCGAACTGACAGGTCTAGCATCCTTTGGATGGGTCTTGAATGAAAGAAGGATTGAACTAGCTGAGAAGCTGAAGAGAATCGCACCCGGAGAGCTCTCCTCCGGGAAAGTAGGTTTCTGCAACACGGGTTCACAGGCCACAGAGCTCACTCTACGATTGGCAAGGCAGCACTCCGGAAGACAACTGGCAGTCTGCACGTTCGGCTGTTTCCATGGACAGACTTCGATGGGTGCTCTTGCTCTGAACACAAGCCCGGATGGTAGGAAATACGGGGTGCCGCAAATACCCGGTATAGTCTATGTACCGTACCCGTATTGTTTCAGATGTCCTCTGAACCAAGAGCCTGAGTCCTGCAGTGTTGAATGTCTAGAGCTCATCCGATATCAGTTTGATACAGAGGTAATTCCACCGGATGAAACAGCTGTGTTCTTCATAGAGCCGGTTCAAGTTCATGGAGGAGTCATCCCACTGCCAGAGGGCTATATCAGAGGTCTCAGGGAAATATGTGACGAGCATGGAATACTCCTAGCAGTGGATGAAGTTGTGACTGGGATGGGTAGAACTGGTACATGGTTCGGCATACAGAACTGGCACGTCAACGCGGATATCCTCTACATGGCAAAGCCCCTGGCATCAGGCCTTTCACTAGGAGCAGTAATAGGCAACGAAGAGATCATGGCTCACTTCAGAGGTGGTGGAACTTTCTCTGGGAATCCGATTGCTTGCTCAGCCGCACTTGCTACCATAGAATCAATAGAGAATAGAGACTTGCTCCGCAGGTGTCTTAATGCTGGAAGCCTCATCCGAAAGAGACTAAATGAAATGCGGGAGCAGTATCCCCTGATAGGAGACGTCAGAGGGCGGGGTTTGCTACTTGGGGTTGAGCTTGTCCAGGATGCAGTCACGAGAAGACCAGCAGTTGAGGAAACAACCGCAATAATCGAGTCAGCAGCCAGAAATGGGCTTCTTATGTTTCCCGGCGGAGTATATCACAACACCATCCGTTTATGCCCGCCCTTAACTATCACAGATACCGAGATAGAGAAGGCTCTGAATATCCTTGAACTAGCCTTCAAATGCTCGCATTAACACGGTCACAAGGCGCCCCTTTCGTCATAGCTTCCACAAGTCTCACAGCGAGAGGACTTGATCTGGTCGAATCAAACTGAGGTCCGCGGCCTTCGCTCTAGCATTCGCGTATTAATGCCTCATCTATCAGAGGGCGAGTAAGATGCCAGGAGAGAGATTTTAGATGAAACAGGTCTATACGGGAGAACACATTCGGCATCCTCTTGTCAAATACATCTGCGAGCCCCTCACAATATCCAAAAGAAAGAAATAATAGTAAATATAAGGGACACCCGAGATATTTGCTTGGAATATCATAAATTATCCTTGGACCCGTTAAAATGACCGACGAACCGTATCAAAACAAGAAAATCCCGGACCACTGGGCGACTTCCGAGAAAACCTCTGTTGTTGGAAAGATGGTTGCTGTGTCAGGCGTAAGACTATATCAGCGAGGGACAAACCTCATTTTCCCCAGAAGTAGGTCTTTTCCTAAACACAGTATTGTTGAAATCACCGCTACTGATGAAAAAGAAATCTCTCCAGGTGACGATGTGAACTCGGTCCTCTACCTCGGTTTCTTCGAAGTGTCGACTGGAGGGATCATAGTGGTCGGCGAGCATGTATCAATTGGGGACACCGTGATAGGTGTAGTTGCGGGTTTCAGTGACGTTCATGAACCGAACCATATCAATATACTAGTCTGTCTGGAAACCGAAGACTTGCGAAGGATAATGGAAGAAACATCAGACAGATCCGTCGTAAAGCTTGATATCAAACTTAACGATGCGATAGAATTCGGTCACCGCAATCTTGACGAAACCGTACACAAAAAGTGAAAGAGAGGAGCTATGCAAGACAATGAAGACATTTCCACAAGTCACTATCCATGGAATGCCATACGATAGAGGACATGAGTATGGCGAAAAGTGCAAAGACATCATAAGACTGAGACTAGAGATTATTCGTTCGCTTTTCAACACAGAGGACTATTTCGGTGTTTCATGGAAGGAAGCTGTTGAGAGAGCAAAGAAGTATCAGGAACACATAGAGCACTATGACTCATCCATCATAGAGGAGATGGAAGGCATCGCCGAAGGATCCAATAATACCCTCGATCTGATTGTCTTCCTCAATTCGGTTTACGAGTTCTTCAGCCTCAAGGTGGACGGAGTTTGGAACGGATGCACAACAGTGTCCCTTCTTCCAGAGCGTACACGTGAAATGAATACAATCATTGGACAAAACGACGACTGGAATGAGTTGTTTCAGCAAACTCATATTCTTCTCAGAATAAGGCAAGAGGAAGGTCCTGACATCTTCCAGTTTACTGAGGCAGGAACGGTTGGAGGAAATGGGGTCAATTCGGCGGGAATAGGATTGTGCGCAAATTCATTGCTTTCGAGCGGCTGGTCGATGGAAGGAGTGCCCCATCTTATACTCAAACGGGGAATCCTTAGCAGCACAAACTTTTCCGATGCCATGAAGGCAGTGACATCTGCAAGAAGGTGCTCGTCCCACAACTACCTCATTACGCACGTACACGGAGAATGCGTCGATATCGAAGCTACGCCTCAGACGGCAAATTTCATTTTTCCACATCAAGGATTCTTGACTCATACTAATCATTTCGTTTCTAGCAACCCTCACATAACCGACAATAAGGTTCTCAAGTCGCCCGACACGCTAATCCGAAAACATCGTGCAGACAAGATCCTGGCATCGGAAGAAGAATCCCTTTCGATTGAAAGCCTCAAGACTGTGTTTACTGACCACTTCAGCAAGCCTCATTCAATTTGCAGACACGGAGACGAGAAGCTTCCCCAGATGCGGCAGATGCAGACAAACGCATCCATGATTATCGATATGACCAATTCAAAGATGATAATCTCTCATGGCCCGCCATGTTCGAATCAATACCAGGAGGTCAATATATGGGGATGATATTGGTGAATGGGTGGACATGTATCGGAGTAACCATGAATGTTGCAGAGATCAGTGTTATACCTGGAGTGATGTAGAAAATGAATGAGATGGTTCGACTTCAGGGTTCACATTATGACATAGGATTTGAGCATGGACAGAAGCTTCGCAGAACAATAACTGATACCGTAATTCCGTTTGTCAAGCAAGATATGGCCACATTGGGCATTTCTGAGGCTGCAGCTGACAAGATCGCGGCTCAATATCAGCAGCTAATAGCAGAAACATATCCAGAGCTGTTGGATGAAACAAGAGGAATCTCTGAAGGGGCCGAAATTTCATACGCGTCAGCTCTAATAGTTCTCTTCTTCTGGGAAATCAGAGATACCGTTTCTCATTCACTCCCGCAGTGTTCTTCTTTTGTAGCTACAGGTGCAGCAACACGGGACGGAGCCCAGATTGCAAGTCAGAACTCCGACTGGTCACCAGATATGATGAAAAAGCAGATTGGGTTCACTTTCCGCATCAATCCAAGAAGTCGATATGGTTTCATAGGAAGGGGATTGGCAGGCAATCTTGGCAGGCCATCAGTGATTGGTTTCAATGAGAAGGGATTGACCTTCGTGGGATCGGGTATCCGACAGCTGAGGGGTGGAGGATTTGGACTGCCACCTTTGATAGCCACACGAATCGGGCTAGAATCCTGCAGTACAGTAGATGAATTCATTGATTACGTGAAGCAAGTTCCCAAGTGGTCTCATGCAGGTGAAAATGTTGACATTGCGGATGCTGGCGGAAACATTGCAAGAATAAGCTTCTCGACAAACAATCTCTTCATCGTTCAGTCTAAGGATCATTTCATTGTTTCCACTAACCATTATCACAATAAGGAGATGAGATACCTTGGACCTGCTTCGCGAGATGAATACCCATCATCTTATTCACGATACGACAGACTCGTGGAGCTACTTACAGATAACTACGGTCAACTAGATCTTGAGAGAACTAGGCAAATAATGAGTGATCACAAGTATGGAAATACGGCGCCAGACGGTGCCAATTCAATCTGTAGACACGGCGAAGGGATACAAACACGAAGCAACGTTATTCTTCAGCCAAAAGAGAAGATGTGCTGGGTGGCCAATTCATCCCCATGCAGTGGAGAGTACGTTGAATACAGGTTATAACTGCTCTCGGCACCCTGATCTGTCATCTTGACCGTTGAAGCCTAGGATTGATTGACTCGAATTCATAGGCTAGCAACTTGCCCTGATTCATCAATGCAAACTACCATTCCATTCATCATGAAACTGGAACCAAGGTTAATGACATCACAATCGACAATGAGTTTAGCAGGGACAAGTGAAACAAATCTATTTCCATACATGACGGAAAACTCTTAGAAGGTTGTTACCCATGATTTTCGTAAGGTCTTCTTCAGAGTACCCATTCTCCAGCAGGCTCTTGCGCAGATTAGGCATATCAGCGATACTCTGGAACCCGTCAGGGTAATCAAACTGTATCTTCTTGTGACCCAGATCCTGTCCAGATTCCCATATAACCGCATGTTGTTCTTCAGGCCAGTTCTCAAGCAGATCGGGGCCAACCCCCACATGTTCTATACCAACGAGGTCATCGATGTACTCAATATGTCTGACCATATCTTCGACTGATGCCTGTCCTGAATCAACAAGAAAAGAAGGTAGGCAGTGGATACAGATCACCCCACCATTTGATCCCACCTTCTCTATGACCTCGTCTTCAAGATTCCGCGGATGACCACAGCGTGATTTGGCATTAGAATTGGAAGCTATTACTGGATCTGAAGATAACTCAAGTACGTCATGGCATCCCTTCGGTGAGAGTTGTGAGATGTCTATCACCATGCCGATTCTATTCATCTCTTCTACAACGCTCACACCAAACTCTGTCAGTCCGCCAGTGGTACGTCCCATGCAGCTATCAGATATCTGATTCCTTCGGTTTGCTGTGAGATGCAGGCACCGAATTCCAAGTCGATAGAAAGTCCGAAGAAGGGCCAAGTCTTGTCGAATCGGTGATCCGCCCTGCAAACACAATACTATGCCCAAGTTTTCCTCGCCAACGACTTGGTCGAAATCGCTATACTGAGTGATTATGGAAATCCTCTCGGAGCTCTCTCGTGCTTCACTCCGCATGTAATCTATCCCACTCAGCGACCGCTCAAGAGGGTCCGCATTCGTAACTATTTTGCTCAAGGGGAAAAGAGAGAACATGTTGGTGCCGCCGCCAACGTGATCGCAAATAACATTCACTCCTCCCTCTTTCAGAACAGGGTAGTGCCGACGCTCCAAAACATGAGTTTCCCCGCGACTGCGCCTTTCAGCTACATCAATGAGATAGTCTGTGTGCGCAAGAATTGTAAAATTGCTGTCCTTCTTCATTTGATACACCATTCTCTCGTTATGTGTCCTTGCTGAGCAACGACGCCAGAGCTCTAACATCGTCACATCTTCTCAAATTCATGACTATTTTGATGATCTCTTCAACCCTATCCGCTTCCAGACAGTTCCGAGCAAGTTTCCTGAACTTCTCTAGGACTTCGTTCTGAGTCATCTTCTTGGGTTGAAGAACATAGGAGCTCTCAACACTGAGTCCGTGCGTGGTTTCAATCTCTGCTTTCGCAGCCATCCTGTTGTCAAGCCCTCTCTCCTCTAGACTGGAATCAACTTCAGTTACAGTGCGTTGGACCATGGCTCTAAGGCTCGAGTCTTGTATCCTCTCATCAGTGTACTGGTCAATGCCTAGCTCCCCTTCGACAATCCTTGCCGCGACAGCATATTCCATGCTCATCTGAGCGGAAGAAACATTGTCATAGGCATCACCGACGTTGTTCTTGAGCGCACCTGATGTTGTCCGAATCGTCACCCTCCTAATGTCATCAGACTTCAACGAATGCTCATCGAGAATCTCGGCAACTGCGTCCACTACGGCATGGAAGCTTGTACAACACGGGTACTTTTTCAATCTGAGTTTTCTGATTTCATAAACGTCCCCCAGTCCCTCAAGTATCTCATCAATCGTGCAATCTGGTGAATGAGCTAGACAGAATCCACCTTGGGGAGACTCGAGGATGTCTCTGAACCCGGTAAATCCCCGCCTTGCCAACAAAGATGCCATGATAGCACCTTGGGCTGAACGCGCATTTACAAGTCGTTTTGCCATTGCTCCAAAACCATAGGTAAGCAGACCTCCAACGTAAGGACCTGCAATTCCCATGGCATTGACGATTCCGTCTGTATCAAGAGCCATGATCTTAGCGGAAGCTACAGCAGCCCCAAAGGTCGAGCATATCGCAGTGCTATTCCATCCGTGCAGAACAGACCAGCCAAGCCCGGCCCTGACTCTGGCAGATACTTCGTGTCCAGCAAAAACAGCACCAAGGAGTTCGGTCCCAGTCACCGATTCGACACATTCAGCGGAAGCAATTGCTGAAGTTACAACAAGAGCGCCAGGGTGAATTCCTGTAGGAACATATGTGTCATCGAACTCAAAGGAGTTGACTGCATGAGCGTTGGCTAACACGGCATTCACGGCTGGCGCTTTCCAGTCATGTCCCCAGATGGTAGCTTCCTCTTTGCCGCTCCAATCCTTAACAAGTCCTGCGGATATCTGAACCCACGGCAGAGTAGAACCAAAAAGCCCACACCCCAATATATCAAGAATATCCATCTTGGCAGCTTCTACAAACTCCTTGGGAATATTGTCCAAATCTATAGTGGCTGCCCAACCAGCCAGTACCTCACTTACAGTAGGCAATCAAAATCACCATCAACTCTATTCTTTTCTTTCAGCCCTACGAATATGAAACACCACTGGCCTTGCTGCATCTGGACAGGCATGAACGATGACACCATCTTTTGCCCAAGGATACTGGAAACCAACTCTCATAGGATGAATCTTGTGCATCATCGTGACCAGCGCACTATAGCAAATCACGCCTTCTATCTCGGCCTCTTTGAAGAGTATCTTGTCACCGGGCTTGTAATATCTACACGGGCCTTTTCCGCCTGTATCCTCACCGTCCAGTCCATGCACTGACACAACTTCGGCAACAATTTCGTGCGTTTCATAAGGAGTTTTATATTCTTTAGCCATTAACGGACACCTTCGTGAATATACGAAAATATAGAAAAAACATGCATTTATTTCTCTCTATCCTTCTTGATTCTTGAGAAATCCTCGGCAAGCATTCCAAGCTTGTACATGCAGGCAAGATGATTGCGGCATTGACGACAACCTTGCACGCATTCTTCAAGGCTTTCTGATGTTCCACTGACTATTGCTCCTTTGATAGAAACTATGGTATCAAGGATAGCTCTGACTTCATCTTCAGGTCCATCAATAACCATCGTAGTTGATCCTTCAGCTCCCTGGATGCCTCCCGCCCCAATGACGGTAACTCCGACATCTGCAAGAGTGGAGATGGCTTCCAATTCAGTGAATATTTCTCCAGTCAGTGGAATCAGGCCAACTGATGAACCCAACGCAATGTCAATCGACTCTCGACCCGAGGCAAGGATGGCCTGCCTAATGGTCCCGGGGATCATCTTCTCCAGACCTACTGCAATTATCACCTTGCAGCCTTGACTAGAGAATCCACCCATAGCGCGACCAGGATAGTGCCCAAGAGGAGCTGCTGCCATCATAGCAGCGTTCCCGTCAGCATCGATTGCGTTTGCACTTGTGATAATAATGTCGTTTCGGCCTAGACCCCCGGTGATTTCTTCGATGCCTGTATCCGCATCTCGAACGGAACCTCTATCAATAAGAACACAATGCGACTGGTTATGTTTCTCAAGTGCGTTCTTAGTGCCCCTCGGTGTTATTCGCCCACCAATTCTCAGACTAGACCCGATGAGTTCCTCCGCAATAGCAGAAACCGTCGTCCCGCCTTTGAGGAGGATGCGACCTTGTTCAAGTGCGCTCTTGACATCAGTTCTGGATGTGATCCCTTTTGCTATAATCCTCTTAGCTTCCGAAACCGTCAGACTGACTTGTGCTTTCATTGACACTCAATTCCCTAATTGGGATTATTCAATCCACTCAGCCACTCTTGCTATCGTAAGAATGTTATTGCCCGGATAAGCAACCGGGAGTACAGGGACTCCCAAGACCATGCCATCTTGAGGCGCCAAGACCTTCTCTAGCTCGTTGCCGAAGAGGTCATAGATTGTCACCATATGATCGCCTTTCTTGACTTCAGTACGGATTCTACACTTTTCGGTAGGCATCATGATTCCTCCATATCTACACCGCACATTCGCTCCTTCAAGAATCCCCCATCGCTCTGGAGACACAACATCTCCCTCAATAATCCCCGCAGATCTCATGATGTTTTTCATCGCGTCCACAAAGGCACGGACATTTCTCATAAGAGCATCGGGGAGCCTGTTACTTGAACCACCGAGCTCGGCAATTACGCAGGGAATTCCTCTTTCAGCGCATTCATTTAGCAGCGTCCCCGGATGATGGCTCTGATGCAGATAAGTCCACTCTGGGCCCATTGCCTTTGCCAGCTGTATCGACTTTGGATCTTTGCTGACCATGACGCGGTTCGCAAGGTAAAAGAGATTCCCGCCCCCATGTAACGAAACGACGTAGTCTGCCTTGGATACTACCTTTGAAACATAAGCATGGATAATCCTCTGCGAGACTGATCCGCTCTCGTTACCCGGAAAGAGGCGATTCATGTCATAGTTGTATCTTTCATCCGGATTTCCCCTTGTAGACGACTCGTATGCTCGAGTATTCAGAGCAGGAACCACGATGACCTTTCCTTTAATAGTACTAGTGCGCAACTCCGTCACCAGACGAACAGCAGCAAGTGTGCCCTCCGCCTCATCACCGTGACAGCAGGCCTCAACCAAGAAGACAGGTCCCGGTTCTTGCCCACACAGGATGTTGATAGGAATGCCAAGTGGTGAGCCATCTGACCGAGTCGATACTTCTAACCATCCAGATTCAACAATGTCGCGTTTTTCCAGAATATCATCAATATCAGAGAATATCTTCATTTTGACCAGCCAATGGATGATTATGTATGCAATATATAAACGTGTTTTCTTTATCCTCTGGGAAACAGCATGCCCGTCGAATATTTCTCAACGTGTTATTGAAGAAGAACTCTTCATTGAATGAAATGGAGAGTGATGGATTGTTTGACCAATCATTTCCCGTACAGTGGTGCGCTACAGTATATCCGGTCTTATGCTCTACCCAGATTCTCCAAAACACTGAATGACTGAAGCGATGAGCTTCTCGTAGCCTGCCAACCCCTGGATATCACCATATCCCTCAACAACGAAGAACTCATTGCTTCCATGAGTGTGGCCCCCGAGACCCACACAACCTGTGGCAAATGGAAGATTAAGTGGAGGTTGATTGAAGACATAGATGGGAATCGTAGCTAGTGAGCTGGGCCAGACTTGAGCGTGAACATCAATACTCTCATACGCCTGAATCAAGGATCTCGCGATGTCTTCATCTACTGAGGTCCGACATGTTTCGACACTTGCCAATTCTTCAATAACAATCCCGTCGAAACCGTGCGATGAAAGGTGTTTCTCGATCAGCTTTCGAGTTCTTGTAGGGCTTTGGCTTGGGATTAGCCGCATGTCAAGCTTGGCCCTTGCTTCGGATGGAACTACCGCTTCCGCGCCTTCGTTTATGTAACCACCCCAGATCCCATCTATGTTGATCTGCGATGTGAAGAAGAGTCGTTTCAGCAAATTCAAAGGCTCTATTTCATCATCTATGAGATTAGCTACTCCCAGACCTTCTTTGTAGGAGTCAACATCGAAATCTTCAGCCAAGTTTTCTACCAGTTCCATGAAGGTTGCATCAGGAGGAACAATATCATCTCCGAAGCCATCAATTACTACCTCATTGCCATTCTCGTTCGTCATGGATGCTAGTGCGTGAACCAGATGCCATACTGGATTGTCTACTGCTGCTCTATGCATGCTGTGAATCTCATCATCCGGACCTCTATGCCATGTACCGCTTGAGCAGCTCAGCTCAAGGTATGAAACCCCCTTATAGCCAAGCTGAACCCGTGCCACTCCCTTAGAATTTTGAGAAGAGAAAGGCATGTAGAGAGCATCCGCATTCTTCAGATTCTCCGTGTAATCTGCAACAAAAGACGGGAGATTCGGACTGAACATCTCTTCTTCGCCATCAATAACGACCATGATGTTTACGGGAAAATCGTCGGAAACACTCTGAATACTCGAGATGGCATTTAGGATGCCGGTCACCTTCATCTTGTTGTTGACGCCTCTAGCAACCAAACACTTACCCAATCCGGGTTTCTCGACAATTTCGCCGCCGTATGGAGGGAAATGCCACTTCTCCTCTTCTACAGGATTACTATCATATGCACCGTATAGCAAGAGGGTCTTATCAGGACTAATCGAGGAGGAATATTCACCGTAAACAGTTGGATTTCCTTCTGGATTGTAGAGTTCAACAATGTGAAATCCGATTTCGACCATCCACTGGCTGATAAACCGGGCACACTCTCGTGTGCCACGACCTTCAACTGAAACACTTGGATGCTTGACAAAGTCCTGCAAGCCCTTAAGATGAACATCGCTGTGACTATCGATATACGCATGAATTTCTTCCAATAATGGCATTAATATCCCGACAGAAAGAAGCAACCACCCATTATTTGTTATTTTCGAATTGCGCGGCATGCAGACTCCTAGTTGAATTAAGAGTGGAGAACATCTACTTGCTTCGTATCCCTTGTGATTGCGAGAGCTGCAATTGCGGCAGTAACCATCAGTACTGCTGCTATCTTGAAGATTGATGGGATTCCGAGAATAGTTGCTAGAATTCCTGCAACTACAGATCCAAACCCTGAACCAATATTGAACATTGTGGATAAGTAGGCCGCTGAAACACTTCTGGCTCCTGGCTCTGAATGTTCAGCAAGCATAGTGTATTCGGCAACGACTCGGAGACCAATCATTACACCAAACATAGCCATCAACACTGCCAATACTATGAAATCCGTCATCTCAGAGATAAGGTAGTAGATAGCAGAAAGCGAAAAGAACGCCACAACAATACACCATCTATAGTCCGTCCTGTTCAGCATCTTCCCAACCGGAAGTCTCACCGCCATATCTGTTGCACTCCTCACACCAAAAAGCAACGCCACGAGAGCAGCCGGGATCAGGAGAGAATTCTCTGCGTGGATAATGAAGAAGGTTATGAAAAATGCATAGGTGATTGCGTAGGCCAGACGGAGATAGGAGAGCAATAGCATATCTCTCGACCTCAATATGTTAGTCATAGAAGAAGCAAGACTCGGACGTTCTTCGCCACCCGTTGGCTTCCTCAGATACTCGCCGTTTCGAGCGACAATCAGAAGCACCAAACCTATCAGAGGAACAATCGCTGCCACTTGAAATATCTGAGCATAGTCCATCATAGTTAGAAGAAAGGAACAAAGAAAGCTCCCGAGCATCGAAGCGACGCCGTATGATGTCAAGAAGGCCCCCATGGTTTCACTCTCGCGGCCGCGAGGAGCAAGATTTTGAGATATAGCAACTGCAACAGGTACTACTGGTGCGATAATGACTGCATGAATGATCTGGATGGCGTAGAACGCGTCTGTAGTAGATGCAATCGAGTACATCCATTGAACTATGCTCTGGCCCACTGCTGCCAGACCCAGTATATTCTTAGCAGGAATTGCCTCGGAGAACGCACCCAGTGGAATCTTCGCAATCATCAATCCAAACGAGAGCAATCCTATGACAAGGCCTAACTCGACAGGAGATGCTCCAATCCTAGTGACGTGTAATGGGAGAATGGGACGGGTTGTTTCGACAGCAAGGAAGACTGTTACTGACGTAACAATGAGCACATAGAACTCTGATGGATAGGTTCTTTCACTCACCATAGAACATCATGTCTCCCACGATTATTGCAAATCCGAGCGAATTTTCCATATATTCGGGAAATAAACCTTCATATAAAAACCGGTATTCGCCACAGTTCCAGCCAGTCTTTCGGGAACTTAAGATGATTCAAACAATGAATGCCTGAAGAGGAAACATCACAAGTTGCCTCGAACGCCTGTCTAAGGCAAATTCTGTACCGAGTGGTTCAACTCGCGCGAAGAGTATCGCGAGAGAACTCAGATTATGTATCATATCTTCCACGTGGAATTTTTTTTGCGAATATTCATCGGAATGGCAAGGGAATATCAGAGAATATATTAAGGTGAATCATTGTATTTTAAAATATGCCAGGCAATAATAAGTTCAGGATGTATCAGTATCTTCAGAAACACAAGTCTGAAATAATGTCAGATATAGCAGCGAAGTCGGATGAGGTGAAGGTACCAAAGGATCAGTACGGCAAAATCGGGATGGGCGGGGGTTCTGGAACGCCACCTACCATCGCGGATAACATTCTAGAAGCGATGCACAAGGCCAGCAAGGAAGTAGTATCGCTTGTTACCTATATTGATAGAGTCCGAGACATGGTCAAGGACTTCTACGGAGACGATTATGATGCCACCGTTATGAGTACGGCTGAAGCTGCGCTCTGGGTCTCGTTTGAGGCTCTTGTGACACCACCCACACTGGGGAGAGGAAGCTCATACAGAGCAGCATACATCGCACCCTATGAAAGACATTTACATCATCAGGGAGGATATGGACGGCCATTCCCACCCAAATACAAGGAGCTGTTCAGTGATCGTGGTGTTACGTCAGGAGAACTCGGTTTATCTGGAAAGAGACTATCCAATCTGGATTCTCTCATTGTGCCTCTTGAGGGAGCTCGTTACCCCGCTCACGGCATTAAGTATCATCCTGTACCCATTCTCACAGAGGTTGACCCCGATGCTTCAGCTGAGAGAATGAGAACAGTTGCAGAGAGACATATTGACCGTCTGGCAGCCTTCACATCTTTGGGGTATGACACAATCGGTTATGGATACAACATAAAGGACAAAGACGGAACCCCAATGCTTCAGAAACTCATTGGAGAACTCGCAATGAAGTACGATGTGCCCTATATTTGTGATAATGCAAGGGGCACCCCGTTCTTGGGAACAGATCCTAGAAAGAACAATGCAGATGTCATGATGTACAGCATGGACAAAGCTGCAGGAGGACCAACATGCGGTCTCATTCTCGGAAAGGAAGATGTGATGGTTCCTGTCCGGAAGGCAATGGGAGTCCACGGAGCACGCGAGGGCACATCCTCATCATTTGGAAAAGCCGCGTACGTCATGGCTGATCCAGGAAAGGAGGCTCTAGCGGCAGTAGTGGTGGCCCTTGAGAATATTATCGAAAGGGGTGATGTGATGGAAGAGAATGTCAAACAGATGCACAAGACGGTCAAAGAGGTGACCTCAGAATCCAATCTCATGAAGCAGGATGGTTGGAGAATCACACCCACGATAAACGGAATGGCAGTTGAAATCAACTATGCAGATACCTGGAAGGGCAGCGATTGGGGAATGCCCATATTCAGCATTGAGGATATGTATGCTGCCAGCAACTTGATACAGAGGGGAACGCCTCAGCTAGGAATTCGACCGCCATTGTGCTATGACGGAAACCTATTCTTAGTGATGGGACAGGCTAATCTAGATTCGGAAGGACGACTGCTTCCAGATGTGGTTGAGCTCTGTGTGAGGGGTTTGGTCGCAACGCTTGAAACTATAGCCGAGTGGGCCAGCAAGATGGAGAAGTAGGTAACAAACGACCAAAAAAGGTGACTACAGAAGATGGATTACAAGGAAAGCATGCTAGAAGTCATTGGAAACACTCCTCTACTCAAACTCAACAGAGTTGGCAAGGACGTTCCCGCAAACGTATTCGTAAAACTCGAACATCTCAATCCCAGTGGAAGCTATAAAGACAGAATGGCACTATCCATGATTGAAGCCGCTGAGAGGGGCGACACTTGGAACGGAAAGAAGCTTGAACCAGGCGGCACTGTCTGTGACGCGTCTGCCGGAAATACAGCTCCTGCCCTAGCATTTGTCTGTGCCATGAAAGGCTACAAAATCAAACTCTGTACTTATGCTCACTTCCTTCACTCAGGCGACAAGAACATGAGCGCTAGGCTAAAAATCAGCTCGGCCTTCGGGGCAAATCACTATCCTTGCCCGTTGCCGTGCGACGAAGTACTCGATGCGTTTGAAACAGACAAGGAACGCAGATTTGCGGTCATAATCGCCGGTAAGCATCACATGTATGAGATGGAACGTGATAATCCTGACGTTGTCTGGGTAGACCAGATCTACAACGATGCAAACTGGAAGGGCCAGATGCCTATGGGCGAGGAGATTCACACCCAACTCGAGGGTAAGATCGACGCGTGGGGAGCCTCTGTGGGTTCTGGAGCAACATTTCTAGGTGTTGCAACGGCCCTCAAGAACCATGGTGTAGAACCATATACATTCGGTGTAGTTCCTGACGAAGGAACAAGTCTTGTAGATATCAGCACCGATATCATGGATAGCACGACCATGGGCCGACCCCCGCTCCGCATGAAGATCTGTGAGATGCTCGGACTTGATAAATGGGTAACAGAAGACTCGATTGTTGAGAAGATGTACAAGAGAGGTTATCCGGATGAATGGTTCGGAGTGACACAGGATGATGCTCGAAATATGGCCAACAGGCTATGCAAGGAGGAAGGCATCTATTGTGGTATGTCGTCAGGAGCAAACGTTCACGCAGCGCTGCAAATAGCTGAACGACTTGATGAGGGACAGAATATTGTGACCGTCATTGTCGATCGCCGTGACAGATACATGGACGAGTATCCAGAGGACAAGTACGTGGTCTAGATGATGCTCGCCGATACTTTCAAACTAAAGGAGATGTAAAAAACGCCAATCAATATGGAAAGAGCTAAGGGAATCATGAAGGAGAGGAATCTGGATGCACTCCTTGCTTCCTCCCCTGAGAATTTCTTCTACGCAGGTGACCTCTATATTCCGTTCATAGACCGTTTTCGCGGGTTCTCTAGCGGATTCGGACAGTTCGTGCTGTTACCCCTTAACGGAGATCCCGTGTTATGCGTGACAGCCCTTGATGCAGATCTGGCCAAAGTGGTTTCACCCATTAAAGACCAGAGATTCACAAAGACATGGGCTTACTTCAAGAGGGAAGAAGGTGATGAAATCGATGTCTACGAGAACACGGTTGTGGCACTTGAAGACGTTCTGAAAGAGAAAGGGCTCATGAAGGCGAGAATTGGCATCGAAGAGAAAACACTCCCTATCGTTGACTACCGTAAGATTGTAGAGAAACTGCCAGATGCCAAGTTTGAGAATGCATCCAAGACCTTCTTAGACATAAGGGCGGTCAAAATCCAGGAGGAAGTCGACCGCATAAAGAGAGCCTGCGAAATCTCCGAAAAGGGATTCGAGGCTGCCTTCTCGGTGGCGAAAGAAGGAGCCACAGAAGCGGACTTCTTGGGAGCATTCCAGCTTGAAATCACCAAGCAAGGTGGTTACATGCACAAGGGCCTGATTCATCAGAATCTCACCATCGGAAAGGAATCTGCAACAGTCAGAAGGGGTTGGCCTCTGGAGCACAAATTGAAGAAAGGAGATGTTATGAGGTTTGATGGGGGCGCCATATATTACGGCTATCGTTGTGATTTCGCTCGCTGTCGTGTACTGGGGAAGCCTTCTGAAAAAATTCTGAAACTATACAATGCCCTCACTGAGGCAGAGAAGCGTATCATCGACATGATAGAGCCTGGCGTCAAGTTCTCAGACCTCTTTAAGACCGGAATTAAGACAGTCCGAGAGATGGGATATCCCGACTTCGAACGGTCCCATCTCGGCCACGGACTCGGTCTGATAACAGAGGAAGAACCTCTAGTGAATCCCAACAACGACATCGAGCTTGAGGAGAACATGGTCCTCTCTATAGAGGTCCCATACTACTGGACTGGGGTTGCAGGGTTCAACGTTGAAGATGTAGTCCATGTCACTTCTGGTGGCCATGACATATTCACGCCCAATCTCCATCGAGGACTGGAACTCTAGGAGTGCTAAGCCATGAAATACGAAGATTGTGTGCTCAAACCACGGCCGAGTGAGGAAATCCAACACCATGATAGCTCTGTAATGAACAAGACAGGGCAATCGTATGTGCTGCTTGATGACATTCACTACGATGGCGCGGGGATTCGAGTCACCACACGGCACATTGATGATGTCCCTGAGGACATGCCAGACTATGTAGAGCTGCATACTCATGACGTAGACCAGGTCTTCATATTCCTCGATGAACCAGGAAATAAGAATCCTCTACAGGCTGAAATTACGCTCGAAGACGAAAAGTACATTGTAACTGCTCCCGTTTCTGTGTTCATTCCCAAAGAGGTCCCTCATTCTCAAAGAGTGATCAAGGGTACGGGCAGAATGGTTACAATCTTGAAGAAGGGGAAATACCCCTAGCAACCATGGACTCTGACTCTGAGACCTCCTATACCTCCAAGAGTCGAAAACGACCTCCTCGGGATGTGAAGGATGGGTAGACCTTCACATCCCCTACTTTTTTTTTCTCCCATGAACGAGTTTCAAGCAGATACTCAGTAGCTGAAAAGCGGTGGCAAGAATTCCTTCAATCTCCCGTGCAAGGACGACCATTGGATCTGACCATGGGAGCTATTCACTTGCGGCAAGATCCACTGAACCGCGCACTTGGGTGGATATCAGTGTGGCTGCAAACATTATTGCCCCCGCTATCTTGAAGCCGAGAGACATAGAGAAAATCATGACAATATATCCGCCGACAATTGCTCCGAAGCCCCGGCCGATATTGTCTATTGTTGACATATAACCTGAGGTCATCGAGCGGGCACCCTCGGGAGAGTTATCCGCCAGCATTATCCATTCTGATGTGACCCTTACACCCGTTGCCAGGCCAGTCAAAAAGAGAACAGCTGTGAGCTCAAAGGGAGCTTGAATCTCCGATAGCACATAGTAGAGGAATCCAAGTACTGCATAGGAACCCACAAGGGCCCATCTGTAGTCAATCCTGTCAAGCATGCGCCCCAGAGGAAATCGAGCAATCAAATCAGCTGCACCCATCGCGGCAAGCATAAGTGTTATTGTAGATGGAAGAAACAAGAGATTGACCTCTGCATGCACTACGAAGAATGCCCCAAAAAACCCGAAAGTTGTAGCATAGAGAAAACGGAGAAAACTAACGAAATTCACATTCCTAGAGCGCACAAGTAAGCCCAGCTCTTTAATCACGTTGCGCTCAGAACCAGTTTCAGCTATACCTAACTGAACAGACCCCTTCACAAACAGAAATGGAAGAACACCCAGTAAAGGTATGGAAGACGAAATGAGGAATATCTGTGCATAATTCATAGAAAGGAGTAGCAGCGAAGAGATGACTGGACCGATTGTCGCCGCTATTCCGTAGGCACACAAATAGAAACCCATTGCTTCTCCCCTTCTACCATCTGGCGCCATCTTCTGAGAAGCTGCAATGCCCACAGACACCAACGGGGCTATGGTTATTGCATGAAAAATCTGAGTAAACAAGAAGCAGTTTGAAGTAGTACATACGGAATAGAGAACCTGAGTTATAGCCTGCCCACTCGCCGAAAAGGCAAGGGCCTTCTGCATCGTCGATCTTTGTGCAAGGATTCCTGCTGGTAGCTTAGTGAAGGTAAGGACAAAAGACAATATGCCCATTACAGCCCCTATCTCAAGGGACCCAGCTCCCAAGACTAAGAGGTGAAGAGGTAGAATTGGCAGACTGATGTTGTAAGCAAGAAAGATGGCCAGCGTGGAGATCACTAAAAGAAAGAACTCTTTCGGATAATCCTGGAATTTCAAAGATATTCTTCTCCTAAATACCGTCAAGTGTATACAGCTACCCCCTCCTAAGAGCAATATCGGGTATATCACGGTTATTATTCAAACATCTGAGAAATACCGTGTCTGAGCAGAAAAAACTGCCGCCGTCTCCTCATTAAGTAGAGCTGCCCTCACCAGGGAGAAAGCCTCAATGTGCATTTAGAAGTCCATGAACCAAAGTGTTGAGGCTCAGTCAAATTGGTGGTACTATCCAATTGCGCCACGGATTCTTGCATGGTCATCTCTAAAGCGCAAGTCTATGAACGAATTCAGCTCTCCTAATTCAGGATGATGGAGTTGCGGATCGAGAATTGTACGGAACTCCCATTTTTCATCGTCAGCGGGCTTCATCTCTATCAGTCCAACACCTAGACTCTTGGCCTCTGATAGGATGTTCCTTGCGTCTCGTCCGCTTCTTTCAAAGTCAACATCCTTTATCCATTCGAAGATTAGATAGGGTCTATGGCTGTATATGCTGTTGGCCTTGGTCTCATACACTGCCTCCAGAACAAGGGTGTTATGTTTCCATACATCAGCTGTAATAACCTCAAGATGCGTGCCCGGAACGAAGTCGTATTTCATGATGGTCAAGATTGAAATATCAGGAACGAGGGGAGCCCGTCGCCCCGTCCTTGATTGTACTGTAATTTTCGAGATGTAGAGATTTGGTGGCGACGGCTCATAGTTTGGTTTCAGCTTTCTATCAAAGTAGCTCTTCACTGCTTCATGGAGTTCCTCATCGCTTGTTGCTCCTAGGCCATTATTATAGTGCTCTTCATCTCCAACAGAAGAGTCATCAACAATCAGGGCTGTCCTCCCGTAACGCCCTCTCCCAACCACAACCTTCCCCTCATTGACGAGTTTGGCTTGAACAGCATAGAATTCCTCCGGAGCCATCCCAAGGGATTCGTAGATCTTGTCATTAGAAACAAACGACCCATCCCTCGGAAGCTTGGAAAGAACTCTCTGTCTTGGAGTCCCCATCCGCCTGATCGGTCCGCCTCGACCTCGGCCGATCTTTGCCAAACCAGCTTCTACTAGTTCTCGCTTGGCCTCAGAGTAGTCAGGATCCTCAAGACTGGAGAGCTCTCGCAGTTTGCTGTCAGCAATGAAATCAAGTGAAAGAGGTAAGTTGTCCTCCAGTATTCTGGCGTTTTTTGAGAGGCCGACCATTATTCACAATCCCCATGCATCAATTCCGATTCTGATTCACTAAAAGTCTTTCTATGTGAAGCATAACGACCAATGAGAGCAACTCTAGACCCATTTTCCTACCTTTGGTGTTACGGCGAAACCATGATGGTACCAGATCAGATAGCCTTTCGCTCATAATAGTAAAAGAAAAAGGATGCCGTCGTTTATTCGTCTTCGCTGCATTTATCAGTGCCTGATTATCCGCCCTCTTCATGCCCCCAAGATTGGATTATTCATTAATCGAAAAATACTGGCCAGCTATGAAGGCAATGCTCTATCTCAATACTGCATCCACAGGCGTTCCGTCTCAACCAGTTGTTGAGGCCATGAACGATTACATGATCAGGCGCAGTGAGGGAAGATGGGGTTATACTGACACAGACTCGCTCTACAGCGACGTGAAGGTCAGTCTCTCGAAACTCCTGGGTGGAGAGCCATCAGACTATGCATTCATGCCAAGTACATCCATTGGGATGAACTCCTTTGGTCACGCCATATCTTACCCAGACCAGGCAAATATCGTCATATGCGACTTGGAGTTTCCATCGAACTTCCTCCCGTGGCAAAACATCGAGAAACTCTACAATGTCGAGCTTCGCGTTGTAGAGTCGGTAGACGGGGCAGCGCCCTTAGAGGACTTCACCCGAGCTATCGATGAAAACACGAGAGTTGTGGCCATCAGTCATGTTCAGTTTGGCTCGGGATATCGAAGCAATCTGAAGGCACTAGCTGATGCAGTGCACGAATACGATGGATTTCTTGTGGCCGATATCATCCAGTCTGCGGGATGGGCGGACTTTAACCTGGTTGACCAGGATGTTGATTTCGCCGCAGGCCAAGCCACAAAGTGGATTTCCGGACCAATTGGCGCAGGCTATGCCTATGTGAGTCCGAAGGTCAGAGAAGTTTTACAGCCCAGATTCATCGGATGGCACAGTGTCAAGAACCATCGGGACTTCACCTATGGTGCTAGAGAATTCAGGGATGATGCAGGCATGTTGGAGGGAGGATCGCCGCCACTTGTAGCCTATGCCGGCTTCAGAAAGGCTTTGGACTTATTGCAGACGCTACCAGACGAGGTAAGGGTGAGTACAGCCCTCAACAATGCAACCTACCTGAAACAGCGACTCGATGAAGTTGGGCTCCAATACTATGATTTCGATGAGGAGCACTCCTCGCCCATAGTTTCCTGCAAATATGACAGAGCAGAGCAAGTCGAGATTGAACTTCGAAAACAGCGTGTGTTCTGTTCAGCCAGACACGGTAGGCTGAGAATCTCCCCCAGCTTCTACAATACGACTGATGAGATTGATACCTTCGTTGAAATCATAGACAAGCTGCAGTAGTGTATCCCAAGGGACAACAGGGGTAAGAGTTGCATCGGGAGACTGACACACTTTGGAAGGGGGTATCAACAGAGAATCCCTACAAGTGGCGTTACATTTAAATCAAGAGATGCCCACCCCATTACGAGGGGGAAAAGTGGTTAGGTGGTATTCCATTTCATAAAATTTTACCGAAAGATTTATAAGCCCGCATCCGCATATATAAGTTTAGCGGAACCAGATGGGCGAGAATGAGTGTTCTTACCACCCAAAGCCACCACCAACAGATTCTGTTGAGCTGAAGGAAGGAGCAAGCCACTCTATATTCTAGTTCATAGGTCAGAGAGGTCAGACAGATCATGGCATCAAATTCAAATCGTACTAAACAGGAGGGTCGTTCTCGTTCAGAGAACGGTTTCACGTGCCCCGAATGTGGAGGACACGACGTTGTACAGGACGTCGAAAAGGGAGAGCGTATCTGTGCATCCTGTGGACTTGTAGTGAGCGATCACCGCATCGACACGGGGCCGGAATGGAGAGCCTTTACTGCTGATGAGAGAAACGCACGGTCTCGGGCAGGGGCTCCGACGAACTATGCCATTCACGATAAGGGCCTGTCCACCATGATAGACTGGAGGGACTACGACTCACAGGGCAGACGATTCTCAGCCAAGAAACGGTCCGAGATTTACCGACTCAGAAAGTGGCAGATTCGAACACGCGTCCACAGCTCGGTTGATAGAAACCTTGCTCAAGCCATGTCCGAGCTTGACAGGCTCACATCACAGCTGGGGCTGAGCAAGAGCATCAAGGAACTTGCAGCTCTGCTCTATAGGAAACTAATCGTCCGTCGCCTAGCAAGGAGTCGCTCAATCGATGCAATGGTGGGTGCAGCAATCTATGCAGCGTGCAGACTTCGAGAGGCCCCACGTTCACTTGAGGAGATAGCAAGGCATTCCCGCGTAAACAAGAAGAAGATAGGACAGCACTACAGGCTTCTCGTGGAAAAACTCAAACTGAGAATGCCGATATCCGACCCCGCGAACTATGTACCTAGATTCATCACGCAACTCGGACTCCCAGGTGAAGTTCAGCAGAAGGTCCTCGAGATCCTCGAAGACGCGAAGAAAGAACGTAATCTGATCACAGGAAGAGATCCTAGGGGACTCGCTGCAGCGGCTATCTACATCGCGTCCATACTTACGGACAATAGAGTCACACAGCGGGATATCGCAATGGCCGCAGGTGTCACCGAAGTGACAGTACGGAATCGGTACAAGGAACTTGTCAGAAGACTGCATATCACAATGGAACCGTAGATAGCACATCATTGAAACTTATGCGATAGGGAGTTCGCGAGCCCTTATCGCTTCTCTTCTTTTTCGAGTTCGTCAAGTGTTTGGAAGAAATTCTGTGTCAAGAAGGCCCGATAGGCAAACCCACCCCAGCCGGTATCCTTCATTCTATCTTGAACTCGTCCAAGGATTTCGTCGCGCGACATGACTTTCACCGCATAGATCTCGAAGTCATCGATGATTTCGAGGGCCCCACCGATTGCATCAGCCAAGAATACTAGTGACCTCCACGGTATCGTTCTGTCAGGGCAACGGATGTCTAGACTCACATCCAGCACAAATCTGCAAAGTTGCACGATGATGCCGGTTTCCTCGCGCATCTCGCGAATAGCTGCCTCTTTCAGAGACTCACCAGGATTTGCACCTCCTGATGGCGCTCTGTAGATGCCAGTGCCGGCGTAAGCATGCTTCTGAATGACAACCCAGTCTTCATCATGTCGAATGAAACATGTGACGTCATGGTTTCTACCCTTTGCCTCACTCTTTCGAATCAGATCACACTCAAAATCCAAGAACTCGGCGTCGAAATGCAGCCTCTTGGGCACACCATATTCCGCCACAAGTGATTGGAGTTCTGAGTCATCGAGGTCAGTCAGTATTCTCGCCTGGTTGGGCGATGGAATACCAGCAAATAGTTCTACCTCTTGACTCCATCCAGTTACGAAGGCCTATGAGCCCGGACCAGATAGCTAGGAATCTTTTTCTTGTGTCTATGCCATACTGCCTCTGGTCTCAATACATTCGGAGGGTCTTCTGTGAAGAAGAGAGTGAACAACATCACTGTGGAAACCTATGTTGGAGATATCACAGAACTATCTCTCGATGCTATTGCGAATGCGGCCAACTCAGAGCTGTGGATGGGGTCAGGAGTGGCCGGAGCAATCAAGAGAAAAGGTGGAGCCGAGATTGAGAAGGAGGCCATCTCCAAAGGACCAATCAAGCCAGGCGAGTCTGTAGTCACCGATGCCGGCAGGCTTGCTGCAAAACGAGTGCTTCACTGTGCGGGTATGCCGCCGGGAGGGAGAGCCACGTCTGAGAACGTGACCAGATGCGTGGCAGAGGCGCTCAGAATTGCAGATGACGAGGGGCTCGAAGAGGTCGCGTTTCCTGCTATTGGAGCTGGTGTGGGAGGACTAACAAAGGAGGTTTCCGCCCACGCCATTGTCAGAGCAATTGTAAGTCATTCCAAAGAGAATCAGAGATTGAAGCGTGTCGTACTTGTTGCATACGAGTCAGAATCAGAGCCAGCGTTCGAGAGAGCCCTAACAGAAGTCACGGAGGGGGACAGGTGAAACAGTGCAAAATCGGTGATATCCAAGTACAGGCTATCATGGGACGATTTGATGAAAAGACTGGCCTGGCGCTGGTCTCGAAGGATTTGACACCTAGCTCCAGACCACCCAACAGGAGATACTTGCCTGTCTATGACGTCTCCATGAGGTGCGAAGTCCAAGCAGATGTCATTGAGTACTGGCCGACCCTTTCTATCACAGACTCAGATAGACGTCAGACAATATATGACGCGGCCGAGAGGGCTTTGTTGATTGCCCAAGACCAAGAACTATCTGACGTTGGTGTCTACACCCTAGGTTACGAAGTCGCCAGAATACCGAGTTGGGAGGTGGCTGAAGAGATTGTCAAGGCTTTGCATGTGCATGCAAAGAGAGAGCCCAAGCTGAAGAAGGTAGTCATTGTTGCGAGTTCACCCACTCAGTACAGCTCTCTGGAGTTCGCACTTGAGAACGGCTCCGTCATCTCACTGTAGGAACCAACAGGCACCAACTCATGCCCGTTGGCCCAGGTTTACACTCTAGTGAGGATTACATCCTCAGACGCTTTCTTGCAGCCTCCGCAGAGGTTACAAGGGGATCCCAAGTATCACAGATAGCTGGGGCATAGCAATTCTCAAAGTCGAAGAACTCAGGTGCTGTCATGTTGGTTTGGATTCCGACGGTGACAACATTGAGCCGCATGGCAGCATCCTCAACACCAACTAGTTGCCCGCCAACAAGCTTCCCTTCATCTGTTTCGTAGAAGGTCTTGACTTTGATCTCCTTTCCGCCGACATAGTAGGGGGGCTTTGTTAGGCCTTTCACGGATCCTTTCTTGATCTTGACCTCAAAGCGTTCTGCGAGACTCTCAGTCAGACCAGTTGAGGCAATCTCCAGCCCGAACAATTTGGTCACCTTGGCTCCAACTATCCCTGGGAACTTCTCATCTCCCCCAGCTGCATTGATCCCGGCAACTCTTGCCTGACGGACCGCAATGGTACCAAGACCACCAGCCATGGGCTTACCTGTGACGTAATCCACATGCTCTGCACAGTCACCACAGGAATAGACATCCTTCAAGTTCGTCTCCATCCTATCATCTACGACTATGCCTCGAGTGGGACCAGTCTCCACACCGATACTCTGAGCAAGCTCGGTCACGGGGCGAACGCCAGTTGCAACCACGACAGCGTCAGCCGGAATCTCCTTTGTTTCACCCGTTTCTCTGCTTTCAACCAGTACAGTCTTAGGGGCCTTGTCGCCAAGTATTTCCTTGGCAGCGCTGTTACACATGATATTCAGACCATGCTCTTTGCAGTGTTCCTCGATTATCTCGGCCATATCGGAATCAACCATGGCGAGGAGAATATTGGGCAGAAACTCGACAACTGTGACATTGAGACCCCTTTCGCGGAACGCCTCTGCAGTCTCCATGCCCACGAGCCCTCCACCAACGATGAGAATGTCTTTGGCTTTGTCAGCCTCCTTGGCCAACGCTTTCGCGTCATCTAGTGTTCTGAGACCGTATACCCTCTCTTTGTCGAGACCCTTGATTGGTGGGTCCGCATTCACTGCACCTGTCGCGAAAATGAGCGAATCATACTCCAGAGTGCCTGATTCATTTGGACCCTCGAAGCTTAGTTCCTTCCTGTCATGATCTATGTCAGTGACAGTCACACCCAACTTCGCGTCAATCTTCAACATCTCCCAGTTATCTGGAGGCATGAGTACAAGATCTTCAAACTCCCGGACCTTTCCCGAGATGGTATATGGAAGACCACATCTAGAATACTGGGAATACACTTCGGTGTTGAAAACAGTGATCTCATCTTTTCTGTTGAATTTCCGTGCTTGCAGAGCTGCGGTGGCACCTGCAGCACCGCAACCGATGATTGCTATCCGTTCAGTCATAATGACAGCCTCTTGGTTTCTTGACAACAAGAGAGCAACTTTCACTGCTTATAAGAGTTCAAGCTTTGCGGACAAGACTTGATCCAATCTTTCAGCGTTGTATCCTCCGTGCTTCGTCCCATCAACTTATCTACTAGTGCTCTTTTCCCTGAAGACGTGGTGCCAATAGTGGTTAATGGAAAGGACCTCGCAGAATACTGCATTGAATTAGGTCGCGAACTTGGAGCATCTTATGTGGAGGCACGCTTCGAAGAGAGACTTAGTAGAGGATTCGTCTATAGAAATGGCGCACCTGTCTCGGCGGGAACCCAGCCTGACTCGGGCATTGGAGTTCGAATGCTTGTCGATGGCAACATGGGATTCGCCTCGTTTGACAGACTGGACAGACAAGTCGCCAGAGAAGCGATTTCTGAAGCATTCAAGATGGCTAAGAATGGTAACCGGAAAGAACCGATACGCTTTGGTGAACCAGTTTCAAACAGGGCCGAATGGGAAATTGATGCCAGTCAGCAGATAGAAGATGTGGACACTGAAACCATCATGGCTACTGCGGACGAGATGAACTCTGTCATGAACGGACTCCCGCAGTTCACTCTGATACTGACACCGTCACAGAGTGAGAAGTACGTTGTGACAAGTGAAGGAACAGAGATCACAAGCAGATTGTCACATATCTTCGTTTTTGGACTCATGACAGCTAAGGGCAAAAAGGGCTCCGAACAGAAATTTCTGGATATGACTCAGGCGGGCGGCTGGGAAAGAATCGAGAAAGGGAACGTAATCGATAATCTGAGGGAAGAGGTCAAACTACTTCAGAAAGCAGCCAATGAGGCTGTGGCGGTCAAAGAACTCCTTAGCAGGCCAGTTGACATGATTGTGGGGCCTGAAGTAGCTGGAATCATTGCACACGAGAACGTTGGGCATCCCAGCGAAGGCGACAGAATCAAAGGTCGAGAAGGGGCACAGGCAGGAGAGAGCTTTTGGCGAGATCTTGAAATGGGGAAGTCGCGGGTAGGAAGTGATGCGGTGAATGTGAGTGAGGACCCAACTATACCGAATACGGGCGGATTCTACCTCTATGATGATGAAGGTGTCAAGGCCCGAAAGAGGGAGCTCATCAAGAAGGGCATCATCAACGAACCTCTTCTAAACAGAGAGTTTGGTCAGAGATTTGGAATGGAGTCTAATGGTGCTGCACGCTCCAGCAGGTACAATCGAGAACCAATTATACGGATGGCAAACACATACTTCGAGCCAGGTAATTACTCCCGAGAGGAACTCATTGAAGATGTAGAACTCGGTGTATACTTGAAGACATTTGCCGAATGGAATATCGATGACAGACGCTACCAGTCCAAATACAAAGGCTCTGTAGCCTATGTTATCCGTGAGGGTGAAGTGACCGACGAGATGGTAAGCAGGCCGGTTCTAGAAACCACAAGCGTGGGGCTTCTCAGTGCAATCGATGCGGTTTCGAAGGACTTGAGGTTCGACTTCCCCGGGACATGTGGAAAGAGCGACCCTATGCAGGGAGTACCGGTCTACGCAGGCGGTGGCGAGCTTCGATTAAGAAGCATTAGATTGGGAGGTGTTGGTCAATGACTGGTTTCGAAGACATGAAGACCTTTGTCGACCTTGCAGTTGACTATGCGGAAGACAGGACGGAGGGCATTATTGTCCATGGGATTGAGTCATCAACGTCCCAGATCCGCTTCTCGCAAAATGCTATAGATATCAGCAAACGATGGAAAGAACTCAAGCTAGAGATATTTCTCATTCGCACAGGGGCTCAAATCGGCTCGATTGAGAGGTCGATTTCCAATGAGGACGAAGTGAGAAGCGCAGTCGACACAGCGCTAGAATTCACTAGAATTCTTCCAGAGTCGCAGTTCTTCCAAGGAGTCGAGGAAACTGTCAGCGAATACTCTCCTGTCCACGGAACTTTCGACGAGAATATCGAGAGTTTCACTGTAGAGGCACCAGAGATAGTGAACTCATCTATTGATGCTGCCATCACCAAGGGAGCCAAGAGAGTGGCTGGTGCATTGAAGTTTGGAAAAGTGCAGAAGTACTTCAGATCAAGCTACGGTCCTGAAGGATTGGCCAGGTCAACGTCGTTCGATTTCAACGTAAGAGCATTCCAAGATGAGCTTGACTACTCAGGACAAGGACTGCATTGTGGCACCATACCGACAGAAGACAAAGAGAAGATGGTAGAAGCAGGGGCGGAGGCAGGTCGGCTCTCGAAGCAGGCAATTGGGGCAGAACAGGGAGAACCTGGCGAATACGATTTGGTGCTCAGCCCCACGGTCGCGGCAGACATCATTGCCGGTGTACCAGGAAGTGCCAACCCGTTCCTTATCCTCATTGGTTTGTCTCCGTTGGGAGACCGAATGGGGGAGAGTATAGGCCCCGATTTTGTGACCGTGAAGGACAACCCACACTTCAAAGGTGCTTTGGGAAGCAAGAGATTCGACTTTGAGGGCACACCAACTCGAGAGGTTGAGATCATTGAGAACGGTGTCCTCAAGTCGCTTGTTCACAATACCACAACTGCAAAGATGTATGAAACGGAATCGACAGGGAGCTCCTCACTTCAGTCCTTAAGTCAAGGTTCAAAGATGCTGCTTCCCGGCAATTCGAATATCGTCTTTGATGAGGGAGACCACTCCTTTGAAGAGCTAATTGAAGGAAACAAGCCCACAATATATGTGACGTGCAACTGGTACACAAGGTTCCAAAACTATCAGACAGGTGAGTTTTCAACGATTCCCCGTGATGCCATGTTTCTGGTGGAGCAAGGAGAGATGAAACCCATCAAGAATCTAAGAATCAGCGACAATCTCATGAGGATGTTCTCTAACATCACTGCACTGGGACAGAATCTGAAGCAGATTTACTGGTGGGAGGTGCCTATTCCTACAGTAATTCCACATGTTCGAGTGTCTGACTGTACCCTGACCGCAGCAACTCAGTAGAAATCAGGGAGCTGGTCTGGTCAGCTGAGCCAGCTCCGATGCCTTTACTCTTCGATGACCGTATCGCCAGAAGATTGTGTTTCATCACGGCCTCTCTCATCCAAGGACTCAAGTCCATCTTCGTCCTCCACAATGGCTTCGTCGACCTCTTGCTCTGATTCGGAAGAGCTTTCCTCTGCGGGCTCGACCTCAGCTGGGTATTCGTTATCTCCCTCATATGCAGAACTCTCTTCGAATGCTTCAGCCAGCTCTTCCTCCCCACGAATTTCTTCCTTAGTTGGCATCATTGGTTTCCCTTCATCGATTGCCACCTGCAGCTTCTCTATCTGCGACTTTCTGGCAAAGTACAGGGCGATGATTACTGCAACAGAAAGTGCAGCACCAACAAATGTGAGTGTAGTCTGAAATTCACTGGCCGCGCCTCCGAGTAATTGCTGCCAAGTCAGCACAAGGAAGGCGAGACCTCCAATGTTCATTACGAAACTGCGTAACGGTGTTTCCACTTTGGTGATCTCAGTCAGTCCAGTGTCAACCATGGCTGCCGAGATGACTCCAGCGTTATACTCATTGGACTTTGTCTTCTTAGCAAGATTCCTGACGGAGAGAGCCTTCTTTTTGTCCAGTACCCTCATGGCCCGAGGAACCTTCTCAACAAGGACCTCAGCATACTCTCGCTTTGCCTCCTCAACATCAATATCACACTTCTTACACCTGTCCTCTTTGCCGTTCCATTTCCGTATGCAGCGCGGACATTTCTTCGCAGGCCAAGCATCAGGTGCAACTTCACGAAGACGCTGCTTCAACATATACTCGCTGACTTGCAACTGTTCAGGTGATGCATCCTTTTTCTTCATCTCCTTGACCGCCGAGAATAGAGCTGGCATCGCACCAATGACAGTCAAGTTGGGTAGAGAACGTATCTCTCCAGCCTTTTTCTGAATCGAACGGACCTTATGTGCAGTCTGGATGCCGTCGAAAAGATGCTTGAAATTGAATCCGAAGCCCGCAACAGCACTCACTGTTGCGACCGCGGTTGCAGCACCAGCAACAGTGTACAGGACATCAGTCAAGTCTTCCGACGGAATGTTGAAGTAAAAGTCCAAGGTGAATATGTGTGGGTCGTCTACACCGAGAGTTTCACCTTCGAGGTAGTACTGGAAATCGACACCTGCCTGAAATGTTCCAGTAGCAATCTGAACCGGAAAGCCTGAAACCTCAGCCTCGATAATAGAAGCAAAGTCAACATCCGCCTCAACGGCAGGAATCGTCATCTCGGGAGAGATCATCTGTGTTACATTCTGTTGGATTCCAATAGTGAATATTCGAAAACCCTGATAATAGAAGCCAATGGATCCACTCAGGTTATAGACTGATTCTGTTCCAATCACATCAACTTCTAAGTGCAGAGTCATAGGGGCTTCCATATCGATTACAATCGGGTTGAGCTGGTTAGCATCCGTAAGAGACTGACCGTTTAGTGTAACATACAGTTGAATGTGTTCGTCCCCGAACCAGTCATCAGCCGGCTGTGCAGTGCTAGTTCCCACGAACATGAGAAAGGCCATCAAGATGGCAAATGCAACCAAGATGAGAGATCGTCGTCCTCTGAGTATCATCGTTGTTCCTCCTGCAGAGTTATTCTTGCAACATAACCCGTTGGTCACAAAAGGGTTTTGCATCTGGCCTCTTGAATCGCTCAACTGCACTGCAAGCATGCATTGTATTCACCGAGTCACAGCGAATCTATCTAGGTCTAAGAATAAAAGAGGGAAAGAGGGGTGGTTTCCCCTCGTTGATGAATTACAGGACCTCGGCCAGATGACAAGAGCAACTGATACAGGGATCGTATGCCCTGATTAGACGATTGAGCATAAGCTCGATCTCCTGACGACTCCCACCGGCAATCTGCGGAAATAGTGCTCTGACATCCTCTTCCATGTTCGTGTAGTTCATGGTAGTCGGAGCAATAATATCCGCAGTCTTGAGCAGACCATCCTTGTCGAACTCGTACGAATGGACAAGAGTTCCTCGAGGAGCCTCTGTCATTGCTGTACCCTTCCCAGCCTTGGGAACAGTCTCGGGCTCGTGCCACTCCAAGTCTGATGACAAAAGACTGCTTATCGTTTCATCAGCCATATCAAACACCTGGGCCGTCTCGATGAGCTGAGCAGCATTATTGTGGAACGTGTTGTAGCTGGGTAGTTCGATGCCCAAGGTCTTCAATGCAGACTTGGCAAAGGGAGATAGTAGATCTCGGTTGATATTCAAGCGAGCTAGGGCACCGACAAAGATGCCGTGACCATCTCTGATTCCGGCCTTTGCGTAGCTGTACTCAGGAACCCTCTCGGTGATGTATTGCTTGTAGTCTTCGACCGGCGCCCGAACGCCGCTGAGTGATGCAAGGTCACCACCAACAAGAGCATATTCATCATCTTTCCGAAGAGCGAAGTAGTCCGTTTTGCGTTCGAACTCCGGCTCCTCAAGACCGGCCCAGACATCGAGGCAGGTCTGTAGGTCAGCCCGTGCACCTTGAAGTCTGTCGCGAAGCACTTCCAAATCTTGATGTGCAGGGTAAGCCGAGAAACCCCCAACCATAGGAGTCACTTGATGAACCTCACGTCCTCCTGTAAGAATCTGGAGATCGTTCCCCAGTTTCTTAAGTTTCAGGGCAATCTTGACAACATCGGGAAAATCCGTAGCAGCTGAAATAACGCTCTCATGACCAACATAGTCGGGAAGCGCCAAGTATAGCGCGTGGAGAATATGCGACTCTATGTATTCACCCCAGATAAGCAACCTTCGTAGGTCTGTAACCTGCTGGTCGACTTCTATACCCATTGCCTTCTCTACAGCCTTTGTGGAAACAACTCTGTGAGATGCACTGCAGATGGCGCAGATCCGACATGCTATCTCGGGGACTTCGGTGTATTCTCTACCCTGAAGGAATGCCTCAAAGAGTCGAGCCCCCTCATCAACAGCCATCTTCACGTCAACCAGCTCGCCGTCCTTCGTCGTAACGTAGAGGGATCCATGTCCTTCAACACGAGCTATATGTTTAATGTCAATACTCTCAGTACCCATTAGAATTCCAACTCCTTAAACTCAGGCATGTCAGCCACTGACGGGCAATACTTCAAGAACTTCCGTCGTACATCATCGGCTGTAGCACCTATCTCCTTCAAGATCTTCACTTCGGCGGCCCAGTTAGCCTCAGGGGCAGGCCCCCTGCAGCCCTCACAGACAGCTCCGTGTGAGGGACAGAGAGCATTGCATCCGGCTTGTGTGATTGGGCCCATGCAAAACTTACCCTCTTTCAACAGGCATATGTTCTCAAGTGCCTTGCATTCTCCACAGACGCTGTATTGAGGCATGTACGGTCGCTTACCCATGACCAGTGACTTGACAATCTCAATGAACTCGTTCTTCTCCATTGGACAGCCAGGTAGTTCATAGTCTACATCTACATAGGCAGAAACAGGTTTGATGGGAATCGCGTCAATGTGCTCATTATCGTCACCATAGACAATCCGAGTCATCTCCTCGATATCCCTGAAATTACGAAGGCCAGGCAATCCGCCATGAGTGGCACATGCCCCAATGGCAACGAGGATCCCTGATTTCTCACGGATTTTCTTAACTCGTTCCACCTCGGACTGCTTCGCAACAGACCCCTCAACAAAAGCAACATCCCAAGGGCCTTCGCTGTTGTCTTGCTTCGCCATAACCCAGCTGGTAATGTCAACCAGGTTCAGAATATCCAGAAGGTTGTCCTCAATATTGAGAATGTTCAACTGACAGCCAGCACAGCCCGTGAGACCGAAGATGCCGACAGTGGGCTTTCCGTTGTTACTCAATCAGATCGCCTCCTGTAGTTGCTCTACCTCAAAGATAGAGAAGACTGGCCCATCCATGCACGTGAGCTTATGGCCAATCTGGCAGTGAGCGCACTTACCCACTCCACACTTCATTCGTCTCTCGAGCGAAACGAGAATCTCATCGCGTCCAATCCCGATTTTCAAGAGCTCTTTCACAACGAACTTGTACATCACCGGCGGACCGCAGACCAGAGCAACTGTATCAGGGTCAATGTCTCGCTTCTGGAAGAGGGTTGTGACGACACCGACGTTACCACTCCAGTTCTTATCGCCCACGTCCACAGTCATCAGAAAGTCAACATCATCTAAGGCATCCCACGCGGCGATCTCATCCTTGAAGATAATCTCGGATGGGCTTCTCGTACCATAGAAGATTGTCACATCTCCAAATTGAGAGCGTCTATCAATCACATAATTGATCAGTGACCGTAGCGGGACAAGTCCGATACCCCCGGCAACGAAGAGGAGATTCCGTCCCTTGAGATCCTCAGTTGGAAAGCCATTACCATAGGGACCCCTAATCCCAACGATATCACCAATCTCCAGATTGTGGATTGCATTGGTGACGCTTCCGGTTCTGCGGATTCCAAGCTCGATGAACCCCTTTCTCGTTGGGGTCGAACTTATCGAGAACGGGGCCTCACCTATGCCGAACATGCTCAGTTGGACGAACTGACCGGGTCGATAGTCGAATAAGGCACGCAATTTGGAATCCACAAACTCGAATTCAAAGAGGGTTTCAGTATCACTCATCTTCCTTTTTGAAACCAGCTTGGCTAGGTCTGGAACGTACACGTTTTCTTTCTTGACTTGTAGTTGCATCTACTTCACCTCACTCAATGGAACTTCCCAGAGGGTGGAGAGCTCTCTCAGAACCTCTTTGATGCTTATGTCACTCGGACAAGCAGCGGTGCATCGCCCGCATCCCGTACATCCAATTATACCGTGCTCATTAGCAAAGCCGCGCATCTTGTGATAGAACCGATACTTGAGACGAGCTGCAGGTGTGTCTCGGAAATTATGCCCTCCTGCTACAAGAGCGAACTCTTGGAACAGACAGGCATCCCATTTGCGTGTTCTGTCAGCGGAGGCAAGAGAGATGTCAAGCTCGTCGATAACATCATAGCAGTAACATGTGGGACACACCATTGCACAGGCTCCACAATTGACACAGTCCTCAGCTATCTTGTCCCATACAGGATGTGAGAAAGAGAGGTCGAGGTATTCATTTATGCCCTCGAGGTCCACCTCATGAGGAAGAGATTCCTGCTTATGCTTTAGAGCATCTTTGAAGGATTGAATATCATTCTCATCGGCTGTTTCGAATAGATTCTGTGCCATGTGGATGAGGTGTTCCCCCTTTGCAGTTCCTACTTGGACGAAGTATCTCTCGCCATCTATGGGTGTTAGAAACAGGTCGTATCCTTCAATTACATGATGTGTATTCATTGACCGGCAGAAGCCATATTCACAAGGCTCCAGACAATTCAGGCCGACCAACGTGGTATTCTCTCGTCGAATCCTGTAATAATGATCCACATACTGCCCCCCAAACACCTTATCAAGAAGCAGAATGCCATTGAGGTCACACGAATGGACACCAAGAATCAATCTAGGGCGCTCTGCCCTGAGGGCGTCGAGGGTGTCTTCGATATTCTTATCTTCCAAGTTGAAAGTCATCATGACCTCACTGGGTGGTTGGAAGTATTTCCTAGGTGACAGGATTGTACTGTCATAGGCCATGTCAATCTGCGCGGAGTCATCGATCTTATCGAAGACGTGCTTGGTGCGCTTCTTGACCGGACCAAAGATATCGAAGCTGTCTTTTGCAGACTCGCTCAGCTTAACGATATCATCTTGTTTCATCACATATGAGGGACACATTCTCATCAGTCCTTGTCTATCGTCCAAGTTTCGGCTTGTAAGTTTCCCAATAAGGATTAGGGAATCGCAAACATACATAATCCGAGGGTTTTTTATCGATTTGCAAAGGTTTTCTGCTGTTCGTATCTAAATCGAACACAAGGTACGAAGAAGATGTCAAGTGGGTTCTCATCCAGCTCTGTGTGGTGCTTATCTATTAACCAGAGATATACGATTTTAGAAGGGATAGATTATCATGAACGAATACCTGATCGAGCTCAATCAGGTCACCGCAATCTGCAACCTAGAACCATCCATGGCGTTCCTCAAGATCAGGTTCAAGGTCCTGGACATCGTTGAACACCGAATTGTTACCTCGAGAAGAACAGAACGACACTATCGAATTGTAGTGGCCAGAATTGCTGACACTACAGGAATGATAGACCTTGTTCTGTGGGACAACGATATTGACCTGATTGAGACAGGGCGCTCTTATCTTCTGATTAATGGATATGTGCAAGTCTACAATGAGTCTATGGCGTTGAAGAAAGGTGCTGATGGTACTATCCGTTGCATCACGAGTTCCGGCTTCTCAACAATCTCATCTAAGGACATGAGCAAACCTTTCGCTTGGAAAGACACGAAGAAGAAGGAAGCAACAACAGGAAGGACGTTCTCCGGACGAGCCGCTCGGGAGAGTAGAGGCTACTGTGTAAAGAAGGACTTCTGATAGCATCCATGCCGAATACCTTTTGACTGAAGATACACAGAGAGGGAAATGGTGTACTTGTTGCGTGTAGCGTTCCAAGATGAGACTATTCCCTATCCCATTGCTCCACTTCGTGGGTGGCTGCTTCTTGCTGGGATGAACCGACTTGAATGCGAACAGACGCTTGACAGCATGTCCACCGGACACAGACGCGGTGTTTTTGAATCAGAAAGAGGTCTCATTGAGGAACTGAAGACGAAGGCCTCAGAGCTTGGCGCGAGATATGCCGATTCGCTTGAGACACTCTTTCGATATGAAGCCTTTCGCCGTGAAGGTAGAGTACCTCCTCTGACACTGATGATTGAGGGTGCATCTGCTACTGGGAAATCCATGGTTGCATTGATCGCAATCGAGCTGCTAGCGGTCACCAGAATCATTAGTACAGACACGATACGCCAACTACTACGAACCAGATCCGACGAGTCCATTCATCCGGAGTTGTTTGTACACACCTATCAGGCTCATGAATTCCGTCAGGAGGGAGCGGAGAGGCTGCCTCCGGTCGTACGTGGATACCTAGCGCAATGCCGGTTGATGAGGAAAGATATCTCATCCACGATAGAACGCATTCTCACTGAAGGAATACACTCGATTGTCGAAGGGGTCCATATTGAACCAAGCCGGTATTCGCATCTATCGGAGGGTCTCCTAGAGATACTTGTAGACCCCTCAGAGGAAACCCATAGGGCGATGTTTCTCACCAAGCTTTCTGCAACGGGTCTAAGAAGTGTGCAAGGCAGCTCTCAACAAAGACTGGATGAGTTCAGGGCCACAAGAGAAATCCAGCACTACCTTAAGCAAGACGCAGAAAGCGGGAGTGTGGCAACACTCAGTCTTGCCGACTATCGTTCTGCATCTCTTGAGTTAGCAGAGATTCTGATGGGGAAGATAAAGACCATTCTACAGACCGTAGAGGATAAGTAGCCCCCCCATCTCTGCGTAGCACCCTTGTGGCAGTCATCCAACTGAGGCCGCTTGGGAGATGGAGACGGACCCATGTGGAAAAATGATTCGCTTGACAGGCTCTTCAATCCAGAGTCGGTTGCAGTGATCGGAGCTTCGGACAAAGCAGAAAAACTCGGGGCTCTCACTCTTGTTGCTCTGTCAAACTACAGAGGCAAAGTGTTTCCTGTTAACCCCCGGCTAGACAGGATTGGAAACCTAGAATGTTACCCTGAGATAGGTGCAATTGGTCAAAAGGTAGATCTTGCAATCATAGCTCTTGGTCCAAAACACATACTTCCGACCATTCAGGAGTGCGCCGAGGCAGGGGTCGGCGGAGCAATCGTCTTCTCAGCCGGATTTAAGGAGCTCGGCGAGGTAGGTGCTGAAGCTCAACGTGAGCTTCAGAGTGTTGCCGATTCTGGCAAGATTGCAGTGATTGGCCCTAACTGCCTTGGCGCTGGAAATGTGAACCTAGATCTCAACGCCACGTTCTTCCCACATCCTGTAAGCCTTCGGAAAGGGTCTGTTGCCGTTATCAGTCAAAGCGGGGGCGTATCTGGTCTCATGCTATACAGAGCGGCTGATAATGGAGTGGGGGTATCAAAATTCGCGAGCGTCGGTAACCGCGTGAACATAGACTTCGGAGACCTTCTGCGATACCTCCGAGATGATTCAGAGACCAGTACTATATGCATGTTCATTGAAGGAACAGAAAAGGCAAGGGACATGTACTCGGAGATGCGCAAAACAACTCGAGAGAAACCGGTTCTTGTGTTCAAGGTTGGCAAGACACCTGCATCAAGAGAAGCTGCACTGAGTCACACAGGGAGTATGGCGGGGAAGGCAGAGATATACTCTGCTGCAATCAAGCAGGCTGGTGCGTTAGAACTCCCAAGCATAGTAGACATGATGGACACAGCGAAGGTTGTTTCGACTGCCAAGTCAATACCTACAGGCACCAAGGTGGCGGTGATAACCCACAGTCTGGGGATTGCGCTGATTGCTGCACAGACATTGGAGGAGAATGGAATGGAATTGCCTGTTCCGGATAGTGATACAGCGTCCAGAATTGAAGAACTCCTGGAAATGCCTGTTCATGTGCCCATCAAGAATCCCATTGATCTCCTTGCCAAGGGTTGGGCCGAACCCGATGTTTTTGCCAAGGCCTTTCAGATAATAGCCGAGAAACCCGAGTATGACGCTCTACTAACTGTCTTCTCACCAAATTACCAAGAGGGAATCGGTGGAGGAATGCCAGTAGAGAGGATTGTTGAAGTCACGACCAGGTGCGAGAAACTGGTTGTCAGTGTGCTTAACTCTCCCGAGGATAGAGCTCCACCAAAGGTTGAGGTTCTTGAACAGGGGGGCATTCCGTTCTTTTCAAGCCCTCAAAGAGCCGGTAGAGCCCTGGCTAATGCACTCAAACTCAGCCAGACGAGGTCGAAACCCAGATATGACGAATAATAGGTCAATGACTATGCTCCCCCGTATGGGGCTCCAGTGGAGGACAAATGTTCAATGAGGATCGATGCGAGCAGATGCGCCCCACAAGACTGCCAACATGAGTGTGTAGATGCCTGTCAGAATATCCATGGAGAGAAATCACCCTTAGATGTGGAGAAATCGCTACACCCCGTGATTGACCAAGCAAGGTGTACAAATTGCCTAGCCTGCGCGAGAGCGTGTCCGCATGATGCCATCCTAACGGACAATCAGTCCGAGGAGTCAGTATCGCAGAGATCGGTTGTCTTAGCTGATGACAGAGATATTGCAGTCTATGAAACCTCGAGTCAGCTGAAACGTTTTCCCGAGTCTGATATGGTCTTTGCAAGAGTACACAATGATTCAACCTTTCAGAACTACCGTAAGTCAGAATTCTTCGGTGCTGAGGAGATGATCTCGCGTCAGATCCCAGGATATTCGCGCTTTGAGCACGAACTCACAAGAGCCGCTTGGGAGTACTATGATAAACGAAACCTCATAGAAAAAGACTCGGCGGCCACTAGGAGAGGTAAAGGAAGACGCGCTAGTTCATTGAAACCCACCAACATGGTGAAGAGGGCCGCCAAGTTTCTTGGTGCAGATTTAGTTGGGATCACACAGATTGATCAACGCTGGATATACTCTACTGACAGAGAAGGGAACACATACGATATTCCGGAGGGTATCGAGTATGCGATTGTCATGGCTCTAGAAATGGACTATGACGCCATAGCAACATCCCCGAGTTTCACAAGCTCCGCAGAAACTGGCCGGGGCTACTCGCGAATGGCCTTCTTGGAAACCGAGGTCTCTGCTTTTTTGCGAAGACTTGGCTACCGAGCAGTGCCCTGTGGAAACGATATAGCACTCAGCGTTCCGCTTGCGATTGATGCTGGTTTAGGGCAGTATGGCAGACATGGACTGCTGATAACTCGCGAATATGGCCCAAGAGTCAGACTGGCCAAGGTGCTGACTGACATGCCACTTGTTCCGAGCCGAGTTGACACAAGATTCTGCGAAGCGGTAACACGATTCTGTGAGATATGTGGTAAATGTGCGGAGATGTGTCCATCTCAGTCAATCCCATATGAAGAAGAGAGAACTTGGGCAGGGCAAGGCAAATCGAACAATCCGGGTGCAAAGAAGTGGTACGTTGACGTCGAATCCTGCTACAACTTCTGGATAGAGAACGGATGCGATTGCTCCAACTGCATAAGATCTTGCCCGTTTAACAAAAGAAATGGCTGGCTTCACAAAACTGTCACATTCCTTGTAGAGCGGTTTCCATGGCTGCACAGATTGATACTTGCTCTTGATGATATGCTCGGATTCGGCAGACAGAAGCGAACAGATGAGTTCTGGCGGCGTCTATAGAGGAACAGATTCGTGGCAAAGTCCAAAAAGCGTCTTCTTCAAGACTAGCGGTCATCTGCCATGCTCGCAGTAGCCGCAGAGACCGTAGCCTGCCAGTTTTCCGAAAAGAATACTAGCCACGCAACTACCGACTCCAACATGTGCTCTAGGTTTTGATCAGCTCTGAATAACATGAAACCGGTTGATGTGAGAATCCTATCATGCTTGAATCGGAAGCACACTGAGCCATCACGATTCTTTACCGAAGAGGCACTGTATCGAGCAAGTGAAACACCCGTAGCGTCAGCCACAGATTCTTTGAAGACCCTCCCTAGAGCATTACCGCTTCTATCCGATACTACTCGTGACGGAGAGAAACGACCCAAAACTTTTCGCGAACCGTCCATGATCAATGGGCCTTCTATGTGCCCTATTGTACTTCCTGAGCTATCGAATATCTGCAAATCAGTTCAAGATTGACAGGTCTGTTTGGCCATATCAGTATGTCCCCTGTTCGCCATCTGGCCGTCGACATAAACTTGATATACACGAAAAACCGGGCATTTTGATGATATGTGCCACGGTTGGCAGGAATCAGAATACCATTTCGTTTGACGGTGAAATCAGTGATTTCCCGAGAGTATCTCAAGTATTAACAAACATGTGGAGATAAGAAAACAACCCGAAAGTACTCGAAAACAATCCTGCTAAGGTCTAACATAAGACAGTAATCAGAGAGAGTATAGTGATGTTTCATGAATGACCAATGCGACTATCCATTTGGCTACGACGAGAACGGTAAACACAGCCGGCTCAAGCAGATCGTCGACGAACTCAACCTCACCCACAGAGCAGAGGTCGCACGGCGACATGTTGGAATGGACATATTTCATGGTGTGCTTCCGATTCTCGGAATCGCGACTGCGGGCATCATCACGGCTCAAAGTCAGCATTTCAGTCTCTTCTATGAAGCAACGGTTCTAGGTTCGGTAGGTACTGCTATAGCTTTCTTTGTAGAGGGTTTCTTTGCAGCATATCTGACCGAGACTGCTGAGGGCAAGAAGATTGTATCAGAACTCGAAGAGACAGGTCGTACCAGATTGAGCCACTCAGTGATAGTGCGAGCAGAGCACCATACAACAATCTACATTGCGCTCTTAGATGGATCGGTTCCTTCACTGACGGCATTAGCCACACTGAGCCCCATGTTCTTGCCGCTGGCAGGTATACTCACATATGTACAATCTTTCTATGCATCTCTAGTCGTTGGGTTTGTCATGCTCATCATCCTGGGATCATACTATGCGAGAATCGGAGAGGATAGTGTCCTGAAACACACTACGAGAACTATTGCAGCAGGAGTCCTCACAATCGCGATACTAGCGGTGTTGGCAATCGTGACCGGGGCATAGGATTCCGATGCGATTATTAGAGTAGTCTTTTCAAGAGCGGGCCAGCAGGGATGCGATTTGGCCAAGTACACCCCCATGCAACGTCAGTATCTTGAGCTGAAACGCCAATACCCTGATAGCATACTGATGTTTCGTCTTGGCGATTTCTTCGAGATGTTCAACGAAGATGCCAAGACCGCGAGCAAAGTGCTTGACATCGTCTTGACCGCGCGCGGGGAAGGCGTAGATAAGTGGCCCATGTGCGGAGTTCCGCATCATTCTGTTGAAAACTACATTGCTAGACTCCTCAGAGAAGGCCATACAGTCGCATTGGCTGATCAGGTAGAAGATGCGTCCCAGGCAAAGGGGCTTGTCAAGAGAGATGTGGTCCGCGTAATAACACCAGGGACTCTTCTGGAACCAAGCATGCTTCAAGACGAAGTGAATAACTATCTCTTGGCGTTAGTTGAGCATGATGACAAGGTGGGTCTCGCCTCAATCGACATCAGTACGGGAGAGTTCCGAGCAACCGAGATTGAAGGAGAAGCCCTATCGGAGGAGGTTCTCAACGAAATTGACCGAATCTCACCCTCAGAAATCCTAATACCAGATTCATTCAGCAAGAGAGAGAGATTCATAGCACACTTGAATGATGTTTGTGAAAAGCTCACCTACAGAAACGATTTGGTCTTCTCTGCAAGAACGGCTGAACAGAGAGTGAAGGAGCAATTCGGTGTCAAGACTCTGGAAGGCTATGGCATCCATGATAAGAGAGTTGCATTAGGTGCCGCGGGAGCTATCTTGGAGTATCTTCATGAGGTCTTGAAGACGAACACCTCTACCGTTACAGGCCTCCGGACTTACTCCATCGAAGAATACATGATAGTTGATGCAACTACACAGCGAAACCTAGAGCTCGTCAGGAATGCCAGAGACGGGTCCCAACGGGGCACCCTGCTCTCGGTGCTATCTGACACACAGACTGCCATGGGCAAACGCAAGATAAAGCAGTGGATACTACAACCACTATCTGATATCGATAGAATCGAAGGCAGACTCGATGCAGTGGAAGAATTGTCAAGAGGTGCAATTATTCGGCAGAGTATTGCTGAGAGTCTGAGGCCGTTGGGAGACCTAGAGAGAATAACTAGTCGGATAGCCTTTGGATCCGCGAGTGCGAGGGATCTTCTATCACTTCGGTATGTGCTAGATAGAATCCCAAGTATCCTTGAAGCTCTCAAGGAGTGTGCAAGTAAGCTACTCGTGGACCAGAGGGAGAGAATCGATCCTCTGGACCATCTTCGCGAAGAACTCAAACGCGCTATTATTGATGACCCTCCAGCAACCGTGAAAGAAGGAGGAATGATCAAGGATGGCTACAGTGATGAGTTGGACAAGCTCCGGGAGTCAATTGCGTCTGATAAGAAGTGGATTGCGTCGCTCCAAGCCAGAGAAAGAAGAAGAACAGGGATCAAGTCGCTCAAGGTGGGTTACAACAAGGTCTTCGGATACTACATTGAAGTGACAAAGGCAAACATGAACCGAGTACCAGAGGACTATGATAGGAAACAGACTCTGACAAACGCAGAGAGATACATCACGCCAGAGCTCAAAGAGAAAGAAGCCTCTGTTCTCGCAGGTGAGGACAAGATAAACAGCCTAGAGTACGAGTTGTACGAAGAGCTGAGATCGAAGGTTCGTGAAGTAGCTAAGGTTCTGCATAGCAACGCCGACGCCCTCGCAACAATTGATGTCATAGCCGCACTAGCAGAAACTGCCGTGAAGAGAAGGTACTGTAGGCCTATCCTGAAAGAGGATACAAGCATCGAAATCATTGATGGTCGCCATCCATGCATGGAGATGATTCTAGGGCCAAACGAGTTTGTTCCCAACAGTCTGGAGATGGGGGACGGGCATTGTACGCTACTCATTGTAACAGGTCCTAACATGAGCGGCAAGTCCACATATGGCAGACAGGCTGCAATCATTGCAATCATGGCCCAGATGGGCTCCTTTGTTCCAGCCAAACAAGCGCGAATAGGGGTTATTGACCGAGTCTTCACACGGGTTGGTGCATTTGACGACCTGACGGCACGACAGAGCACCTTCATGGTGGAGATGATAGAGACTGCGAACATCCTAAACAATGCCACAGAGAGGAGTTTCGTTGTTCTGGATGAGATTGGCAGAGGGACCTCCACATTCGATGGCATGGCCCTTGCTTGGGCCGTCGCCGAACGGATTGTACAGAAGAAGACACGTACAATCTTCGCGACTCACTTCCACCAGTTGACAGATATGGCCTCCAAGTATCACGGTGTCAAGAACGTGCATACGCTGGCAAAGGAGAGCGGTGACTCAATCGTCTTCCTCCATAAGGTCGTCGAGGGTGGTACAGACAAGAGCTACGGCGTCCATGTTGCTGCTCTAGCGGGGGTACCTGAAGACGTTGTGAACAGAGCCAGACAACTACTCAGTCTTCTAGAGAAACAAAACCGCGTTGAAATCGGAGAATCGGAGGGGGATGCGGTCCAAGAGGTTCAGACATCTCTGGAACCACTCACGGTGGAAGACCCGATCATAGAGCAGATTAGACACCTTGACCTTGAGCGCGTCACTCCAATCGATGCACTCCTTCGGCTCAAGGAGATGCGAGATGAGATTCGACGGCGTGACGCCTAGCTACACGACCTCTTGTGCCAATAGGGGCGCAACAGGACTGTAGACCATAATCATGGAGAAGGGGGCACGAATAGGATCCAGCTTCGTCCTGACCGCAGTCTGGTACAATGTCCATCGTGATGGAAAACACATCGGGGTTTTCTGGGTAAACGCGCATCTTGAGGAAAAGTACTCCTTGCCGGGTTTCAGCGGCATCCTGGAGATTGAAGGTGAGGATCTTATCGATTTCGAATCAGGCAGACTTCATCAGGAATAATGGAATGTCATTTGCTGCGGCTACAAACGTGGATAGTGATTGAATAATCATGGATAGGAGAGGCTCCTTTTTCTCGATTCAATGACGAAGGGGTAATCCCATCAGCTGACAGCTTCGCTTGAAGACTCATTGCGTTCACATGAGACTGTTAGGGCCTGCTGTAAGTCATCGAGAACCCGCCGACCTGTGCAGATAGTATGACGCGGGGCCCATGCAGAATATAATCTGGATTTTCTAGCTTTTGCTCCTCTTCAGATATCCAAAGAGTCTCTACTGTGAGAACTGGTTTTCCACCACGAGCGTAGGGTGACATGTATTCGACTTCAAAGAGTGATTCTTCCTCAGCAGTCAATGTCACACGAAGGTCATATTCATCTAATGTTTCCCGGTTCTTCCGATATTTGAAATTCAAGGGTGATAACGTATATCCCACGAAACTCAAGTCATCATCTACAGCACTGTAGACGCGACCTTGCGACACGAGAATGTTGACCGAGTAGTCCCCGGATTGGAGTGTTTCGGGCAGAGTGAAGGATTCTGAATCAGGGACGGAAAATGCCGAGAATCGACCTACCTCGATGCCAGCGATTATCGCTTCTCCTGTCAACGCATCAAGGAGTTCCAAGCAAATACTCATCTTATCAGACCGATGAGCATAGTCCATACTTAATGAGCTAGAACTCACGTTCACGTTTCTATGATAGGCGCGCAGTGAAAGGTCAGTAAATGCAACATCGAAATATGTTGTCTTCGGACATGAACCAGTGACAGGCAATCTACCAGCATATGCAGGAATGGGATTCTCATAGACGACCGACGACTTCTCACCACTGAATGAAGCAGTTACTTGGCTTTCCATCGTACTACCGATACTGCAATTGATGGCGAATCCTAGTTGAGCAATCCCGTCCTCATCATAGATGACGAACCTGAAAATCTGTTGGAAGATCGATATAGAACTCAGAAGCAGCTGCACTAGCACGTTCCGGATGTATCTCTAGGGTTGTTCGCTCAATCATCCCATAGAGAACTCCGTTTAGCCTGTAAGCAACGCTGAATAACCGTTTCTTATGGCCAGTGTGTAATCACCAGCTTGAATCCTGAGGGGATAATCGACACCCCTGGGGGCCGTCCCGTGGCCACTGATATCCCCACCGTTAGGCATTGTCTGGATCGTCCAATCATTTCCTAATGAGTATCCATCATTACCTACGAACTCCATGTCAAAGAAGATATTTCCATCTGCTGGAATCATCGAATCGGCATCTGGATCATGGTATGATGCGTATCTGAAAGAGTGGAGGTCCAGGTATACTGCACCGAGATCATAAAGCCCGGTTTTGGTATGCTTGATGCAGTCACAGAAATCATAAGGAATCCTTAAATAATCATTCTGTTAAATAGTTACTTGGCTCTCACAAGGTAACTCTTGCTAGAATAGGTGGAGATGATACGTCTAGATGAAAGAGAACCAGAAGGTGCTTCTAGTACTAGTCTTTTGTCTTGTTGTCGTCAGTGGAATGTTCTTTGTCGAGGCAGGACGTGAAACCTACAATGATGACACGCCTGACGCGACCTTTGGCACATGGACTGCATCTGATGATTGCTATGAAGAGTATGCGAATGGCGCATATCAGTGTGAAATGCTGTTTGTATTCACTGAGATACGAACTGATGGTTCTGCCTACTACATCAACATTGACTATGATGGGTGTGATCCTGGTTACCCTTGGAACTGTGAGAGTATTTACGCACATTACAAGTGGGGATCAGGTGAGTGGATACTCATTGCATGGTTCGATTATGTAGTAAGTGATAAAGATTGGTCAATCAATGATCCAGGTGATGAGGACACTCTCTACCTACGATTCAAAGACGCTGCACCTTCAAGCGACTCTACGAAGCACACATGGTATTTCAGTGATACTCCATATGTCGCGGTTGACTATTAGGATTAATGGATCAATATGAGGGTCTTGGAGTCAGGGATGACCATGTCTGTAGTTATCCCAAGACCCCTATCTCTTAATTTTGAAAGTGCGAGTTATGAGGCGTGGTGTGTCTAGAGTGGAGAAAAGAAACGCGATAATAGATATAGATCATCTCTACAAGAGATTTGGCAGCGTCACTGCACTTGATGGCCTTTCACTTGAGGTGAGTGACGGGATCTTCGGACTGATTGGCCCAAATGGTGCTGGAAAGACAACGCTCTTGAAGATCTTGCTTGGTCTGTTGAAACCGGATGGGGGGCGTGCTAAGGTCCTGGGCCATGATGTTTCAAGAGAGTCCATTCAGATACGTAAGAGAATCGGCGTTCTCCATGAGAAGGCCTATTTCCCAGTTTCCATGAGTCCAACGAGTTATCTAAGAGTGGTCAATAGAGTCTACAACTCAACAACCTCCATTGATGAGATACTATCGCTGGTTGGTCTGGAACACGCAGCCGAGAGGAAGATTGGCCAACTGTCAGCGGGAATGCACAGAAGGCTTGGGCTGGCTCAGGCACTCTGTGGGAATCCCGAACTCGTCTTTCTGGACGAACCGACGATACATCTTGACGCCGGTGGTCGCGATGATGTTGTGAGCCTCCTTGCAAGAGTCCATCGCGAGGCTGGTGTGTCGTTCTTTATCGCATCCCACATCCTGTCCGAGCTTGAGAGGTCCTGTCACACAGTCGCCTTTGTCAGAGCAGGAAAGGTAGTGGACTCAGGCACGGTCAGTGAGCTGGTCACGCGATACACCAAGGACCGATACCTGATCATAGCATCGGACTCGAGTCGTCTCTCCAAGTTACTCAGGGCTGACAAGAGAATAGTTGATGTGACAATCATAGGAACCGCGAGCGTCGTTGCAGAGGTTTCAGATGAGGCCGATGTTGCTATAGAGGAACTTCTACATACCATGGCCACACCAAGTGGTATAACAGTCTACCGGGTCGAGCCAACCGGAACCCTTGAGGACGTATACAGGAAGGTGAACCGCAGTGAGTAGTCTGCGAGAGCGCATTCATACAGTCCTTCAGTTTGAGAGAGAGAGCTCGTACCGATTTCCCTCGATTGTTGCAGTGTTGTGTGTGTTTATTGCAGTAGGCATCCATGCCGCAGTGACTCACAACTATTTCAACTTCGACATACGTATGGATCAGACCCCGGCGCCAGGGTCTGCTGACCGGCTGGAGTACTTCTCTGAGCTCATTCTAACCCATGGCCTTGCAGTGCTGGGAAGCTGTGTGTCGAACTGTGTCTTTGTCCTTATCCTCTTGGTGCCCTTGTTGGTGGCCTACAACTTCACCACAGGATATAGTTCAGGCCTGATGCAGACGCTGTTGACCTATCCCATAAGCCGTGCGAGTCTCCTCCTGATGAAGTTCCTTCCCATCTTCCTCCTTGTTTCATGTTCGGCCTGCCTTGGCAGTCTGGCCGGGGTCTTCTTCTTCGTCCCTGTGGCTCCCGACCTTGGGCATACCCTGCTCCTCCTCCTCTCCATCTGGACCCTTGCACTACTGATGGTGTCAGTGGCTGGACTTGTTGCTGTCATCTCGAGGAATGCACTTGTGACCTCCTTTGGGTGTGTATCGCTCTGGTTCATGGCCTTCATCGGAGTGACCAGTCCGGAAACAGATGAACTGGTGAAGATGGTACTCTTTCCCCCGTTCGCCGCTGCCAACTACGCTGCCAACTATGATGGTATGTTTTCTTGGTGGGCAGGACTGTTCGAAACCGAACTTGTACTGACAGATGTCCTGACTGGGATGGTCCTGTCATGTGCATTAGCACTCCTGCTCCTGCTTTTGAGCCATGTCATCTTCAAGTACACGGGAGTGTGATTAGAGAGTGAGAGAGAGAGTATCAAAGATGGCGGTCTTTGGGGGAGTCTTTCTGGTGGTTCTATCGTTCTTGTCTGGAACGTATCTACTCTCCTACGGGATCTCATCGGATGATGGAGAGCATGTGGGCCTCCTTGTGATGCACACAGGTGATCTCTTTGTCCGTGCCAAGGGAAATGGTGATGATACGTTTTCTTTACACCTGTTTGACTTTGAAGTTGGAGCCACAGTTTGGAAGGAGGGCTCAATGGACAACGTCACTGCCTTGGCCTCTATAGAGCATGTCAATGAGTTTGTGGGAGTGGTACACCTTCCTTCATCTGGTGCGTATCTTCTTGTGGTGACGCTGGACGATGACAACACATCAAGACGCAAGAGTGTATCCATGACAATCTGGCGAGCAACACCACACCTCAGAGTGCTCTGGACTGGGACACTGCTTGTAGTGGCTGGTATAGTCGTCAATCCCAATCTGGTGAGAAATCCCTGGAGGAGGATGAAGAGTAGGTGGGAGGTACCCATGATACCGGGAGCTTGACACAAAGAACCTTACGCTTCTCCGATTGACCGGTATCTAGATCAAGATGTTGTAGCAATGAGCATCACAAGGCGTCTTCTCTTTATGAGGCCGCCAGAACACTGCCCATTTCTCATCAACTATGGACAGAAGTATATAGTACTTCTGCTTTCTCAGTTCGGTGACCAGCTCTCTGGTGTCAGCAAGTGAGTCAAAGAGCTCAGCAAGACGAAATACCTCTCCGCCTATACGTCGCCATCGCCACTCAACTGTCATGAGTATATCTGTTGATCGAGCCTAATAACTAGCACGCAGTCTGTGAGTGGTAATCGAGTATTGCTCTGTTTCCAGAAAAAAGGAGGAGGTGGCACAAGGCCACCATCTAGTCTAGTCCTATTGTTCGTGGATCTCTGTCCGTACTTCCATATCGGCGCCGGAGCCTGCCTCTGCTCTGCTCCTACGAATGGCCCAATAGGTCATTGGCAAGAGGATCAAGAGGACACCTAGAAGAGCAAGGTTGACCTTCATTTCAGCGCCGCACCGGAAAGTGACCATGAGGGGAGCAAGGATGAGAAACACAAGATTCACGACCTTGAGCATGGGCCAAGAGCCGGACCAGCAGTGTCCTTGAAGGTCACTGATAGTGTCGCCAATAACACCACACTGGTCACGCTCCCAGCCTTTGCCAAGGTGTTTCTCAGGAGCACAGGGCGGTCTTCGATGTACTTCTCGGCGTTGTCCCATGCGCCACCACCGTGGGACATGTGCACAGCTAGGAGCTGTCCGGACACGATGATTCTGCCGAGGAATCCACCCAGAGCCTCGACACCAAACAGAATCCCTAAAATGAGGGGTATCGAGGTGGTAATGGCTGAGAGGGCGATGACCTCCTTCTGAGTCGCACTCGTTGAGATGTCCACAGCACGATCATAGTCTGGTTCCTTCGTGCCCTCCAGGATTGCGGGTATCTTGAACTGGCGTCGGATATCCTGACCATCTGACCCGCTGCACGTGAGACCGCCTTGATGTTCAGAGCTGAGAACAACCATGGGAGCACAGCACCAAGGAGTAGCCCAGAGAACACAGTTGGGCTGTCCAGGAGCAGGTGGTGAAGCCCGCCGATGACCAATAGGTTTCAAACAGACTCACCGCAGCAATGACAGCAGCATTCCGTGGGTCGTCCTCAGGATGCGCTGTTCCACCTTGCCCACAAGGTCTGCACCAACATCTGCCGTCTTGATATAGATTCCTCCACCTACTCGCATGAACAGGGCTAGGAGTGTGCGTCCGAGTCCAAAGCCGAGGAGAGCATCTGGACTAGTCAAAGACGTGCCGCCAACATAGGCGAATCTTAAATATGCCAGAATAGACTTGGGAATCATAAACACCGCGAGGCTACTGTCATGGAAGTCATCATCTCCCCATCAATTCTCTCTGCAGACTTCGCTCGACTCGAAGAAGACATACGTAAGGCGGAGAAGGGAGAACCCGACTATTTCCATCTTGATATCATGGACGGTCACTTTGTGCCAAACATCTCCTATGGACCAATGATCGCAGAAACGATGAATAGAATCACAGACAAACCCCTCGATGCCCATCTCATGATCACGAATCCAGACAAGTACATCCCCAAGTTTGTTGATGCCGGAGTAGAGCTGATCTATCCACATGCAGAGGCATCATATGATGTCTACAGGACGGTGCAGCTGATTGTTCACGAAGGAGCAAAGGCCGGAATCACCCTGAATCCCGGCTCTCCCGTCGAACGGGTTGTTCCCCTGCTCGATTTGATCGACTCGGTCCTGATTATGAGCGTCTGCCCTGGATTTGGGGGGCAGAGATTCATCGAGTCATCCATTACTCGGATCAAGAAGCTCAGGCACATCTTGGATGATGAAAAGCCTGAAGTGAAGATTGCTGTCGATGGAGGAGTGACTATGGCGAACATAGGGGCCCTGCATGCTGCAGGTGCTGAGTTCTTCATTGCAGGATCTTCGGTATTCAAAGCAAAAGACATAGCTCAAGCTGTCAGGGACCTGAGAAATGCTGCAAAGAATTGGTCACCGGACTAGGCTAGACTGGAATCACCAAAATGAATATCATCTGACAATTCTACCACCAAAGACAAGAAGATATAACCAACCTTCGGAAACATAAGAGTTGATAGCGATGAAGTTCTTCATAGACACCGCAAACGTCGAGGCCATCAGGCAAGCACATGAGAGAGGTATGGTTGACGGGGTGACCACAAACCCGTCCCTTGTAGCAAAAGAAGGCCGCAATTTCAGGGAGATTGTGGATGAGATTGCTTCTTTTGTTGACGGACCTATCAGTCTCGAAGTGATCAGTGAAGACTCCGATGGCATGATCGAGGAAGCTCGAGAACTGAACACTTGGATAGACAATGCAGCCATCAAGATTCCAATGACTTGGGAGGGCTTGAAAGCCGTCAAGGTTCTCTCAGATGAGGGAATCCATACAAACGTCACCTTGTGTTTCAGCCCAAATCAAGCGCTCCTCGCCGCCAAGGCTGGGGCATCCTTCGTGTCCCCCTTCATTGGTCGTTTGGATGATATCGGTCACGTTGGCATGCAAATAGTTGTTGACATTGCAGAAATATACAGCAACTACGCATTTGATACTGAGATTATCGTGGCTAGCATCAGACATCCAGTACATGTCTATGAGGCTGCAGTTGTCGGCGCGGATATCGCCACAATACCCCCTACAGTGCTTGACAAGATGATCAATCATCCCCTCACGGATGTTGGTATCAAGCGATTTCTTGATGATTGGAAAAAAGCCAAGAAATGAGCGGTCCTCTAAGGGCAGAATGACTCGAGCAAAATGGTATCTTGCCAAGAGCTTGATTACGCAAAGTCACCCATCAGCAGATATTCTGCCTCCATGACGGTTTCGGGCGACTATGCATCAAGAATATAAACTAAGAGTACATGATAGCTGACCAGTGTGTTCTCAAATGGAGCTTGAAGCAGACCTCGTGGTAATCAACGGGAAAGTCGTGACGATGAACCCCGAGAATCCAGATGCTACCGCCATGGCCGTGAAGAACTACAAGTTCTTGGTGGTTGGTGACGATGACTCCGTGATTGATCTTGTGGGAACTGCAAAACGGGTTGTTGACCTAGGAGGGAAGACTGTAGTTCCAGGGTTTGTCGATGCTCACACACACATAACCTATGCAGGCATGAGATCATCCCACATCGACCTTGAAGATGCAAGGTCGATTGACGAAGTCAAGAAGATTTTGAAGAATGCGCTTCCACGTTACAGTCCCGGGGAATGGATCAGGGGTTACAATTGGGATGAAAGCAAATGGAAAGAGAGCAGATACATCACTGCTGAAGACCTTGACGAGGTTTCCACAGAACACCCTATAGCCATCGACAGAGTCGATATGCATCTCACAAGCGCGAACAACTTTGCTCTTCGGGAGTTCAATCTGCCGTCAGAGAGCGAGGGGGTCATGACTGACGAAGATGGGAAACCGACCGGGGTCCTGAAAGACATAGTTGGGCTCTTCGGCGAGGCTGAACCCGCCTCACATAATCTTCAGGATGCAGTCTGTGCAGCGACGCGCCTTGCGAACAGGTACGGAATAACGACAGCAGTTGACAACATCCAGTCGGGCTTTCTCAAAGCAATTCGTGATTGCGAACGTAAGGAGCTCCTGACTGCACGGCTTGTTGTAAACCCTCGTGTTGAGAATCTGGAACACATGATAGCACTCGGCATTACATCAGGCCTAGGCGGACCAATGGTACGCATCGGAGGAGTGAAGCTATTTGTGGATGGGTCCATTGGAGCCCGAACGGCCGCAGTCTCGGAACCGTACAAAGATGACCCCAAGAACACGGGCAAGATGTTCATGTCAGAGGATGAGCTTCGGGATATCTTCTCCAAAGCAGTAGAACATGGGATTCAGACACTAACTCATGCTATCGGAGATGCCGCAATCGAAACTGTCCTGAATGCGTTTGAATCACTGGATGAAGAACAGAAGGCGCATATTCGAGGCCAGAGACACAGGATAGAACATGCCGAGATGATATCCGAGTACCAAATCAGAAGAGCAGTGAGCCTCGGGGTCATCCTTTCAATGCAGCCCAACTTCGTTGGACAGTGGCAGCTCGAGGGCGGGCTCTATGAGAAACGCTTTGATGAAGAACGTGTTCGAGGGATGAATATGTTCAGAGTTGCTCTTGATAATGGCGCAAGAGTTGCCTTTGGATCTGATGGAATGCCCTATGGTCCTCTCTATGGTATCTGGGCATCTGCAACCCATCCAAATGATCGCGTTCGCCTCACAGTCGAAGAGGCACTCAGGTGCTATACTCTCGAGGGAGCATACTCTTCATTCATGGAACGGATTGCAGGAAGCATTCAAGTAGGAAAGAGGGCGGACTTTGTCGTTCTATCCGACCATATCCTCGAGTGCCCACCAGACAAGATTAAGGATATTCGAGTCGAAAGCACCTTCGTTGGTGGAATCGAAGAGTATTCAGCCATCAAGGAATGAGGTGTTCAATTGACCAGAATCAGGGTTTTGGATGATGACCTTGTTTCTCTCATCTCTGCAGGAGAAGTCATCGAGAACCCCTCTTCAGTCGTCAAAGAACTGATAGAAAACTCACTCGATGCAAAGGCCTCTCGGATAGACATCGAGATTGAGAGAGGTGGGCTGTCAAAGATTCTTGTTTCAGATAACGGAGAAGGGATGACGAAAGATGACCTTATTGTGTCCATTCTTCGACACTCGACGAGCAAAATATCCAGCAAGTCCGACATTGGTAGGATCAGAACATATGGGTTCAGAGGCGAGGCGCTTGCCAGCATATCAGCCGTTGCAGACATACAGATTCTAACTAGTGTTTCGGACAGGACCGTAGGAGCCAAACTGACAGCAAGGACAGGTGAGAGACCAATCGTTACTGATGCTTCAAGACCACGAGGCACGACCGTCATTGTAGAGGACCTGTTCGCACGGGTCCCCGCCAGAAAGAAACACCTTGGCAGTCCTGGACACGAAGGAATGCGAGTCAACGAGGTTGTCATGCGACATGCGGCAGTAAGGAATGATGTCGGATTCCGCCTTGTGCGTGATGGCCAGACCGCAATTGAAGTGCCGCCCACTCAAGACTGGTCTGACAGGGTTTCCAACATCATGGGACAAGAAATCGGTCAGAATCTTGTTCCGGTGAATCACGAGGAGCAGAAAGTAAGAATAAAGGGCTTTGTAGCGAGACCGCCAATATCCAGAGGAAACAGAAGTAGAGAGTTCTTCTATGTTTTGGGTCGGCCGATTGAAGATGAATCGTTGAGTAGAGCTATCGAGGCCTCTTACTCGACTCTCTTGATGCGAGGCAGATATCCTGTGTGTGTGCTTGACATCTCCTTAGAAGCAACGAATGTTGATGCTAATGTACATCCAACCAAGAAGGAAGTTCGAGTAACAGACCTCGACCAGATCGCTAAGACACTCAGAATCTCGGTCCGAAGAGTCTTACACCAAGATGAGATACCTCATTCATTGGGGATTCCCCACGGGGATAGGGACAGTGGCATCATCCCTCAAAGCACAACCTCTTCAGGTTCTACGAGGGGATTGATGAAGAATAGCCAGCCCCTAGTAGAACATCAGACACTTCTAGATCATTCCCAAATTGAGCCCAAGGACGAGGTAATGGAACTCCGTCCCCTCGGCGGCGAGTTCAGAATCATAGGACAGGCAATGAATCTGTACATCCTTCTTGAAACTGATGATGGCATTCTCGTGGTTGATCAACACGCAGCAAATGAGCGAGTGATGTATGAGCGATTCAGAAGAGAAGTTAATGAGGGTTCGATTGGGGTTCAGGAGATGCTTGAGCCCATCGTCTTACAGCTCAGCACGACTGACGTAGAAAGGATACTGGAGGTAGCCGACAATCTGGCAGAGATCGGATATGATATCAGCTTCTTCGGTGGAAATGAAGTGCTGATATCGGCAGTGCCTGAAATACTTGGCCGAAGTGTTTCTGAAGAGGACATGGTCGCGCTTATGGACCAAATCCTAGATATCGGAAGTGACCACGCCACTGAGCATTTCATGGATGAGCTCGTAAAGGTTACTGCATGTCACAATGCAATCCGAAGCGGACAGCCACTCAACAACGAAGAGATCAGAACACTCCTTGTTGAGCTTGCCCGTACCCAGGACAGATACAGTTGCCCGCATGGACGTCCAACTCTTTTCAAGATCACAGCTGCTGAACTGGAAAAGCGATTCAAGAGAAGAGTCTAAAGATTCCCAGGCACCTCTCACTCAGAATCCATTCCCCAAGGTGATTCACGATTCAGGAGCGGATAGCCTGTATGCACCCACACCTGCAATGACGACTCCCAACAAGACAGCAGGTATTCCCGCTACAATCATTAGCAGATAGATATTCTCGAATACTGTGCCAACTCTTATTCCCAGTATCAGAGACCCCAACACTAGGAACATAATGATGGTCATGCTGACAAAGGTATTGACATAGAAAGCACTACTCTTGGTATCTTCATAGGCAGGATTGAGTGCCGTAATCCCTGTTGCAATCATGACGCACCCACACATGAGCACATAGCTGTGCAGACTCATCAACAGCCCGTCGACGACTGCGAGGTCCATAAGAAATGAAACAACTGTGGTGGGAAACAGAGCCAAGGGAATGGAGATCAAGAATGCCTGTATCAACCTAGCCTTCATGTATTTCCAAGCGCCTGATGGTCCGCTCTGTATGATCCAAAGCTGGTCCTTTGATTCCAAGAAACCGACCCCACCGAACGTGAGTCCCGCAATCAGACCGAGCATCATGCTCACCATGAAAGTTGATAGCACAATGACAAGTATCGGGTCACCAATTCCGACAGGAGACGACGCATTGAGGATTACAGGGAGGATAATGGCCAAAATCGCTCCATATGCAACTCGAGAGATATTCTGAGCCTTTCGGCTGAACTCCTTAACAGAGGTAACGGTAAGAATCCCAGATGGACCAGGCATAACGCGTCTGAGCCCTCTGAGTATGGCATTCTCTCCCTTGACCGTAACCACCTTATCGGCACCCCTCGTGGTTTCCAAGGAGAACATTGTTTCAGAGGCAGAAAACCCACCGATGACTGTTACGCATGCGAAAAGAGAGAACAGCAGAGCATAGAGAATCGGGGGTAGGACAAGGATAATGCTGTAGAGGGCGATTAGAGCAGGCGGAAGAGTTAGGCTTGTAGTGGACACAGCAATCCAACTCACAAGGTCTGCACACCATGTTGATGGAAGAATGAGAAAGATGTCCCATCCCATTATCTCGGTGAGGGGCCCTGCGAAGTACATCAGTCCGTAGACTGGAAGCAGAAAGACTAGTGCCACTACAATGCTGAGCGCCTTGGCCAGATCATTACCTCTGGAAGAATCGCCAAGGCGGGCCTGGATACCTACTGAGAGAAGATTCGAAACCCAGATGGTCGCAAGCACGAAGAGAAAGACGACAGCATACATGAGGAGTTGTCCCACTAGCGTGATGGAGAAGGCACTCACAATCACTGAGAAGAAAAGGGGAGCCATGAAGAGGGCAATGAGAAAGTACACTGGAATCTTCCCAACAAACATCCCGAGAAGCATATCACGCGTTCGAATATTGCTGCTGAGCATGATCTCCCATTGGCCAATCTTGATCTCCTGAAGTGAATATGAGAGTGGATAAAGTAGAATCATCAACCAGAGTATGAGCATGAGTGTTCGCATAATTCCCGGTAGCCCTGCCTGAATCAGCGCATTTGGGTCAACCTCAAGCATCCAGAAGAAAGCAGAGAGGACTTCAGGCGCAAGAAGCAATGCCCAAGCGATGGCAAAGGCATAGATTCCTGCAAGAGCAACAATCCGATTTCTTCGGAAGGTGGATGTTGAAACACGAAACTCGGCTTTTGCGATTGCCCACCAACCACGTGCCAAGAGCTATTCCCTCCAGCTGAGCAGTTCCTCTCGGTCGATCTTTCCTCCAACAATCTTGAGATATGCATTTTCAAGATCTTCAGAATCCGTACGATTGATGATATCTTGTGGGGGTCCATGTTCAACGAGCTCACCCTCAACCAGTATTCCAATGACATCACATACATCCTCAGCGAAATCCGTGAGATGTGTGCAGATGAAGAAGGTTGTATTCGTCTCCTCAGCGAGGGCGTTGATAATCTCCTTCACAAGAGCACTCGCTGCCGGATCAAGGCGGGCGGTAGGCTCATCAAGAAAGACAAGTCGTGGTTCGTGGATCAGCGTCGAGGCCACCAGTACTTTCTGTTTCATTCCGGAGCTATAGCTCTCCAACAGGTCGTTCTGACGCTCAGTCAAATCCAGAAGCTTGAGTAGCCTGTTGATTCTGCGTGCGAGTGCTTCGCCGCTCAGATCATACAGTCCTCCAATGAACTCTAGGAACTCATAGGCAGAGAGCTTTGAGTATAGGCCTGGTGCCTCAGGGAGGAGCCCGGTGGTCGCCTTGATTTGGTTTCTTTGGTTAGATATGTCGAAACCGCACACCGTTGCACTGCCTTCAGTGGGACGAAGTAGGCCTGAAAGCATCCGTACGGTCGTTGTCTTCCCTGCACCGTTAGGCCCCAGATAACCGAATGTTGTTCCCCGTTCCACGTTGAGATTCAGAGGTTTCACAGCTTGAATGTGACCAAAACTCTTCCTGAGGTCTCTTGTGCTTATCTCCACTCTATGCTCGGTCATCAGACAAAACCCATTCCACCGCTCACACATTAGCCAAAAAAAGCATCCGATGGACGCTGGAAGTCACAGATATGAAAGACCTGAAGAGTCCGAAAACAGTCAATACAGGAGGGAAGAGTGTCATGTGCTTCAATGGGCTGGAGCGTTTCACTTCCTATCGTGAAGCCCCAATATCGCGGCTCCGAGGGCTCCGGTCAGTTGGGGTTCTTTGGGGACCCAGATCGAAGCATCGAGTTCAGTTGAAAGGTAATGGACAAAAGCGGGATTCAACGCGACGCCACCGGTCAGAGCGAAAGACCCGGTGCTTCGGACTCGTCTTGACAATGAGGCAATCTTTGAAGCCATTGACGCATGAATACCGGCCGCTATGTCTTCGACTTTTTTGCCAGCCCCGATACGACCCACAACTTCACTCTCAGCGAAGACAGTACACGTGTTGCTTATGTCACAAGGATTCTCCGATTTGAGGGCCAACTGCCCGAATTCGCTCAGGGATATCTCCAGAACTCTAGCCATGACTTCGAGGAATCTACCGGTCCCAGCACTGCACTTGTCATTCAGCTCGAAATCCTCCGGTCGCCCATGTGCACCGATCCGGATAACCTTCGAGTCTTGTCCACCAACGTCGATGAGAAGGCGGATGTCGGGGTTTAGATGGTTTACTCCAACACTGTGACAGGTTATCTCGGTGATGTTTCTGTCAACCGATTCGATGAGAGAACGCCCGTATCCCGTGCTTACTGTCACAGTGCTGTTCAAATCGACGGCCGCCTCACGCGATACCGCATCAAGACATCTCTCCGCAGCCACGACTGCAGAAGCCCCCGTGGGCAAGAGATGGCTTCCTAGGATACAGCAATCATTGTCAATCAACACAGCCTTCGTACTAGTTGAGCCTATGTCTAGTCCAATTCCGTACTCCATCTCTCCAGTCACTCTCTCAGCTCCTCACATCAGCATCTCAAGCAACGCGTCAATCCGTGTCTGAACCTGTGCCTCGTTGAAAAGGCGGCTATCAACCATGTCGCCCTCGATGACCACACCCGGTACCCCGGTCCTCTCAGTAACAAGTTCCTTGGAAACCAGCTGCCCTAGTGAGTATCGCTTACACGACCTCACTGAGAATAATACAAAACCATCCAGGTCGTAGCCTTTGATGAGCTCACACATCTTGTCCACTTTCGCATCGAGTCCCTTGTTCAAGTATACGTTGCTGTATATCGTCGCGACGCTCTCAAAGAGGTCATCTCCTGAGATCGACCCGGACCAGGCATGAGTATATGTATCAGCCGGGAAGACGACACCCCTCTTAGCCAGTCCGTTGAAGAATCTGAATATGTTGAACCATGGAGGAATATTGTCCCACAACAAGCGAATCCGTTCATCTCTTATCGCCCCTATACCCTCTCGGACCCGGATGTTAACCTCATCCAGAAGCGCCTGGTAGTATTCGAGTATATGTTCTGTCCCTCTCATGGAAACCACGGGGGCCATCGCCAAGAAACGGTCTGCACAGTTCAGAGGACTTGGGCTGTTCTTACAGGCCTTCAGAGACTGGGTCCAGAGCGAAATAGCCCGAGTTGACAGCTCGGCAACTCTGCGAAGCCGACCCTCCTCGAGTTCTGTTCCGAAGTGCTCGGTCAAGAAATCAATTAGCCTGTGAATCCCGCTCTTGACGTACCGCATGTGATGAGAACTCTGACCTTCATCAAGAGGGGGTGTGTCGAGAAGGAAGACGGGAGCATCTGTGAGCTCTGACACTGCATCATACCATCGGAGAACGGTTCCACAGATGTTGTTGCATGCGAGAAGAACCTGTGGCAAGGGCAGCCCATTGAGAGGGCTGGCATCAGGGTGTACTACGGACCCTATACCTGAACGGGCATACGAGCAGAGTTCCTGAGAATAGCCCAGTTCTTCCGCGAATCCGCAGACAGTCGGTCCTACCTTCTCGGAACCCACCACCGCTGTGTACTGCTCAGGATAGCTGGACGTGATACCCATTGCCTGTGGAATCTCAACCGGAAAGCCCGATGTTACCCACGCAAGCTTTCTCTCCTCGCTGGCGGTGTGACCCTCTAGCATATAGCGAAACATGACGTGTTGCAGCATGCTCTGGCTCTCCAGAGGGCGATAGGCCTTCTCTTTCTCTTCCTTCAGAGCTCACACCTCCAGATTAACGCTCTCAAGGAACGTCTGTATCCGGGTTTCGATTTTTGCCCGACCCGAGAGTTCAGGGTCTATCGGAATCCTGACAACAGGAATGTCAGCACCTTTCCCAATTCTAGCCAGAGACGGGCCTTCGAACTCATCAGGGTCACAGAAGGACTGCTCATAGACAATCAATCCATCAGCGGATAGATTCATCAAGACCTCCTCTAGAAACCGCTTTCTCTGAGGAAGCCCTTCTTGCGTAGGCTCAACGGGGGCACTAAGAATTGACTCAGCAATTCGGAGGAATGGATCTCCTCCGCTTGCCGGAGGCGGAGTGAAGACTGTCTTGTAACCGTAGGAGAGCATATCCAATATGATGTCTGCACCCGCCAATTCATTCAACTCATCAGTCAGATTTGCGAGGACTTGGGGTTCAATCATTCCTCCAACAACTACGATTCTCTTCACTGAGTGGTCTAGTTCAGAATTGAAATCATGGGGAAAGCCACCAATCAGGGCCTCATGGATCGACCGAACCATTTCACTAGCGCCCATCTCAGATACCTCATTCTGGACTGCATTGGTCACATCCTCTGTCGATGCCATGGTCTCTTCAGAAGGAGCGGTGAGGAAGTCACCAATCAGAGTTGCAAGCATTGAATAACTGAGCAAGCGTGGACTGAAGACCCGTGCTGCATAGAGATATTGTAGTGCCTTCCTGTAGGCGGTGACAAGCCGAGAAGCTGCATCAAGTCGGTCGTGAAGCAGTGGAATATCAAACGACTCCTGAAGCCACTTACTCAGCTGTCGCAGTTCTTCTGCGAAGTACTCCACGGCGGCATCATTCAGTGTGGCCACAGGATATGTCAGTCTGAAGACCCGATCTTCAGGAAAACTGTGTCGCCAGACATCACCCAGATTCTGAAGGGAGTCACAGGTATTTCCGGGAAACACAATCCCATCGACAAGAAGCCTATCACCCTTACGCTGAGCAATAAGATTCCTTGTCAGAGAGCAAGCAAAGGTCTGCAGACTATCTTCGAATCCACCCCTCTGTTTGGACTCGGCTCGAATGAGTAGAGGTGTCACACCATGCGCCAGGAAGATCTCAACAGGGATGTGCGGGTAGATGTATCCGACAACCCGATTGTCGGGTTCTATCATCTCACGGACGAGCTGTGTGGAGCTCTCTAGGAGATCTGTGCGAGTCAGTTGACACACCATCCTCTTGCCGGAACGGCTAGTAGAGATGTGAACGCTTGGCGTCTTATTTCTTGTGCAAGGTGTCTATGGTTTCGTATCTGATCGACTCGTGTACAAAAACTACGGTAGAAGGACATATGAGGCACGAAGTAGTATGTAGAAACCAATCTATGCGTTGATTCGCTTAGATAATGAAACCAAGAGAAGAGAAAGCAAAACGGAGAGATGAATATGGAGGAATATTTGTGGCACAAGCATAAGTGGCCGAAAGATGCCCCGAAGACGATCGACTATCCGAAGGAACCCCTCTTTGCAATGCTAGATAGAACGGCTGAAGCAAGAGAGGAACACCCATTCACAGTATGGGAGGGTGTCTCAAAGTCATTTGGCGAGGTGCGAGATAGCGCGAATAAGATTGCAAACTTCCTGGCTAAGAGAGGAATTGGTCCAGGGGATAGAGTTGCGATCTTCTTACCGAATCTACCACAGTATCCAGCGGTGTTCTTTGGTATCCTGAAGACTGGAGCTACCTGTGTGACGTGTAATCCCATGTACAAAGCAGGTGAGTTGAACTACCAGTTGAAAGACAGCGGTGCGAGTGCAGTGTTTGTAATGGATCATCAGAATTTTACTCCCACGTGCTATGAGGCGGTGAAGGGCACAGACGTGGGTACAGTGGTTGTGTGTAGTGTCAAGAGCTTCTTGCCCAAAGTGAAGGCAATACTGGGAGGACTGCTTGGAAAGATACCCAAGAGCCCCTACTATGAAGAAGACAAGACTGTCATGTATGATGACATTATGAGAGAATATGAGCCAACACCGCCTGATGTAGAGGTGGACCCTGAGAGTATAGCCCTCATTCTTTATACTGGTGGAACAACGGGCACGCCCAAGGGGGCATCACTCAGTCATATGAATATGGTCTCAAATGTGCATCAGGTCTACGAGTTTGTCAACCTCTCGCCTGATGACATTGACGCGCCGAGGAAGATAGTCTACGGAGGAGAGTCCTTTGTAGGAGCATTGCCATGGTACCACAGCTACGGTTTGACACTCACAATGCTGATGGCAACACAGTATGCAGGGCAACTGATATGCATCCCCGACCCTCGAGCAGGGGACCCACCGTTATCAGCGATGCTTGAGGATATTGAGAAATACCGTGGATCAATACTGAACTGTGTGCCCGCTCTATACGCAGGTATCGTAAACCATCCTCGCGTCACAAAATATGATCTGAGTTCCATCAAGGTATGCAGTTCAGGTGCTGCTCCCTTGCCACCCGAACTGGCCAAGAACTTCGAAGAGGTGACTGGCGGTATCATCTTCGAGGGCTACGGACTCAGCGAGACTTCACCGGTCACACATGTCAATCCTACCAACAGGAGAGACCGCAAGTTTGGCTCCATCGGACTACCAGTTGCAGACACAATAGCCAAGATAGTGGATATAGAGACAGGCACACGGGAATTACCAGTTGGTGAAACAGGAGAGATTGCCATATACGGACCACAGGTCATGGCCGGTGGATACTGGCAGAAACCTGATGAGACCGCTAACGTCATGCGCGAGATAGAGGGAAAGAAGTTCTTCCTGACTGGCGACATCGGTCATATGGACGAAGAGGGATTCTTTGTGGTGAGTGACAGGAAGAAGGACATGGTCAATGTAGGCGGGCTCAAGGCGTATCCAAGGGAGATAGAGGACTACTTCTACGAGCATCCCAAGGTTGCCATGGCGGCTGCAATTGGCGTGCCACGAGAAGATGATCCTAGCAACGAGTTTGTGAAGGCATTTGTCGTCCTGAAGGACGGCGTTGAGGCTACTCCTGAGGAGTTCATAGAATGGGCCCGGGATAAGATGGCCGGATACAAACGGCCCAAGGAGGTCGATATCGTCGATGAGCTTCCATTAAGTCAAGTGGGCAAGGTACTCCGCCGAGAACTGCGGAACCGGGAGCTGGAGAAGAGAGGTATGGCATAGTCAGCAGCATAGTATCACGATAACATGCATCTCCTGAGCAAGGCCCTTTTTCAAGAGCTGAGCTCATCTCTCCGACTGTGCCGAGCCTCGACTATTCGGGACAGAGAGTGCGTGATAGCCGACAACATAAAAGTCGAAATAGCAAGACAAAAGCGAAGACTTTTACTAGAATTTGTGTATATAATATGAGGTAGTTTGAGAGCCGCTGGCCGATATGACCAGAAACTCAAGTTGAGTGAACAAGATGAGCACGACTTGGTTCATAGCCAAGGAATATCTGAAGAGGCTGGACATCAACTTCGAAGAGCGAGGGCGAAAGACCTTCAGCCTCTTTCCGCATGGCCCAACAAAGACCGAGGAGATAGAGGTCTTTCCTGGCACGAAATGGATAACACTCACAACTAGGCTCTTTTGTGTGTCTGAAGTGCCTTCGAAAGACCAAGGGTCCGTGTTCGAACTGCTTTTGAAAACCAACGCGAAGCTGGTCGGTGTGAACTTCGGTTTGGACAAGAAGGGCTACATCACAATACGTAACGCTATTCCAGTCACAGGAATCTCGTACGACGCATTTGGTGCTACGTACGAATCGCATCTCAATGGTATCGAGTTCTTCCACGAGAACCTAAGACCCAAGATAGAAACCTAGCTGAACTATCCATTGACTTGCTCAACAAAACAGATTCTGAGAAAAAAGGTATGAAGAGGGGATGTAGCCCCTCTTTCTAGTGCTACTTCTTGCGTTTCGACACCAGGACTCCAAGAATCACCACGACGAGTGCGACACCGCCGAGAAGGACCATCATGTCGAGATCCAAGCCAGGTCCCGGCTCGCCAGTGGTCGTAGTAGTGGTTGTGGTCGTAGTGATAACGATACCCTGTCCTACGATGTAGGACTGAACTTCTGATTCATAGACACCAGCCTCGGTATGCACGACGATCTTGCAGTAGACCTGCGTATCTTCAGCAAAGGGAGGTATGTCACCCGCGAATACTCCAGAAGACTCCTCCCACATGCTCACAACGGTTGGTGATTCGGTGTCAGTCCAGTAGACCAACTCCACGTCAAATACCTCGACGCTTGAGAGGACTTCTGCGTTGATTCGGACTGTGTCTTCACCTGTTGGTGCGGTGGGTGAAATGCTGAAGGTGCCGAACTGCACAGGTTCACCAGGACCACCAAGGGTGCCTCTGTTGGACACGTAGCTCACGAATACAGGGTCTTGGAACACACTATATCCACCCCACTCAGGGAACCCAATGGTGACATAGAACATACTTGAGCTGAATGACCAAGTCGTCGCCGACTTGCCGCTTGAAGACTCAAAGGCTGCTCGGAAAGTTCCAACGGGTGTGGTGTAGCTAACGACATCATAGGGAGCAGTGGTGTTCTTGCCCCAATCGTACGTCACACCACCCATTATCATCTCCGCGAAACGGGCACCAGCAGTCTCAAACTCGAAACGATCCGAGCTGATTGTTGACTCGCTGTCAGTCATGGTTCCATTCGCCTTGAAAGCGAAATCAGACATGCGCACATCTGCAAAGTAGTTCAGGGCGAGAGATTTGTTCTCAATATTGCTTCTTCCGCCGAGTCTGTGCACTTGCCAGTTACCAACATAGTTGTCTACCTTGATCTCAGCATAGTTGTTCATCGTAGTGCCGTTCACATAGCCTTGGAAGTGCACAAGGAACGACAGCTCGTCCACAGTTACCTTGGTCGGTCGCTCGTCGAATGTCGTCATGTCGCTTCCCGTCATCATACCATCATACCAGCCCCAGTAACCTCCGAGAGTGAACGGAAAGACAGTCCCATTGATTCCGGAGAAGGCTACACCCCATGTGACCTCGTCGGTGATACCTAGGTGCATGAAGTCAGACGAATTAGAGTTGCCGTAGGCCTGGCCGGGGGTGACAAAACTCACTCCATCCACAGAGTCAGGAATCAAGTAGTGAGATAACTCACCCGTTCCCGGATTCGTCAGGTCTACGTCCATCATGTCGTTCTCGTTCTTGTCTTCCCAGACCATCAGGCCACTGTACTCGTAATGCATTCCGATGTCCAGCCAGTGCTCTACATCATCCTGCATCACAGTAGTGCCGTAGTTCTGTCCGACACCGAATGAGAGCCACGTCCAGCTCTGCTCGTTGGAGGTGATCCAGTCCCAACCTTGTTCCTCTGCTTCTGCAACGATATCTGCCCATGTGACATTCTTGGCCATCCAAGCTATGTCCCAATAGCCAGGCTTGGGATCATCATACTCGGTCAGAAGTGTGTCTCTGACGCTTTGCATGTCTTCCTCGCCCAGAGATGAGAAGTCTGAGGCATGATACCAATAGAATGTCTGGTTCCATTCATGGCTCCAGGTGAACGTATCAAGGCCCATCCAAGATTCGATGTGCATCTCGTCACCAAAGAGTGTACCATTGGGGTTCCAGTCAATCCAGACATTCATCCAGTCCCACTCGTGTGTCCAGCTATCAGTGGAGGAGTACTCTTCACGTATGAAGAACTGGTCATCAGTCGTAGACAGGTCACCGTCGAGGTCGAGGGCACCATTGTCTTGGTTGACAGTCCATCTCTGGACGCCCCACATGCCCCACTTCGGCACACCGATTACAGCATCGTAGAAGTTCTTGTACACGGTGGATTTGATAGGGGTGGGCCCATAGACAATCTTGTGTCCCCACCTGAGACGCATCTTGTTGATGCTCTCATAACTAGCATTGACTACCTTCAATTCACCATCGTACGTGAACTCGTAGTATGGATGGTATTGTCCCCACCGCATGTCCACATAGACATCGCCACTCATTGTTGCATTGAAGAGCTTGTAGGCACGGAACCTCGTTCCCCAATAGGTGGCGTTGTACTGTTGACCCATGAACTCATAGTAGTCATATCCATCATAATAGATCTCAACTCTGTAGGAGGCGATTCTGGGGAGCTCCACGTAGTCATCTACCATGATGATGGTTCCATTGATTAGCTCGTACTCGTGCCAGGATTCGTTACCCGATGAGTACCAATACGGCCACTCCTGCATCGAATAGACAGATTGGCCGTAATAGTCGTACTCGAAGACACAGGTCACGTATGTTTCATTGACAATCCAGGTGGTCCCATTTGTCAGAGGCAGGTATTCAAAGTCATCATAGCCATCGTAGTGAGCATTGCCATCCCAGCTATCATGGTACGCAAACTTCTCAATCTCACTGAATGCTAGATTATTGTCATAGGTGCCTATGGAGGCTGTATAGCCAGCCTGATTGGGATCCCAGATACTGGTTCCGTTCGCCGCTGTATGAGCCCTTGTCGTTATATGAACAGTATACACAGTCCCAGCAATCTTCACCGTCCCGTGAGTCTCATTCAACTCATTGACCGTGTAAGCATTGCCGTTGTAGAGCAAGGATTTGGCTGTCGGAACGCTACCGCCACCAGACTCCTTAGTGTTGAGGTCCCAGCTACCGTAAGCATTTGCGCCGGGATACGGCATCTCATGTTTCTTAGCACCATCATCATAGTGCCATGAACGTCGAACGTTCCATGTGGCAAGTATGACGTCACTGCCTTCATACTGTCCCTCGTAATAATACTCAGGCCAACTGACATGGTGCCAAGCACCGTCGAGATAGGCCATATATCTGTAGTCTGCGGGGTCATAGACCAGTTCGTAGAGGTTTCCATCCAAGTCAGTCATGTAGTAGGTGCTGTCTTTGCTCTCCCACCACCACTCTGAGATGTTCAAGATTCCATTGAGTCCGTACCTGACGTACTTGCGTTCAGTCCTGAACTCAAGATCAACCTTGTCGTAGAAACTGGAGTTATCTAGATTCCATTTCTCGTATTCAGAACCGCCCTGATGGATTTGACCATTGATGTCCATCCACCAAGCATAGCTGGTCCCACCATGGTCCCACCAACGCTCGTACTCCATTGCTGTGATGAATGTATCTCCTGTGGAGGTGGTCACATTATAGAGGTTGATTGCTTCGGTATATGTCACAAGAATCTCAGTTGTGTTCTTGAGTATGTACTTGTAGTAGTCTTTCCCTGTTGCGGGATCCCAGTGATCATAGAAGAACATCTCCTCCCAAGTATATCCGCTCCAGGGGTCGTAGTTCTCAATGACCTTAATTGGTTCCTTCACCCCATCAATGATGATGTAGGGAGATTCGGTACCAAGCTGGGTCTCACCTGTCGGAATGCCGTCCACGAACTCGAATGCAAGTTGAGCATGATCAACAGGCTCAACATAGACTTTCTGATCATCATGCATGAAGCTATAGACCCATTCACGGTTCCAAGTCATGATTTCGTGCTGACCGTATTCGCTGGAATAGTCCGTATACCAGGTGTTATTCAAGAATGCGAAGTCCCACCAGTAGTTGGTGTCGGGAACACTCTGACTCATATTGACAAGGAATGTCACGAAGAGGTCTCCCTCCGATGTCCATTTGGTGTAGTTGGAGGTCATACAGAAGATATCGTCGACTCTTGTTTCTGCGCTACGGCGGTTGACCCAATTCTTCTGCCATTTGCCTTCCTTCTGGTTGTAGTACCACCACTGCCAGTGCCAGTCCTCAACCTCCATCCAATCCCATTCCCAGTATTCTCCGTATTGCCACTCCCACATGTTTGTGTCTTCATCGTAGACGTAGTGCCAACCTGTCATATTGGTATACACCCAGTCCCAGTATGTGCCGTAGGTATAGTTGTACTTCTGGGTATGGTTGAACGCCCTGTGAGTAGCAATCCCCGATGAGTCAAACTGGATGACATAGATGAGCTCTGACCATCGAGACTCGTCTTCGCTCCAGTGGCCGTCATAGGCATTAAGTTCAAACATGACTCCGTCGATATCAGAAGCAACATCGCTGCCGCCCTGAAGACGTCCACGGACCATGAAGTTCTCACCTTTGTCTACGTGGAACATCCATCCATTTGGTTCGCTGCCATCTTCCAGAAGAAGCTTAGCGATTGTCACGGGAATCTCGATTGCAATCTGCTTGGCCATCTCGTATTCGGTCTGCGTCTGACGTGGATTATCACCCCAAACTGCGGGGGAATACCACATATTCTCTGCGCCCATCACGGTATCTCTGAAACGGAAATCGCTATACTGATTGCTCGTCGGCATCTTCTCTGTGAAGTGACCCACGAAGTCAACAACAAAGTCCTTCCCTAGTGGCCGTGCAACACATTCGCTTGCATTCAGCTCATATAAGATGGGCAGTTCAGGAGGAATTGGTTCAAAGACCATTATCTCTTCATTCCAGTCCTCGTAGTTAAGCTCGTCGTGAGGCCAGCCCCAGTAGGTGTAACCAAATTTCGTTTCGAAACCAGTTGACACATTATAGATGAAGTACAGCTGTTTCTGAACCCATTGGGTTTCGTTCTCAAGCCATCGATCCCAGGTATCGGTCGTTTCATTCCATTGCTCACGCATGACTGTCACGTTGACCTCCATGTAGTTACCGAGATCGCTCCATCGTCGCTCCTGATATGGCCCGTAGACCTCTTCGAAATAGGTCACCTCCTTGCTGGCGTTCCACTCATAGGTGTCCTGGTCCGCGTTGTATTCCCAAGCACCTGTGGTCGTTCTCTCAGCGGTGTGCCATCCTGTGACATTCACCAGTTTATCGATGCCACCGGGCATGATGAAAGTCAAGATTATGTATTCGAAAACATCGTCGCTCACGTTGAAACGCATGATGAAGTCCTCTTCGCGACTGATCGAATAGAGAACATCACCTGCCATGTCGATCTTCTGAAGTGTGTAGCTTCCCCCATAGCTGAAGCTCCATGCTTCATCTGGTGGGATTCCTACAGCAATTCCCTGGAACTCCCACCCGGAGCCGAAGTTGTAGGACCCAATCCAGTTGTAGTCTGTGTCTTGGACCTCCATGTGGAGTTCGTAGAGACCCAACGGAGCGTGTTCATTGTACTTTACAGCGAAGCTCACATAATGATGTGTTGAATCGCTGTGGTTGGAACACTCCTCCACTACCAGGTCCATGAACCCAGGTAACGGCGTTCCGCCCTCATCAGACTCGTTCCACTGGCTACTCCAGCCGTACCACGGTTCAGAGGCGTATGGTCCGGCATCGAAACCGAAGTTGAAGTTCGCCGAGAAGTTCCAGTCAGAGGACAGATACCAGCCGTTGAACGAAACTCTGCCGAGTGACGCTCCGCCAGTAAAGATGCTCTTGGGAACGGTTACTTCGAAGATGATTGTTTCATCAATTTCAGCGTAGCTATCAGCTGTCAGAAGTGATCCATTCTCGTGATATATCTTGAAACTCGGGCTAGGCCCAAATAGCCAATTAGTATGTTCCCAGGTCCACTCATCACTAGTGCTGTTCGAATTCTGATCCCAGCCTACAAAAGTCCCATTATCTGGATAATCCTGGGATACTTCATGGGGAAGATGTGACCATGGATCTTCGCTCGAAGCAGATGGTCGTGATGTGGCAATGGTTGCCAGAGGACTGCGCACAGCAGCCGACGTACCTGCATAGACCATGGAAATCATGAAAACAATAACAGCCACTAGAGAAAGAGCTTGCTTTTTCGTACTCCGTGATTGCATGACTCTCGATTCTCCTAGCGCGTTCTAGTTCCCTTGCTTCAAGTCAAAGTCAGTTCAATGGTGGCTTTGAACTTATAGAGTAACTAGCAACAGCGCGCCTGATTATCTTACAGGAAAAATAGAAGCTATGAGATAATATAAGCAAAACTCCGACATACTACGGCATCTCGTGCTTCTCTAATTATCTCCTTGCTTCCGAACTGTCACAGTCTAACCTCCAAGTCGAACGGCCGTCCAGTAACAGGCTGAGGACGACATGCCTACTATCAGAAACCAGAGAAACCCTCCAACAACAAGAGTTGGAGGGATCAGAGTAGGCTAGTATTCTATCTGAACAACAGACCAACCAACCATGAAACATTGGTCTCGATGAGAGCGGAGACCAAGAGGAAGAACACCACAAGAGCAAATGTCCGCCAGAGGCGACCACTGCTCAGTAGTTCCTTTGTTTTCTGAGGAATCATGGCCCAGTTCTCGTTTTTGATTGTAGGTGCTAAGTCTCTACCTATCCGAATCGAGGCTGCGGCCGCGAAAAGAAACGCAGGAATCTCTACAATTGCGTGGGGTAGTATCCTGGCAACGAAGTTAACTGGGTTGGCGAAGAGCATATGGAGTGTAAACTCCCCACCGAGCCAGAGTGCTGTTGATAGTACCTCCGCTATTGCCAGAGATATCAGACTGAACCGTATGTAGGTGATGAGAACATCCTCCGTTCTGGCCTCTTCTTTTCCGTAGAATATGCCCTTGTAAAGGGCAGCAAGAATCATCGGCATCACTATGATGGCAATCAACGTGAATTGGTCATCGTAGACGAAGTACTCGATTGCGATGAGCAGGAGAAGTGGTGGGAACCACCATGCACCCGTACCTCTCCCCATTGCATTCCTGATAATCAGGACTATCGAATAGACAACAAAGATTGCCCCAAGTACAATTGCGGCGCGAAGACCAAGATGAGCAGCATAGGTGAATGGCCAATTAGCATCATTAACAGTATAGCTAGGCACAAAGACTCTGGTCATGTAATCGTGGTAGGTCCAGACTACAGCAATGGCGGACCCCAGGACGGTCATGACGAGAGCACTGAGTGCCACGTTCTCCTCCGACTTCGGCTTTTCAACCGCAACCAGCCAAAGCACGAGTGCCCAGAAGATAGGACCAACTACAAGCATCAAGAGAGTTCGGATGATGTTGTGTTCCGCAAGAATCATGAAATAACTGACGTTGTCTGCAAGCACCAGCTCCAGCCCGTCCGGGTTCCCTATCTCATTAATCAGGCCAGTAATGAGGTCACCCAGCAGAAAAGGATTCAGGAAGAGTGAGGACAGAAAGGCTATTCCTGCCGCTGCTGCAACTCCTCCAAGGAACATTCCAACCGCTTGTTTTGCATCAGGGAGTTCGACATTGAGAAGTGGTCCTCCAATATCTCCGGTTTCCTTGCTCCATCGTTTCCTGTATTCAAAGTAGTATAGAACAAACAGTGAAACCGATATGTAGATAGGAACATTGACCACAAACTGGAAGGCAAGACGGAAGAGATACTCCTGTGGAGATGTTCCGGGAATCACCAATACCGGACGGAATCTGGAGAAGGTGCTACTGCCTATTTGCACTTCGTTTGTGAGACCACCAACAATGTAGTCGACTCCGGGCATCGCAAAGTACGTGCTTACGGAAACAACCAAACCCGAGATGAATGCAAAGGCCTCCATGCCTCCTCCAATGCGATCACGAACGTAGTGCCCTATGACTCCATTCAAAAGCATCATCCCCAGAGGAAGGCCGAACATCAGAAGAACCCAGAATCCTGGAAGCAAGGTCTGAGCATTATCGGCGGGCGTGAAGAGCAAGTCAGCAACAGAAGTATCGATGGTTCCGGGCAGTACCCTGAAACCCCGCCCCAACCAGAAAGCAGTATGCAGAGTCACACCCATAATTGCTCCAAGAAATGCGGCAGAAATCACACCTCCTGTTCCAAGAGCACCTGCAAAGTTGGCAAGAGCCTTCTTCCAACCGATCCCTGCCACATTCTCTCGGAAGTCGTTCAAGCGATCGAATACCCTCTTATAGAGAACCACAGCGAATCTCTCTGCAAGAGGGAGGACTATGATGGCGAATAGAATAGCTGGGGCTGCTGAGAAGACTCCCTCTACATAGTAGGCTCCCAGATACTCAAGTGTGTCTGTCCGAATTGCCCTCCAAACGTCAGAGGCAAGAGAATAGAGAGTAAGCAGGATGTTGAGCCTGAAGAACCAGCCGAGTACACCCCGCATCATCTCTGAACCGATATCACGGTCTCCGAGCTTCAGACCTGCCCCCTTGGCAATTCTGTTAGAAGCAGGATACGCAAATCGATAGATCCACGTCAAGAAGATAAGTACTCCCAATATGTATGCATTTGGCGGAGTGTATGCTGGAGAACCCGTAACTCTAAGAACGTAGTCCCCGAGCGAGCCAACATACAGGGGGATGGATGGGAGGAGTGTAGCCAGACCAACTATCAAGTAATCCTTCCACGCCTCACTCCATGCGCGGGACTGAACCTCCGGGTCCAGTGGCTGGGGATCGACCCCCTCAAATGAGAGATGATCAAGCCTATCGCGGAATCCAGAATATCCGTCGGTCTCCGGAGGACTCCCTGTGATACGCTTGATGATGTTCTTGAACTTCATCTTGAGCGGGTCTTGGAGCGCCATCTTGAGTGCTAACACAAGCATACCGAAGAAGACCGCTATGAATGACAGCATGACCCACGTCAGTATCTCCTGTAATGCATACGAGAACTGGAAGAGGAAATCTGTGAGCAATAGCCAGTAGAATGTATTTGAGGTCACCGCTGGGTCAAACCCTTGGTCGACCGATGGATACGGCGGATTGTACCAGATACCGTAGAGAAAGAATGTCACCGTCTTTATGAACATCAGCGCGATGAATGCTTCCACGAATCTGTTTCTCTTCCCTCTGAATACCAGAAGATAGGTAAGCGCCACAACAAGCGGAGGGATAAATTCAAGCATGATAGTTACGGGGTTTAGAACTGACATGGGCTGGCACGTCCTACTTTCTTACGGTTAAGCCGTTTCGTGGGTAAAAAAGGTTCGTTGGACAGACCGAGAAGCCAAAAATCGGCGTGCGACCGAAAGCTATAATAAACAATAGTTAAAGACTCAAGCCTACGAGATAAAAGACTTAGAGGACAAAACAATGGAGATTAGCAAGAACATACAAGATGCGATAAATGATCAGATCAACTTCGAGCTATACAGTGGGTACATCTACCTGTCAATGGCGACCTGGCTGGAAGAACAGAATCTAGCAGGGATGGCCAAATGGATGGCGATGCAAGCTGAAGAAGAATACGAGCATGCAATGAGGTTCTACAAGTTTGTGTTTGATAGAGGCGGAAGGGTGACAATGAAACCCATTGAAGGGCCACAGACCGAATGGGAGTCCCCTCTTGCGGCATTCGAAGACGCCTACGAACACGAGAAGAAGGTTTCAAAACTGATCTACGACATCGGCGAGATGGCTGAGAAAGAGGGTGACAAGGCAACCCAGTCCTTCCTAAAATGGTTCTATGATGAGCAAGTAGAGGAAGAAGAGCAGACAGCAAGAATCAGGGACCTGCTCAAGAAGATTGGTGACTCTGTACCTGCGCTGTTCCAGCTCGATGCAAAGCTTGGTGCTCGCGAGGACTGAAAGACAATCCAAGATACGTACCAAGAAGGGGCCGACTGCCAGATTCTGGTCTGATCGGTCCTCATTACTCTTTTTCACACTAGTAGAATACTACTTTAATAGCTGTAATTCCGTTGCAACTTGGTGGTCGGACTCGATGATACTCGATGAGATACGAAAACCCGCATTGGAATTGGTATCCGGACGGAAAGCTACAGACTTTGTAGCCCGCATTTCACAGTTTCACAGGATTCAAGGTAGTCCAGGAATTCATGATGCAATACAGGCGGTTCGTGATCTGGCCGCGGAATACCCAGATGTCCAGACAGAGATCTTCTCTTATGACATCAAAGGGAAGGGATCAATCGAAACTTGGGATGATCTCTACGCGTGGTCGGCCAAATCAGCCAGTCTGGAATTACTCAGCCCTGAGCAACGAATTCTCGCGGACTATGATTCTGAGCCTATCTCCCTTGTCGCTCACTCGCAGAAGGGAGAATATGAAGGAGAGGTTGTGTATGTGGGTAAGGGACTTGTTCCTGATGACTATAAAGATAGAGAAGTGAAGGGGAAACTGGTTCTTACGGAGTCCAAGGCCTCCCGGATACATCGCATGGCCGTCCTTGAACAGGGTGCTGCTGGAGTCCTGACCTTCACACCGCCAAGTGGCAATGATGAGATTGCACAGTTGCGGCGGTATGAGGGTTTCTGGCCTGAACCCGATAAGGGAGAACAGACAGGTATCGGTTTCTCACTCAAACACGCAGACGGAGTCAAGATGAAGGAGTGGCTCCAGAACGGGAAGAAAGTGAAAGTACGAGCCAGTGTCGATGCAGAACTTGGAGCGGGAAAAGCCGAGGTGCTATCAGCTCTCATTGAAGGCACCGATCCGTCCAAGGAGTACTGGTTTATCGCCCATATTTGCCACCCCCATCCGGGCGCTAACGACAACGCATCTGGAGCAGGAGCCATCCTTGAGACTCTCCGGGTGATATCTCGACTCATCGGAGAAGGGACCATCAAAAAGCCAAAACACTCCCTTAGATTCCTGTGGGTTCCAGAATGGCATGGAACGATACAGTTCATAGACTCAGAAAAGGAGCTCTTGACAAGATGCAAGGGCGTTGTAAACGTTGACATGGTCGGCGCGGATCCCTCTAAGTCAGGCGCCACCACGCATCTCTTCAGAACACCGTATTCTGTCCCCTCCACACTGAACAATGTCGTCAAGCATTATCTCTCGGAGCTGGCAGGCAACGAACGGAAGGATTCAGATGGAGGTACTCGATGCCCCCTAGCTTGGAAGTATGACAAGTACACAGCCGGCAGCGACCACTTCATGTTCACTGACTCAACTCTTGGCATTCCAGCCGTAATGCTGAACCAGTGGCCAGACAGGTTCTACCACACCTCAGAAGACACACCGGACAAGATATGTGAACGCCAGATGAGATATGTGTCAAGTGTGCTGGTCTTGACAGGTCTTAGTCTTGCAATGCCGAGCTATGTTATCAAGGAGGAAGTTCTTGCCTCCTGTAGAAACGAAACAATAGATATAGTTCAGAGAGTCGGATTCCGAGGAGTTCGCGAGCTATCAAGATGTGTAGACGACCCCGAGAAGCTCTATCCGAGGTACATGAGATGGCTCGAGTATGCATTTGAACTCGGCCGCAGAACTCTGGAAAAGGCAGCCGAAGAATGGCCCCTCATCTCGGAGCAGAAGGCGCTATTGCAATCATTGAAGGCAAGTCTTGAGATGTCGTACACTACCGAGATGATGGTGCTCAGGAAGGCATACGAGGGTGCATGCGCAGAGGTGGGCCTAGAGGCAAAGGATGAGGACCAGCTCAAACTCGATCCCAGCGCATTTGATATCGAGGTCAAGAGGAATCTCAAGTATGCGCTGTCACCAACTTACATCATCAAAGAAAAGCCTGAGAAGCTGGCAGAATATGCCCCTCTCTTGGAAGAAGACCCCCGAATCATGAACAGGGTTGATGAGATGTTGAATCTATCAGAAGATTGGACTCCCCTTTCCGACATCTATGACAGGCTATGCTTCCAATTTGGCTCGTTCAACCCAGAGACTCTCTCAATGCTTGTAAGAGACCTTGAAGATGCTGGTATTCTAGAAACTCGGGAGATGTAGAGCTTGGCCGACAGATGGTGGCCATACGACAAGGTTGTCTTTGCCGGAACCTTTGATCATCTCCATGAGGGACACAAGCACCTGCTGAGGACAGCATTGAGTCTCGGCCAACATGTCGCAGTAGGTCTCACAACCCAGAAGCTCCTTCAGGAGAAAGACATGAACGACAAGATGGAGAGTTATCAGGAGAGAGAAGAGGCTCTGTGGGAATTTCTGGAGTCGGAAGAACAGGCGGGGCGATGCACAATCTTTCCTATTAACACTGTAGAGGGCGGAGCAGACGAGATGGAGGACTTGGATGCTCTGATAGTTTCTGATGAGATCCGTGTGGTCAAGAATGCATTCAGAATCAATGACCTCAGGGCTGAGAATAATCTGAAAAGGTTCCATATCATCGTGGTACCAAGAGTACGTACAAAGGACGGAAGACCTCTCTCTTCATCAAGACGACGCAAGGGAGAGAAGTTCGATGGTGTTCAACTGATCTACTAGTAGTAGGTATCCACGTGTCATAAATTGACATACGTCAGAGCGGTTCAAAGAACCGGGCGTCGGTATAGGCATTTTGAAAGAAAGCATCGCTCTCGAAGTCCACATATTGGAGTTGTCTGCGAATCCTCTCAAGATCTTGTAAGGAATCGGGAGAAAGGAGAAGACGGTCTGCACCCCTTATCGCAGCAGACTCGGCGCGCTCGAATACTGCATTGTGTAGTTTCGGAAAGAGCCCTATCTCAACCGAATCATCGATGTTAAGATTCATACCAAAGGCCCCGGATATATGCACGCCGCAGACTTCATCCGTGTCAAGTCCACTGTGCGCCAAGAGTGACATAACTGATGCTCCGATGGCCGCTTTTGACTCTTGAAGCATCCTGACATCATGTTGGCTTATGTAAACTGGTCGTCCAGTTCCGGAGTCCACTGCCTGAGATAGGACGTAGGATCTGGAATGCCCAAATTCTGTCAACCAGAGTGAATCGGTAGATCTGTCAAGTGAACCAGTTCTATCCATGAGTCCTTTACGTCTTAGCTCCGCGAGCACTGACACAGCCCCTGTGCCACAGATACCGATGGGCCTCTCGCCAGCAAGCGTTTCGTTTTGAGGACGGAGTGTCTGAGAGTCTATGGAAGTCACGACTATGCTGCCGGGAACAGCCTCAACACCACAGTCCAGACTCATTCCTTCAAATGCTGGCCCAGATGCTGCAGAGCCAATGCATCCCTTTCCATCTTTGAAAACAGATACTTCAGTATTTGTTCCGACATCAATGAAGAGGTCAGATTCCAAATGTTCCAACACCTTGAATCCTAGCAACATGCACAATGCATCAGAGCCAACAAAGGATTGGAGAGGAGCTGGTGTATAGTAGACTCCACTAGATCCCTCCCAGATGTTGAGATCTGAAATCTCACCTCGTTCTGGCTCATGCACCTGCGACTCATAGGGTGGGTCAAGAAGTGAGTCAACGGCATGGTCGAAGAAGAGATGATGCATGACAGTATTTCCAACCAGCACGGCGCGTTCGATTGCAGAAGTGTCTGAACCAAGCCGATAGAGGAGTTGAAGCACTGTATCGCCAACAGCACTCCGAATCATCTCTCGAGTCTCTCTTCTATGGGCATCGGATTTAGTACTGTATCGCGCCCGCGTCATGATGTCTAAACCAATCTGGTTCTGCGGGTTTGGGAGAGATGCATCTGCCACAAGAGCAGTATGCTCCAAGTCCAGAAGATGTATTCGTATCGTGGAAGTGCCAAGGTCAACCGAGAGTCCTAGTTTCGACGGTCCCAAAGATGATACATCCGTTTACCGGGTAACATGAAGATGAATCGTAGAGGCTATCGGACAATGAGGACTGGACATGTAGCGTCCTTGGTGACCTTATCACTGACAGAGCCAACAAAGAGCCTCTTGATTCCACTGACCCCACGAGACCCCATTATGATCATATCCACATCCCGTTCTTCAGCTATCTCAATAATCCTACCAGCAGGGTCTCCATGCGAGATCAGATCCGTTACCTCACACCCGTGCTCCTCAGCTAGTCTCTTGGATTTCTTCAGTATGTCCTCACCCACCTTCTGAAGAGCAAGGAACGGCTGATCGGAGACTGTATCTTGATAGGGGGTCGCACTCACCAGCATGGGAACCACGTACAACAGAAGAACGTCGGCCCCCAGAGGAGGCCCTATGGCAGAACCATATAGGACGGCCTTGTCTGAGTGTTCGGAACCATCTACCGCTATAAGGATCGTCTTGATTTCAACCGGTTCTAAATCGCTGGTCATCTATTACCGTCTCTCATAAGCCAGATAGATGATAGCCTATATCTCTCTTTCTCCAGACAGGTATCTCTAGACCATAGATGCGTTTAATACCAAAGGTGAACAAATCAGACAGCTAATGAGGACTTGATGCACATTGAGAATCGGTGGCACCCAATACTCGCTAGAGAAAAAATCACATGCTCTCAAATTAAAGAAAGCTGGTAAGGTCGTAGAGGATTTCAATTACAAGGACCGGATCATCTCTGAAGTAACCGATGACGTCTGGAGTTCTCTGAAACGCAAAGGCGTCACTGTGAACAAGGACGCGTTGAAGGAAACAATCCAGAGCTTGTTTCCTGGCGTGCGCCGACACGGGCCACTGAAATGAACGAGAGTCACTGAAGCGATTCGAACTCGACTCGGCCTCGAACCAAGTTCCTCAGTGTCATTACGAGGTTCTCACGCCTGACTCTAACCTGCTCCATGGAGTCTCGCTCTCTTATGGTGACAGTTGTATCCTCCAGTGTATCGTAATCAACTGTGACACAGAATGGAGTTCCGATTTCATCTTGACGACGGTATCTTCGTCCTATGGAACCGCCTTTATCAAAATAGACAATCAGACCACTGTCATTGATTTCTTCGTATATCTCGAGGGCAGGCTCCATGAGCTCGTCCTTTCCCATGAGAGGGAAGACAGCGACCTGAATGGGCGCGACCTCAGGGGCAAACTTCAACCAGACCCGCTCTTCATCCTCCGCATAGGCATTGTCAATTAGTGCATAGAGAGGTCGTTCTACCCCGAATGCAATCTCTAGTACATTGGGAACAACGGGCTTCTTGTTCACCTTGACTGAAAGATTCTCACCTGAGTACTCCTGATGGCGCTTTAGGTCATAATCACCACGATCATGAACTCCACAACACTCAACCCAGCCGAAGCTTCGCGTCAGGATCTCGACATCCCATGCGTCGATGGCATAATGAGCTTTCTCGTTCTCAAGATGCTGACGTAGTCTTATTGCGTTCTTGGGAAATCCCATCCCTGAGAATATCAGATAAGCAAGATGCACACACCATGCATAGGCTTGACTGTGGAAGTATCCTTTCTTGAGGGCATCGCCCACTGATATCCACATAACATCCTTATGGTCCGTCTTCTGAATCTCTGCAGGGAGAAGAGGAATCTCTTCATTCTTGACCAACTCAAAGCTAGGCCATTCTTTCGCGTCCGATTCAACGAGGAATATCTGTCCTTCAACCTGAGTAAACTCTCGCAATCGTAACATGCCCTGTCTGGGCGATATCTCATTACGATAGGCCTTGCCAATCTGAAACACGGATCCTGGAAGCTTCTGTCTAAAGAACGTCAGGAGCCTCTTGAACAAGAGATAGGTGGAAGTAGCAGTCTCGGGTCTCATATATGCCTCCTGATCCAGACCGAGCTCAGTCTTCAGCATGAGATTGTATTCCTGAACAGGGCCCAGCTCGCCCTTGCAGGAAGGGCATACAATCTCTAACTGCTCTATCTTCTCTGTGAGCTCGTCAATGTTCAGCCCTGCTACCTTCTCTTCAGGGTTGAACTCCTCAATCAGATTGTCTGCACGATAGGTCTGACCGCATTTCTTACATTCAGTAATAGGATCAATGAATCCTTCAATGTGACCTGATGCCTCCCAGACAACCCTGGGAGAAACTGTGGGGCATTCCACTTCCCAGAAGTCCGATTTGACGAAGGCAGTGCGAATGACGGCCTCGAGTCGATTCTTGAGAAGCTTTCCTAGAGGACCCAAGTCATAGAAACCAGCGCTTCCCCCATAGATCTCAGGGGAGGGTCCCCAGAAGAAACCTCTCTTCTTGCTCAGGCCATATATTGTCTCGGCAAAGTCTGCTTCTGAAGTCATATCACAATACCAAACGCAGGTCTGCGGGGCTATTTCTTAAACCTATGGTCTTGACACCTGAGCGGACACAGGTCTTATTAGGCAACTGCCGAAGAACCTTCTTGCGGGATGGAATATGGTTGAAGACTCCAGAATTTCGGGCTATTATAAGCTCTCCAGAGAAGAGAGAGTCAAACGGCTCAAGAAACTGACTGGCCTCTCCGAAGAAGAGATGGCACCCCTTGTCAATCCCTGTGAAGTAGACATGGACATTCTTGATCACATGATAGAGAATGTTGTTGGCACCATGACACTCCCACTTGGCATCGCCACGAATTTCCGCGTAAATGACAAAGACTATCTCATTCCTATGGCGATTGAAGAGCCATCTGTGGTTGCTGCCGCTAGTAATGCAGCGAGGATTGCTCGCTCTCACGGAGGATTTCACGCGACAGACAGTGGATCGGTGATGATAGCTCAGATCCAAGCGGTCCAAGTACCCGCACCCTTCGAAGCGAAGGTTAGAATACTTGAGGAAAAACGTGACATTATCGACTTGGCGAATGAGCAGGATCCGATTCTTGTAAAATTCGGAGGTGGAGCAAGAGACGTCCGAGTCCGCGTCATCGACTCAAGTGTGGGACCCATGCTCATAACCGAACTACTCGTTGATACAAGAGACGCAATGGGGGCAAATGCCGTCAACACCATGGCCGAGGCCATAGCACCCAAGATTGAGAAGATATCAGGAGGGAAGGTCCTGCTTCGTATTCTCTCCAATCTTGCAGATTTACGATTGGTGAACGCGAGGGCAGTATTCGACAAGGAGATGCTGGGCGGAGAAGAAGTGGTTGATGCCATCATCGCAGCATGGGCATTTGCCGAGGCCGATCCCTATCGTTGTGCCACTCACAACAAGGGAATCATGAACGGAATCGACGCAGTTGTGATAGCAACCGGCAATGATTTCCGAGCCATTGAGTCGGGAGCTCACTCCTTTGCTGCAAAAGACGGCTATAGCTCCCTCACCAAATTCGAAAAGACATCCGAAGGGCACCTTGCAGGAAGCATAGAGATACCGATGGCCGTTGGTCTTGTTGGAGGAGCCACCAAGGTCCATCCAGTCGCACGAGCATGTGTCAGGATTCTAGGAGTAGAAACCTCAACAGAGCTCGGTCATGTGATTGCCTCAGTGGGTCTCGCTCAGAATGTTGCCGCGCTGAGAGCCCTAGCTTCAGAGGGCATCCAGAAGGGACACATGGCACTGCATGCAAGGAATGTCGCGGCCACAGCAGGGGCAAAAGGCGACGAGATCGAGAAAGTGGCAGCACAGCTTGTGAAAGAAGAGCGAATCAATGTGGAGAGAGCAAAGGAAATTCTTGCAGAGCTCGAGTTGTCCGAATAATCGAACACCTTTACGAAATATCCCGAAGTTGTTCGCACCAGCAACATATTTGTACAGCACACCTCTAAATAGACGAAATGAGTCAGTGGGAAACAGGTCTAGCTGATATTACAGGGGTCGAACACGATATGGAAGACGAATGCTCTCAGTGGGAAAGACTAGCCGGCGAATTTGCAGAAGCAGAGAAATTCTACCAAGCTGGCAATCAATACAAACAGGCTGCTGAATGCTACTTGGACAGGGCCATAGCCATGACCAGACTCGCTGCCGAGAACTATCACATTCACGCTGAAACAAGCGTAGAGAAAGACGACTACAAGACCGCCGCACGAGCGTATTTTAAGGCGGCAAGTCAATACCGAAAAGTCAGTGAACACGATACTGCACTTACGCTTTTTGAAAACGCGGCCGAGTATGCACTAGAGGAAGACATGATTGAAACAGCGGCGCAGGCCTACCTCTGGGCAGCGTATGCGTGCCATAGACTCGACAACAGGGAGTACTTCCTTACGTGTGCAAAGAACATGGGTGAGCTGTACAATCAGGCTGCAGAGAGGGCACTTCAAGATGGGAAGGCCGAGAGAGCCGTGATTGACCTATCCCTTGCTGCCATGGGGTATGCAACTATCGAACAGAAGGATACGGCCCGCGAGAGCATTGCAAAGGCAGAGAAGATAATTGACAAGACTCGATGGGGCTGGTTGAAAACCCTGATGTCATTTAGTAAGGCTCTAACAGAGGGGCATCTTGAAACGGCAGAGGACATACACAGGTCTTTCAATGAAGAAGAAACAATCCAAGAAGTCATGGGCGCCTGCCTAGACATACTGCATGAGAGGCGGAAGAAGAAAGGAGCCTAGAAGCCCAATACTAATCAACATGGACAATCCCTGTCTTCTCAAGGTCAACAGATCCGTCGGCCGATTTTGCTGTCACGACCAAGGACTGGTCCCCAATTTGCACTGCCCGGATGTAGAACTGCAGTCTCATGTTCTCCCCCACACCTACGAACTGGATAGACTTCGATTCACTTCCGATGGATATCTCTAGCCCAGGCGTGAGCTTCAATTCCACATTGATATTGTTTGCAGCGCCTCGGCCTTTATTGAACAACTCGATGTCGAAGACGAGCTCATCCCCTAGTCCGCAGGTGATATCAGCGGGGGTAAGCTGAATGTCAACATCCGATGGAGCGGGCTCTATGTCAAATCGGAGTGTGTTGCTGTGTTTGTTCACCAGAACTTCTTGACCTTCGAGTGTCAGTCTTATCGGACCCAGTACCCCGTCACCACTCAACACCGGATTAATCACCATCAACCAAGAGCCTGTCTTGGAAAGCTTACTATCTATGTCAGGCTCACTTACCAGACTGAGGCTGTTCGACAGACTGAAGCGCTTGTCTACAACTCGTACAGGAACAGGGCATTCGTATCTTAACTCGAACTCAATGGGGGTCCTTGACTTAACACTCTCTCTGCGTTGTCCAGCCCACTCTAGGACCACTTCGGTCTGCTGAGCCCGTCGTACTGAGGCAACTACAAACTCAATCAGTGGCTTCTCCCTCTCATCAGGTTTGAAACGGCGAACCGCATCGTCAATTTCCTTTGCCGGAATCTCGTCTCCTTCACAGAGAACTCCAACAGCAATCCGTGCAAGCTCGTGGGCATGACCGGGACTGCCACTGGACCCGCTGAGTCGTTTTGTTGATTTCTTGAAGAGGTTAACAGCTGTATCGAAACTCCTAGCGGCTAGGTGACAGAGTGCAGCAATTGCCAATGCACGAGTAGACTCACTCGGCTTCTTCTGTCGAAACAGGTGGTCTGCAGCCTCCGAATAGAGAGAACCTGCTTGCGGGTACTGCGCGTCCTGAGCAAGGAGCCTTCCCGCCTCCTGCTTCATGCGGGCAGCACGAACGTGATCTTCGTATTCCAGTGCGCAATATGCAGACTCTCTGTAGTACTTGACAGCGAAGTCGATCTGCTCCGCCTCGACGAATAGACTTGCAGCCTTCTCGTACTCACTACTCGCGTAATCGGGATAACCCTCTACGGCCTCGTCAAGTGCCTTCTCGACATGTTTTTTGGCTTTGCTCTCTGGGTCTCTTCGAAAGAAGCTGAACATGAGATTTAACTCCACTTGATACCAATAGACTCGTTAGTGGCCTCAAGAGGTGTTTTATCGCTTTCGGCCGTGGTGATGCATTTGGAAGAAACACCCATCTACTGGAAAAATCCTGAGAAGAACACATTTCAAGTCAGAGTTCAGCAGTGTAGAAAAGAAGACGAACACTTCGAGGTACGTCTAGATCAGCCAGTGGTGCGCCCTGAAGGAGGTGGTCAGGCTGGAGACCGTGGTCATCTACACTCTGGCGAGAATGTCGTCGATGTCTTTGATGTTGTTGATAGACACGGAGAAACAGTTCTTATGTGCAGCCAGCTCATAGCGGAGGGGAGCGAAGCAGTTCTGGAAATCGATATGGGTTGGCGAAGAGGCCTCATGCAGAATCACTCTGCTGAGCATCTCTTCGTGATGATGATGAAGAGTGTCAGACCGGAGACCCGACTCGGCTACATCTGGATTACTGGTGACAAGGGCGTAGTGGATATTCATGCCGACTTGATCAAATTCAATGATCTCGTGAGAGGAGAGAAGAGAGTCAATGACGTAATCGACCAAGGTATACCTATGACATGGAAACTGGTTGCCCCAGATGAACTCCCAGACGAAGTCCGCGCACGGGACGGAATTGAGGCGAAACACGAACAGATTCGGGTCGTGTCTTTCGGAGACCTCGACAGCTCAGCCTGTTCGGGAACCCATGTTTCCAACACGGCCGAGATAGGTTTCTTCAAAGTTGTAGATTTCAGACGACTTGAAGATGGTGTCAGAGTTGAGTTCGTCACAGGGTCTCATGCAAAGCAGGCTACGACAGAGGTGTACAACATCACTCTGGACAAGAGGCATGAGTACACCTTCGAAATGGAACAGCTAGGAGCGATAATCGAGAAGAGCAGGATACTCGATAACCAATTGAATCTATTGCTCGGCACATCACAAGAGCTACTGGCTCAAGCAATCGACTGGAAACGCTTGGGCAAAGTCAGCTTCGACGCGAAATACCTGCCAGGATTCGAAATTGGAGAGTTAAGGAAACTCATCAAGCAGATTCCCTTCACAGGTGCAGGTGCAGCCCTCTTCTTTGTTCCGGACGAAAAGCCGAGTTTCATCTTCGTCACAAATGAGATTGACAAAGAGGCAAAGAATCTGATAGCAGATGTGGTGGAAGACCTCGGAGGTAGAGGCGGGGGAAGTCGTGATGTTTACACCGGTGGATTCTCTGAAGTCGGGCAACCATTGGAGTTGTATCAGAAGATGCTGGAAAGGATCAGATTTCGCCTGCAGACTCTCTGATCATTTAAGACCATATTTCGCTGCGATCTCTGTCCAGAATTTCTTTACAGCCCAAGGGACGGCCAAGAACTCTGCCCTGAAACTATCGAAATGAAAGCCCTGAACCATCATCTCTTGCGATGTCCCAATGACCTCTCTTTCTTCGTGGTAGTCGAAGCATATTTCCGCATACTTGCGGTTCATGGCGAGCAAATCTAGAAACAATCGCTCTCGTACCTCATCTGGCACTTCTTTCAGGGGGATAACGTCACTATACACTTGGACCCATTTATCGGTGGGTTGGATACAAACAGTATACCGGAACTGGGCATCATCACTCGTCGCGGAAGGGCTGGCCGGCTTCTCGTCTTTGCGTTCAGTGAATGTCAACTCGAATCGTCCCTTCTTCTCATTCCATGTGTGCTTCATTTCGAGAAGGTCTAGGTAATCAGCAATCTGTTCCTTAGTATCCAATCAACTCACCACTTCCTCAGACATTCACTCTCATTTTAAGTGTGATGCGACAACCCATCTCCAGCTTGTTTCATAAGAGGGGGACACTGCTCCAGTTCACCCAGTAGACCGACATGACTGGTCGAGCACAGATTACATTGTCTGTCAGATTCACAGTATAAAGACGGCGAGCCGCATTTCCAAGAGCAGGCCTCCAGATTCTATACCACACCTCAAACAGCACGAGATACTCACAGCCATGATCACGCAGATATTGTAGGGTTTGGGATAGAGTCAAGTTCATGTGGGTCATATCTGGAGTGACAAGACCCAAGAGATCGATAACCTGTCGCTCTGAGAAGAAACGAATTGCACCGACATCACTGATAGCCAGTACTGCATCCGACGGTGTGTTCTCGTTGATCCAGGAACCGATTGTTACTTGCATTTCATTTATGTTCTTGACCGCGTTACCGAAGAACTGTGCTTGGTGGTTGTAAGCCCCGACAGTTGGAGCCACTAGAAGACCTATGATGACAAAGCTCACTGCAGCGTGACGAAAAGTAGCACTCGGTATTATTCGATTCATCATCGCATAGGCAATCCCTGAAAGACCAATCACTGCGCAGAGCATCAAGAGAGCGAAAGTCGGAACGAGGTATCTAGCATTATTCACAAGTGCCTGATAGGGTGTAACTAGCCTGTACAGCAGAATCAGGGACAGAGGCACTATCCAGACGTACGGCCTCATATTCTTGAGTGTAAATGCACCTGTTATGGCACCGATGCCCAAGAAGCAATAAGCGCTGAGCCAGTACGTCCACCATGAGTTCCAAGCCTCAATCTCAAACTCTGTCGGAGTGCCTGTCTTGGCATAGAAGGTGTCTGGAAGTAGATGGCCGGTGACGCTAAGACAATGTAGAATCCAAGGAAGCATGATGAACAGCGCGATGGGAATCTTCATGGCAAACAGACCAAGTTGACGAGATTTGTTTTCTGATCGTACAAGCCGTACCAGAAGACGGGTGAGAACACATAGTCCTAAGGGCACCAGACCCTCAGGTCGGGCCAGAAATGCAGCGCCCCAGAGAACTCCTAGCATTACATCATATGCTTCTCCGTCCTGTGCGGCTGTCCAGATTCCAGCAATGAGAATGAAGCCAAAAAGAGGATACTCCATTCCCGAGAGCATAAGCCAAGTGTTTCCCGGTACCAGCACGAATCCCACTATGGCAAGCGCAGAAACCATCAGGTTGTTTGTGTGTTCCAAGACCACAAGGCCTGCAAGGAATGATGTTGCAGTGTACAAAATCCACGCAATAAGATGGACACCCAGAACAAGAAGTGAAGTGTCACTTGTGAAAAAGAACAGCGGACTCAGAACGATCGACCACAAAGGACTCGTGGATCCTGTCGAAGGAACTCCAGGAGAATACTCCCATGCTCGGCCCTCGAATATACTGCGCGCATATTCAAGATGTATCCAAGAATCGTCCAAGCTGAATCCGGGATCTGTCCAACCAAACATGACAGCCAGATAATGGATGACTGTTGTAGTTGTCACAACTACCGCAATGATCAGTATGAGTATTCTGTGTGATGTGGCTATTCTGTCTACATGGAAACGAGAATCAAGCCAAGAATCAATCTTGTCCATCCAATCATCATCTTTAGTCATAGGTTCCTTCATAGACTAGGCTCACCAATACCTCAATCCACTCTCATGCATTCAACATCAGCCATCGTATTTGATTAATATCAATCTAATCATGCACGAGAATAGTTTCGGTGGCCTCACTCCACTGCCATACTGTTTCACCAATCAGACAACCATCCAGAAGAAGCGACAAAGCACCCGGACTTCATACTGAAGCCTGTCCTAGTCTGCAGAAGGGGTCAGAAAATGTACACGACACAGGCTCTTGGAAACCAAACAGTCCTTCAAGCGGCAGAGAAAACAACAGAGCTGACAGTCTTCACACCTCCCGGGATAGTCATCGAAACTGCGAGGTATCCCACAGTCTTTGCGGGCATTCTCGGATCTCTCAGCCCCTCCAAACACCTCTCAATATTCAATCATCCCGAGGCATGGCAAGGTCTAGATAGACAAACCCTTCTTAGCATGCGACGAAGCCTCTACAGATTTGTTCTTCCTCTCAATGCACGCAACGGGAAACCTGAAAGAGTGGCGCGGATTATTCAGAACATCGCTCTTGCGGTTAATCCTCTTGCCATAGGCGTGGAGGGTCCCACCCTGCCTCCTCGTCATCTCCAGCCCCAGGCTGGCCTTCTTCCTGCCAGCCCACGTATCCAGGTGAGGTCGATTGACCTTCTCACTGAGCCAGAGATCAGTACTGTGGCTGAAAGAATCGCACAGAGAGACATTCCTGCAGCCGAAGGTGTCTGGCAACTCATGGACTATGACTATTCTCTTGACCAGGTGGCACGGATCATGGCCGCAGGCTTACTGGGAAGACATGGCTCACGTCGATTTGTACCACTCCACGGAGCCTACAAGGCAGTAATCGACTCATTTGTGAGCAGAGCGATTTTCGAACTATCTGAAATGAAACACGTCAATGAAACCCAAGTCCACATTGCCACTCATCTGGACTCTCTCGTGGTTGTGGCAATACGGCCGGGACCTCCGAGAGTTGACTATCTTCAACTCGATGACTCGGACACCCTAAGAAGGGCCAAGCATAGCATAGAGAGCCCTCAATCTGCACCATCAGATGCAAAGACAGCCCTCTATGCTGACCATGCTCGTTTCATAGTCTACAAGAGAATGCTACAAGACCAACAGTCTTCTCACGTCACAGTATTCCATCACATCCTAAGTGGAAATGATGCCATCTTGGGACCTTGGACCGTACGCGCCGCAATAGAGAAATCGCTTGAGAACAAGCCTCTAGTCATCAATAACGAAAAGGATCTGCTTGTTGCCCTCGATTCCATTCTCTGCAATGACCTGGACCGATGGATTCGCGATGTCCCCGTACCGCACCGCATTACAGGGACGAATGATAGCGTATCGGCCTATCCACTACTAGCATAGAAAAAATAAAGAAAGAGAGGTGAGACCTGTCGGTCTCGCCTAAATCAACTCTTTTGCCTCTTTTCGGGAGACTCCCTTGTAGAGCAATGCTAGACCAATGATGGAAAGCATACTGCCTGAAACAACACCGGCTCCCACTAAGATTCCAAGGTAGAATGCCAGTGCTAGTAGGCCAATGCCCGCGAGCAAGGAGATGAGTCCAAAGCCAATACCCATCGCTCTGAATGCCATAGAGCGTGGATACTTGCTCTCGATGACGTAACCAGTGGCAGCAGCAACAGAAGCCTTGTATTTCTTGTTGCCGTATCTATAGGTCAGCTCCCAGACCGGGACATGTATCAAGAAAGTCTCACCGACGTCCAAGTTGTCGTTCCGAGTTTCGATCTTGTCAACTTCCTCAAGAACCAATCTAGTCTGCCGGTCGTAGGCAGCCTTCTTCGCAGCCTCTCGAGCCTCATCCTCACCGATCCTACTGTGCAACACCTTACCATCGAACTCATCCGCATGTGCGTTACTGAAGTATTCCTTTGCTCTCGTGGGGATTGGGAAGTTTCGGATGTCCTCGTCAATACTGGGGATACCCGGGATACTGATCTCATGCCGACGCGTGAACGATCCTGATTCTGGCTTATAGAAGAAATCTATCCGTTTGTAGGCCCCGCGTCTCTGAGGCCACTCATCATAGAAGTTGGCATCTTTGCCCATACCCTTGTAGGTAGTATGGGAGTCAATTCGGCTTATCCAGAAGGGATAGAAGACGAGTCTGTACTCCAGAAACCTAGCAGCAACAGAGAGGTCCCCTGGCGTGCCAAGTTGCTTTGAACACCAGTCAAGCAAGGTTCGTTGAGATTCACTTTGGTTGAAGTGAACACGGATCATGTAGTGGTCCTTGAACTTCGCCCCCTCAGTAGTCTGAGCAGTACCACAATAGGGACAAACGAGAAGAACGTCTCCGCGTCCTGTTTCGAAGTCTGCATCACAAAAAGCACATCTAGCCATTTACTTCACCCCTTCTTCTCCCGCTGCGTCATAAGCAGCACTTTCATTCCGAAAAACGTCATGACGATTCCAATGACCAAAGCCAGAATACCTATCAGGCTCAGTTCGGTTATGTCAGCCGTAAAGCCCCAGTAAGCCATTTGGCCGCCAGCTCCACCCAGCACTATTCCAATCAGACCCACAACGGTCCAGAGTATTCTCTGGGCTCGGGTGATAGGAATCTCACCTCTAACTACTTTTCCGCTGTGACCATTTAGAGCACACTTGTAGAGCTGGCCCTCGAACTTGTATCGAACCAAGGCAAAAGGAGTCTGAAGGTACGTCGTCCCGCGCACGTTTGTGTTTGTGCGACAGTCAAAGAGTTCCTGCAGTCCTGACTTGGCCTGGCTCCGATGTCTGTCTGCCACACGACCGTGTACAGTCTTCTCAAACTCCTCCTGTCCAATCTCTGCATTGAGAATCATGGGTTCGAGATCCTTAATCTTCTCAAAGTTGTAGGGCTCAGTATTCTTAACATCGACGGTTTCGAGATAGTCCTCCAGACCATAGAATCTGGCACCCTTCCGTGCCACGAGACGTTCATCTGTATCAGTATGAATCTCATCCTTAACCGGGACGTAGCCAGTTTCGTACTCTGTCACAGTGCGAGTTCGAGTGTTTCCCTCGCTATCTGTATAAGTCTCTTGACGCTGAACCGGTACCTGGACCGTTTTGTAGCCTTTGTACCAAGTGTCAGCCTTTATTTTTGCCGTCCAGACAGGCACATAGATGAGGGTATTCTCCACAACCTCGGCCGAGTCAAGCAATGCCTTGTTGATTCCCTTGTTCTTATCCAAGAAATCTCGAAAAGCCTTGAGCCGATCATCGCTATCTTTCGCGGCCTCCATCAAGTGTTCGCCGATAGCCATGCCTTCGATTGTGGTGGTGCTTCCGCAGAATGAGCACGTAATAACAACATCATCTGGGCCTAGCCGGACATTGCCGTTGCAGACTGGGCATTTCATTGTGTCTGCTGCGGCTGTTTCCGATGCCATATCCAATTGTCTCCTGAATTAGTTACTGAGAGTCGAAGAGTCGTCGATTTCTATTTAGAGTTGTGGTGTTATATCCCCCTAGATAGGGGATATCCAAGAATCTCGCATCTGCCCTCTGCCACCGGAAGGCAAAGATTCCTCTGAACCCCAACACAAGTGCCTAATCTATTGCCGCATCTCGTCACGAAGCCGGGCGGCAGAGAACTCATCCACACGTTCTTTGACTTCCTCTCTCGCAATCTGGTGCTTCTCAAGAAAATCCATGACCATTGGTGCAAGTATCTGTTTGCATTCACCACAGAGAAGGTCACCGCCTGTGCATCTCTTCTCGATGTCAGCCAGGTCACGGTCATCTGGCATGAAGAGAAACTTGTAATACTTGAAGACCGGGCAGATGTAGGGATTGGCTCCCAGTCTTCGTTGCTCCTCTGCCGTGGCCCTTCCGCCTGTGAAGGCATTCATCACCTTTTTCTTCGCCATCTTGGGAGAATCAGTTGTGAAGATGGCCGACATCGGATCCGACGCAGACATCTTGCCCCCCTCGCCCAGACCCGGAACAAACTTGTTTTGAATAGACGCGGGCTTGTAGTAACCCAAACCCTCTGCAACGTCGCGAGTGACGCGCCAATAGGGGTCTTGGTCTATGGCACATGGAATGAGACACGGGGTCTTCACTCCAACCATCTCACTATGTAGGAAGGCAGGGACAGCCTGCATAGCAGGGTACCAGATCCCACCTATGTTCATGCTATTGTCGAACCCATAGACAGCCCTTGCAGTAGAGAATGTTACTTTCTTAGCCACCCGTACGGCTATCTCATACAACAGGTCAATATGCTTGATGTCGTCAATGATATAGGTATCCTCAGGTTCAAACCCAAGAGCCAGAAGGTCCAGTGTGTTCTCGTACGTGTACTTGTACACATCCTCCAGCTCAAGCTCAGGATTGAAAAGAAACTTCTCATCATCAGTCATCTGGAAATAAAGGCGGGTGTCAAATCGCTCCTGAAGCCATTTCGTGAATCGCCATGGAATGAGGTGGCCAATATGTGTGTGACCACTTGGACCTCTTCCAGTGTATAGGATGAATTTGTTGCCTTTCTGATACTCATTCAACAGCCAGTTCAGGTCCCGATGAGAATAGACCAGATCCCGCTCCACAAGGATGTGCCGCTCGCCTGCAACCCTGTAGAGTTTCTCCTTCAACTCATCAGTTATCCGCTCGGTCCCGAACTTCTCAATGAGTCTATCGTAGTCAACCTTGCCGCGTACTTCCCATGGTGTGACTATCATTTCATCGTCATCATTTGACACACGACTAACCTCATCTCTGGTGCTTTGGTTCATGGTGAACCAGTCAATTCCGATGGTCGAAGAAGCATGAAATTAAGGTTGCTGGTCAGGAGGAGACCCTTTTTCCAGTCCTCTGACCTTCACAGATTCTAAGAAGTCATGGGATGCTTATCGAGAATAGGGGTCAACGGTTATCATGACAGAACCGCAACAACTACACTTGAGAAAGAAGTACGAGTGGTGATGCTGATAGTCACCTGTATGAGGCTTTGCGCTGCATCTCTGGAATGCGAATGTTTGTCTTCCCCATAAACACATCTCGGAGTAGCTCGAAATGCTCATCCAGATCCTTCAACAACTTCTCGAGAGCCTGTGGTTCGATGTTCGGCTCCGCAGTCCAGATGGTTAGATAGTTGCTGACAACCCCAACCTCTATTCCGCCCTCCTCAAGGTCCCTGAATATCGTAATCTTCACAAGGAATTCGGACTCGAACATGTTAAGGATATCATGAATGCTCATCACGATGAGATCTAGAAAGCCAACGAGGTCGTCGATCTCGGGCGATTCGTTCGCGTTTCCACGGAGCGACTCCGTGAATGTCTGAATTGTGGATGTCTTCTGTCTGAGGCCCTCGAACATCTTCATGAGTTTGGTCAACTGCTTGATCGATGACTCAAGAGCTGGAACAAGCTTATCGTACAGATTGACCAGAAGTTTTCCTCGTGCGTTCTCACGGATATTGTTGAATCCTGATAGTTTGCCCAAGGGGCCGTCCAGATGCTCAATCTGAACGAGTGTGTTTGTGACAGCTTGAATGCCCTTGACCGAGCTTCGCTGAATCTTAGTCCAGCGTTCAACGAAGGTGTCTATGCCCTCGCGGAGTTCATCCAGAACCTCAAGCTCTTGGGACATTTCGTTTTCTCCGGTGGTTAAGCTCTCGAATGCATTTATAATTCATTCTGCGGGGGCATTTCTCAAGAACCGAGCCCTCTTTGTACAGACTATCCTTTTCTGTCATTTTCTAGCATTGTGGTGATAATTTTCGGCCACATAGGCCCTAATCAGAGACTTGACTCGCTGGAAGATGATCTATAGCCCTGTAGAAGGTCTGAACGAGTAATTAAACCAGACAGCCTACCACCAGTCACCACCAAGACCGCTTGGAATGTGTCAAAGAGCTGGAGAATCCAGGATATGGGTGTGGCCTCATCAACCTGTGGAGGAGCCATCGTTTCCATCACCGCTTGAACCGAGAGCTGGTTCAGATCGTGATTGAGATTCCTGATGATATCTCGCTCGGTGACCATCCCCACCAGACTACGCCCCCGAACCACAGGAAGCTGAGAGAACCCCTTCTGCAGCATTATCCTGACAACATCAGAGGCGCTATCACGAGCATCTACAGTGACTGGATTCTGAGTCATCACCTCCGAACACCTGACGGAGTAACCAGCCAATGCCTCATAGATTCTCATCACGATAGAGAGCTTGGGATCAAGGTCGCCAGTTTCCACTCGGGCTATGTATGATTGTGACACACCAACCACTTCGGCCAGTTCTTTCTGTGTCATTCTTGCGCGTTTGCGAAGGCTTGCGATACTCTCCGTGCTAAAGACCATATTGCATCAATCAATTACTATTGGTAATTTGAAAGCTCAAATCAATTATCCGCAGTAATTCTCTCAATAGACTTATATGTTCCGATTTGGGGCCGCCCAAGTTAACAACGAGTTGATTATCATGATACAAGTCACACGCGGAGATGGCCGCTGCATTTCAGAACGAGAAGTGGAGATTGTTGAGAGAAAGGGCAAAGGCCATCCCGACACCTTATGCGATAAGGCAGCAGAAGAGTTGTCTGTTCGTCTGAGCGAATACTATCTAGAAACATTTGGGAGAGTACAGCACCATAATGTGGACAAAGTCCTCCTTGTTGGTGGACAGTCCAATGCAAGGTTCGGAGGCGGCGATGTCATTGAGCCAATCTACCTGCTTCTGAGCGGAAGAGCAGTAGACGTGGTAGACAAAGACTACGAGAGACAGGTGCCCGTGGGAAAGTTTGCGGTTGAACACACTCGCCGCTGGCTGAGTGATGACCTTCCACACCTTGATGTGAATAGCGACCTTATCGTCGATTACAAGATACGAGCTGGGAGTACTGACCTCGTAGGTAACTTCGATGTGGAAAGGGAGATACCTCGCGCTAACGATACAAGTTTTGGAGTAGCATACGGACCTCTATCAGCCACTGAGAAACTCGTATTGGAGTCCGAAAGGCTTCTTAACGAGCCCAAGACAAAAAAGAAGTGGCCGCAGATTGGTGAGGATATAAAGGTCATGGGCACCAGAACTAATGAGAACATCTACTTGCAGGTTGCCGCTGCAATCATCTCCACCGAAACCAAAGACGCACACGAATATGCCAATGTCATGAAAGGCATAGAGGACCTGCTCTTAGACCTCGCCCCCAAGATCACCGACTTGCCGGTCGAAGTTGGGGTCAATACTGCAGACTGTCCTGAAGAGGGGCTGTTCTATCTGACTGTAACAGGCACATCAGCTGAGCACGGTGATGATGGACAGGTCGGCAGGGGAAATCGTGCAAATGGACTAATCACGCCGTACCGCCCAATGACTCTTGAGGCAGCAGCCGGAAAGAATCCGGTCTCTCACGTTGGAAAGACCTACAATGTCGCAGCCAAGGAGATTGTAGACCGACTCGTCGAGGAACACCCAGAGGTGGAACAGATTTACTGCTACATGGTCAGTCAGATTGGTGCACCAATAACTGAGCCACGAGCCGTGAATGTTGAGTTATATGGTGATTGCGATATCAGTAGTATCCGAAGCTCGGTTGAGAGCATAGCTGAAGAAGTGATTGCAAAGCTACCTGATGTCTGGAAGGGTTTTGTCAAGAGAGAGTACCAACTCTGGTAGATTGAAGATGGAATACGAGGTCCCTCCAGGACCTCACCCCTGTTTTCTTGATGGAAACGAAACCAATTCAATAGTCAATGATAGAATGAGGCTTGCAGTTCTTTGACAGGGAACTATCGTTGTTTCGACAATGAGGAAATGCTCTCCGCCATCATGCTAGCTGACATGGGCAACAAAGAAGAGGCCAAGGAAAACGCTGGGAAGATGGCATATTGCCCCAAGTCAATATTCACAGGAGTAACGGGCTCAACAGCTGTGATGGTCTTTGTCGTCCCGGATTTCCAGAGATGGTGGCTTGAAGGACCAGAAGACTCGCCCGAGCTCATAGGGGCTCAGTCGGTCAGAGTGGTATACGTTGAACAAACAATCTCTCGGGTTGTGAGAGCAGACCACACTGAGGACATGAAGATGGATGCACCCCCTTGCGGGTCAAGTTGTGTAAACTGCCCCATGAAGGAGAAACATGACTGCCCAGGATGCATTGCAGTCTATCCGTGATTGATTCCTATTCCATGATGACAGGTCACAATCAGTCCATGCATAAGGTGTCCCGCGTGTTTCATGGTTACCGGTGGAGAGAATCGAATCTAGTACCACGGAGATATAGTGAAGCTTTTGTGGTCTGATAGTCAGAGGACTGCGATGAACCAAAATGACTCAAGAGAAGACTAGTAAGATCATTGTTATCACCGGCGGGTCCAGTGGTATTGGGAAGGAGATTGCACTGGAGATGGCTGGAGACGCCCATTCATTCTTCCTAATCGGAAGAACCCGAAGCAAGCTGGAGACGGCAAAAGAAGAGATTGAGAAGGAGGGTGCTAAAGTCATGTTCTCCGTAGGAGACGTTTCGAAAGAGAAGGATGTCGAACGTATCTATGAAGAAGCTATGAAGCAATTCGGGACCATTGATGTCTTGGTCGCAAACGCGGGCGTCGGATATTTCGGCAACCTAGAAGACATGGCAATAGAGCAGTACGATCAACAGATGGACACGAATGTTAGAGGCGTCTTCCTCTGGCTCAGAAAGGTCTTACCATTGATGAAGACAAGGAATGAGGGGCAGATAATTGTGACATCATCAAACTTAGGGCTCGAGACCTCACCTAGGGCAAGTGTGTATTCGGCCACGAAACATGCAGTTCAAGCAATGGTCTGGTCACTCCGCAAAGAGCTAGCAGGAACGATGGTCAAAGCAGCCACCATCAATCCAGGCTCGGTCGCCACGCCTTGGTTCGACGGCAAGGACGTGGATACATCAAGAATGCTTACAGCACGAGACGTAGCAAAGGCAGTTCGACTGATAATCGACCAATCAGAAACAAGCGACATCGACCACATCCACTTGCTGCCCAGCAGAAGAAACTGATTCTATGACGATTTACGAAAAATGAGATTAAGAGGCTGGCATGAACACCAGCCTCATCGTTGAATGCTTAGTCTTATGCATATAGGCGTTGGAATTCTTCGCCTTGGCTCTGAGCCTGCTGCTTACGCATACCATCTACTTGCTCTGCCATCTCGCTAAGTCGCCTGCGAATATCCTCGGCCTGCTCCTCCAGCTTGGATACGTCTATGTCGATATCGTACAGTTTTGCAAGACCCTTCAGGACCATTGAGGCGCCCTTTGGATCAGGCATCACTGCAACTGCGTGTGTCAGAAGGGCAAATCCGATCATCTTATGTGTGAGAGTCTCCGAGAGAATCGAACCCGCAATGCCAGTGATGATACCCTTCTTGAGCATCTCCATCTCATCTATCTCAGAGAGATCCTTCATCTTCTCAACCTCTGAGGCATAGAGAATCTTCCGGTCTGAGGGCATGCCTCCTACTGGAATGCCATCAAGAATCACGGTCTCCTCCACGCCTTGAGACTTCGCCCAGTCAAGCAAGCACGAACTCACATGGTACATACCTTGCTGTGCGACTGGCACCTCTGCGGTGACAACAATCAAGTTGTGTTCATCAGAAGCATGGATCCTAAAGGGATGTTTTAGTTGGCCCTCAAGAAACACAGCTGCTGACGGAATGAACCTGGACCGCACAAATGCAACTTGTTCCATCTCAAATTGCTCAATGATTGTATTCGCAGCTATGGTCCCGACTAGTCCGCTTGACGGGAAGCCGCATATCATCAGAGGCTTCTCAGCCTTGATCTCTTTCACTTGGACAACTTTCGCGTCGGGTGCACCAAGACCACCTTCGCATTCAGTCTTATCAGTCATGAGGTGTTTCTCTCCGGCATTAACTATAGTTTCACACCATTATTAGTCTATGGCTATCCGAAGGACGATGGCTTACCGCGCTGCAGAAAACCATAATTCGTACATCCCAGCTCTCTTAAGGCCTCGCTCCAACTTAACAATATGCAGGACTTGATAATGAATTGGTATTTCATAGCTTTCGTCGCAATCATCCTCGTCGTCCTTGTTGGATACCTGATCTACACGTCCGTCATACAGGGTCCAGCAGTAAGACCTGAAACCAAGAGAGCGGTACGAACAAATCCGCAGGATCCAGCAACATCGCAAGCTGTAGGAGCAGAGAGTACTTACACACCGGGTCAACGGGTGTCGACAGCACAGCCTCTGCCACTGCAAGGCAAAGAAGAACGAGAACCAACATCCTCCTTTGACGACTATACCGAAGATGAAACCTCTTCTAACGAGGAGTAGGGAATAGAAAACCCGTTGAAGGAACAGGACCATATTCTTAGTTGAATACGGTTCGATTTCTCCTCTTTTTTGGACTGGACTTGTTTTCTGCACGTTTGCAGGGCCAAAGATTCGTTCGACTAATTCTGCAATCCGGCCTTAGAGTCAGCATGTGTAAGGACGCGGGAGATGACACTTATAGTTCATTTTGAACAAAAGTGTAGTAATGAGCATAGTTTCCAGTACGATTGTTTTTAAGGAAACACTACATGTGCGTACCCAGCACAACCTGACTGGATAGGTTGCATAACTTGTTTGGAGATAAAATGAGATGGGCAAAGTAAAAGACCCAATTGCCAAGCGCATCAGAGGAAAGGCAGCCAAGGATATCAAAGGCGGCATTTTCGGCAAGATAACCCACTATATCCCCGGGTGGCACGGCTACCAAGAGAAAGAGGAGAGACGTGCGGCGGACAAAGTCCTTCGAGAGTTCCTCGCGGACCAGCTTCGTCTTGTGAAGCAGGACCTCGAGAAGCTTCAGATGATGGTTGTCGACTATGACCTCACAAAGACTTGGGAGACCTTCGACAGAATGCTTGCACTGGCAGACAAGATCGAGTCGGCAATTCGCTATGCAGATTACGGCTACGCATCATGGGGTTCCAAGGAAAAGATCAATGAGAAAGAGCTCGACAGAATGTACGAGTTCGATGCAACAATCATTGAGGATATCGGTCAGATAAATGATGTTGCAGAGCGATTCCTTGACGACATGAACCAAGGCAAGTTCGATGATGCCTGGCAGTACACTTACCGTATGTGGCAGATCATGCAACGCCTCGAGGAGAAATGGAATCAGCGTGAGGGCTACATGAAGGGTTATCAAGACTAGACCAAACCAAGTTGGGGACGCTTCCCCAACATCTACTCTTTTTCTTTCGGAGTGATAAGATTCACGTTCAGCAATAGATCGCAGATCGTGGATTTCAACCCACTGTTGTTCCGCAGTACTGACAGGTCACCTTCTTACCTCTACTGAGGTTCTCTGCCATCTCAACGTCGTATTTCGAGCCACAGACCGGGCACAGCCAGACTCGCATATCACTCGGCTGCCCCTTGGTTATGTCAACGCTGATCTCCTCTGCAAGCTTCTGAACCCATTCAACGTATGTTGTGTGGTTTAGAGAAGAGAAGATGTCTCTAGCTTCACTCAAGAGTGGACGTATCTCGTCAAGACGTCCCAGACCACGATAGGCCTTGGCTAGACCGAAAGAATTCCACGCCACGTACCATTTACTTGCAACTTTCCGAGCCTCTTCGAGTCCGGCATGATAGTGTTTTGCTGCAGAGTCATAATCCATGTGATATGACGCGATCTCGCCAAAACCCCAGCTTGCTGCTGCACGGTACATGCTAAGGTTGTTAGCCCTCGCCAAATCCATGAGCTCACCGTAATACCCCTCTGCCTTCTTCAAGTCACGCATATTCAGAGAGCTATCGGCCATCACTCTCAATGCCTCTGCAGCTCGTGCAACCAGCCCCTCCTTCTTGAATCGCTTCCGAGCCTTGTCTGCGTATTCTCTGCTCTTTTTGTAGTCACCTGCTTGGAATAGAGTGTACGATTGTTGCAGGTGCTTCTCACCATCTTGCGACATGTGCGAAGAATATTTTCCCGACATATAAAGAGCGTGAATCGAGGGACACTTGCGGAGTCTATTTTTCCTCTTCAACGGCCAGAGCTGGGCAGAGTGGTCTTGTATTCTGCGCCATCCGAACCGTAATCGAAGTTCACTATGCCTCTATACGGTCTCAAGAGGCTCTCAAGATACTCCGCACAGTCGACAAGGCGTATCCAACTGTCGTAGAGATCCTCTTTCTCTCGAGCGCGTACATAGATGTCGAAGTTATGCGGGGCATAGGTAGGAATCCAACCGGCTAAGTCAGCGAGAGTAAAAAGATGTGCGCTTGCCCATGGATATGTTCGCTCTTCGAACATGACGTACGGCCAGTAGGGTTGCCTATCTGGGTGATCCTCGACGAGTCCGGAGCAACTCTCTTTGGTCCAGAATCCGAGCTCATTCAGACGGACTACATGAGGACGGATCAGCTCATCAACATAATCGATGAAGTCACTGATTCTTGGCCTTTCAATGTTAGAGGCCGGCCACATTGTTCTGAACCATGTCTGTGCGCCACTCCCCCACACAACGCCGGGCATGTGCCCCTGTTCAATCCAGACCCTGTAGGAGGTGAGCAGAGCACCCAGGTCACGGGTCACTGAACAAAGTGCGTCCCATCTTGATTCTAGCAAGAGTCTCGGATGATGGTCTTCATCGGTGCCTGGGCCGGCATCGCAAATGAGCAGTATGTCACCGTTCGAATCCAATGTTGCGCCCCACGTCACAGCCTGAGATAGTGTGAATGCGTGTGCTTCACACCCAGGGTAGCTTGCATGATCAAGCCGTAACCAACTCCAATACTCCTCCTCTCTGCCCAGGGATGCTTCTAGGATAACGAACTCTGCTTCTTCGAGAGCAGATACCAATGCGGTCTCGGATTGACTTCTGCTACTACTCATCCCACACAACTAATCCTCGTACGCGCCATTAAGTCATTCGGATAGAGTAGTCAGTTATGAGGCTGTGCGATATGGAGCATGGTATGACACGGTGATAAATACCATAGTGCCGAGTAAGGCATAGGCGAACCACATGGAACCACAAGATTTCCAAGAGGAACACCTCAAAGGACGAAACGATAGATTGGGTCATCTAGTCCTGCAAGAGCTTCATCGCACAGCAAGAGTCCTCAAGCACGACATTTACGATTCTATCGATCAGGCCGTTCTCCAGGAGTGCGGCCAGAGGCTGCAACGCGCTGTGGACGACCTCGCACAAGATGTCTATGGTGGAAAGGTCTCGGTTGATTCGTTGGGAGTGCTGAAGGCATTCAAGACAGTGAACTGCCCAGACTTGACCAAGAGCCTTGTTATGAGAAACAGAAGAAGGTCAGAACTCGCAAAGGAGCTCCGGTTGATGATCAACACCTTTGAGAATATAATCAGGCCAAGAACCATCGGCTGAATCATGACATGTGGGGCAATATTGATTAGCCACCCGAGGTCTTGTTCATCAGGTTGCCATGAAGGTCACAATTCTAGGAACGGGAACATCTTTTCCAGACCCAGACCGGGTGCAGTCTGGCGTCATGATTGAAGCAGCAGACACCGTACTCCTGTTTGACATCGGCTCCGGGGTTCTGCATCGTCTTGTTCAGACTGGAATCGAGATCACCAGGATTGAACACCTCTTCATAAGCCACTTTCACATCGACCACTGCTCTGACTTTCTTACTCTTTGTCAGAGCCTCTGGCTGAGCGGCTACGACAAGACATTGCATGTCTACGCACCTTCATATGTCAGGCGATGGTGGAAGGGAATCTTCGAGTATTCCTTCGAGTATATGGCCGACAGGATAGACATCGAAGTCATCGAGCTCGAACCAGAACACGTGGTGGAGATTGGCAGAATGACAGTGATGACGTGCCAAACAGCCCATGGTGACCGGGACTCAAGGGCCTTCAAGGTGGAGCATGGCAAGAAGACTGTAGTGTACACCTCAGACACGGGACCACATGAGAGAATCATACGATTTGCCAGGGACGCAGACATTCTCATCCATGAATGCAATTGGCTCGACGGCGAGCACGACAAGAATGTTCACACGACTCCATCAGAACTTAACGAGATTGTCAAGGCCACGGGAGCCAAGACCGTCATCATCGACCACGTATCTCCCGATGTTGTGGAGAACGCTGAGCACGTACTCAGAACAATCAGAGCAGATGCTGACGCCGAGGTCATACTCGGAGAAGATCTTATGGTTCGCCAGTTGTGAAGTCTCAGACGAGTATATCATATGAGGATTTATTAGGTTATACGATAACAGTATCTCAGCAGGTGCAGGAATCATCCTCGCGATGGTCTTGAAAAAGCAACCATACTCTCCCTCCCTCAGAAATCAGGATTTCCTGATTCTGGTGCACTACACTCTCTCTCTTCCCGCACCTGCCTACTTCTTTACATCTTCTTGTCAGGAACGTACATCAGTCTGATATTCCTTGACCCAAAGACGGACATGAAGACAACCAGTGGAGCCATCAGGGTGAGTCCCTGAATCTCCGGCAAGATGAGTGGAATGCCATTTTGTACAATCCAGTATCCATTAACAGCTAAGATGATGAAATAGACCAGCCCATGGAGGGCGTTGAAGTATGCTGCACCCCTCGCAAACCTGTAAGAAAGGTACTTGTGCACATAATGGGTTTCTCGAAAGACCGCCATCAGGAAGAACAGTGTCACTATAGTGAGTACAGTGTATCCGAACGCGTAGAACAAGAGATAGCTGCCGATAATCCCTGAAGCCACATAGAAGTAGGTCCTCATGGGGTTGAAGGAGCGGCGTTTCTCCTGCTGCTCATCTTCTTGAACTTCCGTTTCGGTCTTCTGATCTTGCTGATTGCCTTCTTCCACAGAGGCACACTCATGTTGCCAACGGTCTGTATCCTAATAACTTCGGTCTTAGGAGCAACGGAAATCGTCGAAAGTCGGCATTCTAGAAAGCACTCTGTGTCATGATCTTGCAATCCCTAGGTTTTACGAGCCGTTGGGAATTCGTTGCCGTATGGGGTGACTCTTTCAAACGAGATAAGCGAAGTGTAAGAATGGTAGCTCAAAGTAGGAGAAGCGTATTCTCGACAAGAGCCTCATACGAACACCATGCACTTCAGTTTCTCACCCAGCAATACAAGCTTACCTGGACACATAGGAGAGTTCATTGCCCTCATCCTCCAAGGAATATGGGAATGGCGGCAAACCGCATATTCCCGAGATAGTATACGGTGAACAGGATTGTGCTTCCTCAGCCGTGGTACAGCACGCTGAAGTTCGGTAACCATATCAACTCAATGTTTAAAACCTAAGGCGGGCAGTACCCTCACAGTAGACCATACCATGAAGGTGTAACAATATGGCAGACGCAATTGAATGGACCAACGCCAGCAGCGAAGAGATAGTCTGGCGTTATCCTGATAATCGAATTAAATGGGGTTCTCAACTCGTCGTGATGGAGAACCAAGCCGCAATTTTCTACAGAGACGGAAAGGCTTTGGATACTTTTATTGCTGGTCGTCACAAGCTGACCACAAGCAGCATGCCCAGCCTGGTCGGCTGGCTGCAGAAGAAGGTGAAAGGGGATGTCTTCCAAGCGACTTGCATCTTCATCTCAAGAGGACAGTTCCAAGGGAAGTTTGGCGGGCGAGGACAAACAAGCGATCTGGCACCTCTGATGTTCCACGGAAACTTCTGGTTCAGAGTGAAGGAGCCAAAGATATTCGTCACTGAGGTGGTTGGTAATCAGAATGCATTTTCAACCAAGAAGATCAACGACTACCTACGCTCTTTCATGAACGAGCGTATAATTGACGAGTTTGCCCACTACGACCTCCAAGCAGTATTCACTCAGCTAGATGAGACCTCAATGAAGGTCAAGACCAAAGTGCGCATGAACTTTGAGCGCATCGGACTTGAGCTCGTTGACCTGAAGTTTGAGGGAATCGACACAACTGAAAAGTATCGTGAGCGACTCTTCTGGCTCCGCACTGGCGGTGTCAGCGGTGGTCAGGTCATGGGTTCGGAGACCATGAAGTCTGCAGCTGAATCTCTGGGTAAGAGTCCCGGAGCCGGATTCGGTGCAGGCATGGGTTTCATGGGAGCCATGGGCCAGCAGATGCAGGGCGGCCAGCAACAGGGTGGCGGATCTGCTCCTGCGGGTTCCAAGTTCTGCCCTAACTGTGGGAATCAGCTGAACGGCGCCAAGTTCTGTCCGAACTGTGGAACAAAAGTCGGATAGTCTAGTTCAAGGAGGGTGCGTGCACCTTCCCCATTCTTCTTTCTATCATATTCCTGTATATCTGAGATTGGAATGCCAGAATCTTCTGATAGGAACAATCACGAGGAGCGGATGCTTTCAGCCAAGTATAGCAAGGCAAATGTCATGGTGACCATGCCTACTGCAACAACCACAATCAAGTATAGCAAGAGGTATTGAACACCGAGCATATGTGCCTCCCGGACTGCAAATAGAACCAAGACAATCAATGCAACCATACCACAGACTGCGAAATCGCGCATGACGGTCTTGTTCTGTTGAGAGCCGTCGGCTTCGCTCTCCCTACCTGATGAAACTTCACTACTCAATAAAACTCGCCCTGGCAGCACTGGAGTGGACTCTCGATACAAGCTTGACGCAAGAATCCCTGATGGAAGGCTGACGGATAGACACAGGTCAAAGTGTTATTCCTCGATCAGCAGTTCGGTACCAGCAAGACCTTTTGGCGGACGGTAATATCCAGATATTGCAAGGGAAGATTAGGACAGATGCTCAGTCAAACTTGATACCCTTGGAGCTAGGATATGATATCACTGCCGTAGGAGTGCTCCTTAGAGAGTTCGCACAACCGGAGGGCCCACGGCTTCATAATAGATATGAATCCAGGCGGTTTCAGGACGACGATTATCAGGATATCATCGAGCAGTTCTGGTCGGCAATCTACCGCGACGATGAAAACACAGTGGAGGGACTGCTCCAAAGAGCAAGAGGACTGCATCTTGATATGACAGGCACTCTTCTTCAAGACCGGGGCATCCCAGAGCAGGGGCGTGCAGACACACTGCTGCGTCGACTAGGTGAGAACCACAGCCAGTATAGATGTGAAGTCGAAAAGGCTCTAGCATGGGACGAGTCGCTATTGGACGTTCTACATGAGCAAGTCATCGTACCGCTGACGACTGCAGTATCAAATGCAAGGTCCAGCGAAGAACTATCACTTCGTTCCTTGAGAAAGGAAACGGGATCATTCTATACCCCACCTGCGATAGCAAGATACATCTCCGGCCGGACACTCAGTTACTGGATCCAACACAAGACCGGACTCTCCCTTGCAGGTCGCAAACTCGATACCCTTGATGGGAGGGCTAAGGGTCGGGTGTTGCACGCACTGAGAAATGTCCGAATAGTCGATCCTGCGGTAGGAGCTGGTATCTTCTTGGTTGAGGCAGCCAATTGGCTTGTAGGCCTCAGACAGGCTCTCGATGACACACAAGCAGTATCAAACATCAAGTGGGAGATTGTGAGCGAGAACCTATACGGCGTTGATATCCTCCCAGACTCTGTGGCTGCATCACGCCGACGACTAGCTCTCTGGGCATCATCGAACGAAAGGCCGCTCCATGAGGATCTGGCGGACAAGATGGTGAGTTCTATCAGGCAAGGTAACAGCATAGTGGGCCCAACTCCCAGAAGGGGTGAGCATTGTCAAGGCGGGCGCAAGCCAAACCAAGGTTTCAGCTGGGCAACCAGCTTCCCTCAAGCATTCGCAAAGGGGGGCTTCGACATTCTCATTGGCAATCCACCATATGGTAACATTCTCTCTGACCCTGAAAAAGAATCTGTAGACAAATCTTTGACATGGAACGTCACTGGGGGGAGATCGGGAACATGGAATGCGGCATCACTCTTCATGGTGAGAGGGAGGGAACTGCTGAATTCAGATGGACATCTTGGTATGCTTCTCCCCAACAGCATTCTGAGAGTGGGCCAGTTCCAGAAGACGAGGGAGTTCATGCTTCGACACCTCGATGTCTTGGAGATTCGAGATGAAGGCAGCCCCATCGATGACATCACGCTAGAGCTGTTCAGCCTCATTGCCTGTGTGCCTCAATCCCGACGCATCCAAGATGTGTTGATTAGATCCAGAAGAGACGGAATTGAGAGAGAGAACATGGTGGCCATCGCCAGATTCCATGAGTCGGATATCATCGTGCTCTATCATGATGAGATTCTGGACCTAGCTCGAAGAAGAGGTAGGACGCACCTCCTGAGCGCTTCACGGGGTAGGGACATCCCATCGACTCATGTAAGAAAGACACCCGATGACACCTTCTCTGTCCCCTACGCGACAAGTGGTCGCAGCATCCGACGCTATCATCTTGACAAGGCCTATCTCAAGTATGCAGATGCTTGGTTCAAGGGAGATACAGCCCTCACAGAGTCGTACGAAAATGCATTCCTTGCGGCCACAAAGAACTTGGCATACCCAAGAGTCATTCTCAAGCCCGAAGGGATCATTCACGGTGGTGGTATTGTGAAGGTCGAAATACACGACTCGCAGCTCTCCCCGGCCGCCGTGGGCATGGTCCTGAACTCCACCATGGTGAGATACCTCTGTATCCGATACCTGACCAACTACTCAGAACTTACTACCTGCCTCAATACTGGCATAATGGATGAACTACCGGTCGTCGTTCCTGAGTGTCAGAAAGTATGTGGTCTGGTCTTTGGTGAACTTCAGAGGAGATACTTCAACGGGCAGACAGAGGATCTCGTCACCCGCAATCTCGATACCCTGGCTGATGCACTCGTCTATGAGGCATATTTCTTGGATGACCCCCATCTAGCCCGCGCGGCCTCTCAGGTTCTGGATAGACGGACTCCGGTTCAGACTCAGCAGAAAGTGGTAATTGACATCGCGAGAGCAACATCCAACATCGTGTCAGAGATTATGGAGTCAGACTGGGTCAAGGCCATTGAGAGTTCTCCACGGATGGCATGAGAATCACGCAGACACTGAAGCTTAAATACTACTGAGAAGAGTCGCCGACTGAGAAGCGATGGCTGAGAACAACGAGTCACATTCCGAATCTTCAGAGATGGCAGATGATATCATCAGAGCCGTGGAGTACGAAGAGGAAGACGGTCTCACGGAACGAGAACGAGAGATTGAACGTGAGAAAGAGGAGGAACGGATTCGGAAGGCCAAGGAACTCAAGAAGCAACTCAGGAAACGCGAGCTGGGGCTTCTGCACTACAGGTGGCCAGCGGGGATTCTTGTCCTGGCGGGGATTCTAGCTATTCTAACAGAATTTGGTCAAGTGATGACTCGTCCTCCAGAAATTGGTTTCGATAGTTTTCTCCATGGATTCTCGATGACAGGAAACGTATTCTTTCTCTTCCCCATAATCGCTGGAGCTCTATTCATTCTCTGTGGAGTCTGGGCCTATTCAGATCCCAGAGCTACCTTTGCATCACTAGTCCCCGGAGCACTGATGGCCATGGCTGGTACGACTGTCTACATGTTGGTAGAATTTGCTCTGGTGGCCAATCCAGATGCGGAAGTGGCAACCACGAATATACCGCTTAGTATGCTGATTGTGGCTGCCCTTTCAGTGCTGGCCATTCTCATGCGAGAAAAGGAATAGGAAGCACCTGCCGCACCCGTCACCTGATGTAGTCATCGAGTATTCCTTTCTCTTCGAGAAAATCCATCCAGTCAATACGTTTTATCGGTTCGTCAGAGTCAAGGAAGCTTACAATCAGTTTCACTGCCTCTTCAGGAGACATATCAGAAGTGTCTATTTCAAACACAAATTCCTCCCCAAATGAATCAAGAGCGTCCAGTTGACATACACCGAATACCTCGGCCTCTACGTTCTCAGCTATCTTCGGCTCAGAATACCCTCTTGAACGAAGACGCTCTCTCAAGATGTCAGGATGGGTTCGCAGTATGACTGTGAAGTCAAGGGATGACCAAGGAACAAGATCTACATAGTGGCCTTCAATTATCAGATCATCCTGTCGCTCATATAGGACATCCATAAGCGCTTCAACGAGACAGTCTTCATCTATGATAGTTGTGTCACGCTCCAGGTCTTCTTCCGTGATGCACCCTGCTTCGATAGCAACATCTCCGAGGTTGATCACTTCTCTTCCGAGTGCTTTGCCCAACTGTTCCGCGATTGTCGTCTTGCCTGTGCAGGGTGTTCCGCCAATAGCAATGATTTTCATAGTCGATATCTATCCTCCCTGAGTTCTTAGCAGAACTAGTTGTGTGAAAAAGTAAACGGTACGAACAAGAAGACTGAGGGTCCAAACCAAAGCTATTTCACCTAAGGATTGTTAGTAAGTACAGAGGATGAAATCTGTGTACTCAAAGCCACCAACATTGCTGCCGTTTATGCTGTTCATAGTGACACTTGCAGCCGCAGTTATGCTTTGGTGGACGAACACTGTCCTATCCATGATTCTGGTGATTCTTGGACTCTCATCTCTTGTTTTTGGGTTCTGCCAGGGGTTAGACCTACTGGCCGTCGAACAGAAAGCTAGAGAGTCTCAGCATAAAACTGTCTATTCCACGCGATACCTCGACCAGTTCATGCAGGACCTTTCAGAACGGATGGAGAGGGACCTGGCAGAAGCGGCAGAAGAGGAACAGAGAGTATCACTGGCCGAAGGAATCGAGACATTGGAGAACGGCTCAGAGGATATTCACAGGATACCCCCCTCGGTCATCAACGGAATCGGTCGAGAATACTCAGACAAACTCGCAAGTCTTGGCATAACTAGAATTGAGCAGCTTGCAGATGCGAATCCAGAGATGGTAGCTGACCACTGCCGTGTCAATCTGGAGGAAGCGGAGGATTGGGTCTTTGATGCTGCGGCGATTGTCCATGGAGCCAGAATATCAAGTATCATAGAACTGTCTATGTCTGTTCCCGAGGAGATACTTGAAAGAATCGACAGGTCTCTCCGAGAGGGAAAGCTTGACCTTCCAGATGACTATGAGGTCTCCATGTGGAGTGTTCGACAATGGATAGAGGGGGCGAATAGAGCAATCACTGGAAAAGGTTCTGAAGACATGGAGAGATGGTGGCGACGAAGGCCATAGAAGCTAGACCCCTTCCCAGACTCATTACGCATGATTTTGGCACAATCCATAAAAGAGGACCGAAATGCTGAGTTCGAAACGCAGCTGAGCAGGAAATGATTCAAGTGACTAAGGACTGGGTCATCCGTCAGTTCCAAGAGGAAGACCTCCCGAGTGTTGTTCAGATAAATCGTGAGTGTCTGCCTGAGAACTATCCAGACCGGTTCTTCTTGGGTCTGCACTACCACGCACCCAAAGCATTTCTTGTGGCAGAGAAGGATGACACCGTCGTTGGATACATGATGTCTAGAATCGAGAGGGGCATCTCGAGTTTCGGGAGGCTTCCCACCAAAAAGGGACATATTGTTTCTGTGGCAGTCTTGCCGGAATTTCGACATCTTGGGATCGGTACTGACCTCGTAGAGCACGGAATCGAAGGAATGGTTGAGTACGGTGCCTCAGAGTTCTTTCTAGAGGTGCGAAACACAAACAAAGCCGCAATCTCAGTCTACGAGAACCTTGGATTTGAAGTAAAGAGAGTACTCAAAGGATACTACAGAGACGGCGAAGACGCCTACTTGATGGTGAAGGAATATGATCAGCCTTCGGAGGATGGCTCCGATTGAGCAACACAGAGATTGACGTCCCACTTATTCCTGAGTGCTCTGCCTGCATTGTGCAAAGTCTTCAGACCCTGATATCAAATCTAACTGAAGATAAGGATCAGCAGTTCGCACTCTATAGCCACGCACTCAGAAGGCTATCAGAGGGTTACGAGAAACGGGTCAGACCGCATCCTCTCTCAGTAAGCATCTATCAAGAACTCTATGAACGGGGCGAAGCAACGGGCGATCCCTATCACGATATCAAGGTAGCCAGCAATCTTGCCGCAGCCAAGGCCCTCCCGTCCATCCAAAGCGTTGTTGAGCAATATCAGGGATACCAAAGACTGAGAGCTGCAGTCATGGCATCCATAGCGGGCAATCTCATAGACTTCAATACTGCGGCCCATAAGCCCCAGCTGGATGAGCTCGAGGACGACTTTCTAAGGATGCTCAAGGAGGGATTCAGCCCAGATGACTCAAGAGAACTGTATGAATTGATTGTAGATTCTGACGGTCGTGTGGTCTATCTTGCCGATAATGTAGGTGAGACCTTACTTGACATACCAGTGCTTAGATTTCTTGCGGCACATGGCTGGAAGACAACCTACGTTGTAAAGGGCAAAGCGATGGTGAATGACGCAACACGTGATGACGTTGTGGGTACCGAAATCGAGCAGCTTGCAGAGATAGCAGACACCGGTGCCTGGGCGCACGGTGTACCTCGTGGTCTTGTAAGTGACGAGTTCATGGACACTGTCCAATCAGCTGATCTTGTGATTAGCAAGGGACAAGCCAACATCGAAACCTTCCCGGAGATTCAAGACCAGATGGGAGTTGAAACCTTCTATATCACCAGAGCAAAGTGTTCTCATATCGCTCAAGCAGTGGGAACGCATAAGGGCGCTAATGTCGTACTCTATAGAATCGGTCCAAATGACTGACAGTTGACAAGCTTTTTATGTTCATGAAATCGCGTTTCGATTGGCCGGAAGACATCTAAGACAAGCTTTAAATGGGCAAAATATGCCGAAGTCCATGTACAGTTTTGTCACATTAGTTAATACACTAAGTGGAGGAAACTAGAAGATGAGTCAAGTACCAATAATCGTACTCAGGGAAGACACTGAGAGGACGCGGGGTCGTGATGCTCAAAGAAACAACATCATGGCTGCTGTCGTCATCGCGGAGGCTGTAAAGTCTTCGCTAGGACCGAAAGGAATGGACAAGATGCTTGTTGACAGCTTTGGTGATGTCACCGTCAGCAACGACGGCGCCACAATCCTGAAAGAGATGGATGTGGCCCATCCTGCTGCGAAGATGGTCATCGAGGTGTCAAAGACAGTCGACGATGAAGTGGGAGATGGTACCACAACCGCTGCTGTTCTAACAGGCGAGCTACTCAAGAATGCAGAGGAGCTTCTTGACCAGAAGATTCACCCGACAACTATAATCTCAGGTTACAGGAAAGCAGCCGAACAATCGGCAGCAATACTGGATGAGATAGCAGAGAAGGTTGATACAACAAAGGCCGCCGCCTACAAGAAAACCCTGCGCGATGTTGCGACTACCGCAATGTCAAGCAAGTTTATCTCAGGCAATAAGGAAGCCCTCGCAGAAGTTGTTGTGGACGCAATTCTTGCACTTGCCAAGGGGAAGCAGGAGGGCGAGGAGATTGACATCGAGGATATCCCCCGTCAGAAGCAAGTGGGATTGCGGGTGACAGACACTGCCCTTGTCAAAGGTCTTGTCTTGGACAAGGAAGTTGTTCACCCAGGTATGCCGAAGAAGGTTGAAGGCGCCAAGATTGCACTCTTTGAATGTCCTCTTGAGATCTCAAAGACAGAATACGACGCTAAGATATCAATTTCAGATCCATCTTCGATGCAGGTCTTTCTCGATGAAGAGGAGAAGATGCTCAAGAATATGGTTGACAAAATCGTTGAAGTGGGTGCAAATGTGGTCATTGCCCAGAAGGGTATCGACGATGTTGTCCAGCACTACCTCGCGAAGAACGGCATTATGGCAGTGAGAAGAATCAAGAAATCCGATGTCGAAAGACTACACAAGACAACTGGAGCATCTATTGTGTCCAAGATTGCAAACTTGACCGTGAGCGATCTTGGAAAGGCGAAACTTGTCGAGCAGCGGAGAATTGGCGATGACAAGATGCTGTTTATTGAAGGCACTCCGAAATCGACAGTTGTCACTCTTCTTGTGAGAGGTGGAACAGACCACGTTGTTGATGAAGTGGACCGTGCACTGAATGATGCGCTCTACGTCGTCAAGGATGTGGTGAATCATCCGTACATCTTGTACGGTGGCGGTGCCTTAGAGAGCGAGCTGGCGATGAAAATCCGAGACTACGCCTCTTCCCTTGAGGGTCGTGAGCAGTATGCAGCGAACGCCTTTGCTGACGCCGTAGAATCAATACCGGCCACGTTGGCAGAGAATGGTGGCTTGGATCCGATAGACATTCTCGTATCACTTAGGTCAGCCCACACCGAAGGAAAGACGACCTATGGTGTTAACCTGGTCACAGGGAAAGTTGGCGATATGAAAAAGAGTCGTATCATCGAACCTGCTGTTGTGAAGAAGCAGGTCATTGCATCCGCATCAGAGGCTGCCCAGATGTTGCTGAAAATTGATGATGTCATCAGCTCAAAGGGCGGAGGCATGCCTGGAGGCCCAGGTGGCGAAGGCGACTTCGACGAAGAATAGAAAGACAGAACAGGACAGGCTCGTAGGTGTAGCTCATGTACCAAGACCCCTCGAAAATAATAAAAAAGAAGCGAAAACCCAAGCTTGAGCAGCTGGAGAACATCAAGCTTGTACTCACCTTCATACAAGGAATCGGACCCAAGACCTCAGACAAGATGATTGAGGCTGGGTACGACACTGTTGAGAAGGTGATGGAAGCCTCTTCAGAAGAGATGGCTGAGGCAGTCAGCGGACTGAGTGTTTCCAAGGCAAAGTCAGTTATTGAAGAAACCAAGGAGATCAAGGAGCAGGTCGAGGCTGCAAAGCTCGATCTCAAGAAGGCTCGAAGGGGTCGAAGGCGCAAGGTTGTTGACGAAGAACCAGACAGTTATGGGCTCCCTCCTGCGGGAGCGATAGAGCACGAAATTGAGAGAACAAACCTGAAGACGGGGCATGAGAAAGATAACGAGAGACTCGGTATTCCAATCGGCCCCAAATGGCTCACCAGATTCGAGAAGGCGCGAGTCATAGGGGCGAGGGCTCTTCAGATATCGATGGGAGCCCCTACACTCCTCAGCATGGACAAGGGGCCCGCTGAGCTTTTTGCCTTTGCCGAAATGGAGCTTAGGGCTGGTGTTCTGCCCATGACCGTCAGACGCTCTGCTCCCACGGGCGAAATAGCTGATATCGCCCTTTCTGTCCTATTGGGACACACCCGGCTGGATTAATTCCAGCCTGCCTCTTTTCTTTTTGCTGATTCTAAATATGCTATATGATAAGCGATTAACGGCTCTGTAAAATAACTCTCATATTGTTCACGAAATGAATTCTGTGAACAACGAAATGGGTCTCTTCTGATAGTTTTGAGTTGCTCCATACAAGTTTTCCTTTATCTAAGCCATGTGAACTCGATTTATTTTACAGGGCCGCGATTAACACAATGCCTAAATGTATGAAGCAACAATGCTGATGGTCTGGACAGTGTTATGTCTTGCAGGAAATCTTACTAAGCCCAGATCTCGTCATTAGGTGTTTGATTGGCTTCGCAGTCGGAGCTCTCATCGGACTTGAGCGACAGAAGAGAATGACTGAGGAGTCATCCATAGGAGTGAGGTCTTTTGGGCTTCATAGTCTCTTTGGTATGCTTGGAGCCTATACATATACAGTCACGGCAAATCCAGTTGTCTTGGTCTATTCTGTCGCGATATCTATAATTCTAGTCATGACCCACATCATCTACAAGATTTTCCGAACCATGCGCAAGGGGATGACGACCTCCATAGTCTTTGCTCTGTCTTTCATCTTGGGCACACTTGTTGGGCTGGACTCGGCACCCGTACCTCCCGAAGTCATCGGCCCTCTATCAGTTCTCTCGATGACAGTATCATTCCTTGTCTTTCTGGTTCTGTCTTTCAAGCAAGAACTGTCTGAGGCAGTCGAGATCATCACCCGAGAAGAAATGATCAGTGCTGTCGAACTGGGAGTGCTCATCCTGTTCTTGTGGCCTCTGATTCCACAGACTGTCCAGATAGGAGCTGTTGCCTTTCCACTCTTTGAAACCTATCTCCTAATCGTTGTCCTATTGTCAATTAGCTTCGCCAATTACATACTGGTGAAGAAGTTCAAAGACCGCGGGCCCTATTTCTTCGGCTTCTTCGGAGGGTTCGCTAATAGTGAAGCAACGGTTTCGTCCCTGACGGACTTCCATGTGCAGACGGAGTCAAGATACACGGGGAAGATTTCACTATCTGTGATATTTGCAAACCTTGCCATGGTTCTTAGAAATGGGTTCATCATAATCTTGTTTGACAGAGAGTTACAAATCATGCAGTACTTCCTCGTTCCTCTCGCCATCCTATTCATCATGGGACTCGTCCGAATGTACTATGAGAGGAGAACGGCTCATGAAGAAGAAAAACAGGAGATGAGTGCTCGATTGGTTTCGCCTTTCGAGTTTGGTGCAGCCATTCGGTTCGCCGTTATTTTCACCGCAGTTTCACTCGCCTCTCTCTTCTTACAGGAATTCTTTAGTGAATGGGGTCTTGTGGCAGCGGCGTTTATTGGGGGATTTGCTTCAGCAGGAGCAGTTGTGGCAGTCGCAAGCCAGGCCTTTGCAGCAGGCACAGTCAGCCTGTCAACGGCTGTCTACGCTGTGATTATAGCAACTACAACATCAGTGTTCAACAAGATTGTATACGTCGCCGCGGGTGATCGAGACAGTAACCTTCTCCGACGAGTATCGAGAGATGCCATTCTCATGGCAGCCGGAGTTGTGCTCTACCTCATCCTTCTGATAGTGGGTTTCATCCCAGTAACATGACCCAAAGGGCGAAGACAACGACGAACACAAGACTTAAACTGAATCAGGCGGCTCTCGCTTATGGTGACAATATTGACAGCTGGTGGATTAGTTCATCTGTTTCTGTGAGATTGCTCTGAGAAAGACACTGGCTCCCATTGTTGCCGAAAGTAGGACTGGAGAATTGTATTTTGAGTGAACTCAGAACAGTCAGAGGAATGCGTGACTTGATGGGATCTGAAATCCTAATCAGAGACTATCTAGAGGAAACCGCAGTGGAGGTCTTCAAACTCTTTGGGTATGAACCACTGGACTCGCCCGTGATGGAACTGTGGGAGACCCTTTCAGCAAAGGGAGGAGAGGACGTTGAAGCTGAAACCTTCCGCTTCGAAGACAAGGGTGATCGAGAGGTAGGTCTCAGGTTTGATCTCACGGTTCCTCTGGCGCGAATTGTCGCGACCAATCTGCATCTGCCCAAACCATTCAAGAGGTATGCAGTCGGCAAGGCATGGAGGTACGACAGACCTCAAGCAGGAAGATACAGGGAGTTCACTCAGGCAGATGTAGACATCGTGGGTTCTCAGAATCCCGCTGCCGATGCAGAGGTGGTTCTGGTTGCGCTGGAGTTTCTTGACCGTGTCCTGCAGCGAGACTACTTGATAAAGATCAACAGCAGAAAGGTCTTGAAAGGTCTCACAGAAAAGGCAGATGTTCCCGATACACTCGCCCATGAATGTTTCAGAGCCATTGATAAGCTGGACAAGATAGGCAAAGAAGGCGTGGTAGAAGAGCTTAAGGCGAGGGGCATTGCCGACAGGTCAAGTCGCTTCCTCATTGATGCCATTGACCTCAGTGGAGAGAGCATGTCAGTCCTTGACGAGTTCCAAGAAGTTCTGAAAGGTTCAAAGGTCGGGCAAGAGGGTGTGGAAGAGCTCAGAGTCATGGCCGAGATATTCGAAGAGTGCAGAAAGAGCGAGTACATAGAGTTTGACATTTCTCTGGCAAGAGGCCTCGATTACTACACGGGTCCTGTTTTTGAGGGAAGGTATCTGGGCAAACCAGATGTTGGTTCGATTCTTGGAGGCGGGAGATATGACAATCTGATAGAGAAGTTCGGAGGTCCACAGACTCCAGCTACTGGCATATCGCTTGGAATCGGACGTCTCATCGATGTGATGTTAGAGAGGGGCTTGGGTGAGGAGCTTACCCCTGAGGTTGACGCCTTCATAGCACCTATCAAGCAGCCAATGGTCAAACACGCAATGCGCATCCAATCAGAACTTGTGGCTGCTGGAATATCGTGCGAAGTGGACCTAATGGACCGCCCGCTCGGCAAACTGCTGGAGCTTGCGGATTCACGGAACGCAAGGTTCACCATCATAGTAGGCAAGAGAGACCTATCAAAGGGAGAAGTGAGTCTCCGTAATATGGCCACAAAGGAAACCGAACAGGTCAAATTAGATGATATCGTTGAGAGAGTCCTTCGCTTCACCCAGTAGTATGAAGACACTTCGTGAACAGGTTCGCATCAGCTAAGAAACGACAGGCTTCAAATCAAAGCATTTTTCTCTCACATGACCATAAGAACCGTGGGATGTAAGATGGTTCGGATGCCAGTCGTCGCCGGAAGCTTCTACGAGGGGGAGGAGAGTCTCCTCAGAAACAGAATAGAGTCCTGCTTCAAATCAGAACTCGGCCCGGGTGTGCTTCCGGATGGTACTCCGGGAGAGAGGAGAGTCCTAAAAGCTGCTATAGCCCCTCATGCAGGATATGTCTACTCTGGACCTCCTGCGGCTAATACGTATCTTGAGATTTTCAGAGATGGAAGACCTGACCACATAGCCATTCTTGGGCCTAATCACACGGGTTTCGGTGCACCACTAGCTGTGTGCGAAGAAGACTGGATGACTCCCTTAGGAAGAGTCAAGTATGATGCCGAGCTTGGACAGTCTATTATTGAACAGAACACATATGCATCGTCCGACTGTCTGGCTCACAACAACGAACACTCTATTGAGGTTCAACTGCCCTTTCTCCAGTACATGTTCCCAGATGATCTGAGCTTTGTTCCAGTGTGTATTTCCGATCAGAGTTGGGAGGTCTGCAAGTCTATAGGCACAACCTTAGCTGACCTCTCAGAAGAAATGGATATTCTGGTGTTGGCAAGTTCTGATTTCACCCACCACGAACCAGCTGATGTAGCAAAAAAGAAAGACAACCAAGCGATAGAATACCTTGAATACATGGATTCCAAGGGATTCTTGGATTTTGTGCAGAAACATCGAATCAGTATATGTGGGGCGGGCCCCATAACAGCGGCACTCGAGTATGCAAACCAAGTAGATGCGACGGAATTCGAGCTGTTGAAGTACACAAACTCAGGAGATGTACTTGGTGACTACAAGAGCGTTGTAGCCTATGTGTCAGCCGTATTCAGATGAGCATCAGTCTGAAAGGAGCCTCATTGCTTGAGAATGACCCTGCTAACGCCCTCGATTCCAGAGAGTACCTCGATTGCAGCTCCGGGGAGTGGGGTCTGCGTGATCACCTTGAGACAGGGTTCTCGGTGGATTGCAACATCCTCTGCGATGACCTGACGAATTGCGACGCCATAGCCAGAAATAACAGAAGTGACTTGAGACAGAATGCCGGGATTCCCAGGGGACTCGACATGGATTATTACAACACCATATCCAAGAATCTTCCGGACACCTTCAAGAGAAGAACCGGCGGGCTCGAGATTCGAGAAGAACCTGAACAATCCCTCATCTTTACAGATGTCCTCGGTCGTCACACGGACTGTTCTCCGATCGATGCCCAAAGCATCACCGATAGATTTTAGCGGGACACGAATCGAACCACAACTGATGTCGCCGGGTTCATTGACCTTGAATCCGTGACTGATTATGGCCTGGGCTACCTCTAACCTCATAGGAGTATCTTGGAAATACTCAACAATCCTTCGCCACATGGGGAAACACGCATTCCATCAATTCACTGAAGCATCTTTTCATAGAGCACTTCATCAATATATCCCTTCGGCATTTTGAAATGCTTATGCCTTGTTCCCACAAGGCGATACCCAATTCCTTCGTATAGATGGCGGGCACTCTCATTGCCTGCAAAGGTGCTAAGAGTGATCTTTGCATAGCCCTCATTCAGAGCTGCTTCTTCTGCACAAGTCATCAGAGACTTGCCTACACCCACACCTCTTAAGTTGCTGACCACAATAATCCCTAGTTTAGCCACATGCCGTGAAGCCTCCCATTCTTCTGGCTGCAGCGAGAGATGACCAGCATAAGCACCATCGATGTGAGCAACAAGAAGGACCTCTCTGACGTCCTGAGCACGCTCTATCCAAGTGGCCCAATCTGAGGGTCCGGCCTTGGGTTTGAAGCTAGGTAGCCATTGGCCCTCCTCAATCACATCACAAAAACCACGATACATGTCTTGGGCGTCCTCAGACCTCGCATGACGAAGAACTAGATCTCGTTCGTCTTTGGTTTTGAGGTGCCAATCGCTCAAATCACCATCTCAGTGCAGCAGGTACAAGAGCCGACAAAAAAGATTATGGTAGTGACACAAATCTTAGTACATTGGCGGTGTTTGCGCTAGCTTTAAAAACGCCGTGCATTTTCAGCCCACATCGACCACAACAGGTGACTCGGTATCAGGAAGGCGTCAGGATGAATGGCAAGAGAATTACGGTAATACTACTACTGACAGCAATATTCGTTGGGACACTGCAACTGCCTCCACTCGCCGGTAACGTCACAGCTAGTAACAACGTTTTCAACAAGGAGAAGGGCGGTGTCTTCGAAGCTTACTTCGAGTCGGAGAACATCACAATCACCCTGACTACTCCTGCAAATACGAGTACTTTGGTCGGAACGGTGAACATCACCTTAGATGTTGTATCAGACTACGACCCACTGAATCTAACACTCTTCGTGGATGATGAGATATACCCCGACCTGAACCGCACCGAGATCTCTGTTGGTCTGCAGAACGTGACGATAGACACACTGACTCTTCCAGAGGGCTATCTGAATTTCACTTTCCTCTTTGAGAATGCGTCATCAGGTGCTATCGATCGGCAAAGCTATCCTTTGCTCTTCGAGGTGGATAATCATGGTTATCCGAGTGTGGAGATACTCGCACCGAGCGAGGATGAAGCATTCACAGGGCTGGATGAGCTGTATCTCAACATCTCATCTTCCTACGATGAAGTCTATCTCAACATAACAGTCAATGGGGTTCCTACCGAGGAGTGGAACGGTTCACAACTCGTTTCGATAGGCCCAGCCAATTACACCATCAATGGCAGCAGATATGAAAACGGCAATAACTTGGTTGAGGTAATCGTAGTAACTGAGGAAGGGCTCTCAGACCAAGCAGATGCTGTTGTTCGGTTCCTTGATCATGTCCGATTCACAATAGTGGGATTGAGCAACTATGGAGAGGTATCTGGGGAACAGGAGTTCGCAATCCGCGTCTTCACACCCTACGATTCCGTAAACTTTACAGCTTTCGTTGACGAAAATGTAGCAGATGACGTGAATAACATAACTGTGCCCCAGGGCCGCAGTGAATTCACCATGGATACTACTGGATATGCAGAAGGGGAGCACGAATTCCTATTTGTGGCCCATGATGGATTCGGGCATTCTTGGTCTCAGAAACTCATATTCATAGTCGATAACCACGGAGAACCGATTGTGGCGTTCAGCGGGCCCACCCGAGAGATCGTGGTAGGTCTGGCAGAATTCACTGTCGATATCGAAACCACCTATAGCACAGTTACGCTCTCTGTCTATGTCGATGGAGAGGCAGTTGAGAATCTGAACAATCTGACCGCTCCCGCTGGATCCTACACTTTCATCCTTGATACCACACCGTATAGCAAGTGGCAACACGAGGTGAAAGTCGTGGTGACCACAGTAGAGGGACTCAGCGACGACACGACTTCGCAATTCGGCTTTGCCAATTTCAAGATTGAAGAGATCCTCAGCGCAATTGTATTGATAGGAATCGCTCTGACTATCCCGCTCATGAGACTGAAGAAAGGAGAGGTTGTCAAGTCTACCTTCATTGTGGATGCAATATTCATACTGGTCTTCTTCGGAATCTTCTTTGCGTTGGGTGTATCCTCACTTCCCGTCATGATATGGCACTTCAATCTTGCAAGCGTATGGGCCTTTGGCACGACACTGATTGCAACCAACTGGCTCATCCCTCTGTTCACCATGGAAACTACCCAATAGCCTACAACAGTCTGGTCACAGGAATGATTCTGCACGAGTCTGTATTCCACGGTGCAGCCTCCTCATAATACGGGAGACGATCCTTAGGAATCACTGTAGAAACCTCTGTGGCCCTCCATCTGTGAGAGGCTCTTGCAGTATGAAGGATGACCTCTTCAAGATGAGATTTACCCCTTCTGTTGACATCAGCAATAAAGTGCCCTGTCTTATCCTCAGCAATCCCTATCACGCCTGTCCCCGCAGGCCGACCATCAAGCCTAAACTCCAGCACACGTCCCTTCATCCCAAAGACGAGCACGTGTCGAGCCATGTCGGCTAGAAGTCCAGGGTGGGCCATGTTCGAGTACTTGAGGCTGCTGGGTAACCTTCTAACATTCGTTATCTCCTTGACATCAAGACTTCTCTGAGAGGGCTTCGGCAGACTCGCTCTCTGGATTGAGAGGTCTAAGAGCGATCCCCGTGCGAAGTAACCAATCTTCATCCAGAAGTTGTACGCCTCAGGAGGTGAATCAGCCACGACTCGTACCGCCTTCTTCTTGCGGAGCACAACCTCTGCTTCCTTCACCAGCAGGGTGCCAATGCCTTTCTTCTGATGGCGCACATCAACGTCCATGGTCCTGATGATCCCCATCTTGCCTGAAGTGGGGTTTCGCTCGACACGAACAGTTACTTCTCCCACGACTTGACCGTCGTCTTCTGCCACAAGCCAGCCCCACCTTCTGAAAAACAAACCACGATGCTCTTGTTTCACCTGTTCGACAGTCATGTACTTCTTCTGTAGCCAACGTGTTGTCTGATATATCGTTAGAATGTCGGCGCAGTCGCGCATGCGCCCTTTGCGTATATTGACCATTAGCAACCAACTCTAGACTGTCAGAGGAAGACTAATCGAACAGAAAATAAGACTATGTAATAACAGGTCTGCTCTATTGGTGAGCAGTCTCTTTGCTGATTGCCACGCACGTCTCTGCTAGAGAAACGGCGCTGCCATCGAAGAGATAGAGAATTGGTTCAATACCCATTCCTCCAGGTACATGAATCCCCCACCTGTCTGTGAAACTGAAATGAGAGGACAGCTTGTCGTCCACAGCAAAAGCAATCGCATCTACTTCAAGAGTAGACTTCTCCAGTTCAATCACTGGCAAACCGAGACCTTTCGCAGCACGCAGAACACAATCTTCGCCACTGATACAGAAGCATGCACGAACTTCAGAATCAATGTTTTTTGCCCATAACAGAATGGTCGCTGTATGTTGTGACGTGCCAAAACCAGGCGGCAGAAGAGCCCTGGCTCGCCCGGATATGACTGTGATTCGTCCTGGCACTCCCGCAACATCTTCAGGAGAAGAAGCGTCTTCGCCGCAGACAACAAGATTTGCACGCACCTGTGGTACAATCCTGCTGAAATCAGAAGACGATTCGACCACCTCCAAGGCCATCTGGGTCTCGTGCAATACATCAGACCGAATACGCAGTTGTGAGGCATCTCCCAGGAGCTCAGAGCATATGGAGCATGAAACAGTACCGAGACTGTCTATTTGCCGTCTATGTAGAGCACAGATCCTGCCGCCTATTCGTGAAGTCATACAGACAGCACAGATCATCTTGACGAGCACATCTCGACGGTGCTTCCCTTCAATAATCATCTCACTGATTGAGTCTGACAGCTCCTTCACGTCGGGGGTGACATCTGGGCGATTCTGGAGGTACTTGTGGATTGCTGCCTGGGTCACCTCAAGATGTTCTGCAATCTCACTCTGTGAAAGGCCCTCTTCGTTCAGAGAATGTGCAACCTGGGACCTGATCTTCGGAAGAAACTCTCGCTGTATCAGCTCGCATGGAGGCCTCATCTGCTTCACCAGTAGGCAAGATATATATCAGAGCTTGTCTATAACACTGTTGTATAACTGACATATAAGGTGATGGGTTGATGTCGGAGTCGTACTACCCAGAGAGAAGGGATCCTCGCAAAACTGTGGCAGCCATTGCAGCAGTAGTCATTATTGTTATCGCGGCTTTTGCAATTTTCACATGGCCGAAGCCCAAGATTCACATCTACACGTATGATAGCTTCATGCTGTGGGGCGATGACCCCGACAATATAGACAGTGTAGTGTTTGGACCCTTTGAAGAGCGCTACGGTGTTGAAATCGAGATAACCAGATTGCACGCAGACGCTAACGGAATAGTCGCGCGTCTTGTAGCGGAGGCAGAGAATCCCGTGGCAGATGTCGTCATAGGTATCGATAACATTCTGATTTTGCAGGCATTGGCCAAACAGGTACTCACTCCATTCCAGCCGGAGAATCTCACTCTTGTTGACCCGCAACTCATAGATCTTCTAGATCCTGATCACTATGTTGTTCCGTTCGACTACGGTCTTGTCACCCTCATCTACAAGACTAGTAAGATAAATGAAACATCAAGTCCCGAAATCGCCAATCTTACGTTCGCAAATCTAGCCACACCAGATCTTGCTTCGACACTCGTAACACAGAATCCCCATTTCAGCAGTCCAGGTCTGGCCTTTCTACTCAGCGAGATTGCAGTGCACGACAAGATTCTCGAATCCGATTGGAAAGACTGGTGGACAGATGTAAAACCACATCTAGAAGATTCCATCTATCAGGGATGGTCTGAGGCTTGGGCGGCATGGGATGAGGATCCTTCAAAACACTTCTTAGTGAGCTACGGCACAGACCCTGCCTATTCGGCATGGTGGACCGAGTCAGAGCCCGATACAGGGGTGGCCCCATTCTACTATCAAGACAAGCATTGGGCATGGATGCAAGTAGAGGGAATGGGCCTTGTGAAGAATGGTCCCAACCCGGAAATAGGCAAGGCCTTCATCGAATACTGTCTATCTGAAGCAGTACAGTCATATGTCGCCACTAACCAATGGATGTTCCCAGTCAACTCGGATGTGACACTTGAACCGGTGTTTCAGTACGCAATACATCCAGATGAGGTGAGCGCACTGAACTCGCTACTGACCAGGGACGAGATTGAAGCGAACCTCACCCAGTGGCTAAACGACTATGACAATGTGATGGCATAGAAAGCGAGGAAGAAGGAATGGAGAGGGATCGAGCAGTTGAGTATGCGATAGTTGCTATTCCCCTCATCCTCCTCGGCATCTTCATCCTCTATCCGGTCTTGATGGTCCTCTTCAGAGGAATCCTCTACGGACCCGGTCAAACCCCACCGGAAGTCCTTGAGTCTGCTTTGACACAGCGAGCTATTGGATTCACAGTCGTCCAAGCCTTGGTAAGCGCCCTGATCTCGTTGGTTGTTGGGATTCCCGGCGCCTTTATTCTGGCAAGGCTCAGATTCACGGGAAAGAGCCTCATCAGAGCTACGATGATAGTACCATTTGTACTCCCGCCGATTGTAGTGGTGGTCGGGTTCTTAGGTATGTTTGGGGAGTACGGAATCATCGACTTGTTCATCCAAGAACTGATTCGGTACCTACAGACGCTTGGAGACCACGGAACCATCGGGTTCTTCACCATGGGTCTGACTGGAATCAGGGAAACAGTCATCGCCTGGTCGTTGGGATTCACGGGAATCATCACATTACATGTCTTCTATAATGCCCCCTTGGTGGTGCTGATGGTGTCTGCATCGATACAACGTCTGAGACCAGAACTGGAGGAGAGCGCAGAGCTGCTTGGTGCAGACCGCATCCAACGATTCAGACACATCTTTCTCCCCCACATTGCCCCGGCACTTCTTGCCTCTGCAAGCCTAGTATTCCTCTTCTGTTTCATGTCCTTCCCGATTGTGCTTGCCTTGGGGGGAGCCAGATACAGCACGATTGAGGTCGAAATATGGAAGTCGTTTGCGTTCTTTGACTACGGCCGAGCAAGCACTCTTGGCGTGATTCAGTTACTGGTCACTGTATCGGTAGCATGGGTCTATTTCTGGATAGGTAGAGCAGAGAAGTCCAGAGTAGACAAGACCTCATATACCAAGACTGTGAGGTATTCAGAATTGGCCTCATCAGAGAAGATTGCCACGGCAGTGTACTCTGTGTCACTGGTGATTCTAATTTCGGGGCCAATTGCTGCAATAGGTCACTCCGCAGTCTATGACCCAACCCGAAGGGAGTACACCCTTAGAGGTATTCAGAACCTGTTTGCGACGGGGCTCAGTGGAGGTCTTGTCCCTATGACGAACTCCTTATTCTACGCAGGCATTGCTACGCTCTTTTCGGTCGTCCTCGGCATACCGTTGGCCTATGCCCAGAGGTCGCGCAGGAAGGAACTGGCTGGTCTGACTTCCTTCATGACACTATTACCTCTGGGGATCTCATCAATCACAATAGCGTATGGCCTAATGGTAGCAATCGCGGTTCCGCTCGGCCTGAGTACAAACCCTTGGCCGCTCATAGTTGTTGCTCAGACCATAATTGGATTACCGTTGAGTGCACGGTCTATCGAGATCTCACTGAAGGACATCGACCAGAGCATAATCGACCAAGCTAACTCCCTCGGAGCATCAAGGCTCCAGAGGTTGTTCTTCGTGGAGCTTCCTCTACTCGCCCCAGGCATCATGGTAGGAGGTGTCTTTGCCTTCGCCATGGCAATAGGAGAGATGTCAGCCACCCTCTTCATCGCACTACCACAGAACTTCACCCTAGCTGTGGCAATATATCAGCATCTTGCCGTAAGAAGATTCGTGGAAGCAGGGGCACAGGCACTGGTGCTTGCTCTTGCTTGCTTCGCGGCGTTCTTGGCGATCGAGAGAATCTCGGGCGAGTCGGCAGGGAGGGCGCTATGATGGTTCAGATCGAGCTAGAAAATATGCAGAGAGTCTTTCGTGACGGAACAAGGATAGGCCCAATTGATCTCGTAGTGGATGATGGTGAACTCGTCACACTCTTAGGTCCAAGCGGTTCGGGTAAGACTACGACACTCAGGATGATTGCCGGCTTCATCAAGCCCGAAAGGGGGTTTCTCCGCTTTGATGGAATAGATGTGTTGAATGTGCCGCCAAGAGAGAGAGGAATTGGCATGGTGTTCCAGTCCACATCTTTGTTTCCAAACATGAATGTCTTCCAGAACATATCGTTCTCTCTAGACATGGCTAATTGGGAACGGAGGGATGTGATTGAGAGAGTAGAGGAGTTGGCCCGGCTTCTGGATATCGAGAAGCTTCTCTCTCGAAGAATAGATGAAATCAGTGGGGGCGAAGCACAACGGGTTGCACTTGCCCGCGCATTAGCCATACGTCCCCGTCTGCTTCTCCTGGATGAACCGTTATCAGCACTCGACGCACAACTCAAGGAGAGACTCCAGTTCGAGGTGAGAAGAATACAACGAAGACTCGACATCACCACAATCTATGTGACACATGCCCAGTCAGAAGCATTTGCAGTATCCGACAGAATTGCAATTCTTAATGATGGAGTCATTGTTCAGCATGGCACACCAGAAGAGCTATACGATGAACCGAAGACCGAGTTTGTCGCGAGATTTGTTGGAGGAGGGAATGTATTCAAAGGGACGGTAGTTGATGTTGAGAACGGCCATGTTCAAGTAGAGATTGCAGGTCACATCTTCGATCTGCGTGGTAATGCGGAGAGAGGTGAAGAGGTTGTTTTCACAATCAAACCCGAAGACATAGTGTGTGACCTCTCTGACAGGGGAGTGCCCGTCACAGTACTCTCAGTGGTCCCTCAGATAGGAGCGTACAGAGTCATCCTCCAATTCAACGGAATGGAGGTTGATTCGCTGACAAACGACATGAACTTCTTGCGCAACATCCGGTCATCCCACGACAAGACTGCACGGATGAGATTCAAGAGTGGCGAAGCTGTGATCTTAGAGAGAGAGTGAGAATGAAAAATGATCTGATGATTCTCGTAGCACGGATGGATCCGTGGCCTACAGACTCGCGTCTTTTTCCCTCTACCCAAACATACCATATCTAACAGACAAATACTCATATAGGCCGAGAAATGATATGCTGGTTGACTGAAGTGGTGGCCATTTGTGATGAGTCACCGACTCATCAAGGGGCGTTCAACGGCATTTCCAAAGTGCCCCACGGGTCAATTATCAAAGGCAGCGTCGTGATAGATTATGGTCAAAGGATACGAAGTATCTGAGGATGGGACTCTTCAAGAAGTGGAGCTGACCAAGGAGACCCTTGATTCGGGTAGTGTTGTCTGTGTTGTCGATGACGCAACAAAGAGCATCTATCTCTGGAAAGGGACAGGAGCAGGAATTCGGAAAAAATTCATAGGGGCAAGGGTTGCCACAAACCTGCGGACAGAATACGGGTTCCACTTCAAGGTGAGGCCTCTTGATGAAGGAGAGGAACCACCAACTTTCTTTACAGCACTCTCGGGTGAAACAGCAGCTGAACCGGTGATAAAACCTGGTGAATCACCACCATCACCTCCCACCGCGAAGACACAGCCTACAACACCAGAGGCACCGCCAACTTCATCGGCACCGCCTCCCAAGCCAAAACCGACTGGGCCAAGGACCGCCGATGTTCCATCGAAACCACGTACCCCACCACCGACGAGAGCGCCGTCTACTTCTTCAGCTTCTAGTGCACCTTCAGCCACTATTCCCGCCAAGGTGTCCTCTGGGGCAATAGAAGAAATGATCAAGGAACTCGAGGATACTGAACCACCTGAGGGATACAGTAGAGAACTGCTAATCGTCTACAATGAGCTATTCACTGTAGCAGAACGAACCATACGACTATTCGATCAGGTGAAGGTGGAGAGGAAATTTGAGAAGGTGAAGGAACCCCCTGAAGGAACGTTTATGGCAGAGGGCTTCATTCCCAGAGTGATAGTGAAAGACGGCAGAGTACTGGGTATTGAGCTACTCAAAGGGACGCCTGATGCAATCCTAAGTCCAATTAAGTCTGAGATGAAAGAACGCCTTGGCGACCTTATCAGTTTCTTCAAGTCGGAAGTTGAGCAGGGTGACGGCCCCTCAGCGGAAACCAAGAAGAAGAAGAAACTCGTAGCTAAGTGAGTCAGTCCAGCAAAGGTATTTATCATGTACTGTGGTTAGCCCATCAGTCGGAGACGAAGCAATAATGTCAACCCATCTTGACCCAGCCAAGGAGAAGGAACTAGTCGAACTGCTCATGGGACTGACTGACATCACAGATCTTGATGCCATAGCAGTTGTGAGCAAACAGGGAGTTAAGCTGGCTTATTTCGCTACAGAGGAATCTGATGCCGATCCCGACCTCATGGCCGCGGTCAGTGCCGCTCTTCTCGTTCAAGGAGAGATGGCAGCGGATAAACTGTATCTGAATGAACTCTATGAGGTCATCGTCAGGGGACGGGATGGCTTCGTTGTCTTATCACACGCCGGCGATTTTCTGATCATGGGTTCAGCAAAAGATCTTACATCAATGGGATTGGCAATCACCCAGATGAGGAAGTACGCTAGAGAGATTGGCGATCTGCTTGCCGCGTGATGCACCCAAGCCTTTGTTTCTAAACCAACACTGTTAGTTCTCAGGTAGCTGGCTCAGTCCACAAACAACAAATAGCTGTAGAAGTGCCCTAGTCTTGGGTGCCTTGCGGTGAAACTTGATATTACTTCACGAGCTGCAGACTTGAGATATGCTATTCGCGACATCGTGGTTGCGGCGAAGGAGTACGAGAAGAAAACCGGGAAAAAAGCCCTATACCTGAATATCGGAGACCCGCTCAAGTACGACTGGGAGACCCCCAGATTCATGATAGACGCGCTTCATGAGGCTTCATCAAAGGGAAGGAACGGGTACGCCCCTTCTGAGGGCGAGGATGAGCTCCGCAATGCAGCGGCTGAAAAGGAGAAGCGTGTAAACGGCACCGATGTCGACCCTGAGCGGATGATCATAACTGCAGGAGTATCTGAGGCGATTCAGTTTCTGACCGGCGCGTTGATCTCGGAGGGAGCCGAGTTCCTCGTACCAGGACCCGCTTATCCCCCGTATATATCATACATCAGTTACTTCGGTGGGAAGCCCGTTACGTACAGAACCATAGAGGAAGAAGACTGGATCCCTGATGTAGATGACCTGAGAGGGAAGATTAACGACAGAACCAAGGGAATCCTGATCATAAACCCAAACAACCCGACAGGAGCAGTCTATGATAGAGGCACCCTCAAACAGATTGCATACATTGCAGGTGAATACGAACTCCCGCTTATATCTGACGAGATTTATGACCAGCTCACTTTTGATATGAAGCAGACCCCAATGGCGGGGGTTACCGGGGATGTGCCCATGATAGGATTCAATGGGATAAGCAAGGTGTACCTAGCACCCGGTTGGAGAATTGGATACGTCTACTTCCAAGATGAAAATGGGGAGCTAGAACCCCTAAGAGATGCCATGGTACGCCAAGCTAGGATTAGGATATGCACTAACACTCCCACCCAGCTTGCAGCTGCCGCTGCCCTCCGAAGTGATGGAAAACATATCAAGGGAATGCTAGAGCGTCTCAGGAAGCGACGACAGATAATATGGGAACGCTTGAACGATATTGAAGGAGTTTCAGCATCTCTCCCTCAGGCAGCGTTCTACATAATGGCAAAGGTCGAGCTGGACGGAATCTGGAGAGATGACCATGACTTCGTTCTCGAATTGCTCAATGATACGGGAGTGGTATTTGTTCCCGGTTCAGGGTTCTGTCCCGACTATGGCCGTGACCATTTCAGAAGCGTATTCTTGCCACCACCTGATATGATAGCTGACGCAATGGATCGACTAGAGAGATTCATGGAGAAGAAGCGAAACTAGGACAGCTCTTGTTTCTTATTCTCAATAACCTCACGAATCTTGCTTCGGATCGAATCGATCAATTCCTTAGCAAACTTGAAACCAACCGGCTCACGCAAGGAAGTAGCGGTCAGGTAGGGGTCATTGATAATCATCTCAATCCCTTCACGTAATACGGCGACTTCAGAGCTGACACGAGTCACGGTTGTTCGAATCTCGGTTCTTCTCGCAGCTTCAGACGGGTCATCAGTTGTGGCGGCACTTGGAAGACTCGTATGTAGCTGTTCGAGTTGCTTGGCGATATCTGACGCCTTCTTGGCCAGCACTCTGGTTCTTTCAACTAGCGAAGAACGAGTCTCAAGGTCAGTTTTCTGTTCATCTTTGACGCTATCGAGCTCAGTCTGGAGATCTTCTGCCAGTGTCTTCAGCTTCTCCATCAGGAGATCCTCAATTGGACCCAAGTGTTCTCTAGCAAATTCCTTCTTCTCTTCTAATCGAGCGGTTTCAATACTCTTGATTAGATCTTCATCACCAATGACGGAGTCGAGGGTATTAACGAGCTCGTTCACAACTGCAATTCTCGACTTAGCCGATTGCAATTCCTGATTCTCAATGTCGGTTTTGGCCCTGCTCAGAGCTTGTGAAACACCTTCTGTTATTCTGTCGAGGGGTTCTGCTTCGAACGAAGAAGTGTCAATGGAGGACTTCAATAGACTGAGCCGTGCCTCCGTGACGTCGGCGTCATGGAGTAGTTTTTCGGTCATTTTGAAATCTCGTAGAATAAAGACTGCGGGACCAGCTTGGAATGAATATTCTGAGTTCAGCATGTCTCTATAGGAGCCACGTAGAACCACCTCGTATTCCCGTTCTCCACTCATATCTTGTGACGCCTTTGCAACCAGTTCGAGATTCAGACTCTCATCGGGGCCAAGTTTCGATAGCTTGGCCGTTTCATCCCCCCTAACAAGAACAAGATCTTCGTCTATAAACCACTCAAGAGATAGTCCGAGAGCATCACCATCACCGTTGTTCGTGATGGTGGCTCGTATAGGAAACTCTTCTGTGAAAGTCATATCCACGGGAAGATCCAGTTGCCCGAGGAGTTTCGGCACCTTAAGTTTCCCTCGCAGCATCTCTCGTGCCATGTCAAGACCCTTGTCTACATACTTCGCGAAATCCTGAGCATTTGCATTTGTCAGAGCTGACTTGAGCTCGGTGACAGCAGCATTCTCGGCACTTGAGAAAGAGGAAATATCAACGGACTCGATGGCAGATTGTAGCTGCTGAGGTATTTGTGTGATTCTGACAACGCCCGGATAGGTCAGCTTCGATGCATTCTCGGCACAGAACGCCCTGGCTTTCTTGTATCCTTCAGCATCCTTTCCAATCATTACATACATCATGCTGGCGGCAGTGGCAAGAGCTGCACCCTTACGAGTCTCCGCATCCTCTCCCCACATGAGATGCTCATCTGATGCAGCCAGAAGGTCTTCTGCGGCCCGCTCATAGGCGTCCATTGCCTTTTGACTCTCTGCAAGTGTTAAGTAGACATCACCGGCAGCACACATATTGCGTGCAGCGCTCTTATAGCTCTTGGAGGATCGGAATTCGCCAGCGGCCTTCTTGTAGGTTTCAGCAGCTTGAATATAGATCTTCTGTGCCTCTTCGATTTCTCCACGTTGTTCAGAAAGCTCAGCTGCAATCTCGTATTTCTTGCCGGCCTCTGTAAAGGATTGGCTCAAGGACTCCTTTGTCGCCTCTTCAATGATACGTCGAACGTCTTCATCAGACATGACTTGTTCAGACTCCTTTCCATGTGCTTAGTATTCCTTGAGAGTGCTCTTGGATGACCCAAATAGTCCTCAATAGACCTCTCTCGGAGAATGCTTCAGACGATCTGGAAGTGCCCCGCCATGGCCTTCGAAAACGAGTTCATAGCCTCGCCCGATTCTGCCTTGGCTGGTAGTTTGAAATCCTGACTTCTGGATTGAGCGTGCGTTTCTCTCAGCGGCTCTTCGCTGTATCATGCTTGTACCACTTGGTACAACAAGAACCAGTTTCTTCTGTGAGTCATCCACCTTCAGTGTGATATCAGTAGACGGCTGACTGGAGCATTCATGGAATTGGTTATCACGATATTCTAGAGTTGTCATCTGGACATTCCCATCCTGAAACCTTCTACTGTTTCTGTAGCTTGCTAGCATATTAGCATTTGGCCGACGAAGCAAAAAGAAAAAGAGAGGACAAGAGGCGTTCCCAGCACACCCAGAGCAAGGGAAAACCTCTTACAACAACTCCAACTAGTTTAATTTGGTGGGGGTGGGGGTGGAGGAGTATCGTCCTGCCTAGTGTCAACTGGTCTGGTGACTGAATCCCGCTTCTTGGAAGTGAAGAAGAAGCCAGCCAGAATGAAGATGAGGCCCACAATGGCCACAACTGCTCCGATGATGACCTGATAGTCTTCCACAAACACGTATCCCATGCCTGGAAGCAGTGCAATCACTGCACCAGCAATCACGAGAAGTGCACCCAAGCAGACAGGCCCGGTTCGAACGTATTCACGCCATGTTAGATAAGACATTGTAATTTCTCCTAGTCGCGAAAGCCCAGTGGCTACTCTTTCTAGTCAGTCTTCTGGATTGATTTAAGATTGTCGGGGGTATATTCTCACTCTACTCTGAACGTGACCACACAACCAGTAGAAGATGTGTTCACCATGATGTCAACACCTGTTAGCTCGCTGACTTTTTTCGCAAGGAGCTCGTGATATGCACAGGGGTATCCTGCCGGTAACAAAGTGCCTTCAGGGTCAATTCTTCGTGTCAGTTTGAGAAGATAGCACGAACCTGTTTCGATTGTTTCCCGATCGGTCCCGGTTCTAGGTATCTGGCTTTCATAGGAGCAACTCTGGATAAACTCTGCAAAACCACGGACCAGATCTTCTGAACTACCGCTGGCACTCCAGAGCCGGATGAGTGTCTCCGCTGCCTGCTCAAACATTGCCTCTAAATGTCCCTCCGGCAGACTCGAGCCGTAGGCAGCCATTTCTAGAAGCGCTACAGCTCTCCCGTCTGAGCTGCTTTTCCATAGGTCTCTATCTGTAATCTTTTCGAGCGTGGGCACCGCGCCAAGCTTTGGAAGATTCAGTGCAGTTTCAGGTTCGACGGACTCGGCCATGCCTACAGAGCCAGCATCTGGATGTGCACTGCTTGCCGAGGCTTCCGCAGGTTCCTCATCATCTCGCCTCAAATCGGGAATCTCAAAGTTGGGAGCAGCCCCGGACTGCTGATATCTTCGAGCAAACTGCATTAGACGACCAGCGCACATAGCCACAGCATGACGGCTTAATCCCTCAATCCTCGCATGTCCATAGACTATCCCTACTAGATTATCGAGATTGAGATCGTTCATCGTCTTCTCGGCGATAATCTTCTTTCCGCGTACTACTCTAGCAGCCCAGCGCTCGTTCATCACTCCAGCCTGTGCAGCATAGCTAGTGTTTGTGATGCCAATCAGCGGTGAGATCGGGTAGAAATCACTCATAGATAGACCCCTTTAGCTCATCTACTGAACTAGATGCTCTTTGAGTTTGACGGTTCAAAAGGGTATCTGGAATGTAATCATATCTCTCAAACCTCATCTGTCAGAGTGATGCGTAAGGTAATGATTGAATGGGCATCAACAGGAACCCCTACATTGTTGGACGAATGCGTAAGATCACCGATTGTCTTTTCGCATAAGTCGACCAAGGTGACCGAACCAAGAGTGCCGCTGAAGTTGAGTTCGGCCGTTCCCGATTCGCCCTTGGGCTCATATAACCGAAGCAAGTACTCATTCTCCCGTTCCGTTGGCTTGAAACAGGATAGAACTAGCTCAGTTCCTGTTATGCTCAGTAGTGATTCCTCTTGTGGTTCACCGACCGGGCTCTCATCGAGGGGATACGCAATCAACGGAAGACGATGTTCGGTAGAAACACGCCAAACGTGACCTTCTTTCCATCCACCTCTGTGAGAAGAGATGCAGTAACGAAAACTATGACGACCGTTTTCACGTGCTGTTGAGCTCTCGACATTATCATCGTCTAGGCCTCGTGAAAGATAATCGACACTCCTGAACAAGGTGAAGGCAAGCACTCCATCCTGGAACTGAAACTCGTGTATACCTGGTACAGATATCATGACACCATTGTCTGGGCCAGAGCAATCAACCCAGTCTAATGCTGCAAATGTGTCCGGTTGAGAGGGAGGAATGATTTCCACTCGTCGCTTCTCGGCCGCAAACTGAGCTCCCACAGTAACTTCATTGCTGAATACCGACAGAGGGAAGCGCAAGGCAACCCGACGGTCTTGTCCCTTGAAATCAATGTCCGTTTCGAGATCTATGCGGTCTATTCCTTCATAGACACTGATCCGCTGTTGTACAGGGCAACCATGAATTTTCGTTTCGACTTCCGCCACTGCTCTCAAGGGTCCGCTCTCGACCATGCGCACTTTTGCTGATGATCTGAGCGAAGTGATCACGGAATCATTTCCTGCGAGATCACTGGCTGAGTACCTATACAAATCACCTACATCTGTTTCCAACGCGAGGCAGTTAGCATTTGATGTAAGTAGCTCAAACTGATTCCTCTTGTCATAGAGTCTAGTGAGCGTGCCGTTGAAACCATCGAATTCAACAATCACATCACGAGATTCTATCCAATCTTTTCCAGTACGCAGGGAACTCTCATGAGAAATCCTTGACTCAGAGGGCTTGACACAGAATACTCGGTAGCCTAGGCTTGGAACATCCTCGGCCAGAAAAAGTAAATCGGATCCGCCAGAGCCGTCTTCGTCCCGACCAAGTACCTGACATGGAACAGGAGACCCATTTATGTCCTCTACGGTTACGGGGCCTTCATTACTCATATCGTGGGGGAGGGGGACACGGACGATATCGCTTCTGGACCAAGATAGGGGATTGAAGACAGCATAACTCTGTCCTTCATCAACGCGGCGGATTTTGGATGCAACTTGAGCGACCGCATCCTCCAGTATATTCTGAGCACTCTCTATTGCTTGATTGTATCTTCTCTTGGCAAATAGATAGGGCTCATCTGCGATGGTACCCCGCAAGATATTGTGATCTTGATTGAAGAGAAGAATCCGCCAGATGTTCTCTAGTTCGGTGTGTGGTTTGGCATCTCTTCCCAGAGACAACAGAACCTCTACCAGATAGGCCAAACCTTCTAGCTCACGATTCTTCAGCTTGAGTTTCACTCTAGAACTGAGGCTTCCCTCGAATGTGGAAAAGAACCGACCTGACATGAGGGGGCCAGAAATCACCGGCAACTCAGCCTGAACCGACTTCAGCTTCTCGGTGAACTGCTGTGGAGTGACAATCACCATTCTCATATCCGGAAAGGTATGGTTCCATTGATTCACGATATCGTTCAAGTGAGGTAACGGGGGAATGAGTTCTCCACCCACGGGAATGAATAGGTTCTTGGAAGCAGCACCGGAGCCGGTGTTTTCCACGATTCCAAGTATCTTTGTAAACGCCTCTCGTGTGTTCTCCGAGAGCCAAGATGCACAGGAATATCCTCGTGGCAACCAGACAGCATTGACATGACTGCCATCCGGACCTTTCCAGACGAATTCAGAAGGTGCCCTATACGGCATTCCTCTCCAGAAGAAGTAAGAACCGATGCCACACTGCCGCAGAATTTGAGGTAATTGAGAACAATGACCCACAGAGTCGATAGCCCATCCAGTTCTGACATCAATACCGAAATTCTCTCGAAAATACTGGGTTCCATGTAAGAACTGTCGAGCCAGTGACTCACCGTCAGGAATCACCATGTCTGGCATGACATAGGTGCCGCCTACCAGCTCCACTCGCCCTTCCAGAACTGCCTGCTTCAGTAGGTCCAGATAGTTCGGAAAGAGCCGCTCAAATCCCTCAAGTAGACTGGCCTGATCTAGACAAAAAGAATGAGATTCGTTGACCTCGAGATAGTCCAAGACGCTTTTTACATTCCACGATGCAATGCTGATATTATGTTCGTAGGTCTCAGTTCTAGCGTTGTCGAAATGAAGAAAGGGGCAGAGGTTAACAATCCAACGTTGCTCCATCATGAATCACTACACCACAGAGGAAAGGGGTTCTTCTGCTACTGAGCATTTTTCGGTCTTATAGGTATTCCATGCGTGAATTAGGTTGAGAAAAAGAAAGGGAGCTGACGAGTCAGTGACTCGCCAATCTTGTTTCAGCCGAAGGTTTCATCGACTATATGTAACCTGAGGGCTGGTTTGTTCCTTCTGGTGACCTGCGATAGACCCTGTCCTTCTGGCCCTGATATCGCTGGGCCTCCTCTTCAGAGATGCTTGGCCGTATCTCTTGCATTGCCTGCTGGAAGTGCTTCATCTCAACAGGCTTGGCTTTCCAATCAACTCTAACAGCGGCCATTGCTGCCTCCCTGCACAGGCCCTCGATGTCAGCACCTGAGTAGCCTTCGGTCAAGCGACCGAGCTCTTCGACGTCAACATCATCAGCAAGAGGCATGTCCCGGGTGTGCACCTTGAAGATCTCAACTCTCGCGTCCCGGTCCGGAGGTGGTACAAACACCACGCCATCGAACCGGCCGGGTCTGAGAACCGCCGGGTCAAGAATGTCCGCCCGGTTGGTGGCACCTATAACGAGTACATTCTGGAGGGCCTGCATGCCATCTAGTTCGGCCAGAAACTGGTTGACAATCCGCTTGCTCACACCAGTCTCATCACGTTGGCTTCTCGAAGCCATCACAGCATCGATCTCGTCGAAGAACAGGACACAAGGGGCAGTCTGTCTGGCTTTCTTGAATATCTCACGCACTGCCTTCTCAGATTCTCCAACGTACTTGTTGAAGATTTCAGGACCGCGAATCGAGATGAAGTTGGCCTCGCTCTCCGTCGCGACGGCCTTGGCCAATAGGGTCTTGCCAGTTCCAGGAGGACCGAACAGCAGAACGCCCTTTGGTGCTCGAATGCCCATGTCTTTGAATACATCCGGATGTTTCAGCGGAGCTTCAACAGCCTCTCGGAGTTGCATCTTGACTTTTTCTAGGCCGCCAACATCACTCCAGCGCACGTTTGGTTTCTCAACAAGCACTTCTCTCAGTGCTGATGGTGAAACCTCTGCCAGAGCAGCATCAAAGTCATTCCGAGTTACATAGAGGTCATTCAAGATGTCCGCCGGGATATCACCGGTTTCAGGATCCACATGCGGGAGCGCCCGTCTCAGAGCCTTCATTGCAGCCTCTCTTGCAAGAGCTGCGAGATCTGCGCCGACAAAACCATGAGTGGTCGCAGCTAGACGTTCGAGATCTAGGTCCTCCTCAAGCGGCATCGAACGAGTATGGATCTGAAGAATCTCAAGCCGACCCTGCTTGTCAGGAACCCCGATTACTATCTCCCGGTCGAATCGCCCAGGTCGCCTGAGTGCTTCATCAACATCATCAACTCTGTTGGTCGCGCCTATCACTATGACCTGGCCGCGTCCAGCCAAGCCGTCCATCAACGATAGGAGCTGAGCAACTACCCTTCGTTCAACCTCTCCTGATACTTCGGCTCGCTTCGGAGCAATGCTATCCAATTCATCAATGAAGATGATGCTGGGAGCGTTCTTCTCTGCATCTTCAAAGACTTCTCTCAGTTTTCCTTCTGACTCACCATAGAACTTGGACATGATCTCCGGGCCATTGATCAGTCGAAACGTGGCCCCAGACTCGTTAGCGACAGCCTTCGCTATCAGTGTCTTGCCAGTTCCTGGTGGGCCGTGAAGCAACACACCCTTAGGAGGCGTGATGCCCAGCCTTCTGAATAGCTCAGGAGACTTCATGGGTAGCTCGACCATCTCTCGTATCTTCTGAAGTTCCTTACCAAGACCACCAATGTCTTCGTATGTTACCTGAGGAACTGTGACATCTTCAGGCTTGGCCGGCTTTGTCAATACCTCTAACTCAGTGCCTGCCACCATCCGAACATGTTTTCCGGGAGCAGCCGCTGTGACCGTGAATTGAAGTCCCTGACCTATCGAAGATATAATCACAATATCTCCACGTGTCACAGGCCTGTTCAGAATCTGCTGCTTCACATAGTTCGCAAAACCTGACTCAAATCTTACAGGTTGACTCGGAGCAAATACTACTCGGCTGGCTTCAGGGAGGGTCACAGATGATACTTCAACCATCTCACCGAGTTTGGCACCGGCATTGGCTCTTATCAAACCGTCCATTCTAATCATGTCAAGGACTTCGTCTTCCTTCAGACTAGGCCAGCATATCGCAACTGTTTCTTTCGATCCTTTCAGGAGTACATAATCTCCAGACCGTACGCCCAGCTTGTTTCGCACCTGGGAATTCAGTCGAACTATACCTCGACCTTGGTCTTTCGGCATCGCAGCTGCGGCTTTCAGTCTTACACTATCGTCTGCCATCCTGCTCACGCACCTTCTCCTCTATTTTCCTCTCAATTCTACTTCTCTGAAGTCAGAACTAGTATCTTCGTTGTCCGCCTCAACCAGTTCAAGCTCAATTATGCCATGGTTGAATGACATTGAAGACTTCTCACTGTCAATCGGATACGGTAGTTCTTCAACCAAGTCGTTGTGCTGGCGGCTATTGAATTTCAGCTTCAACTGCCTTCCCTCAATCTCAGCAATTGGTTCCAGATCGTTAGTGAGTCCATCAACTACGATAATAATCCTATCATCTAGCTCTATCTTCTCTACACGAAGGTCCTCTTCCCGAGTCTCAATGACAGATTCATTGTCAGTTCGCGAGATTCTGAATCTCATTCTTGCTTCATTGGGACCCATCGGTATCGTCTTGCCGAAAATCTCTTCTAGCATTCGGCGCATCATCTTATCGAAATCATCGTCTATCATTATCATTGGTCCTCATATTGGGAAGCCCAAGGGCGGACACAGCCGCCCAGTGAGTCACCTTATGTTCGGGCTTCCGCGCTTGTTAGCTCTAATCCCCATCACTAGGGACTAGTTAGTCACTAGTATAGCTGCTGACCTTCAACATATAAGCCTTTGGAAGAGTGAGGCCCTGTAAAATAAATCGAGTTCACATGGCTTAGATAAAGGAAAACTTGTATGGAGCAACTCAAAACTATCAGAAGAGACCCATTTCGTTGTTCACAGAATTCATTTCGTGAACAATATGAGAGTTATTTTACAGAGCCGAAGAGTGAACTGACTTATGCATCCGCTTCGATATCAATGCCCTCTTTTCTCAAGATATCTCTTGCAACAAGCACTCCGGAAACAGACGCCTGCATCAGCCCTCTGGTGATTCCAGCACCGTCCCCTGCAGCATAGAAGTTGCTCACCTGTGTTTCGAGAGAGGGCTTCACTCTCAGGCGGGAGCTATAGAATTTGACCTCGATTCCATAAAGAAGCGTACCCATGTCTGCAACGCCTGGGCAGAGCCTGTCAAGAGCATCGAGCATCTCCATGATTGAACTAAGATGGCGATATGGCAGGGCAAAACTGATGTCTCCAGGACAGGCACTAGGTAGAGTAGGTTTGATGGGAGAACGCTTTATGCGATCCTCTGTACTCCTCTTGCCCCGCCTGAGATCGGCAAGACGCTGGATAAGTACACCATCTCCCAACATGTTTGCAAGTCGGGCGACATGCTGACCATATGATATCGGATGCTTGAATGGTGCCGTAAAACGTGTGGAAACAAGCAAGGCGAAATTACTGTTCGGCGTCTTTTTGTTCGCAAAGGACTGACCATTCACTGTGAGAATCTCGTCATAATACTCGCTTGTCACGACCCCACCAGGATTAAAACAGAACAAACGTACTTTGTCATCAAACTGCTTCGAGTAATAGACAAGCTTGGGTTCGTAAAGAGATTCTGCGATGTCTTCCATTACTGGAGCCGGAATTTCAACCCTGACACCAATGTCAACGAAGTTGCTTTCAGTGTCCAGACCAAGACGGCTGGCTTGACGCGACAGCCATTGATTGCCCACGCGTCCAGGGGCAGCCACAACATACTTGGCAGCTAGATAGTCTCCACCATTGGTCTCGAGACCCTCGATAGCCTTTCCATTGACGCGGATGTCTTTTGCTTCTGTGTTGAATCTGATATCGACTTTTTGGTCTATGGCCTTATACATTCGACCCATTACTTCGATACAGCCCTCACGGCCCATATGGCGAACCTTCTGAGGAATGAGCTCCAGTCCAACTCTGGCTGCCTTACGAGACCAAGCTTCAATCTCATCCAGATTATCGCCGTACATCTCCTCAGGAGCACCATACTCAAGATAACGAGAGTCTACGTAGTCAATCATCTCCGAGAGTCGGCCATCGCCAATAATGTCGTTGAGCCAACCGCCTACTCGCGTTGAAATTGTCAGCTTACCGTCAGAGAAGGCACCAGCACCACCCCATCCAGCAAGGATATGACAAGGACTGCACTTCTTGCAGCCTCGGGCACGGGTTGAGTTAGGGCAGGTCCTGCGATCGATAGGCTTGCCCTTCTCAATCATCGCAATTCGAAGACCAGGTTTGTATTGTAAAAGCTCTAGGGCACAGAATATGCCAGCGGGTCCGCTGCCGACAATCGCTACATCGTAGTCCAATGAGTTTCTCTCCTCGAAGAGGGTCAGAAAACGCAACTGAGCACCAGAGCCCATAACTTAAGCCTTTGCCTCTGTATCATATTCTCCCATGTATTGCTGCAGGAAGAGGAGTCATAGCGATATAGCCAAAAGAGGATAAGAGCAGGAAGACAAAGACCACGGGTGCATAGAGAATGGCTAGATGTTCGTTATGCGGAAAAGAAGACCTCTGTTTCAATTGTCCGTACTGCAATGGAGTCTATTGCTCAGAACACAGACTGCCTGAGAGCCATGGATGTCCTGGCCTTCAGTTAGCAAAACAAAGAGCCAGAGAGAAGCTGTCAGATGCATACTCTGAAACCTATCAGAAGCCTAGAAGATCGCGTTTTAGCCGCGGTTCGAAGGCTACGACCAAGAGAAGGCGTTTCTCGCAGAGAGAGCTACGTGATCTTGGAATTGCCGTCCTTCTCGTCATACTCGTCGGGATTTCTATAATGGGACGAACCCCCATAGGCATCCTCAACGGAATACTGACAATCTATGCACTTGCAGGGACCGCCTACTGGTGGTTTCCAGTCGTAGTCATTCTAATTTTTCTTGCATCTTTCATGCTTCATGAGTTGGCGCACAAGTTCGTTGCACAACACTATGGAATGTGGAGCGAATTCAGAATGTCACCACAAGGTTACTATCTTTCAACGTTGGCCATCATCTTCGCATTTCCTATCTTCGGAACAGGCGTGGTCTACACGAGCGGCTCAGCAAGTCGCGATGAGAATGCCAAGTCAAATCTGGCGGGGCCTCTCTCGAACTTTGTGCTAGCATTTGCTGCTGCCGCAGCGGTTGTTCTTTCTGCATTATTGCTGGGAGGAGTAGCGTATCCATTCGGATTCGTTGCCCAGTACACAATAAGTCTCAATGCGATGCTTGGGCTCTTCAACATGATTCCTATCCAGCCGTTTGACGGGGCGACAGTTCTACAATGGAACAAAGCAGTCTGGGCGACGGTAGCTGCTTCACTACTTGTACTACTAGTATTTGGATATGTCCTGCTCCCACTCATCTTGTAAGGCATAATGCCTCAGTAATACTGTGCTTCATAGTGGCACATAGTATTCTATCTATCAGATTACAGAAGAGGATGAGCTTTGCAGTCGGTCCAGTCACACTCAAGCGACATAGTGGAATTGTCGGTTTCATCATGGTTCTACAGAAACAGAACAATTGCGGGTTTCGATAATCCTGCCCGCTCTCTGTATGTCTCTGTGAGAGAGCTGGTCGAGAATAGCTTGGACTCATGCGAAGAGAACGGATACTTGCCTTCTATCCGAATCAGACTAGTTCTAGCATCTCATGAGGACTCTCTTGCCGGGTTTGACGAGGGGCCACAGACCTTCGAACTTGAGGTCAGTGACAATGGTGGAGGGATGGAACGTGAGGCGATACCTTTGCTTCTTGGGAAAATGCTCACCGGGACGAAATTCTCCCATAAACAGAGCCGCGGAACATTTGGACTTGGAGGTAGTCTAGCCCTTCTCTATGGACAAGTTACAACACAAGAGCCAATCCAGGTCATAACCTCACTCTCGGGGAGTGAAGTCCAGAATGAGACCACCATCAGACTTGACATAGACGAGAATCGGCCCACCATTTTAAGCGAGGCACAGTCACCTAAGCCACCAGACATGCATGGAACGACTGTGAAGTTCAGCCTCCAAGGAGACTGGCTACGGAGTAAGCGCAAGATCATTGAATACATAAACCAGACAAGCATCATTGTTCCGTACGCCTCAATCGTGTTTCAGAACCCAGATGGTGACACTCTTTCATTTCCAAGAATCATCAACGAGATGCCAGAACCACCCCAAGAGATGCAGCCCCATCCCAAGGGCATTGATGTTGAGATGCTGAAGAGGCTGCTAGCTGAAACCAACTCACGCACGCTGGGCACATTTATGATAAGCTCATTTCAAAGGGTCGGAGAAGCGACTGCACGGGCCTTTCTTGAGAGTGCAGACTTGGAGTATACAAGAGCACCAGATTCGCTTGATGCCCGCGAGATTACAGCAATGATGAGAGCAATGGAGAGATTCGATGATTTCATATCTCCATCGTCAGACTGCCTCTCACCCCTCGGCGAAGATGTATTGCGTGCAGGTCTCAAGCGGCTGAAACCAGAGTTCAGCATCACCGCACAGAGAGATCCAAGTGCTTACGAGGGACATCCCTTCATAGTTGAAGTCGGAATCGGTTACGGAGGCGAAGTTGAAGGGGGCATGTACCGATTTGCCAACAAAATCCCGTTGCTATACGATGAAGGCTCCGATGTTTCTACTAAAGTGGTTAAGGAACTGAACTTGAAGCACTATGGTCTGAGGCAAGACGATCCTATAGCATTTCTCACACACATATGCTCCACGAAGATTCCTTACAAGACAGTCGGAAAGGAATACATAGGTGACGTTGATGTCATCCGCCGTGAGATTGAACTTGGGTTCAAGGAATGCCTGAGGAAACTCGGGAGAAGAGTCCGGCGGAAGAATAGGATAAGGCGAGCAAGGAAACGAGAGAGCCGATTGCAGACATATTACGAGTTCATCTCGGATGTCTTGAGTCGAAGCTTGGAGAGAGAGATCAGAACAGACCATCTGTTTTCACAGGGGGGAAACCCTTGACCGTTGCGAGTCGAGATTCCTACAATGCTCATGAAGTCATGGACATGATAGGAGACATACTGAATAGATTAGGCGAAACCCTAGAAGACGGGCTGTTCCCGGAAATAGGCTATTTCGCGTCATCCAAACGAAACATCAGATATGAGAAAGGCAAGGGTTACACACCTCTGGATGAAAAGCCGTCATTCCTTGACGGAAGAAAGGCTGAGAGTGCCAAGACGATTGCAGGCCTGGTCTATGGGCTTACGCAATTCAAAGAACACCTAGAACACGGCATGTCGATGTCCCTCCGAGACTTCTACTATGTTCATAAGGTGAAGGCAGTCCAAGAAGCACTGAACATCAAAGACCAGAATGAAACCAACAGGATGATCAACCTCTGTGAGAGAATCCTCAGAATTTCTGGCGAATCGATTCCCCGGGAGGAGTTCGGCGTAGTCAGCTCACCCAAGGGCACATTCTATGGAGATGTTACGCTGTCTGACCTGTCAGGAAAGAGGCTGAACTGCAGTGCTGCGGGGGAATATGGCTGGTTCATCTCATCAAGACCCCATGAAGTGGTCATTCATGACATAAACATCGATGCCGCTGTCCTCGTCGAGAAGGAGGCAATGGCAAGAAACCTCATCGAACTGGGGATTGCCGAAGAACTCGATGTGGGAATAGGAGCCCTCTTCGGCCAACCGGGACGAAACATGAGAGCCTGGATTCATAAGCTTGCAGACAATGGCATTCCAATTCTGGTTCTAGTCGACATGTCGCCCTGGTCGCTCAGAATCTTCAGTACAATCAAGAGCAACTCCATTGAACTCGCGAATATTGTCGGATTAGCAACCCCTGATGCCAAGCTTCTCGGCCTGACAACTGACGACTTCTGGTCCAAAGATGGGATGCTGAGTGAGATAGAGCATTCGCTTGAACAGATGAGCAACTCTGACAAGAGATGTGCCAGACAGAATAAGAATATCCCGGCTATTGAACAGGATTCCGTCTTGAAGAGAGAGAACGAGATTCTGTTGAAGAAGGGAAAGAAAGGAGAGCTTGAGGCCTTCAAGGCCTTCGGCCTTCCACTTACGGAGCTAAGAGATCTGTACAAATCATACATTACAAACAAAGCACGCATGTTTGATGTGAAACTGATATAGGGGAGTGTTCCCAATAGGGAAAGGAGGAGATCGTCCATGTCAACCCAGAAAGAACAAGTTGCAGAACAGCTAGAGACACTGAAGTCAACCTTTGATGAGTTGATCACGAAATCTGAAGAACTAGAAGAAGAGGCAGAAGAGCTTCGCAAGACCCGCAGAGAAACAGAAGAAAAAGCATGGGCTGCTGAAGAGAAGCTGGAGCAGTTGACGAAAGAAGCTGAGGAAACTGAAGCGGAACTCGGTAAAGCAAGAGATAGAATCGAGGAACTGGAAACACAGTTCAAAGAAACAAAAGATCGGGCAGACCAACTTGAATCGTCAATGGAGGAGGCCGTTGGAGATCTCAGGAAGGAGAGAGATGAACTCAAACATGAAATGGACGAGATAAACCAACAGCTGAATCGTGTGTCGGAATTGTACCGTGAAACCGCAGCCGAGAAAGAGAAGCTTGAGGAGAAGGTTGATGTTTCAGACCTGCTTGCAATATACATCACACTGATTGAGACAGTCTTTGCTGGCAAGCCACATGCCCGGGTATTGTACATGCTTCACGACACGGGAGCTGCCATCACCAGAAAACATATTGAGGCAAGCACCGGCATCATGCCCACACACGTCATAAAGGCCATACACGACCTCAGGAATGCGGATCTCGTTTCGTATGACGAACAGACTCAAGAGGTCGAGCTCATTCGAAACATCCTGTAGAAATAGGTCACTAATCACCAGAAGCCAACACAGAGAGGAGTATTTTGGGCTACAAAGTGAAATACCCACAACAACTTAGAAAGCATATGCAGAAGTACAATCTGCATCAGAAATTTCGGTCAATCACGGATCTATTCGGAAACGATGCACAGGACGTTATAGACTGGGCGGTCGACGAGGCAGAGAGACGAATCGGAGAAGGTGAGCTCCCCGAGAACTACAGCCTGGGAAAGGCAATCTATGAACTCGTTGGAACAGAAGCTGCAATACGTTTGGTGCAAGACAACCATGCTCGGGGACGGTTGACGACTAAGAGCGAGGTGAAGAGGAAGACCGGAAGAAACCCAGAGATGCCCGTGCTCTTTCGTCAGGCAGGTCTTCGACACCCGCAGGAGGCCAGGAATCTACGACATAATATGTTTCATTGCTCCTTCGAAGCCTTGGTCAACAAGCTCTTCTCGAATGTGGATACAGATGTGCCGAGCACAGGTAATGGTTTAACGCCTGACCTCATAATAACTTCTAGGAACCCCGGATGGCAAATCTCGGTGGAGTACAAAGGATACCGTTCACTGACATTGCTTAGCGAGTCCGAGATTCTCAAGGGCATGAGATACCAAGCGGAATACGGAACGGCCTGGCTTGTCACGAGTACTTCAAAGACCGTAAAGGACCTCTATGACGGAGTGATTACAGCTGAAGAACTGATAGAGAGAGGGATTCCCCGACTCAGGAGGATTGGAAGGAGAAGGGCGTACACCAATGAACAGAAGGAGAATCGCGGTATCTCCAGAAAGGGTATCTCCCATCTAGAGAAGCATAAGGGAGAGAAGCTGAGTTGTAGACTCCTGTCAGCAGATGAAATAGTTGATTCATGCCAGAACGGAAGGCCGAAAGAGGGGCTGGCAATAACCAATGGCATGGAATATGTCGACCTTCTTCGGAAGAATGGTCTCCACCAACACGCTGACAATGTTCTTCAGATAATGAAGAGTCCAGCAGACCTTCTACACAGTGATACCATAACTTCTGTCAGGCTCATCGAATAGCTTAGCAGTTCTTCCCGAGAGAGAAAGACCAGCTCCTAACCTTTATGTGCTGAGAGTTTATTAGAGATGGTTGCCGTTTGAGAACGATTCTCCGGCAGTGAAGAACACGAGGTGTAAGACTTGCACAGACAGAGCGCAGTTGATGTTACTGAACTGATAAAGGAACTACTGAAAGATCTCTCCATCAACTCGCCAATACTCGGTTCCGCCATATTCTCCGTTGAAGGTCTTCCCTTTGTCAGCTACTTCCACACGGGAATGGAAGATGTTGGCATCGCAGCCATGGTAGCAAGCGTCTACTCTGCCGGCGAGCAGACGGTCCGGGAGCTTCGGCAGGGTAATCTGGAGTCAATCATAATCCAGGGAACGCTAGGAACAACTCTGGTAGTTTCTGTCACAGAAGACTACTTGCTTACAGTGACTGCTCCAGAGAATGCAACTCTTGGTCTGATATTCAATGATGCGAAACGTGCAGCCAGAGAGGCAGCCAGACTTCTTCAAGAACTCATATGAGTCAAGCATAATGGACAAGGACTATCCCTATGAACTGCATCCATGCTGGGCCAGCGAGAGAGAGGGCCTTTGGGAACGAATACACGTGCCGGTAGCAGCAGGATGTAATGTGCAATGCGGTTTCTGTGAGAACTCGCGTGATGGTTGTAACGCCTTACAGCCAGCTTATTCAAACAGAGTCATCTCTGTAGCTGAGGCGGTAGAGATAATCACACGCGAGTTGGGAAGTCGGTCGAATCTAGGGATTGTGGCCGTTTCAGGTCCAGGCGAACCACTTCTGAATGGAAGAGCACTCGAGGTCTTCAAGCAGATTCGGAGAACACGAAAAGATATCGAGTTCTGCCTGAGCACGAATGGCACCCTCCTTGCTGAATGCAGCAAGAAGCTTGCCAAACTTGGAACAAGAACCATCACTGTTTCTATGAGTACATCTCTCCCAGAAACGGCGGCAAAGATCTATGACTGGGCAGTACTGGATGGAAAACGCCTTGAGGGCCTCAAGATGGCGAGAGCAATAATAGAAAGACAGCTTCAAGGCATTGATGCAGCAGTTGATGAGGGCATGCTAATCAAAGTGAATACCGTTCTCATCCCGGGTGTCAATGACAGAGATGTCTGTACACTTGCCGAATCTCTCTCTGACCACGATGTCTCATTGCAGAACATAATCCCCCTGATCCCTCTTGGACGCATGAAGACACGCAGAGCACCGACTCATGCCGAAGTGGAAGCGGCTCGTCTTCAGGCCTCAGACTGGCTCCCTCAGTTCTCTAACTGCAAGCTATGCAGAAGCGACGTTGTGGGGATTCCCGGCTGCGATACCCCAATCTAGAGAGTGCCTTTCAGACACAGACAACCCTCTTCCACAAGTTTGTTTATCAAGAACCAAATCGCGTTGCGGTCAAAACCGAAAGGTGCGTCTTCAAGCTTGGCAATAACAGACTCGATGGAATCCTTGCCATCCATAGCCTCGAGAAGATCATCGACTGGGGCGCCATATTGCTGACGCAGACGTATCATGTTAGAACCTGAACAATCTCTTTGTTCCAAGATGTCGCTGGGTCTGAGCCGCCGCCGGAAATCAATCCATTTGTATTTCTTCAATAGAGAGATGAGGGCGATAACTTCTTCGTCAGGTAGGTCAATTAGCCCAAGAATCTCAGCGATGTTTCTCTTTCCGTTGATGTAGTTCTCAAGAGTCTCAAGCTTTCTGTCAACAATACCGACACGGTAAGGGAAGTCGACGCCGTTCCTTCTCCTAAAGGGTACCAACTCCATGTCAGGGATGGAGAAGGGGAATTCCATAATGACACTCAATGCAAAGTCCCGGAACTTCCGAACGTCGCCCTCAAACCTACGAAGACTCTCCCCGTGTTCAACTTCTACGCGTTCAAGGATTGCCCGAAGCTTCTTCCTGTATGGCTCCTCGTTCGGGACTGGGTCGACGACAAGCAGAACCAACACAGTCTCGCCGACTTCAATCAGGATATCGTAGGCAGCCTTGCGAATGGTTCTAATCGGCGTCTTGGCAAAAATAATCACGGCAGTAACAAAACCGGCGATGAGATCGGGGTCAACAGTGAGCTCTGCATATGGAATGTTAAGAATGGATTCGCCGCCTTCCAGTCGGATCAGCGAGATATATCGGACATTGGAAAGGTCGTAGCCCATTGTATCAAATCCCCTCCTCAGATGCTTCTCCTACATCCAGACTCCTTCTCATGATTGACCTACTCCTCATAGCCCAACACCCCTGCCTCAATCAAATTCCGTGCTACAGTTCGTACAACCTCAAGACTATATGGAACCTCTTCGACGACTTGAATCAGAGACCTTGACCCATCACAGAGTTCAACCAGCTGGACAAGCTCCTCACCATACACACCTAAGAGGAACTGAGGAGGATCGCTCAATTTCCTCAAGACCGTATCAGCCTCAAGGGGTCGGCTCAAAGAAATCCAGTTGTACTTAATCAGCATCGAGAATATAGCCATAATCTCATCTTCTGAGAGGCCAGATGCATCTTCTATCTCTAGGATACTCCTCTTGCCGTTCACATAACTGAGAATCATCTGCAGTTTCTCGTCTGTTTCTCCGACACTCCAAGGAATTCTCTGCTGTCGGTCGGGAACGGCTTCAGATTTGTGTATAACTCGTGGCACCAGACTAGAGTCAAATCTCTGGTATGGGAAGAACCCAAGAATGTCGAGAGCAAACTCTCGAAACGGACGAATGTCGCCATCCCATCGTTCGAGTTGTTTCGAATATCTCCGTTCGAACTCTGCTATCACCTCTTTGAGAGTATCACGATAAGGAGTATCGTCGTCAACCAAATCAACGATGAGCAGTCCTACAACATGATTGCCCTCTTCTATGACAACGACATACCCCTCCTTTTGGAATGTCTTGAGTTGACGGTTCTCGAAAATCACCACAGCCAAGACAAAGCTTGCCACCAAGTCCGGGTCCACTCGCATCTCTCTGTATGGTATCCCCAATATTGGCTCACCACCCTCTCTTCGAACGAGAGAGATATATCGGACCTTTTCTTCGTCGATGGCGATTGAGTTCATCTCATCCAGCCTATTACATACTAGAATAATAAGCTAAGGGTGCTAAACACCCTCTCACCGAGTCAAACTTTGAGTAATGCCTCTCTTGTCTCGCAGTCATAGAAGCTGTCTTGTTGCCTCTATCAGAAGTGTTCGAGCAGACTTGACTGAGAAACATAGTTGACCTCACTCTCCTCATCTATAGTGTACCCAACCAGTCTCTTCAGGTTGATCGCAGTTATAATCCTGCCAGTTTCAACAAGAAGAAGTGGTCCTTTCATCCCCAGAATCTCACCAAGAACCTGTTGCCCATGGAGTCCACGACGCTGCGCTGGCCAGACGTTGGGAACTGTATCTACATGGGGAAGCCCATAGTAGGAATCCAGTGATTGAAGTCTAGGTTCTTGCAGCTGTAGACCGGACTTGCCAAATGCTTCAGAGAACGCATTACTGTCACAGACAAACTGAACCATCTTCTTAGCCTCAGCAAGTGAGATAGAGTGAGTTAGGGCATCGACTTTACGGCCGAATCTGACGGACTTGGTGACATATGCATGTTGTGAGAGCAGCCGTTCGAGGGCCCTGGCCCTCTTCCCATCCCGCACCTCTGCCAATACTGCACCAACATCCGCCCCCTGCTCCAACCAACGTATCATTAATCGCCCTCGGACAGAGACCCCAACCTTCAGGGTTCCGTCACCGAACACTGTGCCATAGACAGAGTAATCGGCATCTCTGCATTGATCCCTGCGCTCCGGTGAAGCCCTGCAGATACTACCGTCGCAAAAAACGCACTCGTCATAGAAATCCATTGCTGAGCACGGTCCACATCGTTTCTGACCGCTCCTCACAAGAGAACGTTCAGGACATCGCTGGCGCCGTCCTTGGCTATCTCTATAGCCGATGCACCGGCGAGGACCCAAAAGTGTCCAGGTGATCTTGGTTCCCCGGTTTAGAAGTTTCGTTGCACGGTCCTCTTCTTCGTCGCTCCAAACCTGAATTCCATGCTTGTATAGCTGATCATCAACGTGCAACCATCTGATGCCCAGAACGTGCATGAGCAATCTCCTCAGAGGAACGGCCTGCTACTTGCACCACGTTTCATCCACTGCACCCCGGCTATGTTCAAGTCATGTCCGCAATTCGGACACTTGCCATTCTCATCGAGGTTGTTGCTCTTCAAGTAGACAGAATACCTTTCTACAGCCTTGTATCCACAGTCTGGGCAGTACGTGTTCTCACCATCATGACCGGGAACATTTCCGGAGTAGACAAACTCAAGTCCCGCAGCCTTTGCTACCTTCATGTGTTTCTCTAGAGTGGATGGGCTTGTCCTAGGCAAATCAGTCATCTGATAGGTAGGCCCAAATGCAGTCAGATGGAGCGGAGTCAGGCTTCCGAGGTTGCCAACAATCCACTTGGAGAGCTCACGTGTGTCATCCTCAAAATCCCCGAGCTCCGGGATGATGAGATTAGTGAGTTCTATGAAGATATCCTCTTCCTTGAACTTCTTCAATGCCGTGAAAATTGGTTTCGTGCTTGGTACGTCCATATATTCCCTGTAGAAGTCCTTGTTTCCGCTACCCTTGAAGTCAACTGTTACAGCGTCAAGATACGGTGCAATGTACTCTATGGCTTCTGGTGTCTCATAGCCATTGGTGACGAATGTGTTATACATTCCCTCCGAGTGAGCTATCTCTGCTGTATCATGCGCAAGCTCCATGAAGATGGTGGGTTCAGTGTAAGTGTAACTGATTCCTTGACAGTCGTACTTCTTCGCAAGAGACACAACGTCGTTTGGACTCATCTTCCTTCCAGTAGGTTCTTCCCGCTGAGATGAGTGGTAATTCAGACAGAACTTACAGTGGAAGTTGCAACACGAAGTGCTAATTGAGAACGTGTGTGAGCCAGGGGCGAAGTGAAACATCGGCTTCTTCTCGATTGGGTCTGGTGCCATGCCATCAATCAACCCGTAGACTTTCGTGTACAGCTCGCCTTCATTCACAACCCGTACTCTGCAGTAGCCTATCTCGCCCTCGCCTAGGACACAGTGCCTCGCACAGAGATCGCACCGTATCCGGTCCTTTATCTTGGTGTATAGCTCCGCTCGCTTCATCCTGACTCCCCATTCCCGACCATTCTTATTCGTGTTTTGGTGTCCGAGGCTCTGTCCAATAATACAAGAATTCAGAGGCGGATTGACCACATCGTCTGATTC
>CAYYQL010000002.1:0-269287 GCA_964473825.1 uncultured archaeon
GTAGTCTTGCATAATCCGTTTCTTACAATTTGGTGAGTGAACGTCACCTGCAAGAAACTTCTGCGTTCCATCCCTCCCCTGAGAGTATTCAAGACTACGTGTCAGCAAGGAGGAAATCTGACACTTTAACTAGTAAAAGGGGGTATTTTCATTACTTCAGAACTACGAATAGGAGTGTCGTATCAATCGCCCTGCAAGCTCGTAACCCAAATCAAAGACCCAGAGGCCGACTGCTGTAAGCAGAAAGTCAGGCCAGACAAGAGGTAAGAGTATGGCAGAAATCTTCAATGTGAACCTATACTCAAAGAAGGGGGATAAGACTGACGGATTGCGTCCATCGGCCCAGTTGTTCCCCAGTTCATCCAATACCGAAGCCAAGAAAAGTATGGCAAGTGATGTCAACCATCGGTATAACTCGGTGACAGGAGGAACGCCATGTAACAGCAACGCGAGAGCCATCACAACGAACCCTATTCCAAACTGGGGGCGGTTGACTTTTCCAGAGGCAAGAACGCCAAGGATGATTGAAACCATCAAGACCATATCCGCTTCAGATATGCTCATCAAGAAGCCAAAGAAGAATCCGGAAATCCCAAGTGGAAGCCATGCAGAATCAGATCTGTTAGCCTCATCCAGGAAATCATCTCCTATTTTGAGAGTGAGTCCAGCAAGACAGTATGCCCAGAGTACGACCAATACTTCTAACATCAGAATCAGGCTTCTTTCTGTTTGATTGGTGGCTCCTCGGCTTAACTATGATTCGTCCTTGGGATAGACCCTCAGATAGCCAAGATCGTCATCGGAGCCAACATTAACTACCGATAACATTCTGATAAAACTTGACACACGTACTATTGGAGTGTGACCGCAGTCCCTATTGCTTGGCCTGGGAGGTTCGTTCTGAATTTGGCTCTCACTGCACCACTGTTACCATGGGGTGCCAAGACCTTACCCAAGAACTCACGGCCGGTTTCCGAAACCCATACAACCTTCTTACCGACTAGGGTAGCTGCCTTATTTCGTGATGAGATGCCGTCAAACAGGAGTATCACTTGGTTTGGGTGCTGTAGATGCTTCCCTCTCCGGTAGCTGGTGACCACACCTCTACGGCCTTTAACTATATCACTCTCTGACATTTTCGGAATTCCCCGTGTAATCAGGTCTCGTTGACGCGCTAGAGACTCCATTTAAGACTTGCTGAATGAGCTACTCTGTCCCGATGTGGGTTTCTTCTAGGCTTCTATACCCGGCCCTTCATCTGCAGAGCCTGACTTAGTATTCTGAACTGCGCTTCGCTTCTCTATCTCCTCTTCTTTCTCCAAGATAACATCGCGAACCGACCATCCCGTCTTGTCTTGGCGCTGAGCAATCTGAAAGAGCGCAAACCATGTCCTCCCCTTTGACTCAGATTCCGAGATGAGGAGATCATTGATGATATTTCTTGCCCCTTCCACAAGGTATTCAGAGTTTTCAAGCCGCATCTCAACCCCTCTTCTTGCTTCAATCAAGTTGTGGACGCGTCTTGCTACAAGTACCGCCCCAACTACTGCTACTGCTGCAACGAGAATGATGAAAGGCAACAGCTCTACTATCATATAGATGCTATCAAGAATGAGCGCGTAGATAACCACCGCGGCAATGGCCAACATATTCACAATCAGTGACTCAGATGCAGCTCTTCTTACACTTCCAATTCGCCAACTGTAGTATTTGGATAGTGGACCCTTGGGTTCACGGAAATGAGTGATATCTCGTACATAATTATCTCTCGCTTTTCGGACAACGAACATCCAAAGGAATTGGAATCCTAATGCGAAAATGATTATGAACAAAACAAAGCTGTCAAGTAACAATTGCATGACTAACACTCATGGACATTGGTTTAAAGCCTATTGAATACCGAAACTGTAGTATTACTTTCGGTCTTCTCTCCAAAATGTGGATGTGCTGTCAACAAGACCATTACTTCACGTAATCTTGAACCGTTCTCAGACTGTTCATGCCATGGTAATTAGTTACGGAATGCGTGGGTTCGGGTCAGGCCCTCCCGGCGAACACCTGTGCTCACGCTCACTTTTTCATTACAGAATGGTTTATCATCTTTCAAATCTGGTTCGACATGAGCGATAATGGTGGATCCTGTAAGTCACATCTCAGTAGAAGTCAATATGTCTGTAGCAGAGATTGTGCGTCAAATGGAACGGGTAGGTGTGTTGGGCGCAGGACGAATGGGTAGAGCAACAGATATAGCTGCCCGAATGTTTGAGGATTCCGATTGTTTCACGTATTTATCTATGTCCGGCCCCATGGTACCGGGCGGAATGCGTTTCTTGATATCCCACTTAGTTCGCGAAGGATTGATTGATGGAATTGTGACTAGTGGTGCCAATATTGTGCATGATCTTATCGAGGCTTACAGCGGCAGACACTATCGCGTGCCCCAAGGAAGAAACGACGCGGAGCTGAGGTCTGCAGGGATGGGACGCATTGCAGACATCTTTGTCAAAGATAAGGACTTTGAGGAATTGGAGGCACGAATCTATCACTTTCTAGATACTCTCAATCAACGAAAGCTGACCGGCCTTGCTCCAAGCGAGTTTCTATCAGAACTCGGATCCACCCTAACGGATTCTTCATCGATTGTCAGGCAGGCATATCTCAAAGGAGTACCCATCTTCTCACCTGGACTCATGGACTCGATGCTCGGATTTCATATGTATACATTCAGCACGACAACCAATTTCTCACTTGACTTTGTCAAGGATCTCCGTATACTAGGAACAATGATAATGGAAGCAAAAAGGACCGGTGCTATAATGCTAGGTGGCGGACTCACAAAACACTTCACAATGGGAAGTACCATTCTGAAGGGGGGGCTCGACATGGCAGTTCAAATAACACTGGATCGACCAGAGGGCGGAAGCCTCGGCGGCGCTCCATTGGTGGAGGGTGTATCTTGGCAGAAAATGCAAAAGAATGCAGATTTTGAAACCGTGATAGGTGACGCCACAATCCTCTTCCCATTACTTGTAATCGGGGCTCTCAACAGAGAATGAGTTGCCCATGCCATGGACATTCCTTGAAGGCAGCATATCAATCCTGGCACCTTGACGATTTGCTAGAAGACCTGTACAGACAGGCGGTAAGTGATGAACGAGCACATCAATCTCTTCTCATTGAAAACGAAACGAATCGTAAGCTGTCACTGCTCCATTCAGAGAGCCATGCCAAAATCCTTTTATTCAGACATCAAGGCGTTGCAATGAATCTGGCCACTCAAGGCCATAGACCGATTGACCAAGGTGAATCAAAATGGGTAAACGACCAGGCCACTGCTACAGAGAACAAAACCGTCCTCCGTATGTGCGCAAGCGGTATATTCACAGGCAGCCAGCCTCCCGCATCGTATCTTTTGATATGGGAACCACGAACGGGAACTTTGAAGCTGTCCTGTCCTTGGTCGGTCTTGAAACATGTCAGATCCGTCACCAGGCGCTTGAGGCGGCGAGAATTGCCGCTAACCGATGGTTGCTCAGGAATGCAACACGCCGTAACTATCATCTCCGTGTACGGGTCAAGCCGTTTCACTATCTGCGTGAAAACAAGATGATTTCAGGTGCTGGCGCAGATCGTGTTCAGGATGGTATGAGAAAGGCATTTGGCAAGGTCATAGGCCTGGCAGCAAGAGTCGATGCTGGACAGCCTCTAATGACTGTAAGAGTCAATAGAGAACATATTGGGACAGCCATGAAGGCTCTCAAGAAAGCTGCACCAAAGCTGCCAACTCCATGCAAAGTTGTATTTGATGAGATTGATCCTGAGCTAGCCCGCAAGATGGGCTATGGCTATGTTGAATGATTCCTGGATTCTCTTAGGCTCTCCAAGATTTTCCGTATTGTGCCTATGAGGGTTGTGACTTCGCGTCCGGTGAGATAGGAACGACCCAACAGATTCTCAAATACCTGCTTGACAAGTGGCCTTCTGAAGTCACGGAAAGAAACCATGTCAACCAGTTCATTGAAGAATATGGTAGCCTGCTTTTTCTCTGTTCTATTGGCAGGACGGGCAGACGATCGCGAGAAATCTTCCACTTCTGAATACTGCACAAACATATGATAGAGGGTCACAGCCACTGCATGACTCAGATTGATGCTCGTATACCTCTCAGAAACAGGAATTGAAAATGCCAGGTCGCAGACGGCGACTTCTTGATTTGTGAGACCTGAGCTCTCTCGTCCGAATACAAGAGCCACTCTTCCATCTAGTGAGAGCGGGTCTGGGAGTTCGGGCAAGGGAACCACCGCTCTTGTTACACTGTGATTCCCACCTATCCGGGCGGTGGCAGCCCATGCAGCGTGAATACCACTCAGAGCTGATTCAAGAGTTTCAAAGATAGTAGCCGATTCGAGAATCCCAAGGGCATGAACCGAGTAGATCTGCGCATCCTCCTCATTCCGGGGATCTGTGCCCACAATACGGAGATCTGTCACGCCAAAGTTTGCCATGACTCGGGCGGTGAAACCCACATTGCCTGGAGTTTCAGGTTCAACAAGTACTACTGTAAGTCTGTCAAGTTCAGCTGCCTCACTCGTCATCAAGACCATCTCATCGGCTATATTAACGATGCATCAACTGAAGCACATCACCGTCTTGAAGAGAATAGTTCAGACCCACCTGTCTTCTCTTTATCTTCGACTCTTTCCGAATAATCACTGCAGCTCTGAATTTCTCCACGAACAGCTCCTTGTGGACCTTCTCCGCAGCATCTTCTACTACCGATCCCTCTGGTAGGACTATGGGTCTGTCTTCTCTCTTTTTCCCGGGAGTCTTTGTGTAGACACGGAGAATATCGAGATGCTCATACATAGCCCATTTCATCTTGTCAAGATTTTCCTTGCTCTTGACACTGACTGGAACTATGTGAAACCTCTCACCGTATTTTTCTTGAAGCTCCTTGTATCGTGCCTCGGAATGTGCTGCATCGCCCTTTGTTGCAACCATCATAGCGCGGATGTAGGCCACGCTTGAATCAAGAGCATCTTGCAGATGCTCTAGAGTTGCCGGCATCTGAAAACGCACAATCATATTGGTAATCTTCCTGTCTTTCAGATACTCAATGACTTCGTCTTTCGAGCCCTCATAGTAGTGCGCCCCATAAATCATAAGCCCACCCATTCCTGTTCGCTCTACCCTGACTGCGCTCCTCTCCCGGTTCAGCCTGATTCTCGCCTTATCAAGTTCTCCCATGATTATGTTCATTTGCCTGTCGATATCCTGGGACAAATCAACAACCAGAGCAATGCAATCAGAATTCCGTGCCACTGACAGTGATTGACGGCCGATTGCAGAATTATAGCTCCCCTCAAAAAGACCGGGGAGCTCAACTAACTGGATATTGATGTCTTCGAGATGCATCATTGCCGGTGTTGGGATTGGTGTGGAGAGTGGATAGTCCGCCACCGTTAGATCTGCATTTGTCACAGCGTTGACAAGGGCTGATTTGCCACTGTTTGTTGCCCCAATGAGGCATATCTGACCGGCACCCTCCTTTCGGATAACGCCCTCCTCTGGGCCTGCGCTGGACTTGCGCTGCCTCTCCTGCTCCCTCTTCTTTTCTAGTTCGGCCTTTAGTTTGGCAAGCTTCTTGCGATAGTCACCAACCATTCTCTCGGCCCCCTTATGATTGGGAGCGAGTCCAAGAAGCTTCTCAAGCTCTACTATCCTCTGTTGGAGGTCTTCTGTATCCTCATATATCAGCCGCTGTTTATCGAATTCCGGAGTGACATTGGTTGGCAATCTAACTCATACTCGTAGATAGGCTTTGAATATTTGATATCTTTGTCTGATTCATTATGAAGCTTTCCTAAAGGAGACATCTCATGAATAGTCAAAAGCTCTGTTCAAATCATTGATGAAACGTTCAGGGTGTTTCGTTTTGTGAAGACGCTCGAAAGAAACCTTCTGTGAAAGAGTCTTTGAAAAGCCACCGACTATATACACGAAGACACCTTGCGGGTTCAGACTGATTTGGTCGGGGAGAGTGTCTGATGCTTGATCCGCTAAGTACATCGGCCTCTTAGAGAAGGAATCGAGCATATTCGCCATCGTCCCTTTCTCCAATCTAATCCCATTATCCATGATCTTCTCTTGCCCCAGATCCATTTCGTCAAGATGCTGGGTGGCCTTCATGATGAAGAACGAGATTGAACGCTCATCCGGTGACACACGCTTCAGCTCATCTCCTGGAAATGTGATAAGCGAAACCAGATTGTCTTCAGACCGGCCCAGCGATATCTCAACATCCCTTCTGAGATCCCTAGAAACAAACAATGATGTATTCACACACCGGCAGGCTGCCACCAAGTTAGCTGGATTCGTCCCTGCTCGGATCTTACTCTTCTCAATGGGAATTGAATCGAACAGCACCATATATGTCCGCAAATAAACCATCTACCTCTCTAGAACCCGTAGTAGTTCCACTACATGCCGGGCATTCCGGGAATTCCTGGAAAGCCCCCTCTTCTCCCTCTCCGTTGCTTGCTCATGGCCTTCATCATCTTCTTCATCTGTTCGTACTGCTTCAGAAGCTCTCTGACATCTTCAGGTTGGACCCCTGCGCCTCGTGCGATACGCCTTATTCGTGATGATTTAATGACTTTTGGATCGTTGAGCTCTTCTTTCGTCATCGAGTTCATGATGACCTCAAATTTCCGGAGGTTCTCCTCTTGGAGTTCTGCCACATCATCGGGAAGTTTGTACTGTAGTCCCAGCATCTCCATGACCTTTCCGATCGGACCCATCTTCTTCAGCTGCTTCATCTGAACCATCATATCTTTCAGCGTAAACTGGCCCTTCATCAGGCGCATGGCCGCATCTTCATCAACATCTATCTGAGCCTCTCGGACTTTATCTATGAGACCCTTGATGTCTGACATTCCTAGAAGTCTTCCCGCAAACTTGGTGGGATTAAATGTTTCAATGGCATCCATCCCCTCACCGACTCCTATGAACTTGATCGGCGCTCCCGTAGCGGCTACAGCAGATAACGCACCGCCCCCTTTTGCTCCACCATCGAGCTTGGTAACGATTATAGAGCCGATGTCGGTGGCCTCCTTGAAAGCAGCAGCCTGGGCACTAGCCTGTTGACCCAAGGTGCCATCAATCACCAAGATGATTTCTTGGGGTTTCACGGCTTTCGCGATATCCTTCATTTCTTTTATGAGTCCAGATTCCTCTCTATGCCGACCGGAAGTATCTATGAGAATGAGCTCCACGTCTCTCCTCTTCATCTCCTCCACACCCCGCTTGGCGAGTTTGGAGGCATTATCTTCTTTCTCATCCCCGTAGAATGGAACATTAGATTTCTCGGCCAGTTGTTTGAGTTGGTTGTATGCGCCCGGTCGGAAGTTATCGGCACATATCACTCCGCTACGAATACCCCTCTTCTGATAATATCGGGCAAGCTTACCCACAGTAGTTGTCTTCCCCGAACCCTGTATCCCAACAAGCATGATAACATTGGGCTGACCCGGATGTATTGTGAGAGGGACTGGCTTCTCCCCCAAGAAGAGGGCAAGATTGTCCCATACAACTCGTACAATATGCTCTCGTCTGGATACGCCCCGCGGAAGGCTTTCATCGAGGGCTTGTTCCTCCACCCTCTTAGTTATTGCTAGAACAAGATTCACGTCAACATCCGCTTGTAACAGTGCTCGCTGAAGGTCCCTGACAAGCTCTTTGACAAGCTCTTCATCAATGACGCTTGCACCGAAGAGCTTCTTCAGTGCGGAATTGAGTGACCTTCCCAGACTTTCTAAGACCAAGTCAATATCACCAATCTTACGGTCCTTTGTCAAGCGGTGCACATATCAACTTTCGCCTACCTTTAAACGCTAATTCGAATGGGAAAGTCTAATACCTTGTTTAGGAGGGGCAAGTCATAGTTCAAAGGTGATCTGTTTGGTCAAGAAGAGTGACAAAATCAGGATTGTCAAAATACACAATGGAACCGTGATTGATCACATTCGTGCGGGCCATGCACTTGAAGTTCTACAAATCTTGGGGATCTCCGGCAAAGAAGGAAATACGGTCACCTTGGCAATGAACATCTCAAGCTCCAGAATCAGTACCAAGGATATTGTGAAGGTTGAAGAGCGGTTCCTTGAGGATGAGGAAGTTGCACGCATAGCTCTTGTAGCACCCGAAGCAACAATCAACCTCATCAAGGATGACGAGGTTGTTCGGAAGACCCGCATCAAGCTTCCGTCTACCTTCACTAACATAGTCCAATGTCCTAATACGCGATGTATAACCAATAAGGAACGTGAGCCAATAGAACCCAAGTACCAGGTTGTTTCAATGTCGCCGATACGAATCAAATGCCTGTATTGCTGGACCTTACTAGATGAGCATGAGATTGTAGAGCAGTTCACAGCGAACTGAGGTTATCAGATCCAGGATATTATCTGGAAACCTCGAGTGAACAATGTCCATGGTATAGCTTGTGCTCTGACTGTAAGGTACAGAAGAGAGAGCCTATATGCTATGCTAACAGAAGATATAAACGGGTCAGTTAGGAAGAGAGAATAGATTCGCAGAAGCCCTAGGAGAAGTAAAGAGATGGTTGATGAATCAAAAATCAAAACCATAGTTGCCGATACAATGGCTGCAAATGCAGACATTCAAGGTATGATTGTATGTGACGCTGAGGGAAATGTTGTTTTTGGCCATACAATCACTGGCGATATCAAACACGGCGAAGTTGCCAATCTGGCGGTCAACATAGCCTCAAATTCGGCACAAATGGTTAGCGGGCTCGATAAGGGGGGCCTAAACGAGATAGCAATAGCAGCTGACAAAGGACTTGTCATTATCCTCGGTGATGTCAAACTGGTTCTTGCAGCAATAGCTGGAGAGAACGCTCGGGAATCCATGGGTCTAATCAGAATGGCCGTCAAACGGGCGCTAGTCAACATGCTAACAGAATAAGAAGTCAGACAGAGCTACCTTTTTGTAGCTAACAATAGTAGCACGACGCAATCGAGATTATACCTCGACGAGCCCCAAAGTAATACTTAGGTATTACCAAGTGTATTTAGGAGTCTGTATCCTCCTAGTGATATAGAAACAGAAGCTCACAGTGTATATTGCTGATGTAAGAATGGTCATGGATGGGAAGGTGTCTTGGTTCACATAGAGAAGCTGGTATGCAAGGGCTTCAAGAGTTTCGGACGAGATACCGTCACAATAAAGTTCAGCAAGGGGTTTACATGCATCGTTGGGCCAAATGGTTCGGGAAAATCAAACGTCATTGATGCCATCCTTTTCGTACTCGGACAGCTTAGCGCAAAGACCCTTCGAGCGAATGTGTTCTCGGATCTCCTCTATTCGCCGCCCAAGCCGGATATGCCGCCTAAAGCCAGCAAAGCATCGGTTGAGCTCTATTTCAACAACAAAGACCGCAAGTTACAGATTGAGTCTGATAGAGTAGTGATAGAGAGAGAGCTTGATGAATCAGGAACTTCAACATGTAGAATCAACGGAAAGAATGTAACACGTTCCACGGTGCTGGACATTCTTGGTGGAATCGGCGTAGACCCAAATGGGTACAATCTTGTGCTCCAAGGGGAAATCGCTCAGATGGTCCAAGTCAGTCCTAATGACCGACGAAAACTCGTTGAAGAGATAGCTGGAATCTCAGCCTATGACGAGCAGAAGGAGCGAGCAATGAAGAAGCTGGCGGAGAGTGAGGCGAATCTATCAAGAGTGGAAACCCAGCTTCAGGAGAGAAGAAGGCAGCTTGAGAAATTAGAATATGAGAGAACCGATGCCCTCCGCCATCAGAATATGAGAGAGCAGATTCAGGATATTCAGATCGATAACCTTGCTTGGACCATAGTCAAGTCAAGTACGAGAATTGATACAATCAATGAAACGCTTGCAGAAAGAGCAGAAGAAGCGGAGAAACTCAACAGAGAACTCGTAGAGGTTGAACAAGAAATAGAGAATGCAGAATCTGAAATCGACAGTATTGATAGCCAGATAGATCAGATCACGGGAGGGGATTCTGCAAGGATTTCTGAGCAGTATGGTATTATCTCTGCAGCAGTAGATCACATCCGAAACGACTTGGAGAGAGCCGAAGATACATTCAAGGAGAAGCGAGATGAACGCCAGTCATTGAAGGAACAACTCGAGGCCGTGCAGCAAGAACTGGAAGTGGCTGATAATCAGGTCAAATCAAAGCGAAAGGAACTAGAATCTCTGAATATCGAGATCGACAGGACAACTGACCAGATAGGAGCCCTCGAGGAGAGCCTCAACCGTGAACAAGAGAGTTACTATGAAACACAGCAAAAGCTTCAGGACCTCAACAATCAGATGGTATCTCTTGACGAGGCCGTATCTGATGTGCGTTCAGCAATAAAGTCTCACGACCGAGAGTTAGGTTTGGCCTATGAGGAGCTTCGAGATGCAACCGAAGGCCTCGAACGCACAAGAGCCGAGCTTCAGGAACTACAAGAAACGGTTCCAACAAAGAGAGAAAATCTGAAAGAATCTGAGAAGAAAGAAGAGAAGAAACAGAAAGAACTGGATACTGTGAATGCACAGCTGGAGACTGTTGATGCAGAGGTCAGCGAAGCTGCGAGTGTGTTGAGTTCCACCAGAGAAGAGCTCATCAAGTTTCAGGCCAGACAAGATGCCCTCAAGGAGGCTGAAGAGGCCTTTCTGAAAAGAAAGATAGCTGTGGCACGAGTACTGGAATTGCGTGACAATGATATCATCGAAGGAGTCCACGGCACCGTTGCAGAGCTTGGCACAATAGATCCCGACTATGCAATCGCCATGGAGATTGCAGGTGGAAGCAGGCTGACCTATGTGGTGGTTGAAGATGAAGAGGTTGCCACCAAATGCGTGAACATCTTGAAACGGGAAAGGGTCGGACGCGCGTCCTTCATCCCGCTTGACAAGATTCGCACAAGAAGTCCCGGCAGAACACCGGATGAGGTTGGTGTCATTGGCTACGCAATAGACCTGGTAAGCTTCGATCCGAAGTTCCAAGCTGCATTTGAGTTCACATTTTCTGATACTATAGTCACGGAAGATTTTGAATCAGCAAAACGGCTTGGTTTCAAGGGCAAACGAGCAGTGACCCTTGATGGGGACCTAGTGGAGAGATCAGGGCTCATAACAGGGGGACACTATACCAGGGGAGGATCAGGGCTCACCCTTCAACTTGAGGATAGAAGTCCTGAGATTGTTGAGAAGCTTCAGGGCCTAGAGAGAATCCATGCGAATCTAAGGAAGAAACAGGACGACCTCAGAGAGAGGAAGAAGGAACTAGGTCTAGAAATCCAAGATCTTTCGAAGAACAATTACCGTAAGAGAATCGAGCTGGAAAGAGATGAGGAGAACCTTCAAGAGAAAACAGCTCGGGAAGAGGCACTCCAAGAGGTCATCCAGAAGTCCGAAGTTTCCATTGAAGCATTTGAACAGCAGATTGCGGAGCTAAGAGAGAGAGATCAAGAACTCTCGGCACATCGGGAACATATCAGAAAACAGAGAGATAGCTGTAACGAGATGCTTGCGAAGTCAGATGCTTCGAAAATCACGCAAGATATGAAGGATCTGAAAGAAGTCCTTGAGCACATGAGGCGAAAGAGAGACCGGCTTCATAGTGAAGTGACTGGCCTTGAAGTGGCAATCGACGAACGTCTTGGGCCAAAGAGTGTTGAGCTGGAGATGCGATTGCAGGCCCTTGCTGCGGTAATTCCTGAACTGAAGGAAGAGACCGAAAATCTAAGCACGAAACTCTCTGATAAAGAAGAAGAGATGCTGGATCTGAGGTCTGAGAGAGAAAGGATTGAAGATGCGGTAAAAGACAAGAGGGTCAGACAGGTCAGACTGAAAGAAGACCTACGTAATCTCCGATTGAGGCATGAGGAGATTAGAGAGGAGCAGACGAACAATGAGAAGGCAGTCTATCGCCTCCAGACTGAGCAGTCAAGATTGGAGGAGGACATAGTTGCCCTCAGAGCGGAGTTAGACAATCTCTCTGAAGTGGATGAGGAGCTTGAAGCGAGAAAAGAGAAAGAAGAACTCACCTATAGAGAAATAGAAGACCTAGAGGAGAAAATCAAAGAGCTGGAGCGAGAGCTGGAGGCGATGGGAGCTGTAAATCTCAAAGCTCTGACAGACTATGATGTTGAGAAAGAGAGATACGAAGAGATAGTTGATAAGAAGACTACCCTAGAGCGCGAGCATAAAGAAATACTGGAGTTCATGGAGGAACTGGAGAGGGAGAAGACACGTAAGTTTCTGCAGGTCTATAATGAGATTGCAGACAATTTTGCAAAGGTTTTTGCGAGACTGTCCCCAGGGGGCGAGGCAAATCTCATGCTTGAAAATCCTGAGCATCCGTTGATGGGAGGGATAACTGTACGTTCTAAACCACAAGGAAAGGACTTGGTGTCTCTCGAGGCTATGAGTGGAGGAGAAAAGACTCTGACCGGTCTAGCGCTGATCTTCGCAGTACAGATGTATAACCCTGCCAGTTTCTATGTCTTCGATGAAATTGATGCCGCTTTGGATGATGTCAATGCACACAATGTTGCATTGCTGATATCAGACATGGCCAAAGAGTCACAGTTTGTTGTGGTCTCATTGAGAGATGTGACGGTCAGAAAGGCAGATTTGCTCGTTGGTGTTTCTAATCAAGATGGCATCTCTCGGATTGTAGCAGTTGATTTGGAGGAGGTTGCGGGGACTGCATGAGTGATGATGAGAATCCTTTTTGGATTACACCACCATACATACTCCTCACTGACGTGCTCCAGCTTGATAAGGTCGAGCCTTGGAATATTGATGTGGGCAAACTAGTGGCTGGTTTCCTGCAAGAAATGAAAAGGTTAGGTAACATTGATTTCAGAGTGTCAGGCAATGCACTCTATTCTGCTTCAGTTATTTTCATGAAGAAGACACGAGACCTTGTAGATCTTGGCCTGTTGCCCGATGATGACGAGGATAGTGACGAGGACATAGAGATTCCACTTATTCGACCTCCATTTCGCCTGACAAACAGACGGGTCACAATCCAAGAGCTTCTTCTTGCAATGGATAAGATGTTGAAGAAAGGAATCCGACGGCGGCCACCCCCCAAGAAGAGGAGGACGAAAGACGAACTTGACCCGATATCCTTCCAGATGGATGTTACAAGGGCAGATGTCGAGGAGACCATTGGAGAAGTATATTCTGATCTCAGGAAGATCGTGGATGTTGGTGATACTGTAAGATTCCAAGACATCCTTGTGAACAACACTCGACGGGAAATTGTACGAGTGTTCTTTGCAGTATTACATCTCCACGGACGCGCTTTTGTAAATATGTGGATGGATGAAGAGTGGACAATCTGGATTACAATCAAGGAGCCTCCACAGGTTTCTGAGAGAGAGATAGAGATACTTCAGCAACAGTTACTCGAGGAGTAGGTGCGGATATTGGATGACGATATGCTAACACTGGAAGCAGCACTATACGCAGCAGGACGCGCGCTTACCATCGAAGAACTGTCGGAATTGATTGGGAAGGCAGAATCAACGACTGAGAAACTCCTGAAAGACTTAGAGTTTGAATATCACAAGAGAGGGGGAGCACTAGAGGTTGTCCAGCTCCCACGTGACCGCTATGTGATGCAACTCAGGCCAGAGCTTACCCCAAGAGTGGGCAGACTGATTCCGGGAGGTTTGCTGTCTTTTGCAACCCTCCAGACTCTGGTATTCATCGCATTGAAACAGCCGATACTCCAGTCAGACTTGGTGGCCCACAGGGGCACACACGTGTACGAATATGTCAAGGAGCTGGAAGAGAAAAAGTTCATCCGTAGCGAACCTGAGGGAAGGACAAAGATGTTAAGGACCACCCAGTTGTTCTCTGACTACTTTGGGTTAGACCGTGACAAAGTCAAGATGAAAGCACAGTTGAAACACAAGATGAAGCGGATTCTGGAGGAGCAACGCGAGGTCGAAGATGACAATCAGACTAGGTTCTAGCAGACGCGCGGGACAGGTTCCCCGTAGGGTACCTGTATTATCTTCCTTCCGCCGATGCCAGTCTTCATAATCACTCGCCCTTTTCCCTTCGAAACTGTGCCAATCACCTTAGCCTGTGCTGTCGATTCGTGTTTCTTTAGTGCATCAATTATCTCGTCGGCCTTTGAGAATTCAACTGACATGACGACTGTTCCCTCACAGCTCATATGGAGGGGATCGAGACCGAGTATGCCACACAACGACTTGACCTCTGGCCGGATGGGGAGACTTCGCTCATCGATCTCAATTTCAACTCTAGATTTAGCAGCAATTTCATTGAGGGCAACAGCCGTCCCACCACGGGTCGGATCTTTCATTGCGTTGATGCCACCAATGTCCAGACAATCTCTGATGGGGGACCATAATGCCGCCACATCGCTAATCAGGCTCGTGTCAAAATCCAGGCCTTCCCGATGCGCTAGTAGTGTGGTTCCATGGTCGCCAACCGGTCCTGTGACAATCAATGCGTCATCGTCCTGTGCGCCACTGTCAGTGACTGCACGGTCACCATACACCACTCCTATACCCGAGGTGGACATGACCAGCTGGTCAATGGTGCCTCTTGGCATGACTTTCGTGTCGCCTGCAATCATGGCTACTTCAAGGGAGTTGATTACGTCATTAAGTGATTCGAGAACCAACTTCAGAGTATCAATCTCAAAGCCTTCTTCCACTATGACAGTATTGGTCATTGCTATTGGCCTTGCGCCCATAACAGCAATGTCATTGATTGTCCCACAGGCGGTGAGTTTCCCAATGTTGCCACCCGGGAAAAAGAGGGGCTGAACTGTGTGGGCATCGGTACATACAACTAGTTCCTTCCCATTTATCCTAAGAGTTGCACCATCATCCATCTCATCCAAGCCGATATCACCTGCATGTCGGCGACTGAACGACGGGATTATGACCTCTTCCAGCAGGCGCTGCATAATCTTCCCGCCGGCACCATGGGAAGTCTCTATCTTCGTCATGCGTTCTTCACGTACCTGATGGCCCATCAACATCCAAAGATGTATTTGAAGAGGTCGATATATGCGGTCTGGGTATTCATCGTCACTAAGCAAAGTTTAAAACAACCTCTAGATGTGCGTGATTGAACCCAACCAAGAGGTAGTCAGAAATGGGTGTATGGCATAGAAGATCTAGACGCACATCCACAGGCGCGCGACTCAGAAAATTCAGAGGTAAGAGAAAATACGAGCAGGGTCGCACACCAACTGAGACCGTAGTGGGTAAGACCAAGCGTAGGACAGTCGACAGCAAAGGCACCTATAAGAAGATGCCCGCCCTTAAGGTCAAGATGATCAACGTTACTGACCCAGAGAAGAATGAGACCTACCGTGTAGAGATTGAAGATGTAGAGAAGAACCCAGCCAATATGGACTATCAGAGAAGAAAAGTCATTACGCGGGGCACAATCATCAAGACCTCGAAAGGGCGTGCAAGAGTCACTAGCCGCCCCGGCCAGACGGGTATTATGAACGCAGTTCTTGTCTAGCTGATTGATGTGCGACAGCATGTCATACCTTATCTGTTTGAGTCAATCTCGGCCTCGATGTTTGTTATGAAAAACTCCTTTCCTCCCACTATCTTAGTAGAACTGCCTCCACATCTCGGGCACTTCAGAGGGGCAAAGACTGCAATCTCTGGGGGAAGCTCATGAGCAGACTCTGATTCTCCCTCAAAACCGCAATCATCACACTCCAGAGTCCCTCGAACCTTGGTGATGTTCAGCTTGGCATCTTCGAGAATTGTATCTTTGGCTGCAATCTCAAAGTTGAACTCCAGTTGTTCAGGAACCAAGAAAGTGAACTCGCCAACTTCAATATTTACTGCGTTTACTTTCGTTGCGCTGTGTTCGCGTGCGGCTTGAAGAGCAGTTTCTACTATCGAGCAGGCGGCCGAGAATTCATGCACTTGTATACACTCTGACTTTATCGTCGCAGGTCTATGCTTTTCTCTTTTCGTCTAGGGCATCAAGCATCTAGATGATGAGGGCATATCACTTGGGGAAAAGATGGAGCCGGTCACTTTTTCCGTTCTCGTTCACCTTATATAACAATCAGATTTTCGATGATAACAAGGAGAAACAGAAGAACGATGGGTTCGGATCAAGATAGGGATGAATTGACTAAGAAGGTCAGAGATTTAGACCTTGATTATATGCGTGGTCTGATAAGCGAGAATGACTATAAGAAGAAAATTGAGGAGTTGAAGACCAAACTGGCTGAGTTGGGCGGAGGAGAAACAGATATCCCATCTATTTCCATCTCTCTAGAGCAGAAACATGTAGGAACAGGTACATCCCCTACGAAGAAGGATGCCACTGTTGACCCTGTCACCGCAATCAGAAGAACGATTCAATCCATGAGACGGCTTCCTATTGAGAGAATCGCCCAAGAATCAGGCGTTGATGCAATAAATGCCACCAAGATACTGGGTGATCTTCTGGACGGCCGAGAACTCTCAGGCAGAATAGATCATGATTCGGGAGACTTCATCCTTGGAACTGGAACCGGACCCGCACCAAAGACAATAGCTGCCTGCCCTTATTGCAAGAATAACCTAGAACGAATAGCAGTTCGGGGAGAAACGATAAACTGCCCAGTTTGCAACGAATCGTTCATTGTATCCTAGGTATGAGCTCGTCGCTCTCTGAAGAGATAAATGAGGCCTGTTCTATTAGGTCTTATATGAGGTCAGCCACATTGAGTGAGAAGTTGAACTTCTTTCAGGCTTGTATGAAGAACGATGAAAGAACCGCAGCGACCCGAGTAGACCAGATGATATCACGAGCTCAGACACCAGCAGTCTGGGCGATACTTCTGCATGCTGCAGCTTGGCACGAGGAGCGGACCTATGATACACCTCACGCAACCATACTCGTTAACTCAATTCATGGTATGATTCAGGACTGTGGACTTAATCCGAATTTGTTGAGTAGAAGTTCAGGAGAGGCAGCAGTAGTTCTTCCTGATGAGTTCAGAGAGAGTCTTCAGAGATTCCTGATTGAGCGCCTAGCACTGTATCTGGCTGCAGTAGACCACTGGGACCTTGAAAGAGGACCACAGTATAAGGTCGAGAGGAGAGCAGAATCACCCGATAATGCCCTTCACTCGTATGTACAGGCGATACGTGAGAAGAATCATGTTGGTGCCCTTCGTTCGGCGGTGGCCTTGACAGCACAGGGTAGCTATACAAGACTGCTGCGCATGACAGCAACACTGGGAGCAGAACACCCAGATCGTCTTGGTCATGCGTTCATTCTGCCGGTATCCCTGCTTCATGAGCTACCAAAGGCTCGATTCACAATGCCTCACGAGGCAGGACTATGGCACCTCACTGAGTATCTTGTCAGAGAGGTGCCCAATCGAAGACCGAGCGGGTTCGATCCGGAACCTAGTTACGCTGACATGGCGTCCCCTACGTCGGTATCGCAATACAAAGAGCTCTTCAGAAGAGCGACAGTCAACTATGGAATCTTGGGACATAATGCGATATTCGCACATCGAATAGCTATTGCTGCTAAGAATGGAACGACGGACTCAGGTACAATTCATTGGCTCATGAAGGAGCTGGAGTATAACACTGATGGAAATCGACTTCAGGATGCAAATATCTCTGTAGAAACTCTCATTGACCAACAGAACGGTGCTGACTGGGAAGAATCACCCCCTAAGATTCTCTCACCACATAGTGGACCCTTGAGAACGTGGCTTAACGAAAATATAGGCATCTACTGGAAGAGCATGTTGGACAGAAGAGGAGATGCCTTTGAGAGGAAGATTCCAGACATTGGAAAAGAAGAGTGGAACCTTGTCAGAGCTGCCCAATACGCGATGGCCTCGTTGAATGGCATGCCCAATGGGTCACATGTCATAATATTCGCTCATGCAACATGGAATCTGTCCGACTTGGAACTCATACCTCAGGAACTGGCAGCACTTCAGACGCATCGTATGCTGCGAGAGAATCTGAAGCGAGGCCAGACATGATTCAAAGAAAACCAAGAGAGGGATTTCTCCCCCTCAGGGGAGGATCTACTTCTTGTCACCTCTTCGGTATGAATCAGCTAGAAGATCAGGAATGTATTTTGTTTCGATAGAGGTCCCCTTCATGATATCCTTTATCTGAATTGTACAGAATGGGCACTCTGTGGTCACCATATCGGCCCCGGTCTTCTCGATGTATTCCTTCTTAGTGGTGGCAATCTTCATAGAGAGATCACGCAGTCCGGCACGAACACCACCGCCAGCCCCACAACAACGGTTCTTGTAGGGGTCCTCGATATATTCAACACCAGGAATCATCTTGAGAAGCTCGATTGGCTGATCAACGACTCCTTGACCTCGACCGAGGTGACATGGTTCGTGATATGTGATTTTCATCCTAATCTCACCTGTCGGTTTCACCATGTTCTCCTCGCCTATCACATCGAGAAGATATTCTGCAAGATCATAGACCTTGAATCTCGGAGGCTCTCCTCGCATCTCCTCAACAATGGGACGGTGGTCCTCACGTAGAGTCTTGCCACAGCCTGCACAAGCAACGACTACCTCATCCAAGTTGTATCTCTCCATCACATCCTCGAATATCTCTGTGACTCGGACAGCTGCGGTCTTTCCTGTATGTACATCGCCTGTCCTGAAAGCCGGACTGGCACAACACCACTGTTCCTTGGGAACAATCACGTCAACATTGTTCCTGTTTAGCACCTCAATAAGAGCTCTACCAGTCTCCTGCATCCGATAGTCAATGAGACAACCCGTGAAGAAGGCCACCCGGCCTTGAGGGTTATCCACAAGAAACTCCTCGGTCTCAGTACTCTTGAGCAAGGGCGTGTCCTTCTCAGGAACGGATCGTCCAGTCTTGTTTATCTGGTCAATAAAGCCCTGTTGACCTGCTGCAAGGGGATAGCCAGCCTCCACGGCCTTCGCCCGTAGTAGCTCCACTGCAAGACTTGGAATCTTGATGTTCTTGGGGCAGATGTCCTCGCACATCTTGCAGGTTGTGCAGGAATAAACTGCCTCATCAAGCGCCATAGCCACTCGGTCCTCAACATCACGAGGGTCAAGTTGAAGGCGAGCCAGCTGACGAATAATCATGGGACCCGGATAGTCCCAAGTTTCTGCAACGATGGGACAGTTAGAGAGACATGCGCTGCATTCTATGCATTTCCTGATTTCTCGAAGCTTCTCGATATCTTCTGCTTGGATGATCTCAGGTCGTTCAGGGGGTTTATCGCGAGCCACATAGGGTCGGATGCGTCGAATCCTGTACGTGACTTGTGCCATGTCGACAACCAGGTCTTTTATGATTGGCATCTTGTCGAGGGGTTCTAGTACGACATCCTCGTCAGGATTGACTTTCGTCCGGCAGGATATTCGCGCAGTCCCGTTGACTTTGACTGCACAGGATCCACACTGACCACCACGGCATTCCCAACGAAATGCAAGACCCGAATCGTATTTGTCTTGGATATAGAGCAGTGCATCAAGTACTGTCATTCCTGGCTCGTATTCTACTTCAAAGTCTTGAAAATAGGGACTGTCGTCGACGTCTGGGTTATATCTTTGAACACTTGTCTTGAATGTCTTAGCCATCTTCAATTCCTCCTACGGGGGTGGGATCTTCGTGATCACAAGGTCTTTCCTCTCAAGCTTCATCTCCCCATCTTCGCCCTTACGAATCACGATGTTATAATAGCCCTTATCATTGGGGTCAGCATCAATACGGTAGTGTGCTCCTCGACTGCCTTTTCTCATGAATGCCGCCTCAGCAACCATTCTAGCAGTAGTCACCATATGAGCAAACTCAATTGCCTGATGCCACCCGGGATTGAATCTCTTGATGGGTACATCTACTTTGATCTTCGGGACAACTTCCTTCTCGATGCGTTTCAGCTCTTCTACGGCATATTTGAGGTCTTCTTCGTTCCTGAAGATCTGTACCTTTTCCCACATCAGATTGTTGAGCTCTTCGCGGGCATCAGCAGGTGAAATGCCATCCTTTCGTTGAAGCATAACTTGAACGCGCTCGAATTCATGTTTAGCCACGTCCCGGTCGAACCCAGAGAGTTTGTGTTCTTTGGCAAACTTGGCTGCTTTCTCACCTGCTAGAGCACCGAACACCTGCGTGTCAGCAAGTGCATTGCCGCCCAAGCGGTTTCCACCGTGGAGACCACCCATACATTCACCGGCTGAGAAGAGACCGGGAATGCTGGCTTGTGCATCAGTGTCGATAGCAATTCCTCCCATGAAGTGGTGACAGGTCGGTGACACCTCCATTGGTTCTTCTCTTATGTCAACTCCCGCATCACCAAATTGTTCAATCATGCTCTCAAGGCGAAACTCTATGATTCGCTTTGGTAAGTGGCAAATGCTGAGATACGCTCCACCGGTAGGCGAACCTCTGCCTTCAATGACTTCGGTCATAATTGACCTGGCAACTTGGTCGCGGCCAGCGAGTTCCATGACCTGTGGATAGTACTTCTTCATGAACCGTTCACCCTCGCTATTGAGAAGAATACCGCCCTCTCCACGTACTGCCTCCGTGACAAGCCTTCCTTTGGCTGATTCGGGTCTTGTCATGCCGGTTGGATGGAACTGTATCATCTCCATGTCAATCATCTCGCATCCAGCCTCGTAGGCCATAGCATATCCATCACCCACATCGAGCTGAGCATTGCTTGTGACCTTGTAAATCCTGCCTGCACCGCCTGTTGCCATCACGACGGCCTTTGCGCGGAAGACGAGATAGTCGCCATACTTCATATCAATGGCTGTGACACCGGCAATTCTGCCGTCTTCAACGAGCAGTTTGGTAGCAAACATCTCGTCAAATACCCGAACAGAACTCTTTCGTATCGCCTCCACCAGAGTCACCATAATCTCTGAACCCGTCCTATCAGAGGCATAGGCAGTTCTTCTCCAACTCTGCTTCCCAAACGGTCTCTGAGCAATCTTGCCCTCGGGAGTTCGATCGAAAACCGCACCCATTTCCTCAAGATCATAGACTCTAGCTGTGGCATTGTCAACGAGAATCTCGACGAGTTCTTGGTTGTTAATGTAGTTGCCACCAACAACCGTGTCTTTGAAGTGAGTTTCGGGGTCGTCCTTCGGGTCAACATTTCCTAGAGCAACGTTGATTCCACCCTCGGCCATAGAGGTATGCGCCTTGCCGAGGAGCTCTTTGCTTAACATTATGACATCCAAGTTATGGTTTGAGGCCTCTATTGCAGCCCGACAGCCTGCACCGCCGGCACCCACAACAAGCACGTCACATACAATGGTTTTGTATTCCAAACTGTAGTCCTCCGATTGAAGACGAACGTTCTGTTTATCGTGATGGCGGACCTCCCTTCCCCTTTATTGTTGTTACTGTTGAGGTGGAAACTGCTTCATGACAAACAGGGGTCTTGATTGAGAGAAATCTGATTGTTTTGTGCATAAGCTTGCATTGGCGCTAAACTCAGTTTTTTTGGATCTAAACAGCTAACTTCTAAAAGAAAGTATTACACATGGTGCTTGTCTGGGAGTGATATGAGTGAAGGCCGAGAATCTGTTCCTATTGATGGCGTTTTTCGTTTTGCTCTTCTTTATGATATATGGCATCACAATCCCGATTATGAATGCCTTGGGATCCTGAGGGTGCACCAACAGCTACAGAGCACTTGAACAGAGTTGAACATTTCTGCGTAGGAGTTCGTGTCCTCCAGCCAGTGACCGAGACCCGGTCATTCACATACTATCGCCGACCACGTTTGTCCAACATGCAATGAACGGTCTAGATCAAGAAAGGAGAGGACAGACAGGATGAAACCTGTCTATCAGTAGTAAGCTTACCTGCTGTTATTCGATACCTAACTTGGCATAGATGTCATGTCGTTTTGCCTCGACCTTTTCATCCATCTCATCATGTAGACTTCTACCATGAGAGTCCATGGTGACGAGGAGGGGACCGAAATCTTCAGCAGTAATGACCCACAGAGCCTCAGGCATGCCCAAGTCCTGCCACTCATAAGCTCGGACTTCCTTCAGCCCACGAGAGGCCAGAGCACCACAGCCGCCTGTGAAGCTGCAGTATACAGCGCCCACATCCTTCAGCGCAGCAAGGGTCTTGGGCCCCATACCGCCTTTGCCTATGATGATTCGTGGTTTATACTTCTTCAGGAACTTGTCTTCAAAGAGCTCCATCCGAATGCTCGTTGTTGGACCTGCGGAAACAATGTGCCATTTTCCATCTCTCTGTTGCGCTACAGGCCCGACATGATACACGACACTTCCCTCAAACTCTACAGGGGGCTTCTCACCCTTCTCATACATTTCAAGAGCGCGTTCATGGGCCTCATCTCGGGCGGTATACACGTGTTCGCCCGTGACATAGACAACATCGCCAGCCTTCAACTTCCTTGCATCTTCCTCTGAGATTGGTGTAGTTAGATGATACTCTGTCATTCTACTTTCCCTCCAGTGGGTGTGTGAGATAGTCAACTTGTAGGTCCTTGGAGATCACTGCTGTGCTTCGACGCGCCGCCCAGCATTGGACTGCAACACCAACAGGAAGACTAGCAGGATGCCGCATTGCATAGTCAATTTTCACCCCGAGGACTGTGGTCTTACCCCCTAGCCCCATCGGACCGATACCTGTGGAGTTGAGTGCCTCCTTCAGTTCGTCCTCAATTGCTGCAACCTCTGGTTCAGGATGACTGTCAGCCAAGGGGCGCATCAGCTGTTGCTTTGCAACCTTGATTGCAATATCTGCCCCGCCACCGATTCCTATACCAATGATATTCGGCGAGCAGGCCTTTCCCATGTAGTCCATAGCGTTGTCAATGACTAGTTTCTTCACACCTGCTAGTCCGACGCCTGGCTTCAGCATACCCACTATGGAAACGTTCTCACTGCCTCCGCCTTTGGGAAATGCAGTAATCTCCAATGTATCGCCTTCAACAATCTCCCAGTTAATCCATGGAATCTTCCTGCCAGTGTTATCACCAGAATTGCCTCCAACAATTGGGTTCACTGCGTTTGGTCTCAAAGGGACGCTGATGGTCGCTTCCACTGTTGCCTTCTCCAGTGCTGATTTGATATCACCCAAGAAAGGAAACTCATCTCCCACTCGTAAGTAGAAGATGATAATCCCTGTATCTTGGCACATCGGCACACCGGTAGCTGCTATCTCGATGTTCTTGAGAATCGCAGCAAACTGTGTCTTTGCTGTTTCTTCGGTTTCATCCTCGTATGCTTCTCCCAGAGCATCCTCAATATCCTGAGGCAGCTTTGTGGCAGCCATTCGAAGAAGACGAACCGTTGTGTCCTGAATTACTTGTGCTGGATCCTTCATCCTGTAATCATCTTCTGAGTTCTCTGTTTGAGAGGCCCAAGGGGCCCCTGTCCATATGACATAAATCTGACGGCTATTTAATCTGTGTTACTATATGCGGTAACTCTGATAGCTGAACTAGGCAAATATATGGAGAGGGAACAATACCGGAGTGTGCTCCAATTAACCATGCACTGAGTTGAACTGAATGATGGAATCTTCGCACGCCACAATAGTCGTGTTCATTGAGTGTGTAGTTGTACTTACATGGTTCAGTCATGTAGACATTTCAACCAGGAGAATTCCAAACCGGCAGACAATTGTGGCTCTCGTTCTCGCTTCTCTCACAATCATTGCTTCGGGACATTTGTTCGACCATCTGATACTACATGCATCGGCAGTTGGATTCACGGGATTCATGGTCTGTGTGTTGTATCAATTGGGTTCAATAGGCGGGGGGGATGCGAAACTGCTTCTTATTGTGGTCTTCCTAAGCCCAGGTGTAATCTTTGTATCAGGTATGAATCCAGTGTTCGAGGGAGTAATCGCCTCAGGGCTTCTCATCTTTGGCATGCTACTACTCGGATGGGTCTATTCGAGAATATGTGAGAAGAAGGATGCCTCATGTCTGAGGGCAATGACCCCTCTGATACCTTTTCTCACCCTGAGTTATATTATGCTACAGACAATTGCAATAGTGCTCCGGACCTGATGCCTCAAACAATCTTGGTGGCTTTCAATCCGATTGAAGAGATGACAGTCTATGTCATGAAGTGTAGATATCAGTGAAAGACGTGGGGCTTCTTGAACAACGACCAGACATCTATTCAAGAGAACTGATAGTTCTACAATATGAGATTCTCTAGAAGGGGAAGCATTTGTCCCTCAAAGGCGCTGGGGGGGACAAAGAATCCGTAGAGCAGTGACCAGAGAAGTACCCACAGAAGCAAGTAAGATGGGAGTGTCTTGACAATCAGTTTCTGTCGCCCACCAATCTCTTCCGGGTCGATTTCAAGCAGATAGACGATAACGAAGAGGGAGAGAACATAGATCAAAAGACCGAGCCACAGGCCCCTGACTCCTGCAAAAGCTTGACCTCCAAAGGCACAGGCAATACCACTTACGAATGCGAAGAATATCTTGACATAGTAATCTTGATTGTCAGGGTCGCCTTCCCATCTGCCGAACATGGTCTTGAAGAGATTCTTTAGCGGCTCCACATGGTACACCTCAGAGTATGAGGTCGTCAATCGACTATGTTATAAAATCCTCGGTTCGATGAAGAATCGAAATGAAGGACGCAATGAGCAACGTAGATATCAGAATCATGATGCAAGAGATACAAGAAGTATCTGAAGGCGGATTCATCAAGAATGTATACCAATATGGAGATGTATTTGTCCTCAAGGTGTATCAGCCAGGCGAGGGAACATCTCAGCTGCTCATCGAGCCCGGGCACAGGATTCATGTGACTGACTACAGACGTGTTGCTCCCCGACTACCTCGCAAGTTCGTTAGCGTCCTTCGGAAGTATCTCCGGGATAGACGAATCATATCCGTGAACCAATATGAGATGGACAGGATTGTTGTCATCGAGGTGGGGGACGAAGAGAGCTCACATAAGTTGGTGGCAGAGCTATTTGGTAGAGGGAATCTACTTCTACTAGACAATGAAGATGTGATATTCATTGCACTTCACTACAAGAGAATGCGCGACAGGGATGTTATCCCCAAGGAAGTATACGAGTTCCCTCCACAGCGAGGAGCGAATATTTTCAATCTGGACGATGATGTAGTCGGGAGTATCATAACCGACTCGGAGGCTAGTGTCATAAGATCCCTGACAAGACAGTTGAACCTTGATTCTCTGAGCTGTGAAGAGATCTGCAGATTGGCAGAGATAGAACCCGGTTCCAAAGTGAGTGATATTGATCAAGACTCACTGAGAGCCCTGAACGACGGGATTGAAGAATTCAGGCTAAAGATAAAGAAAGGAGTAGACGACCCAAGAGTGGTCTACGATAAAGAGGACGAATCCGAGTCGGTGGCATTTGTCCCCTTCAAATTCGAAATCTTCAAGGACCATCCCCAGACAACTTTTGATAGCTTCAGCCAGGTTTTGGATGAGTACTATGGGGTCACTGAGGAAGAGATAGATCAGGAAACACCAGATACCGCAGCTTTGGAGAGGGAACAAGAACGGCTCAAGACAATAATTGAAAAACAACAAGAGAATGTTGACAGTCTTCTTCTCAGAGCGGAAAAACTGCGGAATGCAGGAGAGATGATATACACACACTTTCAGATTGTGACAGATATTCTTGAAACGATTAGGCAAGCACGGTCGGAGGGTGTTTCTTGGGAGGAGATAGAATGCACGATAGAAGAGGGAAGGGAGCAAGGAAATAAGATTGCTCAGAGAATTGTGAATCTCTATCCGTCTCAAGGGGAAGTTGTAGTGAACCTGCAAGGCGAAGATATTGTATTGGATATCCGAAAGACTCCGCAGGAGAACGCGGCACAAGCATATGAGGGAGCTAAGAAAGCAGAGCATAAGGCGGAGGGGGCCAAGAAGCAGATCAAGAAGACAAGAGAGAAGCTCTCTGAATTGGATCTCACTGACATTGAAGATACGAAAGAGCCGGTCCCCATCAAGATTAGGAATAAACGCTGGTATGAAAAATATCGATGGTTCATTTCATCAGAAGACTACCTTGTCATAGGAGGAAGAGATGCTCGGACGAATGAGAGAATCGCTAAGAAGCACATGGGGCCAAGCGACGTGTTTCTACATGCTGCTGTACACGGAGCGCCATATACGGTGATTAAGGTGCCCGACAAACCTCCGGGAGAACAGACGCTGTGGGAAGCAGCTCAGTTTGCCGTCACATTCTCAAGAGCATGGCAAGATGGCCTGACGGCAGGAGACGCCTACTGGGTGGATCCGGAACAGGTCAGTTTCACTCCCCCCTCTGGAGAATATCTCCCATCCGGAGCAGTTATGATTTATGGAAACAAGAATTTCATCAAGAATGTCCCAGTGGAGCTTCGGGTGGGAGTCCTGCTCGAAGAAGAGTATGCGATTCCGTTCTCTGGACCGCCCTCAGCTGTGGAAACGAACACGAAATATCATGTGAGAGTAATCCCTGGAGGGGACAAGAAAGGACAACTGGTTAAAGACATCTTGAATGCCCTTGAATCAATGGTCCCCGATGAAAGAGCACATCTTGTCTCGCGCATTCCTGAAGAGGAGATGATGAGAGTGCTTCCTCCGGGTGAAGGAGTATTAAAACGATAGAGAGGTCATCGACGGGACGGTTAGACAAACTTTTTAATCAAACAAACTCGCACTCTTCCGTGATGCCCAGACACACTTGTGGGCACCAACTGCCAAGTCCCTGAGTAGATTGAGGTCAATAAGATGGCAAATCCAGCACAGCATAGCATGTCGGTGCGCGATATCATGACTCATGATGTCGTCACAATGGCGCCAACCGCAACTGTATTTGAAGTAGCAAAAGCAATGACCGATATGGACATTGGCTCCATAGTAATTGCTGAAGGAGAGCGACCCCTAGGAATAATCAGTGAGACAGACCTCATCAGGCGAGTGATTGCTAGGGAAGTAGACCCCAAAACGACGGCTGCACGGGAAATAATGTCAGCACCATTGATTCATATAACACCAGCAACGGGTCTGACAGAGGCTATGCGTGTGATGGCAAGAAGCGGAATCAGACGACTCATAGTCCTGAAGAACCACTCTCTGGCCGGCATTTTGACCTCTCGTGACATCTTGCAGTGGTCACCTGAGTTAATTGATATCCTTGTCGAGTCACTGAGAGTACGAGGAGAACCCACAAGACGCGAAGTGGATGAAGATGAATTAGTGGCCTATGGCGGAATATGTGACAGTTGTGGAGAATACTCTACTGATCTTGCAATGCAAGATGGACGTTATCTGTGTGAGAGTTGTCGTAGTTAGTTAAGAGGGATTATCGGTTCAAATCATCCTTAGTCGTAAGCATCATTTCGGAGGTACATTAATTGGAAGTCAGCCAGATAATGAGTGAGCCAGTAACAATTGACAAGGACCAGCGATTATCTCATGCTCTGGATCTGCTGGATAAGAAAGGTGTTGATAGACTCGTCGTCATTGACGACAAGGAAGTGACAGGAATACTCACTTATGCCGATATCGCAGACAGGCTTGGTGTGAGCAAAGTAGTAGCAGTGTCAATAGGAAGACTCCATGTATCAAGTGCTATGTCTGATACTGTCATCAATGTGAAACCGGAGCACGATGTCACAGATGTTGCCAATCTCATGATTGAGAGAGGTATGAGTGGATGCCCGGTAGTTGATGATGACGGAACCCTTGTTGGAGTCATTACCAAGACGCAGCTTGCCGATCTTATGAAGAAGTTCACTGATGTCAAAGTGAAGGCCCTTATGACGTCAGAAGACCTCTTGGTTGTGAATCCGGTTGACCGCCTCATCAAGGCTAGAAGTGACATGTTGACCGCAGGATACTCCGGATTGCCTGTGACCGATGGAAAGCGGGTCCTTGGCCTTCTGACTCAGAAAATGGTAGCAGAAGCAATGGCTCGGTTCAGCGTCGAAGTCCCCGATAAGCATCGTGCAAATCAGGTAAGGCTTCTGAGAGTTGTAGACGCTATGGCTCAGCAGCCCCCGATGACCGGGCCGGAGGATTCGATTGCAGAAGCAGCCACTGTTATGCTTGACAACGGCCTGAATACCCTTCCGGTGGTAGAAGAGGGGAATGCGATTGTAGGAGTAATCAGCACTACAGATTTCACACGATTTGTGGCCAACAAATTCAAGATACCTGCCAACAAAGAGTAGAACAATTAAGAGGGGTTGCCTGTAGTACACTTGTGATGTTGCATGCCAGTTGAACTCCTTCTGAAGGATGGCAGGGTCATTATTGATGGTAAGGAAGAAGTGCGTTCTGTTGGCGTGAAATACGGAAAGATAGAGGGGGTATACCGTTCAGGACAAGAGCCTCTCGCTGACAGAGTTATCGAGTGTGCAGGACTCTACGTTCTTCCTGGTATGATTGACATACACGTACACCTTCGTGGTTTGGAGCAAGTGCAACAAGAAGACTATCGTACCGGCACGATGGCTGCCGCTGCAGGAGGTGTAACTACTGTCGTTGATATGCCAAATTCCAGACCGCCTGTCCTCGATAGGGGCGTTCTTGATAGGAAGATAGCAGACGCGGTCTCGAACAGATATGTGAATGTGGGATTCTATGCAGGCATACCAAAGACTGTGGAAGATTTTGATGCAAGACTAGTCCCAGATATTCTTGGCCTGAAAGTCTACCCCCACTCGCCCCTCACGCAGGGCACTGAGTATACAAGAGAACGAATAGAGAGCTGTGTGTCACTTGCGAAACAACATGGGCTGCCCCTCATGTTTCACCCCGATTCTTCAAGTGAGAGGACGCCCATCTCCAGTATCCAAGACCATTTCATGGTACACAGCTGTGATAGCGAGTACAAATCGGTGAGTATGTTCATAGAGGCAAAGGAGAGGGTGGAGGGGCGCATTCACGTGTGCCATGTGAGTTGCGCTAGTGCTGCCCGATTGGTTGCCCAGAGTCGTGCTGAGGACTCGCTGACCGCAGAAGTCACTCCTCATCATCTGCTTCTCTCAAGCGACCAGTTTCCCGTGGAGGATGGAGTGGCTAAGATGCTTCCGCCCTTACGATCACCCTATGACTGTCAGACTCTCAGGCAAATGCTATGCAATAAATGTGCAATCGATTGTGTGGCATCCGACCATGCACCACATGCCGCAGAGGACAAGAAAACCGACTACTTGAGAGCTGCAGCTGGAATTCCAGGTCTTGAAACGTCTGTTCCTCTACTCCTGACCCAAGTATTCGATGGAATGCTTACATGGGTTGACTATCTACGTATTTCTTGCTCGGCCCCAGCTGACATACTTGGCCTGTCAGGAAAGGGGGTTCTCGCAGAAGGATTTGATGCAGATATTATAGTAGTATCAAAGGAGGAATACAAGATTCGAGGAGAGAGATTCTTTTCAAAGGCCAAGATGACACCCTTTGAAGGCTATCGCGTGCTAGCTCGTCCAGTCATCACAATCGTGGGAGGAGAAACTGTCTACAGTCATGGCAAGTTTGTCACGGGAGTAGGATTGGCGGGAAGAGTCCCGTTGCGAAAACGTTAACGGCAACCGTTTGTCACTCTGATGATGCAGCAGGTGAAACACAGTTGGAACATGCATATGAAATCGAGGACGGAAGATTTCTGATAGGAGTAGCACGAGATGCAATAATGGAGTATGTAAAGGACGGGACTCAAATCGCGATTCCCGAGGAAACTCCCAGTCATCTTCAGGTCAAATCTGGTGTTTTTGTCACTCTGAACAAGGTACTGGAAAACCAGACTGTGCTACGAGGGTGCATTGGAAGACCTTATCCCACCCAGCCGCTAATACAGGCTACGATTGAGTCGGCAATAGATGCTGCGGTAAACGACCCACGATTCCCTTCGGTCACAAAAGAGGAACTGGATTTGATTGCTGTTGATTTGAGCGTTCTGACTCCTCCAGAAAAGATTGAGTACAGTAATCCGAAAGATCTATTGGAGAAGGTCAGAGTTGGTCGGGATGGCCTCATTGCTGCCAGAGGAGCTTGGCGGGGACTTCTTCTCCCACAAGTCCCGCTGGAATGGGGATGGGATGTGAAGGAGTTCTTGGAACACACCTGCAATAAGGCCGGTCTTCCCAGAAGTGCCTGGATGGACCTCGAAACAGAGTTTTATGCATTCCAAGCTGACGTGTTTGGCGAGAGAGAGCCAAAAGGCAAAGTGGTTAGAAACCCCAAGGGAGAAGTCTGCAGGAGTTAGGAAGAGATGAAAGATTTACCCCCTGAAGCCATCGAGGCACTCCGAGGATTCCTAGACGAGGATGTCAGGTCTGGAGACCTGACCACTGAATTGATGGGGCCGTTGGCTGCAGAGGCGACTGGTACCGTCTATGCAAAGTGCAAGACAATTGTGGCGGGAGTCAAGGAAGCAGTGGCCCTTGCCGACATGGTTGGACTTGAACACAAGATACTGGCAGTTGAGGGTGACTGGGTATCACCCGGTGCGGCAATATTGGAGTTGAGGGGAGAAGCGGAAGCTCTTCTGATAGTCGAGAGGGTGACTCTCAACATAATGATGAGAATGAGTGGTATAGCAACCAAGGTCAACAACATGCTTGAGGCTGCTCGAAGAGGAAATCCCTCCATTATTGTTGCAGCCACAAGGAAGACAACTCCCGGATTCAGGTTCTTTGAGAAACGAGCAGTACAGATTGGCGGCGGAGATACCCACCGTTACGCACTTGATGATATGGTGCTGATCAAGAACAACCACATCTCGGCAATGGGAGGGGTTTCTGAAGCAGTCCGTGCTGCAACAGAGGGGGTCTCCTTCACGAAGAAAATCTCATGCGAAGTCAGATCACTGAGCGAAACAATAGAAGCTATAGAAACCGGAGCAGACATCGTGCTTCTAGACAATCTAACACCGGACCAGATCAGGAGCATTCAAGGTGTATTGGAGGAAAGAGGACTAAGAGAGGGGATCATCCTTGAAGGTTCCGGGGGTATAGATGAGGTCAATGTCGAAGAATATGCCAAGAGCGGTCTTGATATCATCTCTTCGGGAGCTCTGACACACTCCTATGTTTCCGCAGATTTGAACATGATACTACAGCTGTGATAAGGAAGAGATCGTGTGGTGCCCCGGCCGGGATTTGAACCCGGGTCGTCGGATCGAAAGTCCGAGATGCTGGGCCGAGCTACACTACCGGGGCCTATTCGCAGCAAACCCGGAATTCAGGTTATTAACATTGCGCAAGTGCCCATCACTGGATTGCTCGCGAAGAAGCCTCTGGTGATTTTCGTTCGTTCGATTCTTGAGAGGGAAGGTCAACGGATGTGGCACTGGACACTTCCCCCCTAACAGGTTGTGTCATGCTGGTTGTGTCATTGTTGGCTTGGAGAGTGGCCAGGTTTCCCTTGCGCAAGAGTAGCGCGGCGTCGATTATCCGAGCAATATCTATGGAATCAGCAGTTCGCTCCGAAAGAGCACGGAAAAGGAACGACCTGAGATCATCTAGGTCTGGAACTCCGGAGAGGGTGCTAGAGCGGGCCACCATCGTAGGCACGGTCATGATGCCGTAGGCCTTGGCAACTCTTGCATAGCTATCTACATCGATTTCACATACCAGACTATCTTTTCCAAAGAGATCTTCTTCCTCGACTATCATATCCTTCAGAAGGTCGCACCACGTGCAGTCTTTCGATGTGAACAGGAGAATCATCACTAGGCCCAAGTCCTTTTCCAGTTGTCCTGATATTGCCATTTAAGGTCGGACTCGCAGAGGATATTGTATATCCAGGAGGCGGTCTACTGCACGCGGCCTCGTCAAACTGGGCGCGCAATGACTGTCTGTAAATAGGTCCGGACAAATCCAAGCATTCACCATCTTTCGCAAGCTTAATATCGACAACTCGGGGGCATGATTCTGGATAACGGGCCCATAGCTCAGCTTGGTAGAGCGGCAGGCTCATAACCTGTCGGCCAAGGGTTCAAGTCCCTTTGGGCCCACCATTCTTTCTCTCTTTGAATAGAGAATCTCACCTATCATACTCGAAAATGAGATAAACCCATGATGTGCCTTCTCTGAAGAGGCGTAATGATGCAGATGCTGTCAGATCCAGTCATTATGGGCATAGTTGCTAGTCTGGTAGCGGGCGCTGCGACCGGACTTGGGGCCATTCCGGTTCTACTAGGTGGCAAGTTCAGTCAGAAGACTCTAGATATCATGCTTGGTTTCGCAGCTGGGGTCATGCTTGCAGCTTCAGCATTCAGTCTCTTGGTTCCTGCGTATGAGATGGTTGTTGATTGGGTGGGAGTTCTTAGCGTTGTAGGACTTGGATTCGCTCTTGGTGGAGTCTTTGTCCATGAGGCGGACAAACATGTTCCCCATGAGCACTTTCAGAAAGGACATGAGGGGCCATCATCCTCCCTTGCAAGGGTATGGCTTCTGATTCTTGCCATAACCATTCACAACTTCCCGGAGGGCCTTGCCGTAGGTGTCGCTTTTGGCACAGATGACGTCTTGACAGGAATCTCGGTTGCCGTGGCCATAGGCCTGCAGAATATACCGGAAGGACTAGCAGTGGCTGCGCCATTAGTACGAGAGGGGTACTCTAGGAGATATGCGGCAGGACTTGCTCTGCTTACAGGTCTTGTTGAGCCAATAGGAGGAATAATTGGTGTTTCGATTGTGACAGTTGCAGCATTCCTGTTGCCCTATGGACTGGCTTTTGCAGCAGGAGCCATGATATTTGTGGTTAGTGACGAGATGGTACCAGAGAGCCATGTGGGAGGACATGCTCGTGAGGCGACATGGGGGATTATGGTGGGATTTCTGATAATGATGACTCTGGACAATATCTTCGCTTTTATCTTTGCAGGATAGGTTAGGCGACCAGAGGGCATACAAGCAGGGAGAGGGGGCTATGCTGCAGACTGGCAGGAAGAGGGAACAAAAAAGAAACGATAGGATGTCTCCAGCCAGTGTCAACGTAACCAATGCGCGAAGGCGAATATCCATCACTGGTCAAAGGAATGACGCCCTAGTTATCGACAAATCGACGAGATAGATGCAGAATCGGCTAACTATAGCCATTCGATCTGATCAAGGTATGGACTGAGGCCGCGTGAAACCTTGGTCTTTGTTTTGAATTTAGTGTCTGCGGTGAGTTTGATGTCTGAATCCAAGTCAAGCGTTCTCAGATTCGGGCACCGGAATAGTGCAGAAACATCCATTGCACTTATGTCGTTCTTGGTCAGGGTCAACGTACGGAGTTTTGGGCAATTCTTTAGGGGTGAAGGGTCAATGGCGCTCAGCTTGTTTTCATAGAGGTGCAGGGATCTGAGGTTCTTACAGGAAGACAGCGGGGTCAAGTCTATGTCCCTGAGTCGATTGAAGGAGAGTCCTAAGTACGTGAGGTCAGGACATGCTCTGAGAGGTCCTAGGTCAATTGCAGTGAGCTCGTTTCCGCCCAGAGAGAGTTCAACCAGTGACGGACACTGCTCTAGGACTGAGAGGTCAATACTCTCAAGCTCATTCCCTGACAGAGTGAGAACCTCGAGATTCGGAAACTCTTCCAGTGGCGACAGGTCAGTGGATCCAATCCGTTTGTCATTCAAATCCACTACAGTAGTGCTTGGGTCGAATCGCTCGACCACTTTTCCGCCTTTCTTGGTTTCGCTCCAGATAGTAATCTCATCCATGTGTACCGAGTCCCTGAGAGTCGTTATGGCGCTCCCTAATAAAGTGACGTTACGAACCAAGAAGGCGACGGAGCATCACCACTCACTGGAAGATTAGATTGACCGATCTGTAGCACTCCGTCTATGTCTTTCCTCTCAGCCAACAGGTGTAGTGGGATTCTTACCTAGACGGTTGTATGCAGACTACTTGACAGCACCCACTATCAATAAGATGACTCCAAGACCCGTGAGTCCAAGCATCACCTCAGTGAAGTTGTATCCTGCAAGAGCGATGGAATAGATGCCTTGGTCAAAGTAGACAAGTATTGCACTCAGGTCCACGTACGCTGTGAGAAATGTAGCCCAAATCGGTAGTAGTCCTGCTATGATTAATAGCAGACCCAGAATAGCTAAGCCTTTACCCATGTTCAGTCCTCAGTTTCGTTTCGCAATGTACGTACAAACAGCTATATCAGCTGTTCGGATTCTGGGCCGCCTGTCTTCTGCGTTCCTTCATGGAACGCTGGCCCAGAAGTAGCCGAATCTTCTATGGTCTGAAGTGCTTGCCAACCTCCCAAGCATCTGCAAGACATTCGCCAACGGTCCAGTATCGGTTATCAGGCATTGTGAGGACAACAAGATTTGCCTTCCTGATATCGAGTCCATCTTCAGTGAGGAATCGTTCCTCGGAGTATGCCTCTACTGCTTCTCCAAGGACCAGATAGTTCGTGGGTAGCTCTACAATGTCAAGGACTCTGCATTCGATTGCCAAGGGACATCCCTCTATCATGGGTGCTCCTTCGAGTGTGCCATAGAAGACATCGAAGACGTCTGATTTGTCGATCTTACTCCCCGAGCCCAGACGCAATAGTCGGTCTTTGTGATCATCTCTGCAGTGGGGAAGTTGATGCTGAACTCGCGATTCTCGTGTATACCGTTCATGGTGAAGTGGCGCTTCGCGATGCTCGCGGCCCAGATTGGGGGTTTGTTGTTCACCCGAGCAATCCATGCCACAGCCATGAAATTGACACGTCCCTCTACCTTTGTACCAACCAGCGTGACCGACATGGGGCAGGGGGTCACCCGTGTTCCCATCCTGACATGATTCATTCTACAGACCTCTACCATGTATCTGGACCAGACTGTCTTTTAGGCTATATGCCCGGCCCAGTACGCTAACTCTACAACATAGTGACAACAGTGCCCCTTGTAGTTTCTGTCGCATGGGTCTGAGCAATTCAATCAGCAAGAGTGAAAACCTAGAGAATCTCTCTTTTCCTTACTCAGTTGGTTTACCGACTTTTGGCCACTCTTCTGAGGGCCTAGCATTTATTGCATTCACCGTTATGCAAAACCAGCACTTTGCACTCTTCAATTATACCTGCAAAGGCCTGGTAGAAGTAACATGCTGATTCACGTCTTGCCTCTTTGCCGGACTCGGTCAACCTGTAGAATATCTCTCGGCCATCTTGATGGCCCTCAATGTAGCCTTCTCCTCTGAGGTTCGCTAATGCAGGATAGATTGTCCCCGGAGTTGGCTTTGTGCCGCGCCGTTCCGCAATCTTCTCTGCAATCTGTTGACCGGTAAGAGCTTCCTTTCCTAGCTCCCATAGAATTTGGAACGTGAGAAACCCTCTCATGTCACAGCAGTCTGGAGGACAGCAGAGCTCATTCTCATTTCCAGTTTCATCTGTCATTAGGTGATGTCTCCGGACCAATGGTTCTCTAACGAGCTGACAGCGTGCACAACCTTTTTATAAATATTGGGCGCCCAATATATTGGATATCCGATATAATCTCTGTTTGGTGGTTCTATTGAATCGTGAGAGAAAGGTCAGCGAAATGACTCCAGACGAAATCAAACAAGAAGTGAGTAGGAAATACTCCGAGGTTGCAGCACGTGGCAGGTCTCACAGAGGCACAGACTGCTGTAGTCCACATAAGTTGGATGGACGAAGTGAAGCGCAGACTTCCTGCTGTGATACCCATGCGACGACGACCATGCACATAACCGACTGTTACAGTAGTCCCGAGTCATTGCAGCCGACAGAATATGCCAAATCAATCGGCTACGAAGTTAGTGGGCTACCGCGAGCAGCGACCGAATCGTTTGCCGGTTGTGGGAACCCGGTGGCGTTGGCGATGCTTCAAGAAGGGAAAACAGTGGTTGACTTCGGATCCGGCGCAGGTCTGGATGTATTCGTTGCTGCGGAGAAGGTCGGGGCAACTGGACGCGTTATCGGCATTGACATGACACCTGAGATGCTTGAAAGCGCCCGAAAGAGCGCAATTGAGATGGGGGTCACCAATGTCGAATTCAGAGCGGGAGACATTGAAGACTTGCCTATTGATGACAGTTCGGTCGATGTGATTATCAGCAACTGTGTGATCAACCTTGCCCCGAACAAGGCCAGCGTCTTCGAGGAGGCGTATCGGATACTCCGTCCAGGCGGGAGGATACTGATTTCTGACATCGTTCTTGAAGAGGATCTCTCACTGGAGGAGCGTGACAGTCTGGCTAACTACACTGGCTGTCTTGGGGGAGCAATCCTCGAACAGGAATATCTCAGACTCATTCGGAAGGCAGGATTTGAGAGAATCAGTGTTTTGGATCGTACGGGCTATGGTCGGGCTATCAGTGCTAAGATAAGAGCATACAAACCACCTATAGACTAGAACCGGCGAACAGCGTCTACTCAGACAAGAAACAGGATGTGTGCGATTCTGTGACTGAAAAGATCACTTGTTCCTCCAAGAGTCTACTGCATCCATGCATATGATAGCAACGCTCTATGCCGCGCGGTCATAGCTTCTGGTGTATCGCCACAGAACAATACAGCCTACCACTACGATGGGAACTACGATGAGGACAGCCAGAAGAAAGGGGTCTGGACCTAGAGGTGGTAAAACGACATCCTGCAAAGCTATCACTCCCAGCCATGAATCAGAGAGTGTGCTATTACGCTTTCTACCGTGTGTCAGGAAGTGTTCAGAGTACTGTTGCCAAGCGCTCCATAGCGAGCAATCAGAGATTCGCCCATTGACAATGTGACGGAGTTCTTGTATCGGGATAGCAATCTTAATATTCAATCCGTGGCCGTTCTGCGTTGCACTTGCCGCCGTGGCTCAGCCGGTAGTTGTTGTTCCTCTTGAGGAGCAGCAGCTGAAAGCGACAACGCCTTGCACTCCGCAATGCGGCGCTCTAGCCTGTTACCTTTCGGTCAGGTGGCCGAGAGCCAGACAGTTGTAGTGCATCACGCTTCGTGATGTGCGACGTATGGTCCCAGGTTCAAGTCCTGGCGGCGGCGCCATTCTTCTCCGAGTCTACTACTTGAATGACACTCAATGTCTAGTCCCTTCATCTGGAAACGAGTAGGAAGCCTTCCCCAGAGGACACTTCAGACTCTAAGCAAATAGGATTTGACCCTTGGGAATCTGGTCTATAAGTCAGAACCATGCTTCTCAGTCCAAGACTTTCATGGAGAATCCTCTAGGCAAAGAACTGCGACCAATACTCTTCTTTGAACTCCCCATCATAGTACTTCTTGTACATCTCTTTCAGATCGTGCAGGATGAGACTGTTGGTTTCCAGGATGTCTACCATATCTCGAGGATAGGCGCATGATCACAAAGGAGTCCATGCCTGACTCACGGACCCAGCTGTATGGGGGGCAGACTATACCTTTCCTCGACGGTTTTAGAGTATCTCTTGAAACGGCTGAGCGATTCATCAAGAGCAGAACGGAAGTCATAGACCACATACTAGATGCGTGGGAAAACCTGCTGAGAGCAGTCAAGGAAACGCCAGAGGCCAAGAAGCTCAAAGAGGTGGTTTCTGTCTTCTCAGTTTGGCTTGGAAGCTATCAGGACTTGCTTACCGACTTCAATGAACGCTTCAACGAGCGAATAGAGGATCTTGAGAAAGACCTACTGCTGTTGAAGTTCTAGCCTGCTGGCTGTGATGGAGCTCGAAGTAGATGAGAGGTACTGGGTCGGGAACACATTCCCTGATACGAAAAAAGGACAGGCATGTTGTAACCACAATGTCCAAAAGCACAGGGCTTCAAAATGGTTTAGTTGAGAATCATGAAGACAATAGGATATTTCGATGGGACCGACTCTACGCTCCTGACAAAGCTTGTGGCTCTGGGATACAGTACCATGCCATTGGCCAATGACTACGATGAGGCCGGGAAGCCTTCGGCACATCTAGAACCGGGAAACGTTGACATCATCATTGGATATCTGCACAAACTGACTCCAGTATCAAGGAAGAAACCACCCTCAACCGGTAGCAGTATGGGGAAACGCAAAGACATGAAACCTATCGAACTGCTCTATCCGGCCAAGACGTACGACATTCCGGTCATTGTCATTGTGCCCGCAAACCACCATAAGGCCGCAAAGGAAATCCTCGGAGAAGCCGCGGAATTCGTTAAGATTGTGACCCCAGATGAACTCGAAGAGAGGGTTCTAGAACAACTCAAGTAGTGGCTAGTGAAAAGCGCGGGCAGTGTGACTCACAGGGGAGTAACATAACTCCCCTCATCTCATGCCTTCTCATTCTCGTCTGGTATGAGAGGACCTTCTTCGGACGTATTTCAATGGGTTCCTTTTCCTGTCAAGATGACAACTAGGATAGTACCCACGTTTCCTAATAGAGTAAAATGGTCCCATGCAGCAGTAGAGCTAGTACGACAATAGATAGGATGACATTGAACCGCCGTTTGCCGGTGACAGGAAACGGAACGAAGAAGGCGCTCTCTTGGATATAGGCAGCATATTCCTCTGGGCGATGCTTCAGCAGGTACTGCTCCTCGGCAATGGCAAGAAAGACATAGGCGAACAGCTCAGCATACCAGATAGCTATCGCCATCTCCGCGGTGAAGTAACCTAGCACGAATGTATGTGTGATAAGCCATACACTTTTTGTTGTAAGGCTCAGAGTGAACATGACTACGCCGAGATACTGCGGATGCCGGATGAACCTGTACGGCCCTTTGGTGACAGGGGGTATTTCCCTGTTCAATCTCAGATATAATATGGAGAAGATCAAGAGAGAGAATCCAATCACGGATATTACAAGCTCGAGTGGAAATCCACCAAAGATGAGAGATACCAGGAAGATGGGTAGCCCAACCAATGTAACGGGAGCAGTGGTCGCTATTCCAAGTAGATACAGCAGGAAGGGTGCACTCATGCCCAGCGCATAGCCGCCAAATGGAATCGACTGAAAGAGAGGAACTAGGTACCCCATGCCATCCAGGAGCTTCTTCGTCAACTTCTGCTTGGGTGCAGGGGACGTGCCCTCCATTCGACTATCATCTCTATTCCTATCTTCTTTGAGGAATAGGCGCGTAGCCATTTAATCGTGTTGTACAGCAGCAGATTGAGTATGAGTTGTGTAAATGGGATGAATAATTTAGAACACGTGTTCTAGGATTCAGGAAAAAACGGCCTCCCTAAAAAGAACTATGCGGGCGGAAAGTCTTCCATGTTGAAAGCCCAAGGCTCAAAAGGCCATCTTCATTATAGTTTACTAGAGAGATACCCGTGAGTGTAGCAAAAGTAATCGAACTTGTCGGTCAGTCGGAGAAGAGCTTTGATGATGCTATCGAGAATGCATTGGAGACTGCATCTGAGTCCATCAGAAACATCCATGGTCTCGATGTGCTTGACATGACTGCTGACGTTGAAAATGGGAAGATTATCAAGTATAGAGCGAACGTGAAGATAGCCTTCCGGTACGAAGAGTAGAAACCCAGAGAGGGCGGCCCGGCCCTCGTGTTACCTTTTTTTGTCTATTCTCCAACCATACTCAATGCCACCTCTTACAGCAGTACGAGGCTGTAGGATCAGGACTCAGCAGGATTCTGTAGCCCTTTCGTCATAGGAGCGGTCATCTGTGGGAGTATAGACTGATAATGCTGAAAAGAGCATATCCTGCTCAAGACAGATATGGCGCACCACGATGAAAAACGGATGGACATGGACGTTTGGTGTCCCTTGATTCCACCCCAAGATTTCTCGAAGCTGGAAAGGTATGAGGGTGAATTAGACAAGGTCAGCAACGCCTATGATGACTGGCAGGCTTTCATGCGTGGTAAGCCCTTCATTGAGACAGATGTTGGTGTTCTCTTAGACCGTATCAGGATGCTCATGATTGGGATAGGTGTTGCATGTGCTCAAGACCGAGATTTCGCAGAGGTTGTTCAGTCCATCCTGTCACATAATCTACGGAAGACTGCCATCGAGTTGGTGGAGAGGGTGTCAGATACAGGCCAGTACGATGGCCGGATAAAGGGAATCCTGACCAATTTCTTCTCTACAATCAAGTTCACTCGAGACCTCTATCCCCGTGAAGAGATAGAGAAGGCAATGGCGAATTACAGAGATGAACAGGGGGGCGGGACACTGCTCTCATCATTGAAGAAAGCAGCAGCCGAGGCTCGAAAAAACAGGGACGATGCCGATAGTGAAAGGGAGGAGGCTATACAGGCTGCACTATCTGAGGCTGCGAGTGTAGCAAAACGAATCTACCTCCGTCTTCTCAGCCCCGACCCGTGGGGCATTCAATAGGAGTTCATTCAATCCGCCTGATGCCAGCCGAAGTCTTGAGGAAGTCCGAGACTGACTTCTTTACACGCTTCCAGTCTGAAGCAAAGAGGGTGACCGATACCTTCCCTTGACCAATATGTAGTTCAATGAAGCTGGCCTCTTTTCTACCTCCCCTACCTCCTGTGGCACCAGTGATGGTCCCGGGATTGAGCAAGAGGCGACTCTTGCAGAGGTCAATAGAGGAATCATGAGTATGGCCATGAATAGCAATATCGGCTCCGACTTGCTGGGCTATCTCCCAGAGCTCGGATATGCTTCCGCGGGGGCTCAGCTGAGTGCCATGAATGAGAAGAATATGGAACTCCTCAATATCCATGGTCTTCTGGAAGTCATGCTCACCACCAAAGTCCATGTTACCATGGACCATATGACTCGGAGGAAGGGGAGGAAGACTGTTTCGCATCGCCTGCTCTTGGACTAAGTCGCCCGTTATCAGGGCCAGGTCGTAGTCGGTATCCTCAATATGACAGTAAAACTCCTCAGGAATTGAAGTGGCCCTGGTGGGAATGTGCGTGTCCCCAAAGACTAAGATCCTCTTCAACTCAGCCATGCCTCATGAGGATATTCGCGCCTCAGTAAGATGGTCAAGTATCTTGGAGAAGACCTCTTTCTTGGGTCCCTTGGCCAGTTTGGCAAGACGCTCTACTATCAGTTCAGGGGTGCTTCTTGCTAAATATCCAAACCTCGGCGTTCGATCCACTATCAGCTCCAGTTCCTGATTGAGGCCCTTGGCCTCGATACCATCAATCCGAACAGGAACCTGAGCGACCTCCTTTATCTCGCGAGCAAGATGACTACAAATGACTGTTGCACTGTTCGGGTCGTCTTGAAGAATCTCGATGAGTCCTGCAATCACATTGGCCGCACTGCCTGGTTCTGTGATAGCCTCTACCTCGTCGAAGAGTACTAGTTTTGACCTATCTGACACTACAATGTCAGCAAATTGCTCTAAGGTTGTTTCAAAGGCCCCTGCATTCACCATTCCCTTACTCTTGTAGAAGAAGAAGAGTTCCTCAAAGACTCTCAGATGTACTTCTTCAGCAGGGACAGGGAGGCCGGTCTGTGCCATGGTGACTATCTGTGCAAGTGTCTGAATCGTGGTAGTCTTGCCACCGCTATTTGCTCCCGACAGGATCGCGCAGTTCTCACCATTGGTACCCTCAGGTCGGATGGGCGTGACTCCAATGGCGTAGTCGATAGGCTGGACCGGGCCATGTTTGCCCTTCAGCATGCTCTCAACCAGAAAGAGATTGCGCGCGTTCCTGACACCCACACCTGAGTACTCCAGTGAGATCTCAGGAAGGTGAAGATCATATTCTCTGGCAAACAGACCAACTGCCAGAAACAGGTCGAACTCAAGCAGCGTCTGTACCGCCTTGTCAACTGGATCCCTCAGCTGGTCCAGCTCGCCTGCTATTTTTTTGATGATTCTGAATTGTTTCTCAGCAAAGAGGCGCCTGAGGCGGTCTTCTAGCTCGTTGATTCGGGTAGCAACCATCTGGACAGGAAGTGAAATCTCTTCGCTGATTATACCCGTTACCCAGTCCGCCTCACGAGGTGTGAGCCCGAGCATATTGACCAGGCGATTTTCGGCCTCTTGGATTGTGGTCGTGAAAGTTTCTACTATCTCTGCGGGCAGCATGTTTCTCAGTGCCCCAGCATCTGCACCATCCATATCAGCGGACTGCAAAATACTGATAATCTGTTGTCCTCCAAGCGTCACTTCGCTACTGGATATTCTCGAGTTTATCTCATCATTTAGCCATGCTTCGACCTCTGCGATAGCTGTTGGGAATGCTTTCACTGACTTCCTAAATCGATCGAGCTCGCTATTGACCCCCATAGCTATGGAACCAGATTCGTCTATGAAGTCCAGTAGTTCACTGACCTTTGTCAGGCTCTCAAAGTCTAGGCCATCTATGAATTGCTGGACGGTCGTGTTTGAAGGAATGCTCTTGAAAATCGTGGCTATCTCACATGCAGCATCAATGACACGATAATTCTTGGAGTAGAAACTCACCGTCTGCTCGGGGATGATATCTCCTACTTTCCAGTCTTTGCCAATGATTTCAACATTCTCCATCAAATCCAGCGAGTCATCATATACTCCATATGGAGAGATATACATCACAAGATCGTAACCCTGAGCGTAATCGGTTGCACTCTCATCTTCGGACAGAATATAGACTGGGCACCATTTGTCAACTTTCTCCTCCACCAGTCTATCAAAGGTCTTCTCGTCATTGGTGAGGACAACTCGACCATCCAAGCGTTGGTGCTGTATCCTCTTGAAGAGAGCTCGCACTTGACCCAAGTTCTTTCGAAGCTGTGCTTTCTGGTCCTCCGTCAATCCTTGGGCCATCTCCAATGCATCAGCAAAATACGCTTGACGTTCTCGAATCACGTCAATCTTGTCAGGGGGAAGTGGAAAGTACAAGACTAGCTTGTCCTTGGCATAAGTCGTATTGGTATATCCCCGGATAATGTCCAGGATAGACTCGAAGATTCTTCGGATATCATGGCTTCGCATAATGGTATACGAGTTGGCGCCAAACTCGTGCTCAAACGCACCCTTCACAATATTGACAGCTTGACGGTCACCTATTCCCGGTACAGCAGCTACAAGGTCAACTCGAGAGTCCATAATAACCTTGAGTGCAACGGCTTCGTTTCCGAAGTGCTCTATGAGAGCTTGCTTCATCTTCTTGCCCACACCAGGAATGTCAGATAGATTAGATATACTCACTCTAAGTTCCCCTGTAGCTAAGGCTGTCTTTTGCATTCATGATGCTTGTCCTAAAAACGTTGACTCTCGGTCAAATGGAGAGAGCAGCATCTGCTCATTCTCTTCTGGCTAGTATCCAAGATCGAGATCAACGATGTTTAGCGGCTTCTCACCATGAATAAACCGTAGGAGATTCTTCCCTACGAATCTAATCTGGTCATGCATTATATGCTCCGAGTAGGCGCCCCTATGTGGGGAGACCACAATATTATCTAGTTCGTGAAAAGGGGCTCTGTAAAATAACTCTCATATTGTTCACGAAATGAATTCTGTGAACAACGAAATGGGTCTCTTCTGATAGTTTTGAGTTGCTCCATACAAGTTTTCCTTTATCTAAGCCATGTGAACTCGATTTATTTTACAGGTCCGTGAAAAGGGAAGTGCTTAGAAGGAAGAACACCTGACCCACCCCACTGTTGCGGGTAATCCCACCAGACATCAAGAGCGGCACCACGTATTCGTTTCTCGTCTAGGGCATGAAAGAGTGCCTCTTCATCAACGATGTGTGCTCTTGAAACGTTCACCAATACTGATGTTTTCTTCATCCACGACAGAAACTCATCATCCACCAGCTTGCGGGTCTCTTGGGTTAGAGGCAGGGTCAGAAACACAAAGTCCGAATCCGATACTGCCTGTGCTATCTCTTCAGGACCAAGCATCTTATCCACTAGATGTGCATGTGGCGACTGACCAGACCGTGTCACAGCCTTCAAGTGGACATCGAAGCATTGAAGACGTTTCGCCAGTTCAGTACCTACACTTCCTAACCCAACGATTAGCACCTGCTTATGCCGAATCTCGATATTGGGACTGGAACCTCCCCAACCATATCTCCAGTTACCGCTGCGCAGCTCCCTATCATTCACGATGATATTCTTTGTGACAGCCAAGAGAAGCATGAGTGCATACTCTGCAACCTCTGCGGCATTGACATGAGAATTACACACGAGAACGTCACCTCGTTCACGCACTGCGTCAAGATCTATCTTGTCGATACCGGCTCCAAACGCTTGTATCATCCTGAGTTGCTCAGCACGTTCTATGTACTCCCTTGGGACACGACCTGAAGCGACAGCAACGGCATCATGCCCCTTCTCGAGCATATCCTCAGCCGTGCGTTCGGATTGCACAATCTCAGCCTGCGATCCGACTGTTTCTCGAATTTGTTCTACTATGTCATTGCCATACGGAACCAGTATCTTCATCGTGGAACTCTCCCAAAACCCCAAGAGATTAGCCAAGACAGGTGATAAATGATTTCTAAGATGGGTCGCAGAGCCGTCCGTTTCACTGCTAGTATGATCTCGCCACATAGACAATGGCTTCAGCTGGCTTCCCACATACCACACAAACGCCGTCAGCCTTATCATCTACGTCGATTCGGGTGCCGAGGACATCTCCAGCAGTCTTGTCCTTAATCTCTTCGGCGCAGTGAAGACCATCCATATCGGTGCTGCAGAATTGTATTCTTGCAATCTTGCCATCTTCCATTGCATCTTGAATCCCGCCAATTGTTTCTACATCCACGATAAGATTCTCGAATTTCGACTCGGCTTGAGAACGAAGTGTCTTATCAATCTCAGCACCAAGCTCCTCAGTGAAAGCTACCACTCTGTCCAAAGGGATGGTTTCTCGTTCAAGGAGGTCTCGTCGAAAGACAGATACTTTCTTCTGTTTTACCTCCCTAGGACCCACTTCCATTCGTATTGGAACGCCCTTCATCTCCCAGTGGTTGTATTTCCAGCCCGGTGTAGAGTCATCATCGTCAAGATGGACGCGGATGCCAGCGGCGGATAGCGTTCCCTCCAATTCTCTACAATAGTCCAGCACTTCGTCTATGTCATCACCTCTAAAGATGGGCACAATAACGACTTGGTAAGGGGCGAGCCGATAGGGCAATCTAAGGCCCCGGTTGTCCCCATGAATCGAAATCATGGCGCCGTAGATTCGTGATATTGCAGGACCGTAACAGGTCTGCCAAGCATATACAGGTTCATTGTTCTCATCCACATACTTCACGTCGAAAGCGCGAGCGAAGTTGTCGCCTAAATCGTGTGTGGATGGAAGCTGGATGACCTTCCCGTCAGGCATGAGTGTGTCTGCCGCGTATGTATTCAGTCCACCAGGGAATTTGTCCCATTGGGTTCTCTTGAACACCATCACGGGAATTCCGTAGTACTCTGTCACAACCTCCTTGGTGGTTTCGAGATCTTCCATGACCTGTTCCTTTGCCTCTTCATGGGTCGCAAAGACATTGTGAGACTCTATCCAGAGGAACTCTCTCCCTCTGAGAAACGGACGGGTACTCTTTACCTCGGAACGAAAGACGGTGCATCGTTGATAGCGTTTCATGGGTAAGTCGCGCCAGCTTCGAACCCAGAGAGAATACATCGGATATATTGCAGTCTCGCTGGTTGGCCTGAGGGCCAGTCGTTCCTCCAGTTCTTCTTGATCCCCGATCTCACTGATCCAGAAGACCTGTGGGGTGAACCCTTCAACGTGGTCAGCCTCTCGTGTAAGATTGCTCTCAGGAATCACAGTGGGAAATATCATGGGTTGGTGACCTTTTCGATGGAGCACTGATTCGAGGAGGGCAAACATGATCTCCATCGAGATAACACTCCAGGGCATGAAGGGTGTAAACCCTTTCACACCATACCTGATGTCAGCCAGTTCCGCGACTTTGCAAATCTCTCCAAACCAGTTCGGAAAGTCCTCGGTCTTATCGATGTCGAATATGACCTGTCTTGAGTCGCTCTTGTCATCATCGTTCATTCTATCATCCTCACAGATTTGCTAGAAGCGGAGAACAGACTGGAATACAGAAGGAGTCTATTGGAGGTGTGGAACGTATTCACCTTGTGTCATTGTGCATTCTCCAATTTGTGCATCGATATGTACGCCTTATAAACTGTAGCTTACTAGTCGTCATCGCTTTGTCGTGGTCTCACCTACTTCTCTGATTCTTTCATCAAGTTTCCGGTCCTTAATCAACTTGGCAACAACTGGTGGAACAAGATGCTCCCAATCACCGCCCTCTCTAATCAGACTACGGATGTGGCTTCCGCTGTAGGTCTTTCGTTTGAGAAGATCGGTTTCGTCAATTTCGATGCCTGCATCCTTGAAGAGGCTTCTTACAAGGGGATTGTGCGTGTATGCCAGATCGAAAGGTGGTACGTAACTCTTCAAGTGGGAAACCCAGAGAGGATGGATGTGAATGTCTGATAGAGGGATAATATCAATGCGGTCTAATGGAAGACTCTCAGCAATCAGGGTCCTCTTGATTAGATGGACTCGTTCACCACCACTGAATGGGTTGTCTGGCGTGTGCGAATACTGTGAGCTACCGATGACTATTATCAGGTCCTGTTCTCTATCGAGAATCTGAGTTATGGTATGGAGATGGCCCTTATGGATGGGCTGGAATCTCCCTATGAAGACAGATCGCATATTGACCACATAATGCTGATGCTTGTACCACATAAGGATTCTGAAGCCATGTCTTGGTAATCCATGAAAGGGCTTAACAGTATGTCAACCAGATTAGTCATGGATAGTACAATGATTGAGATTGATGGCTCGTACGGCGAAGGAGGCGGACAGATCCTCCGTACCACTGTGGCTCTGTCAGCCCTCACAATGAAACCTGTCAAGGTCACCAACATCAGGGCGGGGCGCAAGACTCCTGGGCTCAGAAATCAGCATATTGCCGGCATTAAACTTACGGGTCAGCTGGTCGACGCGGAAACGGCGGGCCTCTCTGAGGGAAGCATGGAGATTCAGTTCAGACCTCGCGAGAGAAAGGGAGGGAAATTCACATATGATATAGGCACCGCGGGATCCATATCACTGGTTCTGCAGGCCGTCATCCCTGCAGCGGTATTTGCCCCTGAACCAGTCGAATTTGAGATACGGGGCGGCACAGATGTGGCATGGAGCCCACCCATTGATTATATGAAGAATGTATTCGTTCCGATGGTCCGACATTTTGGTGTTAACGTTTCAATCGAGGTGATACGCAGAGGGCACTATCCGAAAGGTGGAGGACTTGTGAGATGTCACGTGGAGCCAACAACCGAGATAATATCAAAAGACATGGTAGAATTCGGTGAACTACATAAGGTGCTGGGAATATCCCATTGCGTCAGATTGCCGCGTCATGTCGCTAAGAGACAATCCAAGACTGCGGAAACGAATTTACGACACAAGGGGGTATCAGACATTGAAATTAAAATCGAGAGTTACTCTAAGGATGAAGATCCGCATCTTGGTCCAGGCTCTGGTATAGTAATCTGGGCTGAATCTAACGATGGATTCCGAATTGGAGGTGACAGCCTTGGAGCTCGTGGAAAGCCCGCTGAGAAAGTGGGAGAGGAGGCTGCATATCGTCTTATCGATGCGCTCTCAACAGGGATGGCAGTGGATTCCAATCTTGGAGATATGCTCGTTCCCTACATGGCACTCAGCAGTGACGAAACGCGGATAGGGCTTGCAGAGATCACAAGACATCTGAAGACGAACGTGTGGGTTGTTGAGAGGATTCTTGGCTGTTCTACAACACTGGAGGGAGAACTAGGTCGTAGCGGCATTCTCTCAGTTGCCGGAACCGGACCACTTCTCTCTGATTGATTCCAGATACTCGTCAATGGCCTGCTGCATAGGTTCAACATCAATCTCATCAAGTGCAGTCTTCATCAGTGTGTCAACACCCTTTCCTTCGGTTGCGACAATCTCGATTGCGCCAGGTAGTTTCTCCCTTGCAATCTCTAGTCTATCAGGAGGGGTAATGTCAACCTTATTGAAGGCGACGATGATGGGACTCAAAGGAAACATTCTCCGAACCTCATTGTATAGGTTGATCTGTGCGTCAATAGACCAGCCACAGGCCTCAGACGGGTCTAAGAGAAATAGTATCACTTGAGCAAGATATTTCAGGGCGGCAATTGCCTCCCTTTCGATCTCGTTTCGATCTGACATGGGGCGATCCAGTATTCCGGGAGTGTCAACCACCTGTATCTGATGTCCCTCCATGGTCAGATGACCTACAATCACCTCTTTGGTCGTGAATGGGTAGTAAGCAACCTCAGGAGTGGCTGTAGAAACGCCTCGAACGAGTGTTGACTTTCCTACATTCGGGAATCCCGCACATACCAAAGTGGGAGAAAGAGGGCTGACCCCAGGGAGCCGGGCGAGTTTTCTCTTGGCATCAATGATGAAGTCCAAGTTTTCTGCAGTATCTCGCACTATGGATGCAATTCGCCCTTTTGCCGCACTTCGGAGACGTTTCATCTTTCGCGAGTCTTCAGCGAGTTTAAGAGCCTCGATATGATCATCAGCAATAGCATTGATGGGGGGAATACAGTTGTACACGGATCCAAGTGACTGCTTCAGCTTGTCAGTACCCACGATGATCTCTGCAAGTTCGCGGTAGAAGGGATGAAGCCTATCAAGAGAAGGAAACTCTTCTACGGCAATCTTGAGTTTGGTCTTTACTTGCTTCACGAACTCCTGTACACGACCAATCTCTCGGATCTTGGCACGTTGTTCTCGTGTGATTCGGAGTGAGCTCTTCCTACTTATCTTCTTGGACTTTCTGTGCGCAAACTCTATGATTTCATCTGCCTTCATCACTGTTGGCATACTGGCGAAAGGATTGAGTTTGCGCATTCTTATCACATCGGGAGGAATCGGTCCCACAGTATTGGTGTTAAGTAAACGTTTTAAAAAGGAATGGAACTGACCATAGCTAACTGAATAAAGGCGTCGGAGGCCACAGACTAATGTCACTCCCAACAGGTGCAACCGTAGTAGGAATCAAGTGTAAGGACGGCGTGGTAGTAGCTACTGATTCACTCATTAGCTGGGGAACAATGATTCTAACAGATAAGGGAGTCAAGGCATTCAAGCTGACAGACACCATCGTTCTGGCATCTGCTGGACTCACCTCAGACTACCAGATGCTAGTCAATCGGCTCAAGGCTCAAATTAAGTTGTATGAGATGAGAGAGAAGAAGGACATGAGTGTGAAGGCACTGGCCAAGATGGTTGCAAACACTCTCTACGCGCGGAGATTCGCTCCTCTTTTCGTTCAGACTGTCATAGTTGGGGTTGATGATGACGGTCCTGCGCTGTATTCACTAGACATGGGTGGATCACTCCTGCCAGAAGATGTCACCGCAGCAGGAAGTGGGACCCAGATGGCGTTCGGTGTTCTTGAGAAGATGTATGAAGAGGATCTGACTGTCAAGGATGCCGAGGATATTGCTGCACAGGCGGTTCGAGCAGGGATTGCCCGTGATGCCCAGTCAGGCGGGAAGATTCATCTCATGATTGTGACTGAGAAGGGCGTCAAAGAGAAGAGCCTAGAACACTGAAGATTGTGTCCCAATATTGTCAAGAAATAGCCTTATCTTTCGCTTTCATAGACAGTCCAGATACAGTGCTGCAGCCCTGCTGGGGGCAATTGAGGTAGACCCACGACTGGATGATTGGGATGTCTATGCCCCTGAAGGAATCTCTGATTTTCTCATCACCGATTGTATTGCAAGGGGAGAAACGGTCATAGCACACTCAGTAATGAGCACCCAACTCAAACGTATCAGAAGAGAGGTCAAAAATATCAGACAGACCTTTGGCGACCGGGTGACCATTATTGGAGGGGGCCCTCATGCTAGTGCGAGCCCTCGTAGCCTGCTGGACACTGGATTTGACTACGTTGTAGTTGGAGAGGGAGAAAGGGCTTTTCCGCAGTTACTCTGGCATCTCGCCACTGACCGCGAGCCAGATTCAATAGCGGGAGTTGTTGGACCTCATTCGAAGACCTATCCTATCCCGAGGGAGTTGGATTATGTCGAGTTGGACCAGTATCCCCCCTTTGCACTAAACATGAATGTCGTTGGACCTATTGAAGTCACAAGAGGGTGCCCATTTGGATGTAAATTCTGTAGTACACCGTTCCTGTCTGGCGGGATTGTTCGCCACAGATCAATTGAGGCCGTCAAGCATTGGTTGACTCGGGCGGTAAACGAGAGAGGTTTTTCAAGAGCGTGGCTTCTGTCGCCAAACGCCTTATGCTATGGGGGCAGAGGACGAAGTGTTGAGAGGAAAGAGCTTGAGCGCCTGCTAAGTGAGTGTACATCTATCAACGGATTGGATGAGCTGTTTTTTGGGTCTTTTCCGTCCGAGGTGCGACCTGAATTTGTCGATAGACCAGTACTAGAAATGATGCGACAATATGTTGCCAATGAAACACTCCAAGTAGGTCTGCAATCGGGAAGCGATCGGGTGCTCAAAATATCTAACCGCCATCACACTGTACAGCAAGGAGTAGATGCGGCACGGATTGCCCTCGATTGTGGGTTTCGTGCTCATGTCGACATCATATTCGGTCTACCAGGTGAGAGAAAGGAGGATTTGGACCTCAGCTTGAAGACCTGTAACGAACTGATTGACATGGGCGCTATGTTACACGGACACGTCTTCATGCCATTACCCGGCAGTGCATTTGAGAATGAAGAACCCGGGGCGTTGGATGCGGAAACTAGGGCGATACTCGGCGAACTCTCTAGAAAGGGCTTGATGACCGGTTCATGGTGCAACCAAGAACAGCTGGGTGAAGACCTGTCGATTGGACAATAATGATTGTGCCAACTGGTAAATGCTGATAAACAAGCGTTGGAGAATCTGAACAGGTGGTTCATTGACTCAGGATATGCCCCCAGAACTCAAGGAGAGATTCCAAAGCCAAGGGTATCATCTGCTTGGCAAGAGGGGGGCATTCAAGGCTTGCCAATGGCAAAGGAAGAGCCTGATTGAAGGAAAGACCTGCTACAAGCAGAGATTCTATGGGATAGAATCGCATCGTTGCCTTCAGATGACTCCTACGGTGGACAAATGCACCCAGCAGTGCGAATTCTGTTGGAGAATCTTACCAGATGACGTGGGGGTAGAATGGGACCAGACTGACGTACACCGAGAAGACGTATTGCCTGCGGAGACTCTGTTGGAGGAAACGCTGAAGGCCAACCTCATGTCATTGGGAGGTTATAATCCAGAAGCAGGTGCTGACGTGTCAGAGAAGAAATATCGGGAGGCTAGGAATCCAAAACATGTGGCTATTTCTTTGGCTGGCGAACCAACACTCTATCCCTTCCTAAGCGACTTCATTGAGGCTGTAAAGAACAGGGATATGACCACGTTTCTGGTCACGAATGGTACACAGCCCGACACCCTGAGAAGACTCAAACTGCCAACCCAGTTGTATGTCACCCTAGCTGCACCCAATGAACGAATCTATAAGACATTGTGCAGGCCGTCGATGGTGGATGGCTGGAAGAGAATTCAGGAATCACAGGAAGTGTTGTCGACCCTATCATGCAGAACAGTGAATCGACTCACCATGGTTGAGAAATGCAACATGACAGACGTGCGTTCATATGCCGACATGATCCTAACAGGAGAACCCGATTTCGTCGAGGTTAAAGGATACATGTTCATTGGATCATCCCGAAACCGATTGCAGGCAGCCAATTCACCCTCACACAGATCAATCCGGGCGTTCTCAGATAAGTTAGAAGCAATGACAGGTTACCATGTAGTGGATGAACAGGTAGAGAGCAGAGTCGTTCTCCTGTCGCGCGAGGTCGATTATGATAGAATCAGTGGAGTATGAACAAAAATGGAGTTAGCAGATCAACTAGCCGCACTCAGAACAGAGATTGAGCATGATGACAGAGTAAGAGAGAGTGTCATACCAATGGCACGAGAGGCAACTCGGAAATGTAGTGAGGCAGTAAAGGAAATACATCGAGGTAACTATGATGCGGCCGATGGTCTCGTGAAGAAGGCCCATTCGGTTCTGAAGAGAGCAGAGGACAAGTGCGACGAGAGTGAGTTCATCTCCAAGAACAAGTACCTTGATACAGCTTATCAGGAACTGACCGAGGCGGCTAACCTCCTTTCTATACTCAAGAGAGGCACGTACACCCCGGGTTCCGAGTATGGAATACTTACAAGGCCGTATCTGACAGGTCTAGGAGATACCATCGGAGAGCTCCGAAGAGCAACTCTTGATGCATTGAGGCGTGAAGAAGTCAGTCGGGCCGAGGACCTCCTAGGCTTCATGGAAGATATCTTGGAAGAGCTCAGCGGCTTCGATTTTCCTGACTCCTTGATTCCTAGCCTACGAAGGAAGGTTGATGTTGGGAGACGCATAATTGAAAAGACTCGTGGGGATGTCACCAATGCAGTACTGCAGCAGAGCCTGATGAAACAGCTCAAAGAGTTCGGAAATAAGATATGAAGGAGGAGAGATGAGTAGGGTTGACAGCACCAGAGATCTGGTTTACACTTTACGAACTTGCAAAGCGAGGAGCAGTGCATGGATACTGCGAGATCACAACGAGTGAACTGGGAGATGCACTTGATGTGAGTCAGCAGACTGCCTCAAGGAGAATACGAGACTCTGTGGAAGGAGGATTTGTTGAGAGAGTTCACACAGCAAGCGGCATGATGCTGAAGCTGACTGAGCAGGGTAAAAGAGAACTGCTGAACGTTCTCAATGACCTTGAGGTCTCACTAGCTCCACCTAGTGATGAAATCAAGTTTGTGGGAATAGCCGTCAGTGGTATCGGAGAAGGAGCATATTACGTGGAGGCCTATTCGGATCGTTTCAAGGAGTCTCTGGGCTTTGAGCCATTCGCGGGGACTCTGAATGTCAAGGTGTCAGATGAACAATCACAGGCAGCAGTCAAGAAGATGAAACATAGTCCCCCCATCATTGTACCCGGATTCAGCAAGGAAGATAGAACGTTCGGCGATGTGATCTGTTATCGAGTCAGAATAAACGAGAAGGTGGAGGGGGCTGTAGTGATTGCACAGAGAACACATCATAGTAAGGACATACTCGAAGTGATTGCGCCATTCAACCTGAGAGAAAAACTCGGCATCAAGGACAATGACAGGGTGAGGCTGAGGGTGATTCCGCTCCATCTTGCAACTTGAATCACTGACCGTAATCACCAGTCATTGGTACAAAGGCCACACCGCCCCAACGCTTCTTTGAGATGCTCAAGTCTTCGTTCTTATGCACGACCATGAGGTCTTGGAAGAATCCCCTTGCTCCAACTGGAATCAACATTATTCCACCGGGTACGAGCTGGTCTACGAGTGGTTGAGGAACATCGGGCGCAGCTGCGGCAACTAAGATGCGATCAAAAGGAGCGTGTTCCGGAAGGCCCTTCCCGCCATCCCCATGTATCATAGTGACCCTGTCCGAATATCCGGTCTTCTCGAGGTTCTTCTTTGCAGATTCAACGAGTGCTTTCACGATTTCAATCGTGTATACGTGCCCAGGATTCTTGCTGCCTGCAGGAGCCACAATCTCGGCACAGAGTGCTGCATGATACCCTGAGCCTCCTCCGACATCTAGGACTGACAGTCCCTCAGATAGTTCAAGAAACTCGCACATGATGGCACACATATGAGGAGCAGAAATCGTCTGGCCGTGTGCAATTGACAGAGGTGTGTCTCTATAGGCGTGACGTCTGACCTCTGGAGGGACGAACTCTTCGCGAGGGACCTGCCTCATGGCCCGTTCCACTTTCTCACTCTTTATGTATCCGGAGGCCTTAAGGCGTTGAATCAGTCGTTCGTGTTCCCTATTGATAGAGTCATTCATATCAATTCTGTATGAATTAAGATGTGCATTGATAAAAGACTTGGCGGTCAGGAATCCCAGATGAAATACGAAGAAGTATTTGAAGCAAGTGGGCACAGGAATGTTGCAGGAACCCATAGGACTACTCTTGAAATCACCAAGGAGTCCCATCTCACACACAGCGGTACCTGCATAGTAGCTACAGATTCAACCCTTGCTCTTGGAGACCTAGATGAATATATTCGGAGCCTCGCCCAGAAGAGTACAACGCGGATAGTCCTCAGAATGTCTGTCAATGATCTGACGGAAACGATTATCGGGTGGGGCAGTCCGGGGCTGACGTATAGGAGCAATACATGCATGGTGGCTCGGACCAGTGAATTCGAATGCGACAGAACTCTGATGATCAATGCTGACAGGGCAGCAGGAGACCTGAACCGCAGTTTCGTCAGAATGTTGAGAGATTCGGATGTACTGGTACACTGTGAGCTGACCTTCATCAGTGAACAATGACATCTGCAACCATCTGGTATTCATATGGAGCGCTATCCCGTACTCGTCGCACCTTTTTGATTAGATCTACCCGTCGACCTGCCTCTTCTACCAGGCGTTGAATCTTTGCCTTGAGCAAGGATTCCGCATTTTCTCCACCTAAGAAATCATAGTAATGAAGTATTCCGCCCTCTCGTATCGCAGTACAGGCATCTGTAACAAACGCTGCAGCTCCGGAGGGGTGATTCATGATGACTCTGTCGACATTGTGGTCGAAATTACGGGACACATATTCGGACGCATCCGCCACCACAGGGATAATCTGCCCCTCTAGTGGATTCATGGTGATGCTCTCCTCTAAGAGTGCAATGGCATCCGGATTAATGTCAATCGCATACACTGTACACTCGGAGCGGCCAGCAATATGGATGGCAAAGGGACCAACCCCGGTGAACATGTCTATTACTGTTTCTTCGCTGTCCACTTGTTGTGCGACCCGATAGTGTTCTTGAAGGAGTCGTGGACTGAAGTAGGCTTTTGCGAGATTCACAGCGATACGGAAACCATACTCAGTGTGGATTGTATAAGTCTTCTTCTCTCCATAGAGATGCTCATACTCGCGTACTCGACGAGTACCGCCGATAGCACTGCTCTTTGCCAATACTGTAGAAAAGTTGGGATGTGTCTTATGGAATGCCTCACCTATGACATCGGCATGGTGTTGAATCTCATCAGGAATCTCCAACACTGCAATATCTCCAATCAAATCATAGGCACGAGGGAGATGCTTCAACTCCATGGGGCTCATCTTGTCTTCTAAGGCCTCCTCTAGTGAGCGTGGGCCTTCTACTGTAGAGTCAAAAACCCTCTCTCCGAAATCTACCTCCTCTGAGGAGAAGTGGAACCTTATCGCCTCTTCATAACGCGTCAAGGGGATATAGAGGAATCCGCCTTCTGAGATGATACGGTGTTCTTTGTCGAATACTCCCATGTCTACGAGCATCTGCCGTATCCGCTCACCAGACTCTACCGGCACTCTCACAAAGGGGCTTTTATCTGTCACACTAGCAGAGAATCATCCCATACCTAAGACCCTTGCGCTATATCAGAGGATTTTGATGTATTCTCTGCCTGCTCCAGCCTTGGTGCCCACCATGAGTTGATGGAAGGCTGTCTTGCCGGATGGTTTCATAACTCTCTGAACAGTACCTGCAACTTCAAGTTGGTCCCCTACTTGTGCCAGTCCTCTAAAGACCCCCTCATAGATCATGAGTCTGCTTGTCTTCTGTCCGTTGATGCACTGCAATTCGTCGGATTCACCGATGTAGAGTGAAGGAAGAAAAAGGCCATACGTTGCATCACGGACATCAAATGTGGTCTTCACAGGTTTGGAGGATACGTCCTGATACCTCTCAGTGAGGTATGGGATTGGAGTTTCATGACTCAGCAGTACAGGAGTGACGCCGATAAACTGATTGTCAAGATGCAGAGCTCGTCGCCTCTCAAAGAGTGCATGGAGGTCCCCGATATCCAGTCTCGGAACCCGTGATAGAACTCTCGACTTCGCAGCAAGCCACTCTGTATTCTTCCTAAGAGAGACTCTCCTATCTTCGTCAGGTAGTTGTTCGTAGGATTTCTGCAATCGCCAAGAGTTCTCCAGACCATAGACACACATGTTGATGTCCGAGTGTTTGGGGTTATGGGCATGCCACGCAATGCTACCGGCCACCCCTAAGAATTGCGGTTTGATTCCAGCCGTATCGGATAGTATTTCTGCAAGTGCCAGCGCTCTCTCTTCAAGCGGATCTTTGGGACCAAGTTCAAGTATCTGTCTGAGGCGAACCTCAGGTTCGAAGTGCTTCGTTATGTATTGAACGGGTATACTTGGAAGCAGTGTGCCAAAATGGGGGTCATTGAAAAGGAACGCAGCACTCATCTGGTCCATCCCATCGGCTACTGATTGGACACCGCCCCAGAAGACACGGCGGAATCGCCTGTGACCTCTCGACCATCGACCATCTTTGTCTGGCACGTATTTCAGGAAGGCAATGACACGGCCTTCAGGCTGAATATGGCCGAGAACAACCCAGATACGCCCCTCATTGTCACAGGTTATATCTCGGTCAAGGAAGCCTCTCCGTGATACTTCAGCAGTTGTCATAAGATGTTCCACCTCGATTTCGTCAAGACTCCCAGAAGATAGATAGGTGTCACTTAGTTAGATGATGACAGCACCCCTTGGAAGCCATATAATGAGAATCCTTCATCTCTGTGATAGCCTTAATCCTGCCGGTCTGGGAGGATAGGAGTCCTACCTTCACTACCTCTCTGGGGTCTTGAGCCGAGCAGCACACGAGGGTATTATCTCGAGCCAGAAACCAAGACGAAACAGCCCCGGCTGGATCGAGTCGGAACACTATCGGAGTGGGCATCTTGAAGGGAATCTACTGGAGGCGAGGAAATGGGAGTATCCGGCCCTGCCTCAGGAGAAGCGGGGAAGTGTGGCGGAAAAGCTCTTCTCTCCTGATGACCTCGAGAAGAATGTCGAGTTACTTGTAACGGAATTCCAAAGTCTAATTGAGGATTTCCAACCAGATGTGGTTCAAGCCCACAGCACCTACGTTGGCTTCAACCGCATCCTTGAGCAATGTTGCTCTGAACCAAGTATCGAACAGCTGCCCCTGATTGCCACTATTCACGGGTTACCGAAACCGCTGGTTTTTTCCGAATGGCATTGAAACATCTGACTATGAACAACTCGCCACCCACTGCCCGTTTGATATTCTCATTGACCCTGATAAACTTGACATCCTCGTGGATTCCATCTTGGCCCTGCTCAATAGCTCCGAGAGAAGGAATTTACTGGGAACTGGTGCACGCAGGACGGTTCAACATAGATTCAATATCCAAGATCATGCGAAACGGCTAGTTAACTACTACGGGAACATGATATCTGGAAAAAACGTGAGGGGGCTTCATTGCCCCCGCGGTTTGTGTTGAAACGAGTCTAGTGTCTTATTCGAAGACTTTTGCAGCCCGCTCAAGGAACTTCCTCGCGGCGGAGGCTTCTTCCTTTGGGACTTCCTTGTGGCACAGCCACCAGTCCAAACACTCGTACTCTTTGGTGCGCTTCTCTGCTTCTTCTATGGATTTTGGAGGCGGCACGATTACGTGCTCCCCAACGATCTCGTTGTTTGGCCAGTTAGCAGGCATAGCAGCCTTGTATTCGCCACCTACTTGGAAGGCTTTGATCATTCGTAGGAACTCATCTATGTTACGACCCAGCTCCAAGGGGTAGAACAGGATTGCACGGATAGTCTGGTTGGGGTCCACAATGTAGACAGCCCTTACAGTCGCGGTCGAGGACTGTGCATGGAGCAGACCAAGCGTCTGTGAAACGTTCCCCATTGGGTCTCCAATCACAGGGTAGTCGATCTTTTCGCCGACGTTATCCTCAATCCACTCAACCCATTTCATGTGGCTTATCGTACTGTCAACACTTAGTCCAATAAGCTCAGTATTTAGTTTCCTGAAATCCTCATGCCTCTTCGCAAAAGCTATGAATTCCGTGGTGCACACTGGAGTGAAATCGCCAGGGTGACTGAACAATACAAACCACTTGTCTTTGTAGTGATCCGGCAGTTTCAACGGGCCAAATGTAGTATCTACTTCCATCTCAGGGAATTTCTCACCGATTGTTAGCATTCTTCTTTTCTCCTCAAACTGTTGTTTGCGTCAGATAGTATTCAAATCAGTCCCACAAGAAACGGTCGCCTCAATCATTTGATGTCGGGTCTTACCGCGAACTGTAGGACATGCTGGTCTAAACCAATAATCATTATTACTTAAACTTTACTATCGATAAGTAACAAGTTGTAACAAAGAATGTTTTTATATGTAAGATTCAACATGGAAATCATAATGAAGGCCAAGAAGTCCAGACAAGCGATTGCCAAGGTGATCCGTGTACACGGATACAGAGCCACGCCTCAGAGGCTCGCAATCTATGATGCACTGCACGAGTCCGGCTCTCATCCTACTGCACAGGAGATACACAAGACCGTCTTAGAGAGAGATCCGTCCGTCAGTCTGGCCACCGTCTACAAGACATTGCAGCTGTTTGTAGAGCTAGGTCTGGCTGGAGAGATGGGTTTCAGAGACCAGACCCACTATGACCCTGAAACGGGATATCACATCCACCTAGTCTGTACCAACTGTGGGAGAATCGACGATTTTCATGTTGACGAGTTAGAGAGCTTCATGTCCCAGATAGAAGATCGGACTGAGTTCAAGATTTCAGGGCAGCGGTTCGATATGTACGGCCTCTGCTCAGATTGTAAGTGAGAGAAGAGGGATGTCAGTCCCCCCATCTCCTGCCTAGTGTACTATACTTGACACAACCGCTGGGGCTGCGATGCTCCAGATTCTTGCCAGGACAGGTGTCAGGAATACGACTGTTGGAAGGCCAGCTGTCAGAACAGGGAGTAAGACAAACCCGATGGCAACCAATGTAGCATACCCTTCAATCACGATGCCAATGATGACCAAGAGAAGCGCTGTCATGATAAGACCAAATGCCGAGAGGAGGGACATCTTGACTAGGGAGCGTCCGCTTGAGAGTTCATAGGATGCCATTCCCACTACAAGACCTAGGACACCATATGCCAGTGCGGGAAGTGTGAAGGTCACAACAACGTTGTAAACTAGGAGCCCATAGATCACCTCGCCCAAGTATCCTGCCAGAAGACCTGCGATGGGTCCTCTGATAGCGCCTGCAAAGGCGATGAGCGCCAGAGCAGGAACTAGTCCCAGAGTGAAGAGACCCTCCATGACGAAGGGCATCGGAATTATTGAAATGAGGGCATAGATGACCGCCACAACCACGGCGAAGAGGATTGTTTCTGCTGCCATTCGTGCATCCTTCATTCGGAGGAACTCGAATACGGTGGATACTGTCACGGGGGTTTCGGTTTCTTGGTTTTCTTTACTCATTCTCGGATCACCTCATCTTATCACAAGCTGATACACTCCCGACTCCAGTGATAGGTCGTAGTCTGTACCAGAAGCAGTGAGTACGCCTAGGACGGAGCCAGACGAATAGGCTGTTGGTGCCGAGTCGAAGTTGCTGAATGATAACGTTGCCGACTGGTCCACCCGTACATTGAGAATAAAGGCCTCCTTTGCTGCATCCCATTCTGCCTGATAGACCCAGATACGGTCGTCATCTGCAGAACTGATGTAGGGATAATCCCAGAACTCTGCAGGCCGAGCGTCCCCCAGATCCATGATTGTGATGGGGGCATGGGCCCAGATCCATCCAAATGCCGCTACTGACTGGAGGAACGGTTCCAGTGACATGGTATCGAAGTGCATCTGACGACCATCAGGAGACCAGACCTTGTTGTAAGAGTTGAAGAAGAAATTCGCTAGGCGATCTCGTGTCACGTAATCACCCATTTGATTCGCGAGGTGCATGGTGAAGAGTGTGCCCAAGATGTCAAAGGTGCCAAACCCACCGGGGTTGTTGTAGCTATCCATGATGTACGAAGAATCGGCAGAGACGTCCTTCATGAAGTACTCCAGGAACACGGGATAGTCGGCTATACTCTCCTCTGGCTGGATGTATTGCAGAAAGGCAAGCGCCCACCCATTGCAGTAGGACGAGACCTTCGGGCTACCATCACTGGTATAGAGGGACAGCTGAGGACCAGGAATCTCTTCCGGAACGCGACTGGTGTCATAAAGTGAAGACGTGGGTCTGTCGACGAAGTACCCGTCGATGAACAGGTCGTACTTGTCTTGGGCGACCGTGTTCACGAAATTGAGCCCATAGTCCCACATTCCCCCGTTCCAGTATTCGGACCCATACAGATTGTCGTACAGCTTCGTGCAGAGCATCGGTATCGAGTTGCATTGCACAAATACGATATAGGGTTCACAGGGAATCAGTCCGGTTCCCCAGAGACCGTCTTCCTTTGGATTGCCTCGCCTATCGCTTGTAAGAGAAACATTCCAATCGTCAACAAAATAGTCGAGATCATTCTTCATCAGGCCGGTGTTGAAACTGCGTTCATACATGGCCTCCATGAGAGCGATGTGCCCGGTCCACATGATATTGGCTGGACCTCGGAAGCCTCCAGTATAGATTGCCTCCGGATCGGATGCATTGTTGGGGTAGTGGTAGTCCACATAGTTGTAGGATGGATGTAGCCATTCCTTGTATTCGATGCTGTTGTTGCCCCACTCTTCAGCGGTTGTATTCATTTTCATTATCAGATCGTACAAGAAGTCGTGATAGTAATCGGTCCTATAGCCCGAGGTTGCCTCGAACATCATTGCGACTGTGTATGCCATGAATGCTAACACATAGTGATGTAGGCCATGATACTTCTCGGCGTACCAGCCGTCCCACTCCCCGTAGCCCTGATAGTCACTACTCACAATCGTGTCCAAATAGTTGAAGACTGCAAGCATCTGGTGGTCAATCGCAGTGTAGTCAGCAAAGTCAAACTGGATGCTGTCAACCGTCTGAACCCCTCTAGACACAGGAAGCCCTGGCAGATTGCCAACGGTAAGACCCCCAATCACAAGCGTCATGACAAGGGCGACTAGGAAATACTTGTTGCTCATCACCTTTTTGCTCATTTTGGAAACTCTCTGGAATGTTTCATTGCTACAGATTGTCACATAGCTTCCGTGAGCGATGAGAAACGCTCCATAAATACTTTGCAAAATTGTCTAGAAACAAATCGACATATGACGAAATGCACAGACACAGTCATGAAAGAACGAAGAGCGGATGTCAATCCTGTCGAAATCCAGCTCGCTGATTGACGGCCCTGTAAAATAAATCGAGTTCACATGGCTTAGATGAAGGAAAACTTGTATGGAGCAACTCAAAACTATCAGAAGAGACCCATTTCGTTGCTCACGGAATTCATTTCGTGAACAATATGAGAATTATTTTACAGAGCCCTGATTGACGGCTCTGTAGAATAATTCACATCAGGTGTGGGAGCGAGTCCTGTCCTTGTTCCAGAATGTCCGGATGTGAACATTATGCTAGCAAACTGATGATGATCATGGTCATCGCGACCCTAGTCCCGTTGACTTTTTCTACAGAGCCCTGATTGACAAAACACTGATTAGTCGCTTTCCAAAGCTCAGCAGCTCAGTCTTGCTCTCACATGGAGACCGACGAGTGCAATGAAAGCCCGAAACAAACTGATCTGCGTAGGCATCCTGATCATGGGAGTGCTTGCTACGACCGTGGTCTTGTTGGTCACCGATGACGTAGATGGACCAATAATCTATCAGATAGATGTCCTTCCTAGAAGACCTCACCCAGGCGATGTCATCAACATAGTCATCTACTGCATAGATTCATCAGGAGTGTCGGGGGCAACCTTGCATTATTCAGTCAATGACGGCGAGTGGCAGGAGCAGACGATGTACTTCTATGCATGCCTGTGCATTGCAGGTGGACGATGGGTGGGAGAAGTTGGCCCCTTGGATGCTGGCGAGAACGTCCAGTTCTATGCCACAGCGTTTGATAATTCGGTCACAATAAACTCAGCAGATACCCAGAAGTTCACAGTGGAAGTCGTTGAAACGTAAGGGAGAATCGAAATTGAAGTCGGACACTATCATCTACTTGCTGGTCATGATTCTTGGAATCGTGGTTGCTATTGCACCATGGACTTTTGCGCCCGTATGCGTCACCGAGATGCGTTGTTGGTTCACACGGGATGTCGAAACAGTGTTGGGAGCCGGCATAACAGTGCTGGCTGCCATCGGGCTGTTCAGAAATCTGGCCTGATAGGACATGGAGTCATATATCAATGAACAGAGAACAACGTAAAGCAGTACAGGTCATGCTGGTGATTCTGGGCTGCTTTGCAGTCTTTACGTATACATACGCTCTAGAAACGAAGCGGTACTGTGATTGGACAGGTCTAGAGATTCAAGAGCGACTGGGACACGAAGTCACATTCACTCTCACAAACGGCACTGCGCGTCACTACTGCTGTATCAATGTATCACTGGAGGCCCTTCAGGATATGATATGGCAAAGTGAAGCAATCCACATTGAGAGAATACAGATACGATGTCCCATGTGTGGAATGCTCATGGACTCGGACGACACCATGATAGTCTGGATATATTCGGAAGACTACCTCAATCCGACTACCCATACCGCGACCATTGTTGGCGTCTGCGAAGATACGGCCGACCAATCCATGTGTGAGAGCCATTTTCTTGACCAGTACGGGGGGATCATAATATCTAACCCGTATGGGTTCTAGGAGGAATGAAGAATGAGGAAAGGTGTGCTTCTCCTTGTGATGACCGCTCTGTTAGTTCTGGTTGTGGGTACAACGTTAGCTGTGACATCCTCAACACGAGGTCAGGTGGATTGGTTGTTTCCCGAGCTCGGACCGGCAGTGATTCAAGATACTCAGTATGGGAGGGCACCAATGCTGGATTCGCCGTTCAGTCTATTCGGAGATGTTCCAGGCGGATACTCGCCCTATTGGGGGAATCCACTCGTTGACGAATTAGCAATAGATGGATGGGAGTGGGTTGAATTGCAGGAGGGCCTGAATCCAAGGGCATACACAGCCGATATCGGCATACTCCTACAGGGACTGCTGATCACTGTGGTTCCATTGATAGTCGTACTTTTTGCCGGGAGGAGATCCTATGGGACTTCGAAGACACGTTAATCTTGCAGACTATGCCATTGGAAATGTGTTCAAATACCGAACAAAGAGCACTGCAATCATATCGATATTGGTCATCTCATCAGGGCTGCTTGGTTCGCTTGAGTTCATCAGAGAGGGGGTGGTGCAAGATGTGATTGCTTCAATAGATGAGGGACCAGATGTGATAGTACAGAGACTTGAGGGCGGACGCCAGGTAATGGTGCCTACTGACTGGAGGACAAATATCTCGGAGATAACAGGAGTGCGACTGATCTCTCACAGGGTCTGGGGGTATGTGAGCATAGGGAACGGCCAGCTTCTCACCGTGATGGGCATAAATGCCTCGGAGTACTCCTCAATTCCAGGGATGGTGGGAACAGAGATTGTGGGTGAAGGAAGGTTTCTTGAGAAGGATGATAGCAGGAAGATGGTAGTTGGTGAAGGAATCATCGATTTGATGCGAAATGCTGCGCATCCTCTAGATGTCGGTGTGGGAAGCAGAATTCAGCTCATCGCCTATGATAATTCACTGGTTGAATTCGAGATTGTTGGAGTGTTTGCATCCGACTCGAAGATTTTCAGTTACGACCTCATATTGACGGATGCTGATAGTGCCCGTGAGCTGCTCGGGATTGCGGAGGGTGAGTGTACGGACATAGTCGTATGGGTCAACTACGGGACAATCGTGGACTCGGTTGCGTTGGTGATAGATATGGACTTCCCTGATGCAAGGGTCCTGACCCGTCAGGGGATAGCTGATGCGAGTCTAAGAGCTTACCTTGGGCGTTCCGGCATTGTCGCTCTGATGTGGGCCGTATTAGTTTTCGCAGTTGTCATGACAGCCATCACAGCTTCGGGGATTGGATCCGAGGAGGCCAGAAGAGAAGTAGGCCTGCTCAAGGCTCTTGGATTCGATACTGCCAGTGTCCTTGAGATCAGACTCATAGAGTCCCTAGTCACAAGCATCCTCGGGGGCAGTCTGGGCATCTCACTCGCAATCGTGTATGATTTCGTGCTTCAAGCACCACTACTCTCGGGCTTCATTCTTGGGTGGAGCTTGGCCCTGATAAACGGGGGAATACCACTGGCAATCTCGACTCAGACGCTATTCATGATCTATACCGTTGCAATAGTCCCAGTTCTTGTTGCGACCGTGGTGCCTGCATGGCGAAATGCAATCACTGACCCAGATATCGTACTGAGAGGGGTATAGCATGGAAACAGCAATTCGGATTGAGAGAGTTTCGAAATTCTACAAGTCTGGGAGAACGAGAGTCGCCGCCCTCGAAGATGTGACGCTGGGCATCAGGAAAAGGAGTGCAACGGTGATTGCAGGGCCAAGTGGCTCCGGAAAGACCACGTTGCTGAGCATGATTGGACTCCTTGCGAGACCATCAGAAGGGCAGATATACATTCAGGGGCGCGAAGTATCAGGCATATCTGACATATTCAGAAGCAAAATCAGGCAGCAAGATATTGGGTTTGTGTTCCAGAATCAGTATCTGTTGCCCCAGCTGACGGCCATTCAGAATGTGGCCCTGCCCTTTCTCGCCACCGATACTGCAATCAGTGATGCAGAGAAGAGGGCCAAGGAACAACTCTCTGAGTTTGGACTAGAAGACCGACTCGACTTCCGAGTAGCAGAGCTGAGCGGAGGAGAGCAGCAGAGAGTCAGTATTGCCAGAGGGCTCATGAATGATCCTTCCATTCTCATTGCAGATGAACCAAGCAGTTCGATGGAACAGGACTTGGTGGAGTACCTGCTTGACCTGCTTCGAGCCATGTGCGACAAGCACGGATTGACAGTGATCGTGGCATCGCACGACCCACGAGTGCTTGAATGGGGAGATGAGGTGTATCGCCTCTCAAGGGGGACTCTGGTTGATACTCAGAGTACCTAATCATCCAGTGATTGCAACAAGAAAATGAGATAGCAGAGATACCATACTGAAGAGAATACAGACTGTTGAGACCTTGAGGAGAACCGTTGAGAGGGGAGTGATTGACTGCTCATTGAGAGATTGATGCTGCCAGCTCCGCTCCATGATGGCTCTCCATCCAGCTGATGCAATTCCCACCCAGAATAGGACAGTGAAGAAAGCAGTATCTGGAAACTCCTGAAAGAGACAGTAAGGACAATGATGGTCGGGCAGTCCGAGGACCAGCGGGGCGTAGGTATCGTGCAGCACGAACAGATAGACAAGTCCTGCAGAGAGAGCCAGAATAAGGGTCGGAACAGACCGCGTTCTGGGTTTGATGGGGCTCCACTGAACCAGAATAAGGATAGATGCCAGGATGACCAGAACCACAAGAAGAAACATTCCGAATTCAGGGCCGAAGAGAGAAGAGGGAGAAAATGGGGGATCGACATCGTAGACACTTCCGCAGCAGGGAGCGAAGACTGGCTTTACGGTCGCCACAAACAGGACATCCAGTGCCGCCTCGATGACCACCATGGGCAGAAGAATCAGAAGGAATGAACGGGCTAAGTGTGTCATAAGAGGGAGTTGCGGATGGGTCCGGTTTGCCAGTTCAAGGACAATCCAGGCACCATAGGCAAAGGGTAGCACAATCTTCAATGTCAAGTCGATGAAAGAATACGGACTGCCCACATTCATGACACCATAGGCGCACATCGCGCCCGGACAGAAGGGAACAAGGGACTGAAGCATCCAGAAGAAGACAGGCACGATGAGAAGGCGTCCAAGCAGAACGATGATACCAATCATGGAGAGAAGGTAGTACTTCTGTTCTGATGCCTCATACTCTTCGAGATTCTCCCGCGAGTCCTCCAGCATATCCGACGCTATGAATCCCCCATACAGGGCCAATGCCAAGGAGAGAATGCCCACTACAAGGACGATGATTGTGGTCACCGTGAAGATCATGCATCGCACCAATCCCTGAGAAACAGAAGACTGGCAATAAAACATTCCTACTGTTTCAAGCCTCTGTCATGATAAAGCAAGGCTCTGTTTTGTACGAACACTTAATCTGGGGGTCAGTAGACAAAGCTCTAGGTGATATTGTAGTATGGTATTTGCAGGTGGTGCAGCTGGAGCTGCGGCGGCGGTACATTCTAGCTCCTATCGTGTGAAGTATAGGAAAGAGGAATTTCTTCGACTCGTACATCGTGCTGAGCCCGAGAGAGTATACCAGACAGGGCGAATGCATTTCTTTGCGTTCGACGGCTTTGTGATGTATACGTTCGAGTGTGAGGACGAAGACTTTCGACAGGAGATATTCCACGCTATCGAGTTCTCAAACATCCAGTGGTCGGAATAGAACAGCAGTCCTCTGTCCGGGTATTATATGTGGACAGGTTCCAGTTGGAACAAGCGTGAATCTCATGACTGACAAAGAAGCACCGGACGACAAGGAGGAGTTCGGCGAGGCAGATCTCTTCGAGGCCATCTCTCACGAAACGAGAATCCGTGCTCTCTTTGCACTCAGAGATGAGCCCCTTGGCTTCGCGCAGCTCAAGAGAGAACTAGGCATCTCGAGCAGTGGAAATCTACAACATCATATCATGAAGCTCGGAGGTCTCGTTCAGACGGATGCAGCTGGCAACTACATACTTACTGACCAAGGACGAGAGGCACTGATTGCGGTGCGCACAGTCAGAAATCTTGATGATCAGCTGGAGTTCAACCTGCGAGCGATGACGTTGATTATGGTGTTCGCCTATTATGTTGTCCAGATGAATGTCCCCTTCATACTGGGAACTGTGACTGCCATGACTCCCATCACAGCACTGTTAGGCACTGCGGTCTCCGGAGTGATATGGTATGTGCTTTGGAGAGCTGCCTTTCAAGTCATGCAAAAGAACCGAGCTTTGCGTGTTCCCGTCGCCTCCTTGGGCCACTCTTGCCTGCTGGTGATGGACAAGCCTCGATGCTCTGTATCCTGACCTCGGTGATGAGCCGTACCGCAATTTCAGTGGTTCTGAAACCTACTACACGCGGCTTGAAGAAGTTCAGTTTGTCATCGGGCACATGAGCTTCTGGTTCGACAGCTGGTCTGGATGGACTGCGTTGTCAATCTAACCACTGGAGGTCCGTTCTACTACCAGGACTGGACATACGATTACACCGTCCATCCAAACTACATGCCCAATGGCTTTTCTCTCCTATCAGCGGTGTTCCTTGTTGGATGGTGATGCATTCATTCCTGCACTTCGTAGAGCTCTCAACAGAGGTGATTCTCTCGTCTTGGATCGCCCTCTTTGAGTCCAAGAAGATCTATAGAATGGTGTGGCAGGAGGTAGTTCTCAAGATTTTAAAAAAGGTTAGATGGCTGTCCTATCTCCCTGCCAAAATGCCTATATACCAAACAGCAATGAGGGCCTCATAGGGCCGATGGCTCAGCCCGGTAGAGCGACAGGCTCTTAACTTGTTGGTCGCGGGTTCGAATCCCGCTCGGCCCGCCACCTGTTCTTCAGGAGGTACTCCTCACTTCCAATTGTTCTCCGTAATTGATGGAACCCAATACCTGCTAAGCCACCAGTCGTTGATTGTCTTATGGACTAGCTGGTCCTCCCAGCAACGACACTGGGTTTTCTCATATCAACTTCAATGATGTTCCGCGCCGCGTTGACATCAGCATGGAAGTATGCAGCGCAGTTCTCACAGTAGAAGTATTCCCCGCCCTTGTACTCCTCTGTCGACCCTTCGCACTTCACCCTCACCCCTGTCTCCCCGCAGATGTGACATTTTCGAGATGTCCATGCTGGACTCACCGTCCAGACGGCGCCGTAGCAATGCCCAAGAGCCTGACGCATATACCGCACGGTCTCAAGCACCTGTGACCACAGGTTGAACGACAACCGCCAGGATAGGTCCCCGTAGCCCTTGGGCGGCTGGTAATTCTTCAGATTCTCGAAGTACAGGGTCTTGACTCCGTGCCTCTCGCAGAACCAGACGGCCCTTGAGGCAATCTGCCGAGCTATCTCACGATCGAGTCGTCGAACCTTCTTCCAGATGGCATCCAGATGTCGCTCCTTCTTCCTGAGGGGGCCGGGTCGAGGATAGTCTTTATCGTGCTTGCGCTCCCAGTTGTTGCGCATGAGAGCAACCCGTGAGGAGAGCGCCTTTGTCTGATGCCTGAGGAGGTTGCGTTTCCTCACCAGCTCGTCAAGAGAGACAAGCTCATCCACGTAACCCTGACCGTTCCGCACCGAGAGCACGATGGGCACACGGATGCCACGATCTGCACCGGCCTTCCGCGTATACTCGCGTTCCCCAATGACTTCATCGACCATCTCCTGAGTGGGTGGGAGGAAGGGTATGTCCAGGATGACCCGGTGACCACGCAAGAGCAGAGCGGGTGGACCACAGGTACGGGACTCCCTGAGTCGCTGCACCTTCTCCTTCAGTTGTGCCAGCTTCTCGGGGTCGGCGTTCTTGCGGTTCTTCCATCTGTTCAGCTGATAGACGGCATGCTGAAGCTCGATGGTGTTGGTCAGCTGCTCGTGCTGGTCCTCGTATTTTCGTGCTCGAAAGCGAAGTTTCTTTGCTCTCAGGTGCTTGCCCTGAGCCTCCGCCTCCGCTGCCCTTACTCTGTCCTCTCTTGCGGCCCGGGGTAGCCAATCAAGGAAACGAAACGCAAGAGTCCGCGTCTTGTATGGAGAGGTCTCATGTGTTTCTCCCTCCATGTGCTCAGGGAGCTTCAGGAAAAAGAGGATCTCATCTTCCCTGTTGAGGTCCCGAGAGTACCAGTATCCTTGACTGGGAGTGTTCTCCGTGCTGGCAGAGAAGTCCTCCGTATGGGAGTACATCCTGGGAGTGGCGAAGGGGTAGCCCTTCTTGTGCCAGTGACGGAGCCGCCACTTGGCAGTTGTAAGGATGCCTTTTGCTGTCTGTTCTTCCTTGAGATACCTGCGAATCCGTCCCCGCTGGTAGGGACGAGTCCCAAGCGGTTCTCCTCTCTTCTCGAGAATCGAGTGGTCCAGTCTCCGGCGGAGCTGCTTGAGGACCGAGAGGCTGTAGTAGAAGCCTGTCCCGTTGTTCTTGGTGGACTCACACGCTGCTCGGACTGCCTTGGTCAGGTCGCTTGCGATGTACCGGTTCTTCAGCAGCCGGATCAGGTCGGTCTCGTTCTCACAGAGATACTCGATAGCTGTCTTCATCAGCTGTCGTCGCAGCCAGTTGGACTGGATGATGCGCGCAGCATGCTCCAGCGCGTTTCGATACAGGCGTTCGAAGCACTGCTTTTGGATCTCAGGGTGACTCCTGTATCTCACAGAGTCCTCGTTCTTGAGAAGAGCGTAGCCCTGTCTGGGATACGAGGCCAGCTCCTCGCCGAGAAACGCAAACCGTCCCTTGTCAGCATACACTCGTTCAAGAACCTCGTTCACCAGTGAGACAAACGTCTCGAAATAGGAGCCAAGAAGAGAGAGGTCGATGTTGTTGACCTTCCGCCCGGTGGCTGCGGAGAGGCGCTCCTGAATCGCAGCAAGTTCACCCCTTCGGAATCGTGGATCTGGCCCCCTTCCCTTCCCCCTCTTGTTCACCTCGCGATGAACGGAGCAGAGGGAGAACTTGGAGGTCAGGTACTTCAGACCCGTACCGTGGTGCGTTGTTGATGTGACCGATATAAAGTTGTCATCCATTGTCTGTTGCTTCTCCGAGGGATCCCTCGTAGCATGCTCCCGGGGATGACGCCGGGCTTCTTTCGTCATCAACAGTACACCTCTCTCTTGTGTGGCTCAGAAGTTATAATCTCATAATCCGTTATAAAGTTACCAAGCAAGATTGCTTCTTGTCGGCTTAAAAGGATTATTAGGCTTTTTTACTTAAAATAAAGGCTTATGAGAGAATTTTGCTTCTTACAAATAGTCTAGAATATCTATATAAATAACCATGACCAATGGATAGAAGTGTCGCGTCTAGGGAGTTCAGGGAAACCAAGCCAGATTCTGGCCCAATCAGTCATGACTGGGCTTGCTGCCTTAGTCAGACTGGCGCAGGCTCGAGGTAACTCCCAGACCCAGAAGTATGTCAACTCCATGACTGAGGTCTGGACTAGTGCGAAGAAGGAGCTGAAAGAAAATCAGGTCTTGAGCCCCCATGACTTCTCTTCTGTCCAGAATATCGAACATCTCTTGCGTCAGAGGTGGCTGGACATAATCTGGCACAGCACGAAACGGTACGGCAATCGTGAGTTCAAACGGATATACAGCTGGCGAGAGGGAAGTGTGGGTCCACTGAATGGTCTACTGAACTATGCGGGAGCTCGTCTCCGAGATCTCGCTACAACTCACTACTCCTTTCCCGACCCGCAGCACTATCTCATCTTGCAGTACTCTGACGGTATCAAGACAGTCGTGCCTCAATCAGCCATATCAGAGGATGTCCCTAAAGATGTCGCGAAGAAGTATTGGCGAGTCGGCTATTCTGGTGACTCCAAGAGTCCACGTTTCTTGCTCTCACACCCTACACTTCCAGAACTCGATTTCGTAGACATGATCCGCGGACACGTACAAGAGCTCTGCCGACAACTCTTCATCTACAACGTTCCGCGAAACGAGGCCCACCGATACATCCGCCTTCTTGTTCACAGACTCAAGCCCTTCCTGGACTGGTTCTATTCTCAAGGCGAAATAGGGCGAAAGGACTTCTATCCCGATGGAGACAGAGAACTGAGGGATATTGTACTCGAGGTACGGGCCGTGTATGGGCGTCGGGCTGGTAGACGAGAGCGTCTTTCCGACCAACTTGAGTGGAAAGACACGGCCCCTCTCACAGTAGAGTTCCTCAAGGCTCATGCAGAATCACTCTGCAATGGCTCGACATCGGAAGAGATCAGGGATGCTTGTGATAAAATCCTCGGCTACATCAATTCGGAGTATATTACCGAGCCTGACTTGCAGAAGCTCGAGGACCAGATTTCTGCCATCAGCCAACGCGAGGGAAATGACTGGCACCGGGTGCTTCTCTCAGTCTTCCATCATCCGCGATCTCTGAAGTCGGTACTGTTCGCCGGGGACTCGATGTTGGAACGCCCTACAGACAGACAGTTCTTCGCTGAGGTGCCCATCCGTTCAAACACGGGCCATGGCAAGGCAGACTTGGTGCTCTTTGTTCGACGAAGTGTTGGACAGCGCATGGTCTGGACTCCCGTAATGATTCTCGAACTCAAGACGAAGACCGCCTTCGACTACAACCTATACTGGATGCGACCACGGACGAAGAAGAACTACTCTGTTCCGGTGTTACATGGCTGGAAGACACGACTGACGCCCAAGGATTGGTCGACCATATCGACCTCCCTGCCCATCAAACGGACACGTGAACAGCTGGCGCTCTATGAGAAGATACTCCTTCGTGAGTACAGACAATTAGTACCTCAGGATGCATTTGCTCCCCGTGAGCTATGGAAGGGTGTCGTCATTGTTGACACGGCAGAGAGCTACGGGTCGATATTGGATGCTCTTGAGGGGATGCTTTCCAGCCTCCAGGCAGACCCAGCAGGCTTCGTTTCTACAATGGGGTGGACCTCTCACAGGTTCAAGAAGTCGGGAGGAGGTGACCGAATAGCCCTCCTCAAATCTCCCTGTTCGGGGCCCGTAGGCGTACTGCGAGAAGCTGTCATGGCAGATAAGATCAAGTTAGACGATCCCTTTGAGCATCGGATCGCTGACGAACGCACTCTCACGCAGTATATCTCTGTTTCCTCAGCCACCTCTGGAGGAAATGCCGCTGCATGGCATGCAAAGAACTGGCACCTCTTACATCACATTGACGAAGTCGTGGAACAGTGTCCCTCTACTGCCTCCGTCTGGTGGCTTGACTTGTTGGGAAGTCTTCCTGAACATCTGCGTAAACGGCGTTTCGGCCTGGACGACAAGTCATCGGATTTGCTCGAGAATATCACGTTCCTAAATCTGAGCAATGAGGTCGAGTCGTTTCTCAAAAGGAAATCAAACATCGTGCAGAGCCTTACCACCATCCCTGGGCCGGATAAGACAGAACACGTAATCATCATAGATGGCTGGGCGGACCTGAACCGGATGACTCCAACCTTGCAGAAGGAACGGCTCTTAGCTCTCGAATACGCTATCCTTGATACACTACCTGACAGGAATGTCAACATCATCTGGGTGGATAGTGGCGTGAAAGGCACAAGGATGAACGAAACCTACCAACGGCCGTGTCTTGATGTTCTGCCCTATGACTCTCCTAGGCGTTTCCAGTTGGATGAGGTCATCTGGAATATACCCACTGCTCCCAGAGTATTCGGGTGGCAGACTCCCTATGCCGATGAGAAACGGATAATCGTTCAAGATACACCGACGAGTGCTCCTCCTTGGACCACTATGATTGAGGTGCCCATCCTTAGGAAGTGGGCGCGGAAGTTTAGGGGCGGCCCAAAACGCGACAAGATAGTGGCCGAGGAAGTCATCATGGAAGAGCTAGTCACTACGCAGTCGATGTACGGACGAAACATAGTACTCGGGGACATCCAAGGTACAATCTCCTACCTCACAGAACAGACAGTCCAAGATCTCCAGGCCGAGGCGATGACTGTCTCGCCGGCTCTTCTTCGCCCGAGGGACGAAGAAAGCATTGCCTTGGTGGCTGAACCGGAGAGCAAAAAGCACTCTTTCTCTAGTCGGTTAGTAGAGAAGGCTGAGGGGACATCGCTAAGAGAACGACTTCATCTCTGTCCGATTCATCCGCCTCCTAGTCCAAAACGAGCAACTGAAGCAAAGATGTATGCAAATCCTCTGGGTATCCCACGTCACTGGTATCACAAGACAGAGAGAGAAACTGAGGCTGAGAAACACTACACAAGGAAACCTCCCCTCTACGGGAAGAGTGAACTGATCTTTCTTGATAGTCCCACTGCGCGCAGGAGGGAGATCAGACGGTTACGAGATGCGGCGTGGTTTCTGAAACGCCTGTTCCCTGTGCATGACGACATGCATGGCCTGTGTGGACAGGTGTATTCACTCTGTGAAGACGCCCTAGATAATCCTGATGAGCCTGATAGATATGTTGGCGTACTTCTCCAAGTCAGAGACCTCATCATCCGTCATCCCAGCCGAGCTCGGGCTTGGCAATTGATTGAGCCGTATCGCGAGTTGGTAGGGGAGGTTCTCGGTGCGGAGAATCGTCTGCTCCTTGCCGATATCCGCCGTGAGAATCCAGATATCCTTTCCCTATATGGGAACAATCTCCTCATGGGAATCATGGCTGCATTGGCTAAGACGGTTCGTGATGAGGGGCACTCGGCTGCGATTTCCCTCTGGGAATCTGTGGTTGAATGGCTACCGTATCAGATGGGATTCGCCCCGGTTCAGGCATCTCAGGAGAGAATCCAGTCAGTGTACGACTTTCAGACGATCTTCGCAAATCTCCTCTCGCGTGCGGGATACCTTACAATGAAAGACCCCCAAGTGGAAGACCATATGGACGAGATAGCCTTGCTGCCCGCCATCTATAGGCCAGGGCTTCTAGTGGGCAAAGAAGACCATCTTTGGTTCCTCTTCGAACGCCCAGACGGTCAAGCTGTCTGTGGTCTTATGAGAGAAAGACAGGAGAGGTTACGTTTGGGATTCCAGTGGTGTTCGAGCAATCCAGCAGAACTCAGTGATAGTGCACAAGAGCTGCTTGACGCATCTTGCCTTTGGATCGAAGAGTCACTAGCCGTGACCAATGTAGGCGGTCAAGAGATTCTATGGGGATGGAGTCATGATGAAGATGAATGGGGGCTCGTTGGCAGACTTGACTACGGAAGCCACCAAGATTCAGAGGGGGTCCCCTCTCTCTTGTGGGTTCGGCTCTCCCCTCTTTCTATGAAAACGACACTTAATCTAGAAGAGTGCCCCATTGGAGCACCCATACACAGTCTTGAGAGATTTCATCCAGTGCTGGAGAGGCTTGCGGGGCAACAGCATAGAGTGATATCTGTCACATGTGAGGTGACCGTGGACTTGAGCCAAGAAACCTATGTTGTCAGGTGCAAATCATCACGGGAGCTGTATCACGAGTTCCTAACTCCGCGAACCAAGGAGGTTGTGGCTTTTCTTCGGTCAACTGCCCTCAATGGGCGCAGTGTCACTAACGAAGAGGGCGCAATCCTGACATGGGACCACCTCACTGATATTGAATATGGGTATGCTGGAAGCGGAGAGGAATGGTTCAGCCTCTCATTTCTGAAACCGCTGGTGCACCGCAGTCGTTTCTTCGAGAGCTATGCCTATCCGGAGAATGCGGAACATCTTCTCTCTGCACAAATGGGTCCCCCCGTGACCATGCACATCTGTTATGATAAGGGAATCATGGTTATGCATCGGTTCCTACATCCTGTACTTACTGTCAGGTTAGATGGTCTGCCCGAGAATTCACATCTGAAGAAACTTGAGGGGGAAAGAATGAACATCTATGACGTGGCCTTGCTTGCAGAATTGGAGCAGTTGATAGATATTTCAACAGGATCAATCCATCCTCTAGAGTTTGATGTGACTGCAATCACTAGCGTAGGATTGCCCGTGAAACTTGAAACCAGTCGCCTTGCCAACCTTCTTCTGTATAGAAGGTGAGATTCCTGTTGCTGGAATATTGGAGTCGGACTTACCCGTCCGTTTCGCCTATCTCATCAATGAACGAGTAATGTGGATTGTTTGCCCAGAAGCGTACCTCTCAACTTCATGTGGCCAATGATGGTTCTCGATATATGCTTGCCAACATCGAAAGAAAGGTTATCAGGAGTGATCTCTTTGCGTGATTGAGATAGCATGTATGGCATGTGCGCTAGGTGGATTGATAGCCGTCATAAGATTGGCGATGTAGTTATTTCGATTAGCTCGCGGAATGCCAGACAACTTGCAGACACGTGGCATCTGAAACCCAATGGCTAGCCTAGGATATGATTGGTATGCGGTGGAACCCTCATCAGTTTGTCTTCTTGTGTGGTTCAAGGGAGGAATGGTTATGAAAGGAACAGAAGAAGTGTTTCGCCAGCGCCAGTACTTCGAGTTTGTTGCTCATATGAAATGGGGCTGGGAATTCCAGCATCTCTTCGAGCGGTTGATGATGAGAACTGAACCCGGCTTTATCCCAGTTAGACCACAGGGACGCTTAGGCGATTGGAAATGCGATGGATACTCACATCGGACAAGTCGTTTCTTTCAAGTATATGCCCCAAGATTCACCAAGTCAAAGGTAGCCGTACAAAAAGCAGAAGAAGACCTTGTTTATGTACTCGAAAACTGGCCTGAAGATACAGCTCCATTACGCGAGTGGATTTTTGTATACGGCCATCATGATGTATATCCTGCTCTACGTACAGAGATTCTCAAGATTGCCCAGAATCGTGGTATCAAAATCATCGAGTGGAACCTACAAGATATTTGGAACAAGTTTCTGGAACTGAGTCGAGATAGTCGTCTAGCGGTACTACAGATGCCCGGAGAATGGCTCACCGATGATAGTAGAAAGCTCGACCAGATACTTTCTAGATTGCCAGAAGCCCAAGGAAAAGAAAGCCAAGAAAAGAAGTCTTGGACATCTGTCCCCATACAAAGCACGCCGTCATACAGGGTGACCATAGATGAAACAAAGGGAGTTGATGGCACATTATGGTTTTTGTTCGAAATGGGGATCGAGGTGAAAGAATTCCTGGTTGAATCTTTGGACAAAATTCATCGGGAATTCAATGAATTATGCTCTTGGGGGAGAAATAAGAGCTTCCAGTGGCTTCACCGATCCAATGAAACCCTCTTGAAGGGGCATTACTGGCGTGATGATATTGGGTTTCTAACCACAACTCACATCAGAAAGCTGTCCAGTGCATCCTTTGAGCTGAGTTGTTCTCTTTCTAGAGCATTGGATGGTCACTGGCTATCGCAGTCACTTGTCGGGCTTCTTGGTAAGACCCCTGTTTTCCCTCTTGAGGAGAATACGATAGTAGATGGCGGGAGAATTCTCATCAAAGATCCAAAGAAACCCCATCTAACGATTTTGGTGAATCTGAAAGACCTCTATGCTGGGATGATTGCCAATCCGAAGTACGAAATCAATTTTCAATCAACAGATGCATCTATAACTGAGTATTGTACATCCTCAGGTCAGAGGGTATTATCCTTCCATATTCGTTCTAATCTAGGCAGTTTTGAAAGAATCGCTCAGATAATAGGGCCTAATGTAATTCAGCCAAGTGAAACGACTTCTTCAGATGTTAGAGCTTTCGACGTAGGTTGGAACGGAGACGGTCTTGAGATTCGGATATGGATTAACGCAGCGGAACCTGATGGATGTATTCAAGACTGCACATGTTGTCCCCTATTCTTGAAGGGCTGTAACAACGCCCATTATTGGCAATCGGTAAATCTTAAACACCTCACAGAGGAGCTCGAGTATGCATCTGTGTTTCTGCCGGCTGATTCTGAGGCGGAGCTATTAGAGTTGGTTCGAGAAGAGATGAGTGACACCTTGCGAGTCATCTTAGGCAAGAAGGAAAGGGAAAAAGTTTCATCGCTGTTCAGACAGATAGCAGATGCTCGCGCGAAATTGAATGAACAGTTCTCGAAATTGCTAGATTACTGCCGACGAATACACCTGATGACCCCAAGAGAGCGCCGAAATGTATCTGATCTTGCACGGGTTGTAAGGCATCGAATAGAGCGAGGCGGCAAGTTAGCAGATCCTCGCGTTATTGGTGCGAACCCAAAGTACATGGATTTGGAAACGTTTGATTGTCTAATGGAGGACTACGGCGTCGTTTTCTAGGCGATTTGCTCAGACACTGATGGAGTTCTGCAACTGTTTCGAGGAAGACCATTCAAGGAAAATCGGGAATATCTGAACTCCCTCCTTCCCTCCATTGCGGAAATAAAGGACCAGTATCTTGGACATTCCACAGAGCTATCGTACATTACAAGTTGTACGCCAGAGATAGTAGATTACGACTCGCTGGGCGTTGATTTTCTACTGGCAAATTCGTTGGGCCTCATGAAGAGTGGAGGCAAGATAGACAATTCCTCTTGGACTTTCGACAGAGATTAAAGTGGTTGGGTTCAGATAAATGTCGGAATGCCAGAAGAAATTCTTCTTTCAGATCATGTGGGGAGTAGTAATGACGAAATCCCAGTTCATTGTAGAATATACACATCCACGGTTTGCAGCAATCATGCCAGCGGAACAAATCTTGACAGTTGGAGATTTGGATGGCGATTTATGGCACTTCTCTGATGGCGATATAACAACGGCAACTTTCTCCGATTTAGTACCTCCAGGTTCGGAACAAGGCTACGTTGGCTCGCTGTCTATCAGCCTTGTAGGTCTTGAGGTTCCAGAGATTGTGTATGAGTCTACTCGGCGCATAGATGTAACCGATATTGGCAGCTATCTGTTGCCTCTTCCTACAGCGAAACTGAGAGCAGAAGTCACTCTTGTGGATTTGGACAAGAGAGTCCTCGAAACCCTTAGATGGTATAGAACTGTCGCATCTGAGAACGGGATTGGCGCGCCACAGGCATCTATTGATGAGATGATTGAGAAACTAAAAGAATGCTTCATAGAAGACCCATCTCGATTGCCTGAGATGCTGTCAGAGTATCAGCAAAGCGAAAGGCGTTTCAGGTTCCTTGCGAGGAAAGCACGGGAAGACCCAACATCACAAGCAGTCGATGCTTTGCTGATTGAAAGACCTCTAGATCCCCTCGGTATGGGTAGCCAGATTGTTAGGGAATTGCCCGGGATTATAGAAGCTTTGGATCCTCAGTCTCAACAAGAAGCGATAGATATGCTGGATGATTTGAAGAGAAGAATCCTGTCAACATCAATTCAGAAGCCTGACAATTCAGAAGAATACGATGTTGCATTGCGACTGAGAGAAAGCCTCCGGATTCAAAAAGCGCTGCGAAAGTTTGAAGACGAAAGTACGAGACTGCCTAACAACGTTGACCCGGATGCAACAAAGCAGTTTGCATTTGATTTCTTTCATCTACTAATGCATTACTGGAATAACGCAATCAGATATCTCAAGTACGAGAAGTCACAGCATTGGATGAGGGAGTATCCAGAGTATGCAGCCGGTCTTTTCTATGTCAGAAATCGTGTTTCACTGGACGGCGAACACATTCTCCCGCATGTAACAGCTCACGTTAGGCAGGAGGTCCTTCGTCATAATCTGATCCAGAGAAGAGAATGGAAGGAAATCGTCCAAGCAACAAGTGACGCAGCACGCCTTGAGAGATACATGCTAGACTGGACGGTTGAGGGTATCCTCTCCCAGGCCCTCTCACATCTCACAAAAGGAGAGCTTCTTCCGCCGATTGTATTGGGGGGAGTTGCTCTAGAGGAGGCGATGACCAGAGCGCTGTTTCACGTGAATCCCGACGATTATGACAAGAGGGGATTGGGTCTGAAGATAAAGGACGTCCATAGAATGATAGGACGCGAAGCTCTTGGGTATGAGAAGAGTCAGTGGAAGAAGGACTGGAATCTCCTAAACAAGGGCTCAAAGGAGGAGGGGACGGGATTGGTTCAGATCAGGACCAGACTGCAACACCCCCAGATTGGATTAGAGAAGAACATCCCTTCAAGGAAAGATGTTGCTGAAATGATTCTGGCTTGCCAACGAATGTGCAATGCTTTACTCAAATACGATCGTCACAGGTGTAGCGAACTTGCCTAGGAGACCCCTTTGGTCCTTCGGTGTCTTCTAACATAGATGAGATGTGAATCAGGAAACGAGTTTGTTCCTGTTGAAATATTCTACATGCTGATCGCAGGCGATAGATAGAAATCAGTGTAACTATTCATATTCGTTTGAGTAGGAAGGGGATGTCAGAACAAACGAAACAGAATCTCAAGCGACTGCTAAGAACCATAGAGAATCGAATCGTTTAGAGATGTGCAAGTTTCACTTGCGGTTTTTACCCCAAGAGAAGAGGATCCGCAATTTGTCTATTCAATAGTACGATTCCTCAATCACGATGAACCTCATAGGAACGAGCTATACGACTGGGATAGATTCAAAGTAATTCACACTGTCATCAGCACCGACGATGCAAAGAACCTGATTGAGCGATTATTCAATGAAAACGTCTTTGTCTTGAGAGATCGGGATTCCACGGAAGAACGAATGCTAATTCCCATGGAATGCAATCTTCATGATATTCGTGATGTTGGAAGTCAAGAAAGCTATGGCTATGCGAAACACGATTGGCCGTCACTCTTTGCAATAGCTGATGCTCGAAACGAACCCTCTGGAGAGATATGGCATTCCTATCTATGTGCCATTGGACAGCCTCTGTTTCCGAGTGTGCAAGAGGGAGTCAGAACACTCTTTGGTTTCAGTGTTGACGAGAAATGGGGAATCAGAAGTAGGTTGGAAGTAGTCGTACCGGACTTCCGGGCGAGAATCAGGAACTTCGTGATTGAGGGCATAAGAGTACGAATCGAAGTAGATGTAGAAAGACTGACGCTTGAAGATGTCCGGCTCAAATTATACAGCAAAGGCCGTAAGAAGCGATTCAATTCTGACGACATCAGACTAACCGGCAACATTCACACTTGTACACTTGATGAGGAACCCGTGATGCTTGAGGCGTGTATACTATCTGTAGTTGACGGCAGTCTTGTTGATAGAGTGAGTTATGATAGGCGATACCCTTCAGGGATCACACCCCTCAGAATGTATGACACTCGTATGGCTCTAGGTCTAATCTCTGAAGGTGAGAATAGACATGTAGAGTTCAAAGAGAAACTGAATACCCAAAACCCCTATGAGTTTCTTGAGAGTGTTGTGGCATTTGCCAACACCAAAGGGGGGCAAATTCTTTTGGGCGTTAACGATAGAGGTGAAGTGAGAGGCATAAGAAAGGACTACTCGGAAACCATAATCAATCTGATTCATTCCCATATGAATCCCCCCATCGAACCGAACATTCAGCACGGAATAGTCATAGAGGGGCGGGAGATAACAATCGTTGAAATCCCGGAGGGCGGTGCAAAGCCCTATTGGCTCAAGAATCATGGATCTTATGTCAGAAGAGGGGCTACTGACAAACCCATTTCGAGAACCGAAGCAGAGCAATTATTCAAGAATCGAGCTGGAATAGACTTCTAGTTCCATCTATGACTTTGGATATGATGCCGAATATTCCTATACGCGCTCTGCACCAAAATCTGACTATTGATTTCTTTTGCGTCCCTTTTCTTCTAAGGGTGCCAATATCTTGCGCTACACCTTTTTCTGTAACGGAACGCCCACTTTTGAAGGCCTGAGGGCAATGGTTCAAGTGAGAAGTAGGAATGGTAATAGCTATTGCATATGGTGAAATCGAGAAACTGATCGCATGAGGGGCAGCTGATTTCAAGACCGTCACATCGTTGGGACATGTGAGCAGAACTTGCCCGAATGTTGAGAATGGGAATATCGGATTCAATGTAAATCTCAGTTCCACAGAAAGGACATTTGCCCACGACTTCAATCCAGCCATAGGGTTCCCAATCTAAAATAGGTCCAGAGGTGTCAGTTTCCGCATCTATCCAAGGGTTGATTTGTTCATAGACTGCTTCTGCTGTACGAAAGATGGCTTGAAGATCATCATCGCTTTGGAGTCTACTAACGAACCGATCAAGATCACAAATCATACCTTCATCCCGATAAATCAGGTCCATCATCGCACTCTTGGCGCATCCTGATTGTTCAGTGGTTACATAGCTCTTTACGAGTTCGAAGTGATCGTAGACATCCAAACCCATTTGGTTCCCTCTTCCCTTCAAGTAGCCAAGTTTAGCCATCGCACTTGCCTTATTCTCGAACATGCTCAAACCAAGTATGACTCTATCGATCTGGCTCCTATCAGATTCATATCCATGAAACTCAAGGAACTGCTGGTAGGCAACAACGCCGTGCTCAAAGGGCCATTGAGCATTCCAGCCTACGTCCGGAAATGGGAGGGCGACTACTGAGAAATCATTGGAATAGGCATCTGGGAGAATTTGTGCTAGTGCCATATGGGGTAGAGTGAATGTGTCTTCTCCGGGAGAATCGCCCTTGGAAACTTACCTCCCCCCCTTGTGTTCAACTCGTACAACAGCGCATTGATTAGCCGAGTTTGCGTTGAACCGTGAAACGGAGTGGCAACTACTTCCCCCACAAAATCTCGATGAAACATCGGTCGTAGTAATCCTCAATTGTGTCGGCCATATCAAAGGTGACCATGTTTTTCAAGCTCAATTTCTTCTCTTCCGCCTCTCGAAGGGCGACCTTGAGAAAAGTTAGGCTGTTTCCACATTGCTCTTCAATTCCTGAAGCCAGTCAAGGCACTCGTCACCGCTTGACCAAGGCATATCATGGCTTTGCCTTTGACAATACTTTGTGACTATTCCCTTTGCTGTCTCCTCAAATGCGGTTTCCTCTAGAAGAAAAAACACAATCTCATCTGTACATCTCTCTCTGGATGGTCTTCTTCGCCAATCCTCTTCGTCTGCTCTAACACTTGCATTTGTACAACGAGCTATGAAGGGCACATGGATGCCATCTCCAAACCAATTCTTCTTCTCTGTCAGTAGATGCAGAAACAACTTCGTATCAAAATGCACGTTGTCGATAATTGCCAGTGCTTTTGCCCTTCCGAAAAAAGGCTCGGAAAGCGATTCGAATACTTGGTGGAGCCTCTGTGCAGGATTAGAATAACCTCCAGAAGCTGCAGCCCAGTAGAATACGAAGCTCCAATCATTCTTTTCGGTCAGAATACGATAACCAAGATGCTGTGCCAGCGTAGTCTTCCCCAGTCCAAGAAGAAACCTTCTCGGCCCGAGGTGGCTTTCCATTCCTCATTCGTTTCAAGCCCTATATGTTTCTCCCGAAACTGCGTAAGTAGGGCAGTTTCCTGTTTGAAAAGCATTACTGTCACATGAGAGATTGGCCATAGAGACCTCGATTAACCCCTCACCGGCCCACTCGTTCGCCTCTTCTCGCTTTCTGGTTATAGAGATTTCGGAATACTCTCTTTCAAAATCTACAGCATAATCGCGAGAGTTTGTGTGGACGCCCATGATTAAGAGAACTCTTCGATGACTACAAGATAACACAAGTGAAGGGATTTCAAGGTATTCGGAAAAGACTTTATTGAAACGCATCCCTTAGTAGATGCAGTGGCAGAGGGGATGAAACTTATGGATGTCGAGAAGCTTCTAAGAAAAGGTGAGTCTCAAGAGGTTGAATTCAGAATTAAGTACGACAAGTCGCGAGAGGGGCGAAGGAACTTGGCCGACATAGTTGCTGCCTTTGCAAATACTGATGGTGGGACCATCATCTTCGGGGTTGAGGACAGTGGTGAGGTCGTTGGTTTGCCGCTATCCGACATTGATCTTTCACAAATCAAGAACCATATCGAATCATTTCTTGATCCCGTTCCTGAAATCCGATTCAGATTTGAAACGTTTGAGAAAAAACGGCTTGGAATTATCGAAGTCGACAAATCGAAACAGACTATTACATCTCGAGGTGGCAAACCACCGATACGAAGAGGGACAGCCACGGTATACAAGGACGTAGAATACATCTACAAATCACAGAGGGAGGCGCAAAGACGTGCTATGTTCATCATGGTTGCCATCACATCAGTACTGATGGCTCTTGCTCTAGGTTTGATAGAAACGATTCTTGTCGGAGTATCAATCCGTTTCTTAATGACTATTATGATGTTCACCGTGGGCTTTCTACTACCCCTTGGCTACTCTTTGATTAAGGCTGAAACGAAATACTCAGCTGAAGCCTCAAGAACTAGAATCCATGCCTTTCTAGGGAAATCAGCACCGCTCGTTGCCATGTTTATTGTGATTCTTGAGTTTGCTATTGCATATGTGTGGCTGTCATTTGGCATGAGCCAGCTTGGGTTTCTAACACTATCAAATCTAGCGATGTATCTTATTCTGGGCGCGATTGACTTGGTTCCATCGAACAGACTGGCCCAGTGGTCTGGCCTGTTTTTAATTGCCATTCTAGCAGGATTCAGCCTAGCGACAATGCAAGATGCAGAAACTCTTCCTAGCATCGTTGTTGAGCTGAGCGGTGTCTTTGTTGGCCTTCTTGGTGCGTTCTCACTGGGCGAAACTTGGAAGGAGATTGAGAACAGAAGAAGGGGTCGAGATTTAGAGCTACTACTAATCGAGGAGTTAGACTCGATTCAAAACTCCATTCTCCAGAATACGAACCAATCGTTACAATATCCCATATGGGATGCAATAACCTCAGGAGGTGACCTGCTATCTATTCGCGGGGTTATGGTGACGAAACTGAGTAGAGCGTATCAAGCCATATCAACATACATCTCTCAGCCGACGAGAGAGAACAAGAACACAGTCTTGAACCTGATCTCCGATTTGACCAGATCCAATTAGTCCACTAACGAAATAGTCAGAAACCTCATTCTCTTACCCATTCAACTAATACTTCCTAGGCCATCCTTATCTTCTCCTTTACCGTTTATGTCTTGAAGTCTACTGAGGAGTTGAATCTCATCACTGGTGTTGCTTATATGACTCCCTTCCATATCATAAGCGGTCAGAATGGTCGACGAAGATTCACAGGGCGAATCAACGAATATGCGTAACAATATCGCGGTTGCTATGGCAATTCTATCTGGTCTAGGATCAATCGGTTCTCTTATCTTGAATCTCTTGGATGCCTCGGGCTCCGTGGGTGCCGCGGCTCTTTGGTTCCAAGCATTCGCAGTACTTACAATCCTCCTTGCAGTTGCGTTCATGAGTATGGAATGGGACCTGAGGAGAAACAAATGGCCGGGAATAGAAGAAAGGTACATGCAGTCAGACCTGCTTACCACCGTTCCTCATCCCGAATCCACTCCTCAAGCCCTTCACCGAATGCGTATCGAAACGCTTAGAAAAAGAAAGAGGTTGGCTTTGGCAGAAGGGAAACAACAACTTGCTGATCAGTATCAATCTGAAATAGATGAGGCAAAGAAGCATCTCAATCACGATGAATAGCAATAGGCCTAGCGATAGGCTATTGACTTGTAGAAGTTTGCTTCATTTCTGCAACTTCTGGTTTTTGATTGTACTGAACAAATCTGAACTCCATGCAAAGATGATGAGGTCCGAGGTTATGTACGAGAATCTGAACCTTATTAGAAAATCATAGTTACCCATGAAAGCAAGAAAGCCCATGATAGAAAAGATAGTGTATATTGCTACAATCCACACAATGCAACGCTTCCTTGAGAATAGTTTATTCCATTTCGATAAATCGGTCATCTCTCTACGAAACTTCTTTCTGAAATGTGGTAAGGCTAAAGCCTGTGTGAAACCACTGTTGTAGAATGTTACTGTTGAAATGAGATAAACTGTTTCTGCACCAATGAAGTTCGCAAGTGAAAGCATAATTATGCCAACAAGTAAACCTTTGATAAACATAGGATACAGCACAAATTGCATTGCTGCGTTGGCCGCTTCACTGTTTGCTTGCTTGACTATAGGCCTTGGAATCCCTGATGGAATAGGTTCTAGACGGATGTGCAGTTCATATAGTCCCCACCAAATCAAGACTGCATCTGCAAGAAACAGTATCAGGGAACTGATGATGTCACCAGTTCTCAGGTAAAAAATGGTTTCAAAGCAGAAAAACCAACTGATGGCCAGCAACGAGTAGCCCAAATAGTTTCTGAACCTTCTTTCTTTCTTCTTCTTTTTCTTGGCCAGACGGCTTCTGAGCTCAGCCACCGCTTTTCTAAGATCTATTCCGTGGGATTCTTCATAATGAATCAGCAGTGCACTTGGTTTGGGGAGTGTAAGATGTGCACATCTTGGATTAGGGCACCCTAGATACTCTCCCTTTCTCCACTGTGCATAGCGGTAAAGGATTGCTGTCGATACCAAGGATATTGTGCCTATCGCAAGACCCATGAAGACATCCGATGAAGGAACCAGAGAAAGAATCAGCTCAACAAGATACAGAATGGCCGCAACAAGAAGGCCTGCTATTGGGACCAAGAGAGTCCATAGACCATCCCAGTTGATTAGTTTACCCGCTAGGGATTCCACTGATGGGAGATAAAGCCAGAATGGTTTGGTCCACACAACGAAGAAGAGATCCACCAAAACTGCCATCGTGATAACTACGAAGAGGATAAGCATGTATGTAAGAAGTAGATTGAGCTGCCAAGCGTAAGCAACAAACACAAGGCCGCCTAAGTAAATGAGCGAAACCAAGCCGAAGACTGTGAAACGATAATTCCCCATTCTTTCATCTATTAGGAAGGAATCTCTTCTGACTATCCTCTCCCTGAGTTTGTCCAGTTGTGTGTCAACGGCACGCTTTCCCTTTTGGGTCACGTCCATTATCTTTGAACTGGTATTGCCCAGCACCTTTTCCCTTTCTGAGCTGCTGCAAAAATCGTCAATTGCAGATAGGATGTCATTCGATAGTCTTTCAAGGAAACGAGCTAGCTTCGAATTCGTCCGAACCCCTCTCAGCTGAACACACTGGACGCGTATCCCGTCTAGAATGCTTGCTTCTTCCTCTGAAGATACTGAGGGATTGGAGATTAGTTCCTTCGTTTTGGATTCTACAGTTAGGAGTGACTTATAGGCTCCCCTTAGCTCAACTCGTTCATCATGTTGTGGATCGGAAACATGGCTTTCTCCCAATTACATCCGTCCCATAGGCTCAAACAGGCATCATTCTGTTTTATGGAGATTGCGGTGCCTACTCTGCATTGTGTCGGTCGGATAGGGCCATTCACCATAGCAAGTCACGTGATATTTTGGAGTCGAATGTCTGCCGATAGACTTGGAGCCGCTAACGATACCTTGTCTTCTTAGATGATGGAAAATCACCTTCAGAATTTGTCCAGACTGCATCATCCTTGACAGAAGGGGCACACCAACAATGATGATTGCCGCCCGACTCAGAACGGCTGGTAAGGCGAGAGCTGTGCAGTGAGTGAGAACGAGGATGTCTACTCGAATCTACTATACAGCCGCGAGACCATCTCCTCGGCCTCGCCCATAATCCTATCAATTAACTCTTTGACGGTGGGGACATCCCTGACCAGGCCCACACCCTGACCGCAACTCACGACTCCCAGGTCGGTATCTCCCTCATCGTACATCTTCTGTGCCTTGGTGCCAGCGGCGGCCTGCACGAGGCTGAATAACGACGCGCCCTCAGCCTCTAGTTCGAGGACCTTCTGCGCAGCCTCGTTGTTCCATATCCGATGGGTGTTTCCGATGGAACGCAAGGCGAGGACTGTATCGGTCTCCTTCGCCTCCACAAAGGCCTGCTTGAGATTGTCGTGGATGGGGCACTCCTTTGTTGCCATCATCCTTGTACCCATGATCACTCCTTCAGCACCCAGTGCCAACGCCGCCGCGACCCCTCTGCCGTCTGCTATGCCACCCCCGGCAATCACAGGGATGTCCAGAGCATCAACTACTGATGGCGTCATCACCATCGTGCCGATATCCAGCTTCCCAGTGGCTCCCCCGTTCTCGTATCCAACAACCGTGACCATGTCTGCACCTAGAGAGGCTCCCTTCAACGCGTATCTAACTCCGGCACACTTGTGGATCCAGGTGGCACCGCCATCCTTGAACTTGGGAACGAGGTCCTCTGGAGCCTTGTGGCCGCTGGTTTCGATGATCTCGACGCCCTCATCCAGAGTGGCATCTACGTAGTCCTCCAGCTTGTCTTGAGGCATTAGAGCGGGAAACAGGTTGATATTCACTGCAAATGGTTGGTCGGTGAGAGACTGGGTCTTTCTTATGGCATCACGCAGCTTGTCAGGAGAGTCATAGTTCGCACTGGCAAGCACTGCGCAGGCACCAGCATTGCTCGCAGCGGCAACGAATTCAGGATTCGTGATCCTTGCCATGGCCCCCACGACGAGCGGATACTTGCATCCCAGCATTTCGGTCACTCGCGTCTCTATCATATGGCTCACTCACTCTTTTCTTATGGACTTCTGACCAGATTATCACAGATAAACTACATCATCAGTTCGTAAATCAATGGGATTCATGCCTCCTGCTCCTCAAGAGAGGGCGCCCTCATTAACTAGTATCGAATCGGTTGTGTCGTAAGTCATATAACGAAGGCGGGGCATGCGACATGTCGTACACAGACTCTACTGTTGGGAGTGTCCAATGTGAGCAAGCACAAGAAGCGGTATGATGAGATTTTCGATCTTTTGGAGAAGCATGACAACTGGATGAGTAACACTATCAACCTCATAGCCTCAGAGAACGTGAGTTCGCCGGCAGTTCGGTCTGCCATAGTGAGCGATTTTCGTGACCGATATGCAGAGGGCTGGCCGGGTGAGCGAGTCTATGCGGGTTGTGTCTACATAGATGAGGTTGAGAAGCTCTGCATCGAGATGGCAAAGGACCTTTTCAATGCCGAATTCGCTGATGTTCGGGCAATATCAGGTGTCGTTGCCAACCTGATGATGTATACTGCCTTCATGGATCCCCTTGATAGGATGATGGCACTCTCTATCGCTCATGGTGGGCACATCTCACATGCGCGTTCGAGTCTGGGGGGAACGGCGGGAGCAATACGCGGACACAAGGTCAGGACGTGGGACTTTGATGAGGAAGAGTTCAACATAGACGTTGACGCCAGCAAGAAACAGATCCGCGACCTGTTCGACAGCGGCAATGAAGTGAAATTCCTGCTGTTCGGCGGAAGCGTGTTCTTGTTTCCACACCCCGTCAAAGAGTTCCGAGAGATTGCTGATGAGTATTCCATGAAGATTGGGTATGACTCCGCTCACGTTGCGGGGTTGATTGCAGGCGGGAAATTCCAAGATCCGTTCGCGGACGGCGCTGATGTGGTCACCGCGTCTACTCATAAGACGCTTCCTGGGCCGCAAAAAGGATGCACACTTGCGCGTATGGAATACGCCGATGCAATCAAACGCGCAGCTTTTCCAGGCCTGATGAGCAATCATCATCTCCACAACGTCGCGGGATTGGCCGTGGCTCTTGCAGAGATGGCCGAGTTTGGCGAGGAGTATTCTACACAGATCATCAAGAACGCGAAGGCCCTAGCCCAATCCCTGCATGACAGAGGATGGGAGGTCGTTGCAGAACACAAGGGTTTCACCGAGTCGCACATCGTTCTAGTAGAGGTGTCCGAAACCCCTATGAAGAATGGGCGAAAGGTGGAGGAAGAGCTCGAGAAGGCCAATATCATCATCAATCGTAACCTCCTGCCCTGGGACAAGAAAGAGGGCCGCGACTACCGCAAGCCTGGCGGTATCAGGTTGGGCACCAGCGAGATGACCCGCTTGGGCATGAAGGAGTCCGAGATGGACCACATAGCAGAGCTCATGACGCGGGTGGTCATGAAGGGCGAGGATGTCGAGAAGATATCTGATGAGGTAAGCACCTTCCGTGAGGACTATCAGCATGTCCACTACGCCTTCGACACGGAGACCGAGGCCTACAAACATCTCAGATTTAAGTAGAGAGGGCATTAGTCCCTCTTGAGGAGTCTTCATGGACATAGCGGAAGCTCAGAAGATGATGCGCCGAATCTATCTTGAAAGAGATAGACAGCGCGGTGTCGAACGGACAGTTCTACGAACGTACGAAGAGCTTGCTGAGCTAAGTGAAGCAATCCGGGGAGCCGGGGTCCGAGATGAAATAGAAAGTGAATTTGGAGATGTATTTGCCTGGCTCTGTTCCCTTGCAAATCTCTTGGATGTTGACCTTGAGAAGGCACTGGTCAACAAGTACAATCATGTCTGTTCTAGGTGTGGGAAGGCCCCGTGTGAGTGTATCGATACTCCGTAGAACGGAGAGAAAACCACACTAGCGTCAGTCCTCCACGACAGCTTCTCTCCGAGATGGTAACAAAGGGTTTTTATCCATATCAGAGTCCGGAGAGGCAACGCTAGGAGACAGACAGGCAATGCCAAAGACTGCCAAGAAACGTCGGAAGAAGAAAGGAAAGGGCGAAACCCCGGTCACTGGTGGTGCCGGCCTGATCAGATTCTTCGAAGATGAAACACCCGGGATCAAGGTTGGACCCACGCTAGTGGTAGTCTTCGCGGCAGTTCTGCTCATTGTCGTCATAATTGCACATCTGAACATCCTGTCGTTTTAGGCAGCTGGTGCTACTTCCTAACGGTTATAAAGCGCGGGAATGCCAAACGCAGACCAGAATCTGGTGATTGGAAATGAATATCAAGAGTGAGCTTCGAAAGCATTGTCCACGGTGCAATACGCATACTATGCATAAGGTCAGCATATACAAGAAAGGACAGACCAGACCTCGAGCTGCGGGTAGCCGACGAATGAAAAGGAAGACTAAGGGCTACGGGTCATTTCCAAAACCAATCCAGAAGCGATTCGCCAAGACCACGAAGAAAACCATGCTTCAGTATGAATGCAAGGAGTGTGGCCACATGTTCCAAAGCGATGGAATACGCCTGAAGAAGGTCGAAATTCAACGCGTCTAGAATGAAGGTGTCTCATAGTTTCACCTCTGGTAGTTCGCTCATCATGAATTGCACGGAGTGCGATTTTGATTACAAGAGATTGGTATTGCCATCAGAACGGTAACACGTTAGTCCTGTGGGGCGTAGTTTCTGAAATGCATACTCTATTTCGAGTCGTTGCGCTGAGGAAGAAGAGATTTCGTCAGTCCGCTGGTAAGTTATGGTGACTGGTGTTCAAGTTTTACATTGCTGGCTGCAACCTATGTCGATACAGTTATAATGCGAGTCATCGCCGACGATACGAAGTCCCTCCGGGATGCTCTTCTGCTATCCAAGCAGGTTTACAACGCAGTCTAATGCGGTGATGATGTTGAGTAAGAAAGAAGTAGTCCAGCAACCAAGCTCGCGATTTATCCGAATCAAGTGTCTTGAATGCGAACACGAGCAGATTATATTTGGAAGTGCCTCGACTGAGGTCAAGTGTGTTGAATGTGAAAGAGTGCTTGCCAAGCCATCAGGCGGAAAAGCGAAGCTAGAACCGATTGCAAGAGAACTCGAGATTCTTCCGTAGAATTGGGGTTCTGATTCATTGAAGGAGGATAGATTCTCATGGTCTTGAAGCGTACCGAGTGGCCCGAACCGGATGAGTATGTTGTGGCGGTGGCGTCCAAAGTTGCGCCTTATGGTGCGTATGTGACTCTCCCAGAATATGGGGACAAAGAGGGGTTCATACACATCTCAGAAGTCAGTAGTACGTGGGTTAGGAACATACGGAACCATATCCATGAGAACCAAAGGATAGTTGTGAAGGTACTTCAGGTTGACAGGTCAAAGGGCCATATTGATTGTTCATTGAGAAGAGTTTCCAGTGAGGCAAAACGAGCCAAGAATACCGAGTGGAAACGTACGCAGAAGGCGGAGAAGTTCTTAGAACTGATTGCACATGAAAATGACACAGACCTCGAAGATATTTATGAGAAGGTTGGTTGGGCTCTAGAGGAGCACTTCGGGGAGATCTACAAGGGTCTTGAGGCCGCAGCAGATTTGGGCTATGAGGCGCTCAAAGATGTTGATGCTCCAAAAGATTTGCTGAAGCAGATTGCTGAAAATGCTGAGGCGCGTATTGAGATTCCTTCTGTAGAAGTTGACGGTGAGTTGAAGATACAGGTACCGGGGTCAGAAGGTGTCGAAGTGATTAAGTCAGCCCTGACGAAGGGACTTGATATCGGGAAGGCTGACGAGAAGTCTGAAGTAGAGATATACACTCTAGGTGCACCAAGATACAAACTCTCGATTATTAGTCCCGACTACAGAGAGGCGGAAGAGTTGCTCTCCGAGATTGTTCAAAGTGTCAGAGCTACTATTGAGAAAGCTGAGGGTGTCTTTGAGTTCAAAAGAAAATAGGTTGTGAGTATGCCATATATTTTCAAGTGTTCAGAGTGCGGCGAGTACACTCTCGAACGAAACAGATGCCCAAGATGTGATGGGCTTGTCAAGACCCCACATCCACCACGATTCAGCCCAGTGGACAAATACGGCGAATACCGTAGAAAGGCAAAGCGAAAACAACGCGACGAAGAATAGAAAGGGGGCGATTGGTTCTACCAATCACCCGGAGTGTTCTCAATACAAGTCAACAGGCACCCAGAAGGTTGTCCATGGAGCTGCAAATGTCGGTTCGCCAGACTGTATGTTGTCCCAGAACAGAAAGCGAATTTGATAGTTCATCCCTGGAATCATCCTCAAGTCCTGGGGGTCTGAGGAGTTCAGTGGTAACAGGAATTCCACAGTCCGATTACCGATGGCGTATTCTGACGGGGTGGAGTCAGACGAGTCTGGTACCCAATCGCCTTCGAAGCTCACATATCCGTCAAAATAGTCATGACCATCATAATTCACGACGCGAATGTCTGGACTCGAGATAGTTCCCAGATCGGATAGCTGAATCCCAAAGGCGTCATTCTCCACGTCAAGCTGATCCATTTCGATTCCGAAGTACACATGTGTGCCGTTGGCACGTGTGTACACCGTCGCCTCATAGCCGCCTCCGAAGACTACCTCAAAGGAGGCAAAGTCCTGCTCGGACGCTGAAACATTACCATTCATGTCTACATTGAGAGTGCCCTTTTCAATGGGCCAGTCTGAATCGAGCTTGTTCTGATATTGTTCCAGCATCGTGTAGTCTATCTCATAAATTTTCACGAGACCATATTCACCGCTGGTGAAGACCAAATCAAACGCACCATGGAGATTCTGAGGAGCATTGTTCTTCCAGCGTGTATCGGGGTTGTTCTGATCACTCAGATACTGCATGTCAGCCTGCTGCCGCGATTCAGGCAGATTCATCTGAGCCAGCTCTTCCTCACTGCGTGGTTCCCCATATAGCATCAGTTTGTAAAGCGTTGTTTCGAAGAACGCATTTAGAGTGTAGTCGGTCTCAGTCTGAGACGTATCAGGGTTGTCGCCGAGATAGGTCTTGTCGTCAATCACGGCACTTCCGAGACGGTCCTCAGCAATGCGCACCATCCAAGGCCATTTCCCCTCGTCGCCACCAAAGCCCGACACACGGTGGCCCCAATACACTAGGACATGCGACGTATTCCACTTCTTGAAGGTCTCCAAGGATGCTGTCAGGTTTCGGGCCATCATTGCATAGCCCATGAGAGCTATCTGTGTGGCATTATGTGTGGAGTTGTCCACTATCGTCTGGGCACCCCCGGCACTGTTGATCCAGTAACCGTAATCCCACCAGCTTGCAATGGTAGCAGTTGAAGGGAGAACATTCCGAATGAAGTTCATTGCCGTCTGCCAGTCCGTATTCCTTGCACCAGTAGAGATCTGGCCAGATGCAAATTCAGGCCTTCCTGCTTGATTTGTCGAGTAGTTCACGCCGCCGAATATTGTCATTGAGAGCAACAGCCCGACAAAGACATAGGCAGCAAGAGCGTGTTCGGAGGTCAGTGATGAGCTCATGCGCAGTCGCCGTCGTTCAAATACAGACTGCTGAGTGAAGATTCTGGAGAAGGGGGTTAGTACTTGATTCACAGCAATAGCTGACAGCACTGCGACACCAGGGGCAAGGATAAGACCAAGACGAATCATACTCCCTGCGAAATAGACAGCAGTGACTCCGTACAGAATGATTAGCCAATCCTCATCTTTTCCTCTTTTGAAAGCGAAGTACATGCCCAATGGGAAGAAGAAGACAAGAACGAGGAGGGTGTTATAGAAACTACTCCATGGAGTCGGCATGTGTTCCGCCACTGATGCGAATATCCTCTGGTCAAGCCTGTAGAATGGGTTGATAACTGTCAGAAACTTGCCGCCAATGGTTAGAATAGGGTTGGCATTGGCCGTGGAAATGTCTAGCTCGGAACCACTGGCGTAGATGAAGTACGATGTTGCTGCAATCACAGGAGCACCTATCGCGAGAAGTATGGGTTTCATGTGGGGAGAGAGTGCTTCTGCTGTGGATTCTCTATAGCTCTCCACCCTCAACCATATCTCGTATATTGCCAGCAGAGCAGCAACGCCGATAGGCACCAATGTTGAAAATTGCGTCAGATTGTTGAAGCCATTCCTAGGGACCAGCCCCCCAATGAACATACCAATCGAAACTGTGGTCAGATATGATGAGAGCAATCTCTTGCTGTAGCGACCTGCGACCAACAATAGAAATGCATAGAGGGCAAACAGGTCAAGAAGAAAGTCAGCTGCACCCCATGAAGATAGAAGATATGCCAGAGACAGACCTGCTCCAACAGCAGAGGGAAGGGAATTCCTCTTGATACTTCTGGTAAAGAAGAACACTGTCAGAACGATAGCAAACACACCGATACATTCGTTGTCATAAAATCCTACTATTGTTCTCTGTAGAAATGCAGGCATGAATCCCATGAAGAGAGCACTTAGAAGACCAACTGAATTATTCGAGATCTCTCGTCCAAGGAAGAAAGCTGCAATAGTTGTGAGTGCGCCCAATAAGGCGGGCATCAGGATTGAAACATAAGTCACACTGACGGGTATACCAAGTCCGTTTGCAGCAAAGTATAGGAAAGCACTTGTGAAGGGTACTCCAACATAGGTAGTCCTACCTATCTCTCTGCCAAAGGGCACCCACGTATAGGCATCATGCCAGCCAAAATACGCGCCGTATCCGTTCTCGACTACATACTCGGTCGCCTTCAGCTGAAACCACGGGTCAAATGCACGGACAATAGGTTGTGCATCAATAAGAGGAATAAGTCGTAGTGCCAGAGAAGCGAAGAAGATGATAGTGAGCGTAACGGCAATGATGATGGATCCTCGTGAAATCTTTGCTTTTGGTCTATGGAATGCTCTTCTCAGAAACCTTCCAGTTGACCGCTTGTATCTATTGAACTTAGACATGCAGAGTGCTCTCTCCGTTCTGACTCGAATCCAACGGAGCAGATTTGGGATGTGCTAAAAAGGTTGTGTTTGGAGGTAGAGGTGTACTACCTAGTATGACCTATTGGTGGCAAAAAGATTGGATTCTTGAAAAGAAAAGTGGTGATGACCTGCCACAGAAGGCCATCGGTCACCATCTGGATATCATTCCTCGATGAACTCGGCGTATGCTTTTGCATCCATGAGTTTCTTCAGTTCCGCATCTAGGTTGGAGGGTTTAATCTTGAACATCCAGCCCTTACCATAAGGGTCTTCGTTGACAATCTCCGGAGCATCCTCCAAATCACGATTGACTTCAACAATCTCACCGGAGAGTGGAGAGAATATGTCAGAAGAGGCTTTCATGGACTCTACCAGGCCAATCTCATCACCCGCATCAACAGCAGTACCTTCTTCGGTTATCTCTACAAAGGTTATCTCGTGCAAAGAGTTCTGTGCGTGATCTGTGATTCCAACCACAGCTGTGTTGTCCTCAACTCTCACCCATTCGTGTTCTTCGCTGTATACTAAATCATCTGGAACTTTCGTCATATGGCTCCACCAACTAAGCAGGTCTGAACTCCTGCTCATTTAAATGACTTCTCATTCAGTCCTTTCGGCTCTCGCCGTATTCATCCGGGTCGTAGAAAGGCCATTGAGTAACTCTGGCTTTGCGAATGCGTCCTTTGATACCAACCTCGATGGAATCGCCATCTTCAACCAGATTTGGCTTTACATATGCCATACCAATTCCATTGCTAAGCACTGGGGACATGGTGCCACTGGTCACTTCTCCAATCTCCTCTCCATTCAGAAGGACAGGATAGTGCTGTCGAGGTATTCCTCGGTCAACCATGACTAGTCCAATGCGGGTCTTCTCAACACCTTCCTTCTTCTGTTTCCGCACGATATCATAGCCAATATAGTGGGGGTCAACCTTGAACTTCACTGCGTAAGGAATTCGAGCCTCGATGGGCGAGGTTTCTTCGTCGAGTTCATGTCCGTACAGAACGAAACCAGCCTCTAGACGAGCAGCATCGCGCGCGCCCAGACCACAGGGCTTGATACCGAACTCAGCTCCCAAGTCGAGAATCCCCTCCCAGAATGCAGTGGCCTTCTTCTTCCCGGCGTTGTCAAATGGTGTGTCTAGAAGGAGAATCTCGCCTCCTGTTTCGCCAGTATAACCTGTCCGACAGAGATAGCATTCTTCATTGAGCAGCTGAACCTTATGTGCACTAAACCGAGGCTGGTCTGAAACGTCATGTTCGCCCATTCTTGAGAGGAGTTCCAGGGCCTTTGGCCCCTGGACAGCAATCATCACTATCTCATGTGACTTATCCTGAACCTCTACGTCGAATCTGCTCCGATATTGAAGCATGTGTGCCCATATTTTGGGCCCATTAGCCGCATTAGTCACCCAGATGTATTGGTTCTCAGCAACCCTGTATAACATGAGGTCGTCTTGAGTTCCACCATGCTCGTTGAGACAGGTCGAATAGTGACCATCATTTACATTAAGTTTCTTGACGTTGTTTGTGGTCAGATATTGAAGGAAGTCCGCTGACTCCGGACCTTCAATCATAAAACGAAACATGTTGCTAGTGTCAAAGACGCCAACCCCTTCACGGACTGCCATAGTTTCCTCCCGGATGCTGGTGAATCTTACCGGCATCTTCCACCCAACGAAATCGACGATGTCACTATGTTTCTTGTGCCAGTCATAGAGATGTGTTCGCTTTGGTTCATTGGTCATCTTGTTTCACCACGAGTCGCACATGGTGGGTCAAATCCGCTATGTTTTATCTTCTTCCATGTGTCATCTATGATAGAGGTCTTCAACATTGCATGATAGTACTGTCGATATCAATGGGCTCTTGATAGGTAACAGATATCCACCAAGAGTGATGGGGGTCATCAACCTTTCCCCTGAATCGTTCTACAAGGGTTCTGTACATCAGAACGTTGAGGAAGTTGTTTCCGCAGCGGGCCAAATGGAGGAAGATGGGGCAGAGCTGATCGACATCGGAGGTGCATCTACCGCACCAAAGGAAATGTATGGAACACTGGGAACCAACATTGAAACAGAGCTAGAACGTGTCAAGGGAGCCCTGCAAGCCCTAGATGGAAATGTGAGCGTCCCCATCTCAATAGACACTACATCTGCAAAGGTTGCAGAGACGGCATTGGAGCGCGGCGCAGATATGGTGAATGACGTAACTGGGTTTCAGGGAGATGCAGAGATGATTCACGTGATTCGTGAGTATTCGGTTCCTGCGATAGCCATGGCTCATTGCGAACCAAACAGCCAAACATTGGCTGCCAGCGTAAACGCTCTCAGGAAGAGCCTAGAGATTGCTGAACGGAGTCATGTCGAAACCAGTCAGTTAATACTGGACCCTGGTGTTGGATTTGGAAACCCCACAGAGGTGGATCTTCGAATTATAAGATTCCTTAATCGATTCATAATGCTTGGGAGACCCTTGCTTGTTGGTGTTTCACGAAAGGCCTTTGTTGGAGAGATATTGAATCAGGAACGTCCGGAGGACAGGCTTATTGGTAGCCTTGCGGTCACAGCAATTGCTGTTTCAAAGGGGGCATCTGTCGTCAGAACTCATGATGTCAGAGAAACAGTGATGCTTCTCAGAATGAGTAACGCAGTAAGAGGGAGAGAGGAGTTGCAGACGGAGAAGGCAGTGTTGCTTGATGTGGAAGATGAATCAGGGATCGAAGTGCTATTGGAACGAGTGGGAACACGAAGCGATGTAAGAAACGCTCTTGCAAAGAAAGGAGTCATGCTGACTCTCCTGTTGAAAGACATGACTGTACCCGGTGCGCTGATCTTGAAGCAGGAGATGCTTGCACTGGGGGGTGATGCGGCCTACCATCATGATACCATCGACTTTGAGAGGAAGAAGACAGATGTCTTGCTCATGGGTACCGTACTCCAGATTGGTAGACTCTCCTCGAAGATAAGGGGTATGGGCTACTTTGGACTGCCCAAGATTGGGCAAGATTTACAGAGGCTTCTCAAAGAGAGGAAAAAAGAGATGTGTGGAGTATGATGGACTGGCGCCAATGGAAACCCATCTATGGAACTATTGTTGAGAGGCTTAGGCTTGATCCAGAAGAGGACAGGAAAGCGACTCGATTGCTGACACACCTGCTCAGGGAAACAAGTCCAGACCTGCTGATGCACCGACTCCGAGGGCTGATCAAGGGGCAGAGCGTGATAGTATGTGGTGCAGGGCCGTCATTGGAAAATCATCTTCTTCGAATCAGTAGTGACTTGGACTTGAAGAAAGCAGTGCTTGTTGCTGCCGATGGTGCTGCAGAGGGGATGGCTTGTTTTGATATGAAACCAGATGTGGTTGTAACAGATCTTGACGGGGATCGTGGCACACTTCGGCAGTTAGCAGAGAGTGGAGCAGTTGTCATTGTGCATGCACACGGAGACAATATGGCCCTAGTCAGACGTATCACTCCCATTCTTCCTCCAGTGCTCGGAAGTACTCAAGTAGAGCCGACAGACAGAGCATTCCTCTGGGGAGGATTCACTGATGGAGATAGGGCATGCTATGTGGTGGCAGAGTATGAACCTTCAATGATTATTCTAGCTGGAATGGACTTTGGCGATTACGTCGGAAAATGGTCAAAGCCTGACAGTTTGCAATCACAGCTGGCAACTGAAAATAAGAGGGAGAAGCTCAGAATCGGACAGGAACTCCTAGAGCAACTCATTGCATCATCAGGAATCAAATTCACCAAGTTGTGAGAGTACCCATGTGGGCCCTCTTCCTCAATACTTCATTCCAAAGAGGTACGTGATGATAAGGAAAGCAGAACCTGCGAGTATCGCTCCCAGTATCATCAGTCGGGAAGCATAGCCAGGCTGGAGTACATACTTGGATGAATAGTAGACTAGTCCAAGACCTAGGGTGCCCATGAAGAAAACCACTGCGGTAACGATGCCCTCCATACCAAGCTGAGCTTCAGGAGTTGGAGCAATCAGAATGGGTGTGCCACCAGAACCAGTAGCAATAGGCGGCGGGTTCCTGACAAGTGTGTATATATTCCCTCCAAGCACGAAGAGGACTACTATGAACATAATGCCGAATATGACAATGTCAGGCGGACGGGTCGGTGAAGTGAAACGCGGCCTCGTTAGTCTGACTCTTGGCTTGACAATGAACCGTAGCCACCGTTGGGTCACTTTCTTGTTACCTCAGCGCATTTCTTTGGAGGTCCTCTTTTAAGACTATCGCGGTATGCACGGATGTACTAGAGCCGTCGGCTACCAACAGATAAATTTAGCGAATATCAAGTGAAGAAAGCTTACACTGAGAGTGAACTATACTGTCCAAGATAATGGTGATTTCAGAAAAACCAATGGCTGCCAGGAAGATAGCAGACGCCCTTGATGAATCCGGAGCACCGCAAGAAATCAAGAAAGGAAAGAGCTCCTATTTTCAATGTAAGAGGGGCAATGATGAGTTACTTGTCGTCTATGCATTGGGTCATCTGTATGAACTCAAGCAAACTGAGAAGGGATGGAAATATCCGAGACTGGAGACCAAGTGGGTTCCTAAGTACGAAGTTGATAAGAAGGCTAAGAATGTCAAACCCATCATCTCCCTCATCAAGAAGCTGTCATCGGAAGTGGAGAAGTACGTTGTGGCAACCGACTATGATGTCGAGGGGAGTCTCATCGGTTATCTCACGCTCAGATACGCATGCAAGAGCGATGTTGAGAAGGCAAAACGAATGCGATTCTCAACTCTTACTAAGAGAGACCTGCAGGTGTCCTACGATGAGCAGCTTAGCAGCCTCAATCTCCCAATGATAGAGTCAGGACATGTGAGGCATGAGATCGACTGGTTATATGGCATAAACCTGACCCGTGCTCTTACACTGGCAATCAAAAATGCTGCGGGCTGGTTCAAGATAGTATCCACAGGCAGAGTACAAGGCCCGACACTTGCTTTTGTAGCTGAGCGGGACCAAGAAGTGAATGTCTTTGTGCCACTGCCCTACTGGATGATAAGGGCCACCGGATTGTATGAAAAAGTGGAGCTGGAACTTGAATACTCAAAGAAGAGGATTGACCAGAAGACTGAGGCTGAGAAGATTGTTGCAGCAGTCAAAGGAAGAACAGCAGTAGTCCAAGACATCAAGAAGAGAGAGATATCTCAGTCACCTCCGCCCCCCTTCAACCTGAGTTCGCTTCAATCTGAGGCTTATCGACACTTCGGCTTCAAGCCAAGCCGCACACTCGCGATTGCCCAGAAGCTGTATCTTGATGCACTCATCTCCTATCCACGAACAAGCAGTCAAAGAATACCAGAGAGTGTGGATGTCAGGAACATTCTCGAATTGCTCGGAAAAACGAGAAACTACAAAAGTATTGTGAACGCCATAGTGACTGCTGGGAACTTGGTGCCACAGCAGGGGGAGAAGTCGGATCCAGCACATCCAGCCATTCATCCAACAGGGGAGAAGGCAACAAGAAAGCTCACCTCTGCCGAGAAGCAATTATACGATTTAGTGGTCAGAAGATTCTTGGCTGCATTTGGAGAGAACTCGGTAAGACAGTCCATTAGGGCCGATATTCATTGTGAGGAACATCTCTTCTACCTGAGGGGGATAAAGACGCTGATTGAAGGTTGGACAGAATTCTACGGTCAGTATGCCTCCCGAGAGGAGAGGAAATTACCACCATTGGCCGTAGGTAGCAAGATACAGATTTCTCTAGTTCAGGACGAGGAGAAGAGGACTCCACCACCATCGCGATATAATCCTTCGAGCCTGCTCAAGACTCTCGAAAAAGAGGACTTAGGCACGAAGGCGACTAGATCAGGAATAGTTGACTCGTTAAAATCACGCGGGTACGTTCTCAATGACAAGTTTGAGGTGTCGACCCTAGGATATGCTGCTTATGAAACCCTCCAGCGCTATGTTCCGGAACTACTGTCAACGGACTTCACCCGAAGACTTGAACAGCAGATGGAAGAGATTCGAGAGGGAGGATGTAGCCGAGAACAGGTCTTAGCCAATGCCAAGGAGGATCTCGCGGGGTTGTTGAAAACGTTCAGCGATCAGGAGGAGAGAATTGGGCAAGATCTTGTTGCAGGGTTGAAACGCTACTGGAGAGAGAAGGAGGAGATTGGGCCATGTCCAAAGTGTGATGACGGAACGCTCATCATCATCCGCTCACCAAAGAGTGGAAAACGCTTTGTCGGTTGTTCGAATTACCGTAAGACAGGTTGTGATCAGACCTATCCGTTGCCTCAGAAAGGATCGATACAACCTCTTGAGAAGAAATGTGAGTACTGTGGTCAGGCTATGCTCAGGGTGAGTTCAAGAAGACGCTCATGGGAGACCTGTGTGAACTGGGCTGACTGCCCGGGCAGACAAGAGGCCCTTGAGGAACTAGAGAAGAGGAGGAAAGGCAGTGAATAGTCAAGAGAAACCGCCACAAGAGCACTGTTCCGTCTGCGGAAGACCAACGAAATCGTTCTTCTTCTGTGAGTACCATGAAACTGCACTTCATAACCTGAGAAACGCCTTCGTGACCTGGCAAGGCGCCCTGTCTATTGATTGGGCAACATTCTTGGAAATAGTACAAGAGGCTGATGAAACAGGCGACTGGGTACTTGAGGTTATTGAATTCATCAGGTCAGAAGACGTTCCTTTAGAGTTGAAACAACCTCCAACATAGACGCACGATCGAATTCACTGACAGCAACGATTGCCATGCATGGCTGACCAGTCCACGCACTGAGACGTTCCGCAATGGTCCGAACTAGAGTGGTATCGATACCCATGGTGAACAGTCCGGTAGAAGTTGGCCCAGAATGACCTGTGCTCGACGGGATAGCAACTGCAGAGGGGCCAATCTTGTATTTATTCGAATCGGATATCATGACCATAAGGCCGTTCTCCAGCTCCATCACGCGAAAAAGGAGTCTTCCCTTACTAGTTTCTGCTGTGAAATCACTGATGTTACTCGGCAACTCAATCAACTCGTTCTGGATTCGCCCACAGAGGAATATCAGAGAGACTGCAAATAAACTAGCAGGATTTACGGCAGCCATGCCTGAGCTAGACAGATTTGAGTGCCTATCAGAGGGCTCAGATGCCTGTCTAACTCACTGAATGGTATGGACTGATAGAACAACAGTATTATCAAGCTCGGTTATTTGAGTGGCGTTGGAAAGAAGATGAGTCAGCAGGAACTATCCTATGAAGATTTCTTCCCTTATGCCTCCAAGAGGGCTGGACAGGCAGACATGATGAACAGGATAGAGGACTGTGTACGTGCAGGAACAAACATACTCTGCGAGGCGCCAAATGGATTCGGAAAGACATGTGCCACTTTGTGTGCTATTCTACCGTGGGCCCAGAAACATAGGGGGAAGGTCCTCTATTGCGCGCGAACACATAGACAGCTGGACCGCGTTGTTGAAGAACTTGGCCAGATTGAAAAAACGAAAAATGTTTCGGGACTGTCATTCCGTGGACGAAGCCATATGTGCATCAACAAGTTCGTGCTTGATAATGCGGATATGATAGTTTCAGTCAGCGAGATGTGCCAACAACTGAAAGCAGATGGCAAATGTGCCTTCTATGAGAAGACCCGGAAACTTGGTGACCCAGAGGTCCTTCTTACAGACATGCCGAAGAAGATTCTGACTGCACCTGAGATAGCCATGATTGCAAGAAAACGAGGCTTATGCCCATACGAGCTGGCGAAAAGACTTGCAAGAGCTGTCGATGTGATAGCTCTTTCATACCTCTATGTATTTGACCCCTCCATTAGAGAAACCTTCATACCGGAGCTAGATTTTCCCATGTCTCGGGCAGTGCTTGTTCAAGATGAGGCGCACAACGTCCCATCCACTGCACTCGACTCAGCAAGTGAAAAGTTGACTCTGGGAACAATCCGTCAAGCAATGCGCGAAGGGCGCACCTACAACGATCAAGTAACCTATGACTTCTGCAGAGCCCTTGCACAGTCTATCATCGATATATCAGCGGGTATCTCAAATAACGATGAAATGATTGTGAATTCAGTTGGTATCTACGAGAAGGCAGTGGAGGAATCGGGAATTGGGGATGCAACTCATCCGTTGACACATATGAACGAATTGGGTGCCAATATTAGGAAGAATCAACTTCGCCATGGTAAACCGCCAAGATCAGCAATATACCGTGTCGCCGATTTCATGATTAACTGGCTGGACCATTCTGACAGAAATGACTATGCATTTGTGCTTTCATCTGAGCTTAGAAGATTTCAGAGTAGAAGAATTGCCCTAGAAAGAGTAGCACTTGACCCCACCGCGGTCACTATTCCCCTGCTTCGATTCCTTCGTTGTTCTGTTGCCGTGTCGGGTACGGCATCGCCGCTCTCTGCATATGCTGAAATGCTTGGATTTTGCGAAGACTCTGCGCAGGTGTCCTTTCGTAGCCCGTTTAGTGATCAGACGAGGATTGGAGTTGTTGTGGAAGGGGTGGACACATCCTATAACGCGCGTTCTGATGAGATGTTCACAAGGATGGTTGAGCATTGTGCTGTAGTAGTGGAAGGAACTCCCGGAAATACGGGAATCTTTACGACCAGTTACGGAATAGCTGCAGCCCTTCGAAAGGCAGGCTTGGAACGAAGAGTTTCAAAGAAGTTGTTCTTGGAAAAGCAGGGAGCTGCAGGAAAAGAGAATGACAAGATGATTGAAGAATTCAAGCTCCAAGGACAGAGTGGTGGTGCGGTGCTCTTAGGAGTACAAGGGGGTAGGAACTCAGAGGGGGGAGATTTCCCGGGCCCCACAATGGAGAGTGTTGTAGTTGTGGGGGTTCCTTATGCTAGACCTACTCCACGGACTGAGGCTCTGATTTCCTACTATGACACACGTTTCAATGGCCGAGGGAGGGACTATGCATATGTTCTCCCTGCGATGACAAGATCCATTCAGACTGCAGGGAGACCCGTTAGAAGACTTGATGATCGTGGAGTGATAGTCTTACTGGATCAGAGGTTCAACACGCCCTATCTCAAGAGGTTCATGCCACCTTGGCTTGGGGAGATAGTTCATAGTATTCCAGATAGTCCAGCAATGCTCTCTTCTATAGTGACAGAATTTTTCAGAGGGGCACATGAGGAGTGATAATCTCCTCTAGTGAGAGTGTGCCTGATAGTAGTTCTTCTGCTTCGCCTGTTGATATCTCAATACGTCCATTGGTTAGTCTGCTGACGAGCCGCTTGAGCGAACGGATATAACCAGTCCTTGGTTCCAGCTGCAGACTTGCAGATGTAATCGACTCGCCAGGTCTGAGGGCGATGAGCATAGCCGACGATATATCCGCATCAGGGCCTTTGGTAATGGTGGTATGATGCTCGTCTACCAGTTCGATATCAGTCGATGATTTGGCATCCAGTATCGGTCGAACAACAAGCACTCTATAGAGGGGGGATCCTGACCCTACTCGGACTAAAAAACGGCACTCGGGATAGGTTTCCGAGATGTAATTGTTCCAGCCAGATACGATATCAGCAGCCCTCAGAGGGGATCGAGTAACATGTGTCGATACCGCCCTCTCATCCATATTCAGTGCAAGACCGTATCTGAAACCGGGGTCAATGCCTGCAACGACCAACGATGGCGCGGAGATATCATTCAGTCGCATAAGAATCTCGATTCGTACTTGTTCCTCATCTGGTATCTCTCCGAGTAGAACAAGACGCGGATCGGACAAATCTGGCGCTTCGTCTTGAGTAGACAAGAGAACCTTGGTCAGAGTGCAGGCCTCATCATCGGGGGTACAGACTATGGAAGAGAGCTCAAGTTTCTTGAGAATCTCCAGAGTCAAATAGAGAGTCTTGGGTTTTTCCGTAGCAACAGCAATCTCTGGATGTGACATGCTCTATTTTTCCTCTCTTGAGCTAACCTTATCACTCTGATGATATATGCCGCTTGTGGTGATATTATCTTTGACTCTTCCGTCGAGAATCTCAAGACTTGATTTGATGCTCGGGGGTGGCATTCGCACAGGTGATATCACACATGTCTACGGAATGGCAGGTTCGGGAAAGACAACTCTAGCACTTGAATTCGTCTTGTCAGCTGTTCGAATGAACTATCACACAATATACGTGAACTCGGAGGGGTCTTCGCCAATTGAGAGAATAGAACAGATGTCTGGAAGTCCCTACCACGAGCTTGTGGACTCTATCAACATCATTGTGCCCAAGGACTTTGGAGAACAAGGAGGAATCATCGAGGATCTTAATCTATATGCCCCAAAGACTACACGACTCATCGTGGTTGATACGCTGACACGGTTGTACAGGGCCTCATTGGATGATAAGAAGACGAATTACGCTGCACATAGAGAACTGAACAGACAGGCAGGCTTCCTGAAGGGGATTGCCAAGCAAAGGGATATTGCGATTTTGGTTTTGAATCAAGTCAGAGCCAAACTAGATGGTTCTGACGATTTCGAGCCTGTGGCAAGAAATATCATGGAATACTGGTCAGACGTGACATTGAAAGTGTTGATTGGAGAAACAGAGGCTGAGAGACTGATAAAGAGAACCGACTTCCCGTCAGATAAACCCTGTGTAAGAGTTACAATCCAGAATCAAGGATTGGTCGCCGAAGATAACACACAACAAGAGTGAAAAACATAGAATCAGGAAACGGAAAGGGAGCGCCACCAGATGTACGAGGAAATAGTAATCATCGAGCTAGCTCTGTGGCTGGGCTTACCCGCTTGGATAGCCAATTCTACTCCGGTGATCTTTGGGGGTGGCACTCCTATTGATAGAGAAAAAACACTCAGTGATGGACGAAGAATACTGGGGGATGGAAAGACCCTTCGCGGGTTCGTCGCAGGGGTTCTATGTGGAACTCTTACGGGGGTAGTACAGATCTCCATCGCGCCACTTCTTTTCCCGGTACTTTCCAACTATGTGATTGTCACATCAATCATGGAAGAGATTCTCTTCATGTCAGTACCCATTGTTGTGTTGCTCTCAGTGGGAGCCCTTCTTGGGGATATGATAGGGTCGTTTCTCAAGAGGAGAGTTGGACTTCAGAGGGGAGGGCCTGCACCTGTACTAGATCAGCTCGGGTTCATCATTGCAGCACTTGCATTAGCCTCTCCATTCATACAACCTAGTGCCATTTACGTCATTGTGCTCGTTTCCGTGACCCTGCTAGCACACTGGATAACGAATGTACTGGGATACCTTCTGGGCCTGAAAGAGAATCCTTGGTGAAAAGGAATACCTGAAAGAAGCGTACAGATGTGCAGCTAAGCCCAAGGATAGATTAAAAAGGTCGGCGAGTGCCCTTAACTCATTCTGTTGCGTCGGCTAAGACCAGAGTGTCCCAGCAGAGTTTAATCGACCCACTAAATTTCTCAGTACCGGAGTCGCTTCAACAATGAAGGTATCAGATTGCATGCAGTCAGACATAGTCTATGTGTCCGTTCCTGGCACGAGAGAAGACGTTCTGCAGATTATGGCGGAACAAGAAATCATGGGCTTGCCAGTAGTGAAGAAGGGAACCAAGAAACTCGTGGGAATTGTGACTAGGACTGACCTATTAAAGAAGGCAGATGAGAATCAACTGGCCATGTTGATGGTGCGAGACCCAAAGACCGTCACCCCACGAACGGAGATTAAGACAGCCGCAAAGATGATGTTAGAGAACGACTTCCGCAGACTCCCAGTTGTTGATAATGACGAATTGGTTGGGCTCATCACTATAGCCGATATTTTGGGTGCTGTATTGGTAGGCAATGATGAATTTGAGCAGATGGATGTACGCGATTTCGTGAAGAAACAAGTTAATGCGGTCTGGGAAGAAACCCCCTTGCCGCTTTCGTATCTCATCATGGAAATGGCAGATGTTACGAGTTTAGTGGTACTGAATGCTGCCGGGGGAATCACAGGGATGATTTCTGTTAGCGATTTCGTGCGCCTATCTGAAGTGACCATAGAAGACAATATCTCGAAGACATATAGCGGCTCTGATAGCGCGGCGGACTGGGGCTGGACGTCAAAGGACTTCCTAGTTGTAACTAAGAAACTGCTGAAACTGCCAAATGTGCCCATAGGAGCCATTATGACCAAGAACATAATCACAGTGAGTGAGGTCACAACTGTTTCGGAATGTGTTCAGATACTTAGAAAGAATAACATTGACCAAGCACCAGCTATTTCAGCCACGGGTAACCTCATTGGTATGATTGAAGACAGAAGTCTGCTGCAGCTAGCGCTCGAGCATTCTTGATCAATTGAGGAAATCTTCAATACATGTCTGTTCTGAAATGAAGAGAGAGTCCAAAGCTGACTCTATCAGGCGCAACCTCTGCCCAAGATAACCGCCGAGTCCATTATCAGCAATAATCTTCTTCGATATTTCAAGGTACTTAGAGATGTTTTTCTGACTAACCGTCAGAGAGAGTGGAGAGCCACATTCACAAACACCAGATAACGGAATTCTTCTGTATACGCGATTACATCTTCGGCATTGAGTCTTCTGAGTAGAATATGCGCGAAGATTACCACGGATATCACGAATGAAATGATGGGAGATAACCCGTTCCGCTACATCTCCTTCATCTACTGCAGCAATCATCTTTGCAAGCTTCAGCTGTGCCTCAAGCTTCTCAATCATGGTGCCCAGAGTCTTATAGCGCGAGTTTTTGGGCCCAAGGTCAAAGGAACCTGTTCCGTGGGTGAACTGGAACCCCTCATATTGTGCCTGTGAGTCCAAGCGGTTGGCAATGATATCTACCAAGGATTCCACCTCTCGGGGATGTTTCGCCTTTGAAACATGCCGATAGAATTCTGCAGGATATCGGCTACAAACTTCCATGTTATGACTCTCATCATCTACTTCTTCCGGGTTCAGGATCACAGATAACACTAGAGGGGCATCCATGAATCCTCCACGTCCAGCGGGGAGATATGCCTTTGAGAAGTTGATGAGAGCGTCCATCACGAGTATCAAGGCGTCTTCATCACCATCACAGTTGCGTCGCTTTGCAGCATGCCAGTATGGGTGTGCGTAGCAGACACTGGCATTGGTGAATCCAATAATCCGGCCAATGATTCCTGCAGAAGTGTGTGGTGCAAGCCCAATAACCAGTGTACCAAGGATATCTTCTTGATTCTTGAACTCGTAGTACCGATCCAGTCCATAGATTTTCTCCAGACAGTCATCTACGAAGAGCGCAACCCGCACCATGTAGTCTGCACACTTCTCTGGCACTATGAGATCTTGTACCTTCAGTTCGACTACTTGCTCCTCAGAGGTTAACTTTTCACCATTGACATCTATACTGTATCCCAGGTCTCTTAGTTTGGAGACCGAAACACCAATCTCCTTGGGTATGAAGTGAGTGAGGGGGGCATCTGTTGCATCGAATCGAGCAGTACCGTCCCGGTAGCAGTATACATCATGCTTCGCCCTTAGAATCCCCTTTCCCAGGTACTCTGGGATTTTATAGTCATTGGTGAGTCCAAGCACACCCTTGACGCCGTATGTCTGGTGTTCGCCAATGTCTTCTTTAATGCGTTCAATGAGTGAGCTAAGATATAGAGGCAATGGAGTCCACTTTGTTGCTCTTATTAGATTGATGTCATGATTGCGGGGACAGCGACCTGTGTTTTCAGCGATAGGTTCACCGCAGCCTTCATGGGAGCACCATCTTCGGATTAGAGTATGGATTCCGCATCGATAGCATCTGGACTCGAAGGTTTCTTCCCCACAACTTGGGCAGACTCTAGAAACCAGTTCAACATCAAAACCAGATTTATGGTGTACCGGTGGATTCGCTTCATAGAGAGTTGTCTGATTTCGGGAGGGGTCGTTCTCCCGTGCAACCTTCTCGATTTCCCGCTCAGTCCCCAATGCACGACCAACAGGGAAAAGTGCTTGAACTGCCGGATGCATCTTTCGGGCTTCGGCTTTCTCAGGACGGCCCATCCGGGCACCAATAGAAAATCCGAGTTTGTCACGGATCTCAACAGTGGAGTGGGAATTGATGAATTCGATTACCGGTCTGTTCGAGGGAGGAGAGTTCCTATCGCCTATCTGAGCTTGGACTGTAACAGGATGGTCAAGCAGTTCTATAATCCGTCCCCTATCCCGAAACATGTGAGAAACACCAAGGCGCTCTAAGTACTCTTTATGCTGAACACTGGCGGGCAATACAATCCGTTCCAAACCCTCAACCTTGACAATGTTTACCTCATCCAGAATCCAGTTACGGAGTTCTGCGGCCTCTTCCGTGGTCAGTACTCTCCATCTGTAAACATAGCGTGGATGAAGAGGCACTTCAAGCAAATCAGAAGTAACAACGGCCTCCTCAGGGGAGGGTATGTCACTGAGTGGAGATTGAATCCAAGACTCGAGTCGGTCATAGTCAATCCCTATCTCTTCCAGCCCCTTTTCGAGAGCTTTCTTTGTTTTCTTGCTGCAGGCCTCCTCCAAGTCATGAGACCACCACTCCTCGCAATATCCTGCGGGCACCAAAGGATGGTTGTTCTCCAGAAACTCTCCAAGAGCAACCAAGATGTCTCCCAGAAAGATGATCCGTTCGAGGGTCTCGCCGATTTTTCTTGCCTCTTCAACATCGCTAACTTGTTTGACTGTACCATCTCTTAGAAGCACAATGGGGCCTTCAATAGTATCTACGGGTGCGACTATCGATCCTTTTCCAGGGCGTTCTGTCCTAATGTGAGTCCCGGGAGCCAGAAATTCATCTACCATATACATGGTCGCAGGGTGAATGCCTACTCCTGCTAATCCCGTATTCCTCGATCGCCCATATCGTAAACGAAAACCGCCGTTTCGAGAGGGGTGAGAGAAGACAGGACGACCACCAATTACGTCCGCTAAGTAATCCTCCTTGGGAGAAAGCGGGCTCTTCTGTGACTTCTTCTTAGATGAGTCAGACTTTGACATCTTTCTTGCTATCTCTTGGAGCCAATCCCAGCCCGGCATTTCTAGTCTATTGACAATTTTCGCCAGCTTGGCAGCCCTACCGACAACTCCATCATTCAGCACAAGAACCGACCCACCTCTGACGCGATTCGTTTCTATTCGTTCCAAATCGCGACTCCCTGATACCTCAAACTGTTCAGTGGGCTCGCCTGTCAGCATTATGGGCAAGTTAGAGGCAGCAAACCGTATCAACTCAGGGTGGACAGGATACTGAAGGTGTACATTTCGTGCATAGAGTTCTACCTCCTCGAGAGCACGTTCAACCTCGTCGTCGGTCGGTGCAAGAGGTGGTAGACCCAATACTTGTCGAACGTAATCAGCAACAAGGACTGTCACTGCGGCCTCCGTGCCCCCCGCGGCTCTGATTGGTCCTGCGAGGTAGAGTGCAAGATACTTGGAATCGCCCGATCCGCGAATCCGTACTTTGGAGATTCCCTCCAAAGGGGCAGCCGTTATGCTCTCAGTGAGTATTGCTAGAGCAACGCGGACAGCTTTGTCTGCGGCTTTCTCTGAATCTTCAAATTCGCCCAGTGACTTCTCAGCTATCTCTCGGGCTATTGTGAATGCAACTTCTTCTCTTGACATGGTTTTCTGGAGTTCGCGAATACGTCTTGCCACCCCGACTGGCCCTTCAAGAGTTGCTTCTACCCTAGCAGCAACATCGTGTGCTGGGGGAATCTCCACCCTCAGTTCCGGATCGTAGCCCTTAGATCGCGCAGCCTCTGCAACAGCATATATCGCCTCAACTTCCTTATTCAGAGTGTTGAAGTATTGGCCATAACCTATGCTGTGCTTCGGTAGGGGGAGATTCTTTTCTGACACCGTCAACCACTCAAATATCAGGAGGTCCTTTCTTTTGGATTTTGCCGAGACATAACATTCGTCCCGGGAGCTCGGACATGGCGAGCAGTGAGCTTTAAAGCCTAACTGAGAACACAACAGACTGAAACCACCATCACGGGGAAGATAGATAGATGCTAACATTAGAAGAAACGATTCAGCTCATTTTAGAGAATTCTCCTGAATATGAGAGAAAGGACATCATGAAGATGATCGAAGAGAAGAGACAAGAGCTGGGTCCCGAGGTTGTTAACGAGGAGTCTGCCGCTATGATAGTAGCTCGCGAGCTTGGAGTGGACCTCCAACAGGTCTCTGCTAGGGCGCGGATGAAGATTGAGGACATAACCGAATCGACAAGAAACGTAGCTTTGACTGCAAAAGTAGTTGGCGTAAGTGGTGTTCGGACTTTCTCAAGGTCTGATGGTGGGGAGGGCAAGGTGGCAAGCATTACGATTGCAGATAGTACCGGAAGGATGAGAGTAGCCCTGTGGGATGATATGACCGGAGCTGTTTCTGATGAGGTTGTTTCGGTTGGGAGTATTGTTCAGATTCGTAATGCATACGTCAAGAAGGGGCTAAGAGATTCGCTTGAGCTTAACCTTGGAAGAATGGGCAATTTACGAGTGTTGGAGGACTACGAGCTAGACGATCTGGACATAGAGATTCCTGAGGGAGAGATGACAAGCATCTCGGATCTTGAAGAGAATATGTATGATATTAGTATCAGATTTCAGGTTCAACGAGCATTTCCACTCAGTACATTCACACGGAAATCTGACGGTAGCGAAGGAAAAGTTCTGAGTGTGATTGGAGCTGACGAAAGCGGGAGTACAAGAGTCACGTTTTGGGATGGGCATGCAGAACAGATGAAAGATGTAAGAGAAGGAGAGGTCATTCATCTTTCCGGCGCCTATACAAGGGCTGGAAGGTATGGAGATGTTGAAGTTCATTCCGGTAGGTCAGCGATAATCGAAAGAAACATCGATGAAGAGATTGATGCAGTTGAAGTTCAGGGTTTCGGAGCAACAACTAGTGAGCCCTTGGGCCGAAAGAACATCGATAATCTGACGGTTGAGATGCGTGATGTGGATATTGAAGGGAAGATTATCAGAATCTTCCCGCCAAATGAATTTGAAAGGGATGGCAGCAAAGGACGCGTTCAGAATCTAATGGTTGCAGATAGCACTGGTACAATTAGAATGACCTTCTGGAATGAAGACGTTGATAAGATAGCAGACCTGAAGGAGGGAGAGGTAGTTCGTGTTCGCCACGGGTATGTCCGAGAGGGCTTTCGTGGAGGAGTTGAATTCCATGCCGGACGAAGGAGCGAGATAGAGGTGAATCCCAAGGATTCCACACTGCAAGATCTCGATCTATCGGACGTTTCGGTTAGACCGACGACGAGGGCTAATCGAACCATGATTGGTGATATCGATGAAGCCATGGTCCAGAAGATTGTCGAAATCTATGGCAATATCGTGAAGGTCTTTGAAAGTCGACCCGTTTATCCTGCCTGTCCTGATTGCCGTAAGAAGGTCGAAGTGGTGGAGGGAGGTCATAGATGTGATGTTCATGGTGACATTAAGGATGTGGAATACAGGACGTTGTTTAAGGTGGTTCTAGACGATGAAACCGGTTCAATTACTGTCACCCTCTTTGGAGAGGCGGGGGAGAAACTGCTTGACATGTCTGCAAATGAGGCCCAGAAACTCATCGAGAAGACGGGTAATGTCACCGAACCGATTGACTTAGCCTGGCCGAAGATTCAAGGACAAGACGTCGTAATCCAGGGGAGGGTGTCGATGTTCAGAAAATCGCTAGATATCACGGCGATTTCTTTGGAGTTCCCCGATCGTCTACAGGAAATAGCTCGACAGAAGGATGAGATTGAGAAGCTCATCAGCTAGATAGGCACATATCAGGGTACACCAACAGAAACCAAAGTTGGACATATAGTAGATAATAGTGAGGACAATGGGAGAACATCAGAGTGGGGTCTAAATGCTCTGTTCCTGATAATAATCTGTTTCTTACAGTTTGGTGAGTGAGCCTCCCCTGTAAGAGACTTCTGCGTTCCACCTCTCCTCTGCCAGCGTCCAGAGCGGGATGTCAGCAAGGGGGAATCTTACATATATCTGATACTCTTGTCTGACAGATTAACTAGGAAAAGGGGGTATTTTCATTATCCCTGAACTCTCATCTGGAAACCGCACTGGGGGAACAACTCTCTGGTGTCAAAGATTGTGCAACATACAATGAACGGTTCAAGAGCTCATATGTATCAGTTTGCTAAGACCGGTGAGAAAACGGTCTACATCTTCTGTGTTATTGTAGATATAGAAGCTGGCTCGGACTGAACCGTTCTCGGGATTGAGTCCCAGCTGATAATGAAATGGACCTGCACAGTGCCACCCGCTTCTCACCATCACACCGAATTCTGTGTCAAGGAAGGTAGCGACATCATGAGCAGACTGTACGGTATCCACTGTAAAGGTAACAAGACCAGTTCTGATGGTAATATCGCTGGTTCCGATTATGTGCACATTCTCCATACTCAGGAGCTTCTCAAGAGCATGAGATAGCAGGGTCTTTTCACGTTTCTCAATTTCCTTCATTCCGATTGCTTGAAGATACTCAGCGGCGGCTCCCGCACCGATGGCACCAGCATAATTCTGAAGACCTGCCTCGAACTTCTCTGGAGGGGGCAAATATTCTGGAATAATCTGCCCGTTTTCGAACCGTACATCTGCAACGGTATCGCCTCCAGTTAGAAACATGTCCATCTCGCTGAGAAGACTTGACTTCCCGTATAGAAGGCCCATGCCCGAAGGCCCACACATTTTGTGTACTGATATGGCGGAGAAGTCAACATCCGAGGCTTGGACATCCATGGGATGATGAGGAGCGTACTGGGCATCGTCAGAGAGAACAAGAGCCCCCTGATCATGGGCTAATTCGGTGATCGCCTCCAAAGGAGCAACAGTTCCTGTGACATTGGAAGAGTGAACAACCGACACCATACGCGTATCGTGGTCGATTGCCTCTTTCCATGCTTCAATGTCGAACGTGCCATCTGATTCCGCCTTGACGATCTCAACCCTCAGATTATCTCGTCTGGCACGTTCCACAAAGGGCAGCGAACCGCTATGGTGCTCCAATGTTGTTGTGACAATCTTTGATCCTGCAGGAATTTTCACAGATCGAGCTACTATGTTTATCGATTCGGTTGCATTCCGGGTCCAAATACATTCATGGGGGCTGTCTGCATTGATAAATTCCGCAAACTTCTCCCTTGCTCTGGCATACGCTTCAGAAACCTCCTTTCCAAAGGTATGAATGCTCCGACCCCCACAGGCGGGATACCTCTCGTAGTATTCGTTCATGGCATCAATAACCCGCCGTGGCTTCAGTGCCATACAGGCACTGTCAAGATAGACAGGATTGTGTCCATTTATGGTTCTCTTCAGTGCTGGGAAATCATTGCGGATTCTGTTCCAGTCGACCACGGCTATTTCCTCGTCAATTGCCAGCGATAGCCACCCTTGCCAAATTCTCTGGTTACAAGTCCTCTGTCGACCAGTTGGTTGGCAGCTGCCACAAAAGCATCACCACCAGCACAGTCCGAACAGAGCTCCGCATACTGAGCGCTTTGTGCATACTTGAGTATCTCCGAAGTTGTTAGAGAGCCGGCATCTTCCAGTATCGTGAGAACACATCTCGCATTTGCTGTGAGGGTTGACATCAATTTCGGCTCGGCGAGAAGGACAATATGAAGGCTTCTATCGAGTATCTGTGGATTATTCTTAACGGCTCTGTGTGAAAAGTCGACGAAAGGACAAGAATTAGAAACATTCACACTATACCGTGCACGAATCTCAAAGGCGTCATCGCTTTTTGTGACCGTAATAATTCATGGTTGATGAGTTTTCACACAGCGCCATTCTTAACAAAATGCTTAAAACGGCTCCACCATGGAGCAGCTTGCTCTCTTTCTATCAGGGCTAGGCTCTGTTGTGAGAAAAGACAAGGTGGTTCGTTATGGGACGAAGACGCAGACAGAAGGTTAGCAGAAGGCCAAGGAAGAGGATTCCCGATGTCTATCCATGTCCAGACTGTGGAAACACAGCGATTAAGATAGAGCTCTACCGGAAGAATGCGATGGCCATGGTTAAATGCGGATCTTGCGGCCTTGAGATGACCATAGAAGATGTCAATGAGCTGACAGAACCCGTTGATATCTATGGCAGCTTCATAGATGAGTTCTATGAACAAAGGAAGGCAGAAGCATAGATACGTTCCTTGTAATTCAGGAGTAATGAAAATACCCCCTTTTCCTAGTTAATCTGTCAGACAAAAGTGTAAGATTCCCCCCTTGCTGACATCTTGCTCTAGACGCTGGCAGAGGAGGGGTGGAACGCAGAAGTCTCTTACAGGGGAGGCTCACTCACCAAACTGTAAGAAACAGATTATTATCAGGAACGATTATAAGCCAGATTCTTTGGAGGAAACACGATTCACATGCAAGCCAATTTGTACACTCAGATAATTGGACTCGTTCTAACAGGGTTCGGAATTCTTGCCCTACTACTGAGCCTGATTTATACTGTTTATGGTGATGATGAACCCGAAGAATAGCGCGATAAGGGTCTCGCATAGATGACAGACTCGCACACTCAATCACTAGAGTAACAGACAGTTCCTTCCCAAAGACTTCTTTTCCTCACTGCTGGAGCTAGCAGAAAATCAAAGCGAAGCTTGCCTGGGTTTGTAAGACCCGGAAGACAGCAGTATGGATAACAAGAGATGATAAGCACGGAGATGCCGCTGTGAGAAGGGATATCCGCATCTTGATTAAGAAGACCCGGCACGTGTTGATGGGGACAACTTGATATGGATGCCTTCGATTTGCTTGACAGAAAGATAACAGACTTCCTGTCCGAAAATGGCATTACATCTCCCACTCCCATTCAGAAAGAAGCAATTCCGCAGATTCTAAAGGGAGAGGAGAACTCTCTACTTCTGGCCCCAACGGGAAGTGGAAAGACGGAGGCTGCAGTGCTTCCTCTTCTGAACAGACTGAATGAGATGCGCCACAGAAAGGAGCTCTTCGGCTTCTATGTACTCTATGTGACTCCTCTAAGAGCATTGAATAGAGACGTCTTCAAGCGAATCGAAGGTCTATGTGAACACTTGGATCTATCAGTTCAGGTAAGGCATGGTGATACAACCTCGTATCGAAGGAGAAAGCAAGCTATATCCCCTCCGAATCTCCTCATTACCACTCCTGAAACACTCCAAGCCATTCTCCCAGGTAAGCGACTCCGATATCATCTCAAGACTGTCTTTGCTGTAGTGGTGGATGAGATACACGAACTTGCTGATAGTAAGAGAGGGACACAGCTTAGCATAGGGCTTGACAGGTTAGAAAGGCTGGTTGGGAAAAGGATTCAAAGGATAGGGCTCTCAGCTACAGTGGGCAACCCTGACGACGTGGCTGCGCTCTTGTCAGGTCCTAAAAGGCACGTCAGAAAGATATGGGCCGGTTATGATGCTCGCCAGATGCAACTGGATGTCGTATTACCACAACCAACTGATGGCGATAGTGGGGTTGCACGGCGCTTGCATTATCCTCCATATTCGACCGCTCGGCTTAGATACATAGTTGAACAGATTGCCAATCATAAATCTACAATAGTGTTTACTAACACGAGGGCTTTTGCAGAGATTCTCGGGTCAAAGATGAGAGGGCTGAGTCCGCCGTTTGAGTTTGATGTTCACCATGGATCGCTCTCAAAAGATGTGCGCCTCGCTGCAGAAGATAGACTCAAGGATGGCATTTCGAAGGCCATTGTGGCAACATCGAGTCTTGAGCTTGGTATCGATATCGGGCAGGCCGATCTTGTCATCCAATATAGTTCTCCAAGAGAAGTCAGGCGTGCATTACAGAGAACTGGGCGCGCAGGACATGGAATAGGACGAGTGGCAAAAGGGCTGTTCATTGCAACAGCTAACCTAGATGATATTACTGAGTCTGCAGTCATAGTGCGTAGAGCACTCTCAAACAAAGTAGAACCAGCAGCAATCCCGGAGAAATCTTGGGATGTTCTATGTCATCAGATTGCCGGTGTGTTATTGGATGAAGACAGCTTGAGTCTTGACGAGTTGCACAGTCGCATTCAGGTGTCTTATCCCTTCAGAGATACTACTCGTGAGGAACTAAAGCGGTTATTAGATTTCATGATAGACAGGAAGCTGGTCAAGAGAGTGGGGACAGCAATTGAACGTTGGGGAAAAACTCGGATCTTCTATTATGAGAGGTTGAGTACGATTCCGGATGTCCATCAGGTAACTGCGGTCGACATAAGCTCTAGAACGGGAATTGGAGTGCTTGATGAGGATTATGTGTCTGAGAACATAGGGCCTGGATCTCTATTTGTTATCCGCGGCAGACCGTATAGAGTCGTAAGCATAGAAGAAGATGAGGTTCTATGTGCCCCTGCTGGAGAAGAGGACAGTGATGCTCCACGTTGGATTGGTGAGATGATACCCGTTCCGTTTGAAGTTGCTACTGAGGTGGCAGATGTCTGGGGCAGAGTAGGACGAATGGGAAGAAAACACATCGCTTCTTGGTTGACACAACAATACAGGATGTCGGATGCCGCTCAGAAGCATCTCATTGACATGGTGGACAAGAGCATAGAGGCGCTTGGAACACTCTCCTCCGCGGACAGGATTGTTATCGAGGACTTTGGAGAGGGAATAGTCATCCATGCACCATATGGAACAAAGACGAATGAAACACTTGGAATTGTAGTTGCATCTCTCTTGACCACAAGGAGTGGGGTAGATGTGGCGGTTGAACAAGACCCATATCGAATCTTACTCTCATCTTCAGAGAGGATAGATCCACAACATGTGGTGGATATATTCTCCGACTATGCTCCGTTGCAAGCTTCCACAGTTCTCAGACTGGCAATGAAGAACACACAGACTTTCTCGTCCCGATTTGTTCATGTAGCAAGACGAATGGATGTGATTCGCAGAGATGCCAAGCTTCGAGAGGTGCCCGTACGACTTCTTATTGCTATCTATGAAGAGACTCCCGTATTCGAGGAGGCAATGAGAGAGGTGATTGCGGATAAGATGGACGAGCGGCGTGCAATGGATGTATTCGATAAAGTACGGAGTGACAAGATCGAATTGCAAATAGTAAGAACAGCCGAACCTTCGCCTCTAGCCCGTCTGATAATCGAAGAGAGAACCCGGTTTGAAGTAATGGGGGAGATAACGGAGGAACACGAGGTGCTTCGAATGATGGAGGAGAGACTTATGTCAAGCAAATTCAGATTGCTATGTATTAATCGGCACTGGAACTCGGTCCGAACCATTTCAACCCTTGAAGACAAGGTCAGCTGCCCCGTCTGTGGGTCGAGAATGGTCTTGGCAATTCATCCATCACAGAAAGACCTAGAGAGAGTATTGACAAAGGTTTCAAAGGGAGAGAAGCTCTCTCCAGATGAAGAGAAGGAATACAAAAGGGCGATGCTGTCAGCTTCCCTGGTTTCAGAGTACGGAAAGACTGCGCTCATGGTACTTGCGGGAAGAGGAATTGGGCCCAGTACTGCTTCACGTATACTGCGGCCGAGCCGTGTAACAAGAAGGGACTTGCTACAGGAGATAGCAAAGGCGGAGAAGATGTATGCAAGAACGCGACAATTCTGGGACTAAGAAGCCTCTTGTGGTGTTTGCAGGTAGAAGTAACGTCGGAAAGAGCAGCACGATAAGAGCTCTTACGGGGGTAAAACTCCGCGTAGGCAAGAAACCCGGCAGTACACGAAGAGAAAGAAAGGTGGATCTTGGATCCGTAATGCTTGTTGATATACCCGGATTTGGCTACATGAGTGGGACTAGCAAGACTGACATAGAGAAGATGAAGGTGAATCTGGTCCAACAGCTGGAAGAGTGGAGTGATGACATAATACTCGGTGTGTTGGTACTGGACATCTCGATATTCAGAGAGATTGCCGAGAGATGGGAAAGTCGAGGTGAGATTCCCATCGATGTGGAATTCTATACGTTTCTAAACGAAATAGCGAACAATGTTCTGGTCATTGCAAACAAAATAGACAAGGTGAAGAAGAAGAATCGCCATGATGAACTCGAGTTTCTTAGATACAAACTCATAGCATCTATGCCTACAGTTGAACCATTGATTATGCCTATATCGGCCTCAAGAGAACAGGGAATCGGACAATTGAGAGGCATCATTACAGAGATGATACAGGCAGCAGGGCTTGGCAGCCCACGATGGTAGCTCCCTGTTATCGTTTCTTCTTCAACATGTAGTAGGCTACACCGACGAGGAAGACTGCAGTCGAGATTGCAATCAATGGTTCTACCGCACTGGGTGGTTCCACAAAGCCCTCCGATAGCCAATCGAGCATATTCATGAATAGACGGGAATTGTCAGCTGAATAGAACCACTGCTGCTCAGTTCTGGAATCGGAATCAGGAAGATCCAAGGTACGACCGGAAAACATTATGGTAGACCCTGAAACAACCACTCTGCTGTTTCCATATTCAAAGGCGCTCAACCATGGAGGATATGTTCCATTGATAGCGGAATAAGACCGAGGGCGTTCCTCAAATTCGGCCAAAGACATGTTGGGGAAGGAGAAGTTGGCAAATGTATTAGGCCCACGTCTATACTGAGCGAAAGATGATTCGGAACCAGTAGCAACAACACCAACTGCATCAAGTGGTTTTAGAGTGGCCGTCATAAGAACGAGTTCGTTTATGTCACGAAAGATAGGATGCTCTAGGTTCCAGTTGTTTGTGTCCATTCGCAGAACCCAATGATGGCTCTCATTCAGGGCCAAATCATAGTCGAACATTGCATCTTGCCAGTATCTATCAGCGCCAGTTTCGTTGATACTGAAACGTACTCCCGTGATATTCAGTGCATCCAGAACCCGGTTTACTGCAATGTTATCACCTAAATCCTGAAATGGCTGCTCAGTCCAATAGGTGGAATTCTGACTGATTGCAGGATCGCCTAGAACTAGGAGCGAACTCCCGTTATTCAGCATCTCTTTGATGGCAGATACTTCTTCTATCTCAAACTCAGAGCTTCTGTCAGGCGATGCAACTATCAAGATATCGACATCTTCGAGAATTGTAACGTTGATGGGGGAACCCTGATGCACTTTCAAAAGGTACCTGGTTGATGCATTTACCATGTCAAGCATGAGTTTTAGACCCTTCTCCTCGTTATCTGCAGAGAATTGAGGCGCATGGCTTGCATCATAGAGGACCACAACAGGATCAAGTTCTCCTTGTGCCCGGGCCTCCATCTGAAAATTTGTGAATATAATCATGAAAGCGATGACGGCTACACAGACCTTAGTGAGTTTCCCGAGCTTTATCATATGCTCCTTCCGACCTTTCTTGCTCTGTCAGCGTGGTCGAATCGGGGCGATGTTAAAAACTTATCTTCAGATCCGTTGCAGGGACTCTCTTCAGTCGGTCCTGCGCCACCTAGTGTAGAGTCTTCTTCTTTCAGAATCACTGGTTTCAGCATTCTCCTGTAACTCCCGAACCTCCGCTATTCGTTGGGCAAGCATATGATAACACATCTCAAACTCGTGTGCAATAACCACAGATTGGTAGAAACTTCTGCAGCTGCAGTAGACATCCGGAATCACCAAGTACTCGCGCTTTCCGCCTCGCACAGTCCATGTAGTTGTATCACTTGGTAAGAAATGATAACAAATAACACGCTTCTCTTCTACCGCTCGCAATGCTCTGATAAATCGATTGTTGTACTTGTTACGAAAATACTGAATAGTATCCTGAGTCAGCTCGTCCTCTGAAAGCAAACGAATCTCATAGGGATTGAGCGGCATTGTTCTCATAGTTCTGTTCACAAGACCATGTTAAAATGATATAGATTTCTCAAAGCACCATATGGAAACCATCTTCGACGACAGGGCACTAGTTCTTCGGGCGGATGATGAAAATATTCTACATATAGCAGACCTACATCTTGGCCTTCACGAAGCTTTGCACCAAGAAAAGGGAGTTGCTTTTCCGCCACAAGACCAGCCTATGCTGCAACGCATCAAATCGCTCATTTACAAGCACGATGTGGAGAGGCTCTACATTCTAGGTGATGTCAAGCACGAGATTCTTGTGGATCATGCACATCATTGGGACAGAATCCCACATTTTATGGAGTGTCTTACAAGAATGGCCGAGGTGAGCGTCATACCAGGTAACCATGATGGTGATCTATCTGTGCTTCTTCCAAGGGATGTAGAGATACTGGATGTGAGAGGGCATACGATTGCCAACGGAAGAATAGGACTCATCCACGGTCATGCTTGGCCAAATCGTAGTATTCTTGACGCGTCGCTTATTGTGTGTGGTCACAGCCATCCTGGTGTGAAACGGTATCGAAGAGCTGATGTGCCCGATATTCATCATCCAAAACGAGTCAGATATGCAGGCACACTCCCGGTCTTTCTTCGCTCCAGCTTGGACAAAAACTGTGTCAGAGAGAAGCTCGGAGTGCCACCCTCTGTAGACACAAATCGTGCAACCCTTCTCACAATGCCGAGCTTCAACAAACTTGTTTCGGGTGGAGGGATTGACAACAAAGGTTCAGGATTGCAGGGGCCACTGTTTAGAAGCGGCTGTGTTAGTGTGGCTGACTCAGAAGTATACAGCATCGATGGGCTGTTCTTGGGTACGATAGCATCCATCATAAAGCAGCTCAACGAAACGATTAAATGACTGCCGAGAGGGGGAGTTTCTTGTCATGGGTCGGTGGTCTAGCTTGGTATGATTCTTGGTTCGGATCCAAGAGGCCGCGAGTTCAAATCTCGTCCGGCCCACCATCTCTTTTCTCTTCCGTGTTTCTGCTCTTGTATAGAAATGACAACCTCCACCATGCTTTTCATGTGGCACATGCTAGATAGTAGTTGATTGATATGTCGCGTGTCGGGATTGTTGATATTGGTGATAGTATTGATTTGGCCGTGAAGACCATATTTGATGAAACGGTTCCTGGAGAAGAGCTTCTAGGAGAATCCGGCACAGTCTATCTGAAGCCAAATGGAATTGATTTCAAGCCCTATTCTTATACAGACAAACACGTACTCAAGGCTGTGATAGAATACTTCCGTGATTGTGGAGCCTCTGAAGTATTCGTTATGGAGAACTCGACGCAGGCAAACATGACACGGATTGTATTCAAGTTCACAGGTTATGACGATATCTGCAAGCAGACTGGTGCAAAGCCCCTCTATCTTGATGAGGAAAGCTTGGTTGAAGTAAAGCTTCCCCATTTCGAGAGGAAAGTGTCCTTCCCAAAGGTGATCGTGGAGGCTCTCATCAGGCATGGCAGCGAGAACACTTATGTTTCACTGCCGAAACTCAAGACGCATTCCATGAGTACTGTGACCTTGGGTATCAAGAACCAGATGGCATTCCCGTCACACAGCGACAGGGGTTATCAACATAACTACAATCTACACAGGTACTTGGCCGACATCTACAGTGTCGTGAAGCCAGACTACACTCTTATTGATGGGACCTACGCTGTATTCAATGGCCACTATCCTCTCGAATCATTCCTTAACGAATCACTTGACAGGTTGGATATTCTCATTGGAGGGAGGAATGCATTGTCAGTTGATGTGGTTGCTGCCCGTGTGCTTGGTTACAGCCTCGAAGATGTGAAGCATCTGACGATTGTGAGCGAGGACGCACATGAAGAAGGAGATATTGAGAAGATAGAGGTTCTTGGGAATCTGAATCGTTTTGACAGACGGTATCCATGTGAAATCCTCGACAGGATGCCTGATGATGTCCGGATTATCAGAGGTACGGAGATGCTTTGCCCAGAGGGGTGTGATCTCAATGTGAGAATGGTCCTGCAGTTGTTGTATTTCGATTATGGGGGAAAGGGAGATTTCACCATTTTAATGGGCAAAGGATTCGACAGAAACGTTCTCGAGTCCGTCGAGGGACGGGTCTTTATTGCCGGGGATTGTGCCATAGTCGAAGCAAAAGAGATTCTTGAGAACAGACTAGGGAAGAGAAACATCTATGTTTCGCGGACCTGCAACAGGCTTGCAGACACGACGTCTGCGCTCTGTAAACTAATGGGAGTTAGCCCACTGAAATTACTGCCATCGCGATTAGCAGGTGCAAAAGCCCTGATAATGGGTAGATTGAAGGGCTCCAAAGCGCTGACTCCAAGAATCAGGTAGGATGTCCGAAGATGGCTGTCAGACCTCTCTTGAGTGGATTTTTTTCTCAGACAGAAGATAGTTTCTGGTATGCATCGTGGGGTAGCAGACAGCCGCTGAGGACAATGGCTGTGGAATCAGCTAGTTGTCGAAGGAAGAGTTCAAAAGCAGCGATTATCTACCGCGCTTTAGAGCTTCAATCTACGAGAGTGAGAGAATGGGCAAAGGTTCCGGAAAGGGAAAGACCATACTCTTCGGCGAGCACTTTGTTGTTTATGGGCTTCCTGCCATAGCCGCAGGAATCTCGTCTGAAACTACTGCCGAAGTTACAAGAACGAACAAACCAGGGTGGACGCTGGTTGATAACAGACCTGCGATGCCGGGCTACAAGGACGAAAAAGCAGACGAACAAGAAGTATCCATCAGAAATGTCATCGATTTCACCGGAGTAGATATCTCTGAGAGAGGGATCCATATCAGGTTTAGTGGAGACCTTGTCTGTGCCTCTGGAATTGGAGCAAGTGCAGCAAGTTGTGTTGCTCTTGCGAGAGCACTCAATGAGGAGTTTGACCTTGGCTATGATGACGAGAAGATTAATGAGGCTGCATACGAGGGAGAGAAGGGGTATCATGGTACACCGTCGGGAATAGATAACACATCATCTACCTTTGGAGGGCTTGTGTGGTACATTCGCAATCTCAAGGGAGGGGCGCCCTATTTTGACAGGATGAAGCTGGAAGAACCGGTTCATCTAGTGATTGCATCAACGGGGTTAACAGCAAGCACCAAAGAAGTAGTGGGAGATGTGAGGGTCAAGAAGGATCAAAATCCCGAATGGTTTGAGAAGATAGAGAACGAGTACAATGATGTTGTGCATGAGGGACGAGAAGCGCTGCTCAGCATGAACCTGAAAAAGGTTGGAGCGCTCATGGATAGAAACCATGATCTTCTGCGCCAACTGACAGTTTCTTGCCAAGAGCTTGACAGCTTGGTCGATGCGGCACGAAAGAGTGGTGCACTCGGCGCTAAGATGACGGGGACAGGACGAGGGGGCAACATGATTGCTATCGCACATAACGAAGAGGCAGCGAAGATAGTTACATCGGCTCTTGAAGATGCGGGAGCTGCAGGTGTCTGGACAACCTCATTTGGTGTCTGAGAGGTGGAAAGAAGTGATTCTGGAGAATTATCTAAACCAATTAAGAGAAATGGGAGAAATCCGTATTGTGGACCAACCTATCTCGAAGCACTTGGAGATTGCTGCTGTACTCAACCAAGTGCAGCCTGAAACGGTACTCTTTGAGAATGTTAAGGAGTCTGAATTTCGGGTAGTGGGAAATCTGTTTTGCACAAAACAGCAGATTGCATCATATTTTGGCATAGGTGTTCAGGACATCATCCCGACCTTGACTGAGGCGATTGTAAAGCGATCACAACCAGAAGAGGTCGCTAACGCGGCATGTCAGGAAGTTGTTGAGGATAAGGTTGACCTATCCAAGTTGCCGATTCTTCTACATAATGAGGTGGATGGAGGGCCGTACATATCCTCAGGAGTTGTGGTGGCATCTCATCCAGATTACGGGCAGAACTTAGATTTTCACCGAGCCATGCAGATTGATAATGATAGAATGGTCACTCGTGTTGTAAAGGGGCGAGATTTCCATGGATTTCTCGAGAAGGAGGGCGAACTCGACGTGGCTTTTTGTATCGGAAACACGCCTGAAATCCTGATTGCGGCCGCTACATCAGTGGAAACCGGCATCAATGAATTAGAGATTGCAAATGCTTTGCGAAGAACAAGGGTCACCAAGGCCAAGACTGTAGACTTGTCAATTCCAGCAGATTGTGAGTTCGTCTTGGAGGGAACTGTGTACTTGGAAGAGAAACATGACGAGGGGCCCTTCATCGATCTGACTGAAACAGTAGATGTCGTGCGTCAAGAACCTGTCTTTGAAGTCAAGAAGATTACACATAGGAAGGCAGGAATTTGGCAAGCACTCCTGCCGGGCAAACTGGAACACAAGCTATTGATGGGCATGCCCAGAGAGCCTACGGTGTTTCGCAAAGTCAAGGAACGAGGAGTTGACGTTCTTGACGTCTATATCACACCCGGTGGGGCAAGCTGGCTACACATTGCGGTCAAGATAGACAAGAAACATGAGGATGATGGACTGAGGGCAATCGAGGCAGCATTCCAGGGACATACTAGCGGCAAACATGTATGGGTATACGACAAGGATATCGACATCTATGACGAGCGAGAGAGAGAATGGGCCATGGCAACAAGGTTTCAAGCTGATGAGGATCTTCTCGTGAAAGATAGAGAGCCGGGGAGTTCGCTGGATCCAAGCGCAGAGCCGGGTACAAAGATGACCACAAAGGTAGGATTTGACTGCACTAGGAGCATGGAAACAAAAGGGAAGAGCTTTGCCAAGGCAGAATTCCCAGCTGTAGATTTGGCGAAATTCATGGGGTGAATATTGTGGGACTAAGACTCGCTGCTGAAGAAAAGGAGATGCTTAGTGGAAAACACGGCAATGCAACAGCAAAAGCTATGGAGATCATCACTACGCTGGGCGAGATATATGGGGCTGAACGTCTGATTCCGGTGTCTAGTGTCCAGATAGCGGGAGTTTCATACCATAACTTGGGTGAGGCAGGGCTTGAATATCTGGCTAAGATGGCAGAAGATGGCCAGACAAGGGTCCTCACTACGCTGAACCCAGCTGGTATGGATTTAGAAGAATGGAAGAAACATGGGATATCTCCAGACTTTGCAGCCAACCAGCAGCGAGTGGTTGAGGCCTTCGCTAAGATGGGAGTAATAACTACCTGTACGTGTACCCCCTATCTTGTCGGGAATCTACCACACTATGGGGAGCATATTGCGTGGGCTGAATCTTCCGCGGTCTGTTTCGCAAATTCGGTCATTGGCGCACGAACAAATCGAGAAGGAGGACCTAGTGCACTTGCTGCTGCCCTTACGGGTCGAACGGCTGAGTACGGGCTCCATCTTGATGAGAACCGAGTTGCTGAAGTCAAGTATGAAATAGAAGCCGAGCTGCGGAATACGGATGATTTCGGTCTCCTAGGGCAAGTGATAGGACAACGGACCAAGAATGCCATTCCATACATCGCAGGTATTCCTCATGCAACCACGGAACAACTCAAGTCGTTTTGTGCATCTGTTGCAACATACGGAGGGGTAGCATTGTTCCATATGGAGGGAATGACTCCCAATCGAACTCCCATTCCCAATAGGACTGAGGCGGTCACCAATAACGACATAGATGATGCACGCGGGGAACTAGATGACAGAGGGGCAACGATTGATTTCATCAGTATCGGGTGCCCACACGCAAGCATTGGCGAGATTGCAAGGATTGCTAAGATGTTAGATGGAAAGAAGGTATCCAAGAAGAAGACGCTCTGGATAACAACCGCAAAGCCAACAAAGGATCTTGCAATTAAGATGGGATACTACGACATAATCGAAAAGGCCGGAGCATATCTTGTAAGTGATGCCTGTTGTGCAGTCGCGCCCTTGAAGGGGAGATTCACAGGCCTCATGACCGATTCTGCAAAGGCATGCTTCTATGCCCGCGGTAAGAACAATTTCAAGACTGAGATAAGGACTGTCGAAGAATGTATAGAGGAGGCGATATCATGAAGCTGGAGGGGCGAAAGATCTTCAGAGGCAGGACGACTGGTGAGGTCCTGTTCAGTTCGGAAGAGATCTCGTTTTACGGAGGGTGTGATCCAGAAACCGGTGAGATTGTGGAAAAGAACCACCCTCTTGAGGGAAAATCGGTTTCAGGGAAAATACTTGTCTTTCCCACTGGAAAAGGAAGCACAGTTGGGTCCTATGTTCTCTATGCGCTCAGCAAAGCCGGGATGGGGCCTTTGGCAATCATCAACGAAACAACTGATCCAGTGGTTGCCGTAGGCTGTATAATCGGAGAGATACCTGCTATAGATAAAGTAGATATCAACAAGTTAGAGAACGGACAGAAAGTGGAGGTTGACGCCGACGCTGGCGTCGTTTCAATACTGAAGTAGTAATCAAAGCCGCTGTAATTGCGGCTCAAAGTCTTCAGGTGTAAAAGCAACCTCCTCATCCATTGGAATATCCCCTCTCTCACGAAGTACCTGCCGTGTCAGTAGGAAGTAGATGAGCGCCAATGCCTTTCGACCTCTGTTATTTGTGGGAATTACAAAGTCAACATTGGTAGTCACATTGTCTGTATCACAGAGTGCAGCCACTGGAACACCAATTCTAGCTGCCTCGGTGAGTGCTTGTTGATCAGTCCTTGGGTCGGTTAGAATCACCAGTTCGGGCTCTATGTATGTCCTCGGACCCGCTATGTTGGCGTTTGTCAAAGTACCAGGAACGAAGCGTTCTGTGAATGCATTTGCCCCGATGTAGTAGGCAAAGGTTTCGACGGGCCGTTTTCCATAGACACGTCCCGATATGACTGCAATCTTGTCCGAGTTGAACCTAGCAATGAACTTGCCGGCTGTCCGGATTCGTTCATCAGTCTTGCGCACATCGAGTACGTAGAGACCTATGGGGCGTTGGCGATAGACAAAGGGCTCCATATCTTGCGTCTTGACCTGAGTACCAATATGACAACCAGCTGCAAGGTATTTGTCCATCGCTATCAGCAGGTCAGCATCTGAGATTTCCATTTCGCTCATTCTAGTTCTCCTCCACTATTTCAGATGTGGCGAATGCCATGAAGCTGTCAATGATGTCGATGTGAGACAGCAACATACGCCGACAGCAATATCGATGTAGACCGAGGCGATCAAGAACGACAGCCGGGTCTTCACCTTGCCTTACTTCACGCCTGAATTCCTCAAACTTATCCGCGACTACTTTTCCGCATGTGAAACAACGTACTGGAATTATCATATCTCTGGCCACCTCATCTGTACGACTTCTGATAGCGTGAACGTGCTGAGGGTCCACCGAACTTCTTGGGTTCTGTTCTTCGGGGATCCCCAACAAGCATGGTTCGGTCATGATCCAACATCTTGGACCGCGCCTCGAAATTCTGACTCATTCTTATTAGACCTGTGGCTACTGCCATTCGGATTGCATCGGCTTGGCCCATGAATCCTCCACCATGCACTCTGACTCCTATGTCGTATCGTTTCCAATCATCTCCAAAGAGCATAAGTGGTTCCATAATCCTAAAACGAGCAATCTCTGGCTGATATATCTCAAGTGGTTGCCCATTGATTCTGATTCTGCCGGAACCGTCTTTGATGGTAGCCTTAGCCAATGAAGTCTTTCTCTTTCCTGTGGTAACTACTACTCGCATTCTATGCTACCCCCTTTCTCTTCCAACCAAGCTCACGACTGAGTTCCTCGACCGTGATGTGTTTTCCTGTTAGACTGCTATACCGGGAACCCTCTAGAACTATCATTTCTTTCTCCAAATACTGTTCTGGTATGCCTATGAAGACATGGATGCGTTTGTAGGCTTCTTTTCCACGAGGTCTGGGCCAAGGGAGCATTCCACGAATCATCTTTCGCACCATCTTGTCGGGGCGCCTCTCATGAAATGGGCCTTTACGCGGGTTGTACGAGGTTCGGATGTCGCGTTTTTCCTTGTGTGCCTTGATGACCGTTCTTCTGTCACCTGTTAGTATCGCCTTCTCGGCATTCACGATAACGACCTTGTTTCCTAGAATAGCGGCCTTTGCAGCCTTAGACGCAAGTCTGCCTACGACCATGTTTTCGGCATCGAATATCTTAACTGATTGTTCGCTCATCAAAACCACCTATGCAATTATCGTGACACCAGTTCCACTGGGAACCTGCGAGATTAGCTCATCAATCGTGATTAAAGAGCCTCCCGCTGTTATTATCATTGATCGAGCTGTTGTGGATGCGTTCAGTGCTGCGACCGTCACCTTATGAGTGAGTGTTCCGGAACCGAGTACCTTTCCTGGCACCACAACAATATCACCATCCTTTGTGTGCCGCTCTATCTTTCCAATATTGACTGTGGCACGCTTCCTTGATGGTCTTGCAACAAGCTCGGCAACGCGTTTCCATATTCTGACATCGTTCTTTGAGGAAGCCCTTGTGAGTGTGTTGATTAGAGCGCGTGTGTTTGGATCAGATGCTCGTGTTTCAATCATTTGTTTCTAAGCTCCTACAGTGAGTTTGCAAAGTCCAGAGCCTCACCAATTCTCTCTTTGAGAAGCTCTGTGGCCCTCTCCACAATTTCCTCCGGTGGAAGAGCTCCCGTGGATTCCACCTTGAACAGAAAACTGTCCTCTTTGGAATCAATAGTTATGGCACCGGGCTCACATACACGAACACAGGCCTCGCAAAGACTGCATTCGAGTGTGTTTTGTGTGGACAATACATCATCCTCAAGCAATAGAATGCCCTTGGGGCAAACCTCAACACAGTCGCCGCATTGGTTGCATTTTGACCTATCAACGCTGACCAAGGGAACGTTCTTGTATGCCACTGTGGCCACCGGTTGGAATTTCGCATTCTCGAGGCCTGTGCCTAGTCGAGCATATGCTTCAAGTATCAGAGTCTGGCGTGGAGCAAGCTTGACAAGAGGTATACCTTCTGTGGCAGGCACGACCTCGGGGTCTTGTGATGATAGGTCACCAGAGTAGACCATCATGTCTTGAGCTCCAGCTTCCTTCTCGAGTGTAAGTGTGCATTGACAGAGGCTACATCCTTTGCCCTCGCAATCACACTCTTCTGGGAGATTGTAGTCGTCCAGTTTTGTGACGAGAGGCACAAGTCCCAAGCGGTGGGCGAGAATCTCATCGTACATGACGCTTGTATTCTCAAGTATCAGAACCTCATCGATTGACATCGAGGGGACTCTGGTCAACATTGTTCTGCGAAGTGCATTCGCAAACCCCACATGTGCGCCCTCGAGGAGAAAATGGATTGTATCATCTTGTTTCCGAATGATTGTGATTTCCATTCTAGCACCTGACCTCGGAGGTATTTGGTTACCCAAAAGACACTATTCCCGGACGGACTCGCTAAGGCCTGTACTCTCGGTTAGCTCACTCGCCCGTGTCCTGGGCTAGCCTGCCTCGATTTACAAAGCATAAAAGGATTGTCCTAGAACGATCGAAGGCCTTCGCCTTGTTGTTCAGGCAGCAACTTGGACCATATCCTTGAGTCCATTGACGATGAGTCTGTATCCCTTCAAGCGCTGCTTAGGGTCAATAGCCACCATCCCATAGGTAGGAATACCGAGCAGATCCTGAACTGACTCGGGCTTCATTGAACCTGGAATATCCTGCTTATTCGCAATAGCAATGACTTGTGCACCAGCAAACCGATGTCTGTATTTTTCCAGCAACTGCCGCGTCTTCAGTACTGCCTTAGGTGTACTCTCTGTCACAACTACGACCATGCGACTTCCTTGCAACATGTCGGGCCACATGAACTCAAAATGCGATTGACCACCCATCTCAACCAGAGATACCTTGGTGTCTTCATCAAGGGTGATTGTCCCACAGTCCATACCAACCGTTGGCCGATAGTTGCACTCTAATTTGGATTTGCTATCAGTTAACAGCTTAATCAGAGTAGATTTCCCAGCGTATCCTGATCCCATAAGGGCAACCTTGACATATTGGGTCATTCCTGTAGACTCCAAGTGGTCGTCACACTACGCGAAGCAGCCTGGACATATCAGGTGTCGTGTTACCAAGATAACACTGGGTAATACTCTCTTCGATGAGATATGACAAAAGTTTCCGAGAAGGCGTTTCGCACCAGATAGAAGCTCTTAACAGTGGATGATAAGTGCCTTGACCCGAGCTGATTCGATGTCCAAGGTTTGCCCCAATACAATCATCGTTGAGGAGAATGCACTTCAGAAACTTGGGAGCCTTCTACAGGGGTATGAGAGAGTCATATGTGTTTCCGATGAAACAATAATTGGGCGATACAGCGCACAGCTCGAAGCCATTCTTAATCAAGAGCCACACTGGTTACTAGCAGAAGACGCTAGGAATGATGGAGATGAAGCTCTGTCCGAGGGAAGCATAATCATAGGATTTGGAGGAGGTAGAAGCCTTGATGCAGCCAAAATACTCGCAGCAAAGACTGACATGGATTGGATTTCGATTCCAACGGCTGCTTCCCATGATGGCATAGCAAGCGAAGTGGCATCGGTGAGTCACGACGGCTATAGGTATTCCAAGAAATGCAGATTGCCCATTGCCATTGTGGCAGATCTGACCATTATGTCGAAAGCACCAGAAAATCTACAGCGTGCAGGAATGGGCGACATACTCTGTAAAGCATCTAGTCTCAGCGAGTGGAAACTCGCTCACGAAAAGGAAGGAGAACCGCTTGATGAGGACGCGTTCAGCATGGTGCAGAGGGCTCTGGAAGATGTCTTGAGAAGTGATGACCTGAAAACGCTTGTCCGTGCCGAGATTGATGCAGGTACCGCCATGTGCATGAATGGCAGCTCGAGACCATGTTCCGGTTCCGAACATGCAATATCTCATGCTATGGACAGAAACCAACATAGTCTGCACGGACTTCAAGTCATTTTTGCTACTCCCTTGTGTCTGTACTTCCTAGAAAGGGCTGGGTATGCACTTTATTCACAGGAGTACATCAGTGATGTCATTAGGGAGAGGAACCTACCTGCAAAGTGCAGAGACATGAGCATTTCCAGAGAGATGTATCTGGATTATATCACACATGCCATCCGTATTATGAGAAAGCGTGGACGATATTCTATTCTAGAGAACTTGGACAGGAAGACTTTGGCTGAAGTAATCGGCCACCTATACGATTGTGAGTGATACTTCGACAGTTTTAAAAGATGACTGAGCCTCGAGCCCGAGAGCACATGACGGCCATGTCGTGTACTTTTCACGCTTGATACCAATGAAGTGCGAACAGAGGTAGATAAAAGATGCCAAAACCAAGTTTTGTAGAATGGGAGCCAACTGAAGAGCTCCAGAAGAAAGCTCTAGAATCCTTAGAAACAGCTCGTGATACCGGCAGGATTAAGAAGGGGATCAATGAGGCAACGAAGGCAGTTGAACGAGGTAATGCTCGGCTAGTGCTGATTGCGGAGGATGTTGATCCACCAGAGATCATCATGTTCCTACCAGGCCTCTGCGATGACAAGAAGGCCCCCTATATCTTTGTCAACAACAAGGATAGTCTAGGTGAAGCTGCAGGCATTGACCGACCGACCGCTGCTGCTGCAATCGTGGTCGAGGGGAAGGCAAAGGATTTAGTTGCTGATGTCGTTGAGAAGATTGCGGGGATTCGGAAGTAAAACCACCAGGTGATGACTCTTAATGAGTAGTGATGATAAAGAACCGTCTATACCTGCTGAGGTAATTCAGTTACTCGGGAGAACTGGTGTCACTGGCGAGATTACACAGGTTCGAGTGAAAGTGCTCGAGGGAAGAGACAAGGGACGCGTCTTGACTAGAAATGTTAAGGGCCCCATAAGGATGGGAGATATTCTCATCCTTCGAGAGACTGAACGCGAGGCCCGAAAGATGAGGAGGCGTTAGAGCTGGTAGGTACACAGCGCTGTCAATTCTGCGGCCAAGACATTGAACCCGGAACAGGGACAGCTTTTGTGAGAACCAAGGATGGGTCCATCCATTGGTTCTGTTCAAAGAAGTGCAAGGTGAAAAGCCTGAAACAGGGCTTCAAGCCAAGAGAAACAAAGTGGACTACGGCCTATGAAAAAGGTGGTAAAGAGAAGTAGAAGAAGAGGTGGCTCTTCGCCACCAATTCCTTCTAATCTGATTTTTCAATCTGCTCTTCAATGGTTGCATGGATTGCGGACGCAAGGGCTTTGATCTCTCGTTCCTTGATACCCTCTGCATCTTTGCTGAGAAGCGTCTCTAGTGACTCAACCACTTCGGGCCCCGCTTCTTGTCTTTCAATAGCCTCATTTATGACGCCTCGAATCTCCTCAGTATAGTCGGCATCCAAATCAAGATGCTTCTGGACGTACTCGCGCGCTTGTTGTTCGGCCTTTTCAGAGCGTTCCAGTCCTCCGTATTCCGTCCATAGTTGGATTTCTTTTTCTGCAGTTTTTGGCGCATCAGATGCATGAGCAATATTGATTCCTGCAATCAGGCCGTATTTACCTCTGAGTGAGTCAGGCGACGCTTTCTCAACGAAGGTTGCGCCAAGAGCGTCACGAACTCCCTGAATCACATCCTTGCCTTCAAGAATCATGACAAGCACTGGGCCAGATGTAATGAATTGAACCAGCCATGGAAAGAACGACCGCTCTTTATGCACATCATAGTGTTTCTTTGCCAAGTTCTCAGAGACCGTCATCTCCTTGAAAGCTTGAATATTATACCCCGTCTCAAGGAGTGTCTTGACAACCAGTGCGCCAACACTTCTCCGTAGAGTTCCATCAGGTTTGACTATAACAAGTGATTCTTCCATTGTTATCACCGAAGTTAATCCGCCACCAATCGGTCTATCGAATATTGGCTATGGCGCCAGAATGCAGATTGTATTTTAGCGTTATGACATCACTGTATCAAAATGACAACAATCATGAAGCTAACGACAGTTTCATAAACATGCAATTGGTGGCCGCAGGTAATCTTCTCAGTAGGTGGTGACCGTGTCACACTCTCATTCAGGAAAGAACAGAAAACTGCGTTCCCCTATTGTCACCGTTCTTGGTCACATAGACCATGGCAAGACATCATTACTTGATAAGATGAGGGGTACAGCTGTTCAAAGTAGAGAGGCGGCCGGGATAACTCAACACATTGGAGCCTCATTCTTTCCAACTGCAACCATTGAATCAGTATGCGGTGATTTGTTGAAGAGCATGACGACCGAGCTCGATATAGACGGACTTCTCTTCATCGATACTCCCGGTCATGAGGCATACCTCAATTTAAGACGGCGCGGTGGGTCGATTGCGGATATTGCCGTTCTTGTTGTTGACATTACCGAGGGGCCACTGACTCAGACCTATGAATCACTGAAAATTCTTCGTTTGGGCAAGACACCGTTTGTCATAGCTGCGAACAAGCTCGATAAGATACCAGGCTGGCAGTCCAAACCTGACAAGAAATTGATTCCATCCATAAGAGCACAGTCTAAAGCAGTACAGATGGAGATTGATAGAAGAATCTATGAGATAGTGGGCGCGCTTTCGGCAAATGACATCATGTCTGAACGATTTGATCGGGTAAAGGACTTCAAGAAAAGTGTGGCCATTGTCCCAACTAGCGCCAAGACCGGGGAGGGTGTTCCCGAACTGCTGGTTGTCTTGTCCGGTCTAACTCAGCAGTATCTGAAAGAACGTCTGACGTATACCGACGGACCTGCAAGGGGAGCCATCCTAGAAGTGCGCGAAGAAACCGGATTGGGAGTGACCCTTGATACCATCATCTATGATGGCGTATTGAAAAAAACCGATACGGTTGTGATAGGTGGTCTAGAGGGGGTCATTGTGGCCAAGATAAGAGCACTTCTTCAGCCGAAAGAACTTGATGAGATCCGCGATCCGAGAGAACGATTTGTCCCTGTCGATGAAGTTCATGCTGCAGCAGGTGTTAAGATTGTGTCTCCAGACATCGAAAAAGCCGTGGCAGGAGCTCCGGTCTATGCAGTGGAAGACCCCGAGAATCTAGACGAGATTGTTGAGAGGGTGAGAGGAGAAGTTGCGGCGATTCGGATTAAGAAGGACTCGTCCGGAATCGTTCTCAAGACAGACACGCTAGGTTCATTGGAGGCAGTAGCACAGTTTCTACAAGAGAGAAAGGTACCCGTACGTATTGCTGATGTGGGACCCATTGTAAAGCGGGATATTGTTGAAGCGGCAGCCGCAGGAGACACAGATCCTCTCAATGCAGTAGTCCTCGGTTTCAATGTCAAAGTTTCCTCGGAGATGGAGGAGCTTGCTGCAGAGTATGGCGTTGAGATATTCCAGAGCGACGTCATATATCGGCTATATGATGAATACAATGCATGGCTTGTTGTTAAGAGAGAGCAAGCAAAGGCAGAATCACTGAGCAGCATCGTTCGACCCGCCAAGATAGAATTGATTCCAGACTATATCTTCAGACAGAGTGGACCGGCAGTCGTTGGTGTGCGGGTTCATGGCGTTCTTCGACCAAAGGTCGGTCTCATCAATGAGGAGGGAAAGCGGGTGGGGCAAGTACAGCAAATCCAAGATCGTAGTGTCACGATTGATGAGGCGACCAATGAGATGGAGGTAGCAGTTTCGATTCGTGGACCGACAATAGGACGACAGGTGAAAAAGGATGAAACTCTGTACGTCGATGTGCCTGACAAGCACATACTGGCGATAAGAAAAAAATTCAAGGAAGACTTGACACAGCCCGAACTAGAGGTCTTAGAGGAGATTACCCAAATCAAACGAGCAGCTGGAGCCTTCATCTAGTCGTGTTCTTCAGGGCATTACGAGAAATTGTGTACGACGGAATCCTTTTAGGTGAACCTAGCAAGTCTAACAACTGCAGCGGGCAGGGTGGGCCGTTTGCCGCGGCTGAAACCATAATGGCAATAATGGCACCAGTAACACCGTAGAGGCTGAACCCAGACTCTCATGGTTTTCGTTGCGTGACGTTGATGGGCGGTCTTTGGAGTCCGTCACGGCCGAAGCAGCATTCGTAAGTCTGCTGTGATCGGCTTAGACTTCCGAACCGTGTCAGGCCCTGGCGGGAACAGCACTTAGGATGGGTGGTGGAGCCCCAGAGGTAGCCGCTCTGAGAAGCGCACCGAGTTCGCCATCAGCGAATGGACAGTCGAAGCTGTGTGGGCCGCTGCACCTAATTATTCTTCTGCTGGTCAGATGCTCCGCTGAAATAGCATCCTTACACACAAACGTTTAAGAGAAAAACGCAATCTCAGCAGATTTGAGCTGAGGTTTCCTAGCCTGGACTTCGACCTTATCAGATGTCGAAGGGGCAACAAGGAGCTGGCCTGCTATTCGCCCTTGCGTGAGGCAGGCGAGCTGTCAGTCAGTGCGGTTATCCGCGCGAGGGTTCGAATCCCTCCCTCAGCGCCATCTTCTCCCAGATTTTGACATATTGCTTCTCTTTAGCCACATCAAGACCTGATAGGATAAGTTATCCTATGAAGAGGCGAGCACTGCAAATCGGACAAAGAACAACCTTGTCGGCAATCGGCGTTGCATTGGCCAGCTCGAAGGACATGCCGCAGTCTGGACAACGGTACATCTCAAGCCCGCCCACCTGCTCTGCGGGTAAGGCATGATGACGCATCGGTTCAAAGATCTCCCCATCGTTTGATGTATCGCCAGACACAGAATACCCCTGTGCCCATCTGAATGCTATATAGAGAAAGAGGATCACGCCGGGTACAAGCAGTATGGTGTAGAAGAGGATAGACTCATACGAAGCTGTGAGAACGACTCCTAGAATCAGAGTGATTCCTAGAGCCAACAATGTAAGGAAGACTGCCCAACGGAATGGGGATACCTCATCCTGTAGGTCATCTTCGCGGTAATCATCATTCATCATGATAAGAAGGATAGGAATCAGGGAGATTTCAGCCTACCGTATCGCAGAGAAATGAGAGAAGGGGGTCCGGCGGCGGTTTCGAATAGTTCGAGCTACTATGAATACAGACACGGCGAATACTCCTGCAACAAACAGCAGAAGAACTGCATTCGGTCGCTGGTCAGGAACAAACAGAACAATGAAGCCGGGAGATACAAGGAGCGCAATGACTAGAATCGTAAGGATTAGTCGTATGCCCCTGATGGCCGGGTCTTCTTCGTGCCAAAGTTCCTCGTTCATAACAAGCACTAACAGCTTTCATGTTGATGCAGATAAGACTGCTTCGAAATGGTAACAACGTTACCGCTAGTATGATGGCACATGGGAGAAAAACTGTGGTAGTTAATTGATGATGTATTCGCTCTCCTGGACGAAATCCGGATTCTTACCATTTTTGGCATCAGATTCACAGTTCTCTCTGTGATTGAAACAAAAAGAAGAAAGAACGCGGGCCGTGCGGCCCGGTTCAATGAACTAGGAGTTGTATCGGCCTATTTCTTCTTGGCTGCGCCCATGTCTCTGGGCGTCACGTCAAGTACTACGCCCACAGCAACAGTCATACCCATGTCTCGCACTGCGAAACGTCCGAGCTGTGGAAGTTCCTTGTACTTCTCAATCACCATCGGCTTGAGTGGCACAAGTACCGCGTGCATCGACTCTCCCTTCTTGATGAAATCGGGATTCTCCTCGATGACCTGGCCTGAGCGCTGGTCGAGTTTCTTGAGGAGCTTGTCAAATCTACATGCAATCTGTGCAGTATGCGCATGTATGACTGGGGTGTAGCCCACAGTGATTGCAGTCGGATGCTGGATGACCATTACCTGACCTGTGTAGTCTGCAGCCACAGTTGGTGGTGTATCAACAGGACCAGCAACGTCGCCACGACCGAGGTCTTTCCTCTCGACACCACGGACATTGAAGCCGATGTTGTCACCAGGAACTGCCTCATCCATTGTTTCATGGTGCATCTCGATGGTCTTGACCTCACCGGTCTTGTTTGGCGGCATGAACGTAATCTTTGAGCCTACCTTCAGGACACCGGTTTCGACACGACCAACTGGAACAGTACCGACGCCCTTGATAGAGTAGACGTCGTTGATTGGTACACGTAGGGGTTTGTCTATTGGCTTGGGAGGGAGTTCAACAGTGTCAAGTGCCTCCAGCAGGCTTGGGCCCTCGTACCATGGGGTCAGGTCAGGAGTCTTCTCCTTCAGGTTGCATGCGGATAGCGCAGAAGTTGGTATGAAGTCCATCTGATCTGTCTTGTAGCCGATGCTCTTCAGGAACCCACCGACCTCTTCTTTGACTTCTTTGTACCTGTCCTGGCTGTATTCGACGCTATCATCGTCCATCTTATTGATGCACACAATGATGCTGGGAACACCAAGAGTCATCGCTAGGTATGCATGCTCCTTGGTCTGACCACCAGGGCCAACTCCGGCTTCAAACTCGCCTCTCTTGGCTGAAACAACCAAAAGAGCAACGTCTGCCTGAGATGCACCTGTAATCATGTTCTTGATGAAGTCCTTGTGTCCGGGAGCGTCAATAATCGTGTAGTAGTACTTGTCAGTGAGGAACTTGAAGAACGCAATGTCTATTGTAAGTCCTCGCTCTCGCTCCTCTTTCAGCCTGTCAAGGGCAAATGCCCAAGCCCAGGAAGGACGGCCAAGCTTCTCGGCCTCAGCCTTGTGCTGCTGGAATGTTCTCTCGTCTACAGCACCGGTTTCGTAAAGCAATCTGCCCGTCATAGTGCTTTTACCGTGGTCAACGTGCCCTATGACGACCAGGTTTAGGTGCTCTTTATCTTTCTTACTCAATTGTAACACCACGTTTTTATAAAGCCCAATCCCTCATCTGGGGAATGGACTAACCCTCCAGTTTGAGTGTTACTTTTAATGATTTCGACAAGGTTCTTTCGCCAGGGCAGGTCATAGCAACACCGAGGAGCAATTCTGTGTGAAATCTCTCAGATGTCCGGAGGACCTGATACGAAAGTAAGACCATCGGAAGTGAGATATCCGTCCTCTGTAGTAGGCCTGTTCGATGCAGAGAAAGCACCGGGAATCGCAGGTGGGCTTGAGGGGAAGATGGATGATGACAGTGTACTGTATCCCTGTTATTTTGGAGCGCCAGCAGCAGGACTCCACTTGGAAGCACTCATCGCGTCCGGTGTCAGCACTGTGGTGATGGCCGGTGAAGGTGGTTCGATTTCCGCGGATTTGCCCATAGGTTCGATTGTTATTCCTACCTGTGGAATGAGAGAAGAAGGGACATCCTATCATTATCTTCCTCCACAGGATACGGTCCTTCCATCGGAATCGCTTCTTAGGCAGATTGAGGAGTCGATTGGAGCAGATGGCTCGACACAGGGTGGTGTATGGACGACAGACGCAGGACTCCGCGAAACCAAAGACAAGGTCATAAAATATGCAGAGAAAGGAATTGTAACGGTGGATATGGAATGTACTGCCCTGATGGCCATTGCAATATTCCGAGAGGTAGAATTCGCGGCAGTGCTTGTTGTCACAGATGAACTCTTTGCTGGACGATGGAAGAGAGGTTTTAGAAGCAGAGAAGTTGAAGTGGCAAAGAAACATGTTGCAGAGAGCATCGCGAGAGTTCTACACTAGCTCTGTTGTCTGCAGAGACCGGTGTTCCAGTAGTTCTTTGACGGAAGTTCTGGTTCTGCGTGCTAGGTCTGTCTGACGGTCTTGCCCCAAGACACTTCCGCCCCCACCATCTTCTTCCATGTTTCGGGATTCATCAGTGGCATCATGGAACAAGAGTGTCACTACTAGCTGAAAGAAATAGCGAGTGCTCCTTTCCGATCCGTTCAGGTGTGTCATACTAAGAGACTGCGTATCCAGTTTCTAACTTGCTCGAAGTCCCGAAAGTCTATGACTTCAGGAATCTCCTCATCCGTCTTCTGTCTGCTCTTGACGATTTTCTTAACAAGAAATCCCACTAAACGATTATACTTGGAGAAATCAAAGGCCCCGCCAAATAGGCCTGTCGAAACTGGATTGAGGCCCGGATAGGAAGAGGCGACCTTATCCAAGTATTCTTCTTGTGCAATCTCGCATCTTTCAGGATCCCCAGCGTCACCACATACTACAAAGAGTGCAGTCTTGGTGTCTGAGAGAAGCGCTAGGTTGGTTTCGATGAATTTGAGAGGCTCCTTTGTCCATTGACCTGCCTGTATCCCACTCCCAATAACGACGAGGTCGTAGGCTGAGAGGCCCTCAGACGGTTGGGCCTCCTTCAGATTGAAGACATCAACCTGTACATTCTGCTCACGTGCAGTCTTCGCCATCTCCTCAACAATACCTATTGTGGTCCCATAGCGTGTCCCGTAGCCAATCAGCATGCGTTCAATCATGGCAATCTCCTTCAATCAAGACGATCGGGATGCTTTTGAACCTTCCACTCGTCCATAGTGCTAGAGCAGTTTCCTGTAAAGGAGAGAAGCGTTTACTTCTTCAAAAAGAGATAGTGATGCTCACGTTGCTTCTAACGCAAGCACTTCTTCGCGAGAGGGGGTGTTGTTACCTTGGGAGGAGACATCATTGCCCTGAAGCTGCTCAGCGATAGGCTGCGAGGTCATAACAGACTATCTCCTAAAGTATGAGTATGCAACAGCATCAGCGGAATCGGGATACTTCATTGTCTTCGTTTTGTTCTTAGCAAGTGCCATGATTGATTCACCTCAGAATGGTGTAGTATGCGTAACCAATGGCTTGGGTAGACTGAATGGTCTTGTTCTTCTTCTCGGAGTCAGTTCGGTTGTTGGTTGTTAGAGCCATGATATTTCACAAGGATTACCACTCAGAATCAGTATATAATGGAAAGCCACAATGGAGGGTCACGCAATGAAGTCACAATTTGTGACTATGTGGATTGTGCTCCGGGCTTGGTGAGAACTAAGGAGATAGGCTGTTCGTGAGCCCATGGATTCCATTCTCTACAGCAAGGGATCCTTCGAAAAAACGGCCCACAAAGTGCGAAATCGAGTCTATCTTGCCGACCGTGCTACACGTTCACGTTCATCCTTTCGGGAGATCGCATAGCTTGAAGGGTCTGCATTATATGCAAGAAGCAGTTCATCAACGATGCATTGCTCGACAGGTTTTGCGCTCTTATGGGCCGCCCGAATAGCGCCCACCGAGAGATACCTCAGGGCTATGTCGATTCTACGCTGTGGAGCAACATCGACTGAGCGGGGATATGCCATTCCACCGTAAGAAATGCGGGTTGTTTCCTCTGCTGGAGCTGCATTCTCTACGGCCGTCACCAAGACCTGCATAGGATTCAAGCCGGTCCTATAGTCGATAATCTCGAAAGCCCGTCGAAGGAAAGAGATCATGCGGAGTTTCTTACCAGCACCTCGACCAGTACGAGTCTTCTTTTCCTTGCGTTTTCCGGCGTTCATGAGCTTGTTAACAAAGCGCTCTACTATAGGCACTCTAGATTTGTGAAATCTGCTTCGAGCATGTCTTCCAGATGTATGAGGAATCAGAACAGGCTTGAGTGAAATGTAACGTTCAAGGCCAATATCCTTGATCTCTACCCTTGATGGATCCCACTTACCGAATAGAAGAAGGTCCGGAGTTTCTTCTGGTTGAATAGCCTCAGGGGGTTGACCGCCTTCGGGTTGTTCCTGTTCTCCTTCCACATCATTATCGACAGTTTCTTCTTCAGACATTGTGAGCACCTAGCGAATTGGTTTCTCGGCCTTACCATAGATTAGAGACTCAAGGCTGACGCCATTGACCTTGATAACTTTCCATCGCACGCCCGGAAGGTCACCCATAGCCCCACCCATTGCACCGCCGATGCCTTCCACAAGCACTTGATCGTGTTCGTCTATGTATTTTAGACCGCCATCGCCCGGGATGAAAGCTGTGATTTGTTTACCATTCTTGGACAACTGCAATCGAACAGCCTTCCTTATAGCCGAGTTTGGTTGCTTACTCTCAATTCCAACCTTCTCAAGCACAATTCCTCGAGCCTGAGGAGCTCCCTCTAGAGGATCGGTCTTCTTCCTTAGATTCAATACTTGCCTTTTGTAGCTGGCCTTCTTCCATCTAAATCGCTTTCTCTTGGCCTTTAATGCCCGGCCAGCGAATTCGCCCAACGGACTCTTCGACCCTGTCAATTACATTACCTCTATCATAGCTAAGGAGCCTACATTCATGGTGTGCTCTGTGGGTGGTCAGTGCATCGCCCTTATGTATGCTTAAAAGCATTATGAAACGGGGCTGTGTGTTTCATGCGATAACAACATTATCAACGTCAAAATGTCGTCTGACAAGAATCCGAGCTCGCGCAACGTTACGGCCATCCTTGCCTATTGCAATGCCACGATCCTCTTCGTTCACAGTGACGCTAGCAACCTTAGTTCCATCTTTCTGTTCGGAGATTACCACATTCTTAACTCGTGCTGGGGCTAGCGCACTCTTTACAAACTCCTCTGGAGTGTCCGCGATTTCGACAATGTCAATATGCCTGCCCAAGACTTCTGATGCGTGTCGTACGTTTGACCCCCCCTTTCCTATGGCTTTTCCCAAGTGCTTTCTGGGCACTACAAAAATCAATCGTTCTGCTTCATCATCTCTAACGACATCAACTGCAGGAGCACCTGTGATTTTTTCGAATGAAGCAATGAGTGACATATCCTCCATTGAGATCTTGACACTGGGCAAACGGCTCGCCTCACACCATGTCAAGTATTCTTGAGTCGCCAGGCTTGATGACTGCAATAGCAGAAACCATGAACGGTTTCCCAATGACTTCACCCAGATCCCAAGACGTGCCCTGGAATATTGTGAGTTTTGTGCCGCTCATCTGTGTGTATTGTTCGATGTCTTCATACGCATCCACAGGACAGTTAGCCGCAACTACTACCAGTTTCGCCTCACCCTTTCTAAGGGCGTCGATAGACTCTTGCGTACCGATGCGGCACTCGCCTGTGTTGACTGCACTCTCGATTGGTTGATTTAGGCTCAATTCCAAATACCTCGCTATTCTATGTTATAACTTCTTATTGAACCTGAAGCGGTTCTTTCGGGTTGAAGCACCGTTTTAATGCTTCCGTACTGTGCCTCCAAACCTCATTCCTCTTTTGACGAAGTATGGGGATTCATGAGTAAATCGATAGATCCAGTACCTAGAGGAATAAGCTGACCTAGGATAACATTCTCCGTGATACCTCGTAGTGGGTCCTTTGTGCCTGCAATCCCGGCACCCAGCAGATGCTTGATGGTGACTTCGAAAGCCGCCCTTGCAAGTGTGCTCTGCTTTGAACCAGAGATTCCATGACGGCCAATCTGTTGGATACTGCCATCAGCCGTCATCATGTCTGCTACAAGAATGATATGGCGCACATCTACATCCATCCCCTGTTCATTAAGAACGCTCATTGCCTCCTTTATTATAGCGTTACGTGTTGCTTCGACTCCCAATACGTGGTAAATCTCACGAAGGTTGTTTGTATGTACTCTATCGGGGTCAATGCCCTCGATCTCAAGAGCGTCTTCAAGGTTGGAGCCCTCAGTATACAAGACGTATTCATCCCCCTCCTTTCGAATAACGACGTGAGTGACATCACTGATTCCTTTTACCCGAACCTCTCGTATCTTCTCGCTGAGTCGCTGAAGCTCTGACAGCGTTTCGTTCGTTGGATAGACAAAAATGACATTTTCAGATGGTTCAACCTCCCCCTTGTTCTTAATCTTGGCTTGAATGGCTGCAGCCACATGTTCTACGGTCAGGTCTTTGTCCTCCATCAGTTCTGGGTCAAGACGAATATCTATTGCCTGTCTTAGGAGGTCGATGGAAACGTTGCTGGCGACACTCTCAACCAGAACCATCTCAATGTTTCTAGCAATCTTCTTGGCCTCATTACGGTTTCCGGCAATGTCGGGGGTCAGATGGATCTTCATTGTGGGAGTGCTGGGGTTGTTTCGAGCGTCAACTATCTCAATGAGTCGCGGAAGACCTTGTGTCACACTCAGCTCTGCAACCCCGGCGTAATGGAATGTACGCAGGGTCATCTGGGTACCAGGCTCACCTATGCTTTGAGCTGCTACAGTGCCTACAGCCTCCCCAGGTTCTACCTGCGACCGCTCATATGATTCCACCACATTGTCACAGATTGTATCAAACTCGCTCTCCGTGAGCTCCTCATATTGGCCCAGCTTCTCTTCGAGCTCTCCGATCACACGGGGAGGAAGTCTTCGCTCTGCCCTCATCTTACCGAAGCGGTTCTCCATGTATTTGTCTATGTCGCTCTTAGCCAACTTGTAAGCCTCCTATTTCATCCTACTCTTGCCTAGTACCTTCTCTATTGCAATGTCAATGTTCACTGACCTACCGTGGTCTGATTTACTTGGGTCGACACCATCATCACCAAATCGGAATTGTACAATCCGACCTGGTGCAGTCCTGACAGTACCATCAGATTCTACCTTCAAGTCCTGCAACGCCGTCATCAGTCTTCGCTGCATATACCCGGAAGTAGATGTCCGAACTGCAGTGTCAACAAGACCCTCTCGGCCACCAGCTGCGTGGAACCAGTATTCAATTGGATCAAGTCCACTCTTGTAACTAGATGTAACAAAACCACGAGCACGAGCGCCCAAGTCACCTCTCTCAAAGTGAGGGAGTGTGCGGCCAATATAGCCTCGACTGATGCGTTCGCCACGAACAGCCTGCTGTCCAACAACCGCAGCCATCTGTGAGAGGTTCAGTCGTGACCCCCGAGCTCCTGTCTGTGCCATGATAACTGCAGAGTTCTCAAGGCCCAAGTGTTCACCTGCAACCTCACCTGCAGAGTCTCTTGCCTCTGCAAGTGTGGCCATGATTCGCTGCTCTAGTGTTTCAAGCAGTGTCTGGCCGGGATTTGGATCTAGCTCAGCTCGTTTGTAAGTTTCAATGAGTTGATTGACCTTCTTGTCAGCCTCTTCGAGGATTATCTTGATTCTTCGAGATGCCTCCTTAGGCAGCGTCACGTCATCAAGACCCATTGAAAAGCCTCGATCTGTGATTAGTCGAACAAGAAGGCGTCCAACTGAGTCCATGAAATTGCGCCCTGCGGTGGAGCCTTTTTCCTTGATGATGCGATGGAATAAGGAGTCGGGCTCACCGGCACCAAAGGCTTTCTCATCCACAACGCCGAACTCTAGTTCTCCGTTCCGGATGACAACGTATGCGTCATACTCACAGTCCTCCATCTTGCACACCTTACATTTTCGGCAAATATTGGCCTTGAACGAGATGTTGATGCCTTCGGGGATGAACATACTGAATATCTGTTTCCCGGTCCATAACTGCAGAGGTGCCTTGATTGCGGGTTCAGGTAGCTCGCCCTCAAACTTTGCTGTGGCCGTCAGCTGGTTCACCTGATTCAGAGTGAACAGACTTGACTTCCGAGTCAGCAAAAATGCTGCTGAAATGTAGTCCTGTAGTGCTCCGATGATAGGACCACCATACCGCGGAGAGAGGATCTGTTCTTGTACCCGCATGAGGACACGTGCCTCGGCGCGGGCCTCTTCAGATTGTGGTACATGAAGATTCATTTCATCACCATCAAAGTCTGCGTTGTAGGGTGGGCAGACGAACAGGCTCAGTCTGAAGGTTCGGTAAGGCATTACCCGCACTTCATGAGCCATGATGGACATCCTGTGAAGTGAAGGTTGTCGATTGAACAACACGATATCGCCTGAGTCAAGGTGTCGTTCCACAACGAAACTGGGCTCTATCGTTTCTGCTATGGTAGTTCTGTCCTTCACGAATCGTAGGTCTACTCTACGGCCATCGGTACGAATCAAATAGTTCGCACCCGGATGACGATCGGGACCCCGAATCACAAGCTCTTTCATCTTATCCATGTTCCACTCAGTCACCCGTTGTGGAATTGTCAGGATCCTCGCTATCTCTTCGGGAACCCCTACCTCATTCATGCTTATATTCGGGTCGGGCGAAATCACTGTTCGCGCTGAAAAGTCCACACGTTTACCTGACAAGTTAGATCTGAATCGACCTTCCTTACCTTTGAGCCGTTGAGCCAGTGTTCGCAGCGCTCGACCACTTCTGTGCCTTGCTGGTGGAATACCACTCACTCCATTATCAAAGTAGGTAGTCACATGGTACTGAAGCAGCTCCCAGAGATCCTCAACAATCAGTTGAGGGGCTCCAGCATCGAGGTTCTCTCGAAGACGTTGATTGATTCGGATGATATCGATGAGTTTGTGGGAGAGATCGTCTTCTGAACGTACCCCTGAATCCAGTGTGATAGAGGGGCGCACAGTGACAGGGGGGACTGGCAGCACTGTGAGAATAGCCCATTCAAGTCGTGCAGCCTCAGCATTGATATTCATAAGCTTAAAGTCTTCATCTGGAATGTTCTCAAGGCGAGCCCGAACATCGATAGGCGTGAGCCGAACAGACCCTGCCTCACTGATCTCATATATCGATGTGGGTTTCTCGAGCTTGATCTTAAACTGTTCAGCCTCGCAATGGGGGCAGTTCTTTGCCTTATTGCCCCGTTTCAGAATCTCCTTGGAGAGATTTGCGGTCTTCTGACCAATCTCAGGATAGCGTTTGAACAGTTGCTCAAAGTGTTCAATCTCCTCTTCGCTAAGAAGAAGTCGGTTGCATTCTCTGCATGTGGCTCTCAGTACCTTATAGATTACCTTAGCGTAGCCCTCGTGCATCACAGGACGAGCAAGCTCAATGTGTCCAAAGTGGCCCGGACAGTTACCCACACGGTTTCCGCAGGTTCTGCAACGCTGACCCGGGTCAATAACACCCAGTCGTGGATCCATAATTCCTGATTCGATTGGATAACCATCTTCATCGTACGTGTCAGCGACCACGATTTGTGCGACAGACATCTTGCGGATGTCCTCCGGTGCGAGTAGTCCGAACTCAATCTCGTCAACTTTCTTAGTGCTAGTTGTGGACATCATATTAGATCATCTCCTTGAGCCTGAGTCTACAGGCAAGTCCCAGCGACATCATTTCCTGCAGTAGAAGCTTGAATGCATACGACACGGTGATATTGCTCACCTTAGCGCTGGTACCACAGATGGGGCAGTATGTCATGTCCTTATTCCTATCATAGACCCCAATGAGGCCACATTCCTCACAGACAAGCATACTGCTCTTGTCTGATTCGTCCAAAAGGCGGCCCTTGAGAAGGATTGCCGCGCCGTGCCCAATCAGTACATCACGCTCCATCTCTCCGAACCTGAGCCCGCCCTCTCGCGCACGCCCCTCTGTGGGTTGTCTTGTAAGGATCTGGACAGGGCCACGAGCGCGAGCGTGAATCTTGTCAGCCACCATGTGGTGAAGCTTCTGATAATAGATTACACCGACAAAGACATCGGTTGTGAGTTTCTCCCCTGTGATGCCAGAGTACATGGTTTCGCGACCGTTGTACTGGAGACCGTGCCCCTGTAGCTGGTCGAACAGCTCCTGCTCGGTGACACCACAGAACGGGGTAGCATCCTCTTGTTCGCCCTCCATACAGGCTGCCTTTCCGGCAATCATCTCAAGAATCTGACCGATTGTCATTCGACTTGGGATAGCATGAGGATTGATTATCAGATCGGGAACAACTCCATCCTCGGTGAATGGCACGTCTTGTTGGGGTACGACATATCCAATGACACCCTTCTGTCCGTGTCGTGAAGCGTACTTGTCGCCTAGCTCAGGTACTCGCAAGTCACGTACTTTCACCTTCACAAGACGGTTTCCGTCAATGGTTTCTGTAAGGATGACACTGTCTACAACACCCGATTCGCCATGTCTCACCGCGACGGAGGTTTCACGACGGTTTGGTGAAGCAATCTCAAACTCTGAGTATTCTTCAAGGAAGCGTGGGGGAGATGTTCGTCCAATCAGTACATCACCGCCCTGCACCTCAACCTCAGTTTCGATGATTCCGTCTTCACCAAGATTGCGATATGACTCAGAGGCTCTATAGCCCCGCACGCTGCGTTCAGGAATCTCAAATCGATCCTCTTGACCACCAGGGTATTTCCGCTCCTCGCTCTCATATACACGAGCAAAGGTGCTTCTTCCCAGACCTCTTTCGATGGAGGCCTTGTTCATTATGAGTGCGTCTTCTATGTTGTAACCCTCAAAGGAGAGAATTGCAACAACAAAGTTCTGTCCGGCCGGACGCTCTTCGTAGCCAATGGAATCCATGGCACGAGTCTTGACAAGCGGTATCTGAGGATAGTGGAAGAAATGGGAACGGGTATCTGCACGATACTTGAAGTTTGAAGCAGGCACGCCCACGGATTGCTTTGCCATTCCAGCCATGTAGACGTTTCGAGGAGACTGATTTCGCTCAGGGAAAGGAATAAGGGCGGCAGAAATACCAAGAATGGTTGCAGGAACAATCTCAAGGTGCGTGGTATTAGGTCCGATTTCTTCAGGACCCATTGCAATCAACGCATTTTCTTCTTCTTCTGCGTCAAGAAACTCAACAATCCCGTTCCGCAAGAGGTCTGGATAGGCCCATTCGCCATCATCAATCATGCGAAGATGTTCATCTGTCAAACGACTGCGCCCATTCTCTACAACAATCAGTGGCCGACGGACACGTCCGGCATCACAGTTCACCTGAACTTCGTGAGTGCCATCGTAATAGGCAATGTTTACCTCTGAGTCTATCTCTCCAGCACGGCGTTTCTGAATCATGGTCTTGGCCAAGACCTGAGGGGCTGGATGAACACCTACAAGTCTACCGTTGAGAAAGACATCGGCCCATTTCGAGTCCCTCTTGCCTTTGAGCTCCTCGATGGGCTCTACCTCTGCATTGAGCATTGTCCGCTCCACAGCCTCTTCGTCTGTTCCCACGGAGATGTAGGCCATCATTGCTATGTTCTTTACAAGACCACAGTTTGGTCCTTCAGGTGTTTCATTAGGACATATCTTTCCCCAGTGGGTCGAGTGAAGGTCTCTGGCCTCAAAGTGAGGTTGTGACCTGGACAACGGTGAAACAACCCTTCGCAGGTGAGAGAGTGATGATATGTAGTTGGTGCGATCTAGTAGTTGGGATACGCCCGCCTTTCCGCCAACCCAATTACCTGTAGCAAGAGCATGTTTCAAGCGCTGGGTAATGACATCGGCACGGACAGCAGTTCTGATGTTCGGTTTCCGACCGCGAACTGCCGTACGTTCAAGCTGGTACTTGATGTCCCTTGTCAGAGAATAGAGAGCGACTCTGAATAATGACATCAGTAAATCGCCAGAGAGCTTCAGTCGCTTGTTTGCATAATGGTCCTTGTCGTCTGGCTGTCTCTTGTTGAGTACAAGCTGAAGAAGTCTCTCCACCATCTGACCAAGATAGTATGCCTTCTTGAGGCGATGGTCTTCTTCTGTGCCAACGTGAGGCAGAAGATATCGATCCAAGACTTTCTCGGCTCTGGCTAAACGATAGTCCTTCGTCTGGCCCACTGCAACTCGTTTACCGAGAAAATCGAGTGCGTTCTCAAGGGTTGAACCCTCCTCATCGTCCATTTTGACATTGATTGGTTGAGCTTGTTCAATTGTTACAATCAGTTCATTGCGAATCTCATCATCATCTGAGATTACATCAACAATCTCCCTATCGGACTCTAGACCCAATGCTTTCATCAGGATTGCTAGGGGTATCTTGCCTGGGACAGATGGAAATGATACACGAAGCTCTCCGGTCTTCTTTCTCTCAATGGTGACAGGTGCACGGAAACCACGAGAAGTTGAGAATACTTTACCGACGTGCGTGTAACTGGAACTCTTACTGGCCTCTTCAATCAGGATTCTGTTGGGGGCAAGATCTTCTTGGGTGACAAGAACTCGTTCAGATCCATTGATGATGAAATAGCCACCCGGATCTTTCGGGTCTTCGCCGTGCTGGATGAGCTCCTCATCCGACATTCCATGAAGGAGACACTTCTCGCTACGAAGCATGATTGGCAAATCACCAATGTATATCCGAAGCGTTTCCATTCGGGTAGTAGATGAGTCTTCTTTTCTGACAGGAGTCATGTGAAGATACAGCTTGCTAGCGTAGGTCAAATTCCGAATACGTGCCTCATTGGGATAGAGAGGGTGTTCACTGCCGTCTGCCTCGCGGACTGAAGGACTCTCAATCTCAATATCTCCCAGATCTACATAGTAGCCTTCCACTTTCGGATTCAACCGAGCAACACTATCAACTACATCCTTCAATTCGTGCTTCACGAATCGATTGAATGAATCGAGATGCTGCCCAACTAAACCTCTGTCTCTGAAATACGCTTCAATTACTGGCCAATACTTTTGGCGCTCTTCGACACCCAACTTGTCACCACACCCTGATGGAGGACGGGGAAACTACTGCGAGCATGGATGCTTCCCAACGCATGAACCCAGAGAAATCCGAGCTCGTCATATACCGCAATAGCCGCCCCGTTTGTTTCGCTCTTGCAGATCCCGATTCTAATCCTGTAGGACTGTGGCGGGCTCGGCGGGATTTGAACCCGCGGCCGTCAGGTTAAAAGCCTGCTGCGCTACCTAGCTGCGCCACGAGCCCGAACATCGATGCTTACCATATCGTGGCTCGTGCACCCAGAGTTCATGTAGAATCATGTCTTGCCTGCACTGTCAGTTATGGTCATGCATGGATGGGAAGCAGTACCTGCCTGAGCACCCGACGAAAATTTTGTGAGCATAAAAGGATTGCGATAAAACGAAGATATGGTCTATCAACTAGCGGGGCTATAAGAAAACAAGCCGAGAAATATATGGGATACTGTCTGTAAAAAGCTTATGCTGCTGTTATCAACTCAGGCTAGTGATGCCTTGAAGGAGATCTAGACTGAGCTATGTCCGACAACTTTAATAGATTAACAAGAATCGAGCGAATCGGCTCGTCAGTCCAAGGGGATTGAGGGCTGAATTGGGCCCCTGTAGTGTAGTTCGGCCTAGCATCCGAGACTGTCAAGCTTTGACGCTTGATGTCTTGGAGCAGACCTCTCGGGACCCGGGTTCGAATCCCGGCGGGGGCGCCACTTTCTTTTGACAAATAGTATTGTGATTCCGCCAAGGCACTGAGTTTGCCTTGTTGAGATTATGCTTTCACGTATTTCGCGTCTGTTCGAGCACAGTCTTGCTGAGAAACAACCTCTCTTGAAAGCTCTCGAGGAGTTTAATCTGGAATGGTAGCAATAGGATTGTTGAAATGGACGGCATATACCTTACCGGGTACAATGTTGTTCCAGTGGTGAGTGATGATTACAACTGATTTTCTTAGTTCCTGCTACAAGGCAATGATACAGCAAGAGCAGTCAATTCCAAGAACCTTGAGGAACGTTCGGGAAGGACAAGAGGATATTCTGAGAAATGCGGACAGAGTGATTCTGACGGGTGCAGGAGACTCATTAGCAGTGGCAGAATACGGTGCATTGTTATTGCAAGAACTGGGTATTCATGCCATTGCTTTGACGCCACCAGTCGTCAATAGATTGCCAATCTCTACAGGAGATCTCCTCGTTGGAATCACAGCATCAGGCAGAAGTCTTTCCACTATTGATGCATTAGAGTATGCTAGGGAAAAACGAGTCACATCTGTAGTCTTGACAGACAATCCAGATGGAAGCGCTGCAAATCTCGCAGAAACAGTATGGACTACAGTTTCAGGAGTTGATACATACGATATCATTCCAACAGCACCTACAACGACAGCAATGGCCTTCCTGCTGGCTCTTGGTTCACGATTGGATGACAGATTGGACCAAGGAATCGAGAAATTACTTGAATACCTGCCATCAATGATGGATTGGGCGGAATCTAGGGGAAAAGAGATTGCAGGAAGAATAAGATTGGATGGCATAGTGTGTCTCCTCTCAGAGGGAGCAAATATGGTAGCTGCACATATAGGGATGATGAAACTGAATGAGAGCGCACTTGTTCGGGGAGTTGTGGTGCTTCGTGAAGAGTTCGAGCATCATGGCAACCTACCAGCCCGAGAAGAGGACTTCGTAATCCTAATCAGTGACACGCTGAATAACGAGAAGGATTTCCAGTATATGCAAGTGCTCACTGAACGCATTGAACTCCAAGCCTATAACCTACATTTGCCTGAAAGATACCAGATAGCGGAGCCAACAGTTCAGGCCTTGGGTAATACAATTGCCATGCAGATGATGGGATATTATCTGATTCTCGAACATAATCGCTCAATGGAGTGGTTCAGAATGCCTAACGCAAAAGCATTCAGAATCTATTGATCTTCATTGGGACTTGCGATAAGGCAAAAGGTAACATGTCCTTGCGTGCCTAGATACACAGATGAAAGTGATTGAGATACTCTCGAGGATAGACGACCCTTCTAAGCGCGGAGAGGTTGCAGATTATATCAATAACCACGAGAGTGCGTTCTCCGAACTGATTGATAAGGCATTCTCGGACTCGCCTGATGAGATGAAGGAGACGAGGAGGCGACTGCTTGATCTTGTGGATCTACTGAATCAACGGATTGCAACAGAGATTATCGAACATGCAATATCCAGTACAGATACCAATACCAGAATAAAAGGGCTGAAAGCGGCCTATAGAAACATGGTAGACGTACTGAATGATGAACTTCTAAGTATGCTTGACAACAGAAACTCCAACTTCGAAGCCCGGAAGTGGATTGTTCACATTCTAGCTACAACAGATTCTGGGACCTTTGGCCGTAGCCTTAGGGCCTTGGCAAGAAACCACGATGAAACCGTTGAAATTCGCAAAGAGGCAATCTTTGCGTTGACCAATGTTGCTGATGATGAAAGCTTAGGGATCCTGTGTGCAGTCTTGGGTGATAGCGACGTAGAGATTCGTCGATCAGGAGCTTGGGCATTGAGCAAGATTGGTGACAGGAGTACTATCAACTGTCTTTTTGCAGCACTTGAAGATCAGGACCCCGATGTCAGGGACTGGGCCATCCGTGCACTACGCGACATGGATGATGCAAGAGCGCTTCAAGGACTGGCCGACGCACTTCACAGCGTGGCACCCGAGGAGCAGATTCGGATGATACGGCTAGTTGTTGAGAAACGTTCAGAGATTATTCTTCGTGCAATTGCTGAGCTCCTCAGTTCGCCTAATACAGAAGTCCGACGAGTCGCAGCATGGGCGATGGGAGTATCTCCTTATCCGCCAGCTGCAGGAAGTCTTGAAACTCTATTGAGTGACCAGGATGAACAGACGAGATATTATGCTAGGACGGCATTGCAGCGCTTAGGCACCGTAGAATACTCTGACTTTGGCTCGTTCCTTGAATAATCACATCATTCCTCTATACAGACCGCCATCTATGAGCAGCAAGGTTCCATGGATATAACTTGAAACGGGGCTCAAGAGGAATGCACTCGCTCTTCCAAATTCCTTGGGTGTCCCCATTCTTCCCAGTGGAATACGTGATATGATTTCACCCTTTGAAGAAGAGTCATCCGAGAGTAGCTCATCAACACGATCGGTCAAAATCCAGCCCGGGCAGATTGCATTGACTCTCATACCAGTGGGTCCGATTTCATCCGCAAGAGTGCGCATCATGCCAATGACCGCTGAACGGAGTGAATTGGAGAGCATAAGGTTCTCGATGGGCTGTTTCACCGAGATTGAAGTACTGTACAGAATAGAGGGAGAATCGGCGTTCCGAAGAAGAGGGAGAGCCTCTCGGGTTAAACGTACAGCACTCATCAGCGTCAGGTTATATGCTCTCAGCCACTGTTCTTCCGACAGATCGGAGAATGAACCAGGTGGAGGGCCTCCTGCATTGACAAAGAGGCCATCAATATGATCCGTGATGGCTGCTACATCGACAAGCAGAGCCGTGATATCTTCCTCTTGTGATAAATCGCAGACGAAGAAACGAGATAGATTTCCAAGGGAGCTGGTGGCAGACTTCAGAGCCGCTTTCTGGCGGCTACAGATTATAACGCTGGCGCCCTCCCCTACTAGTGCCTCTGCGACGCCATAACCAAGCCCTCGAGAAGCGGCGGTCACTAAGAAGGTCTTTCCCTCTAGTCTAAGGTCCATGATGAATTGATCACCATCAGACAGAATTGAGATGGAGCTATTTCACTGCTCCGAAACTTAACCCCCCACTTCGTTTCGTTCCGATTCTGTGCGGGCGCCCATCACCACTTCAAGATGGACAAAGGCAGCACTAAGTCTTCGGAAGGAGTTCTCCACCTGAAAATGACCAATACCCATCGAATTCAGCGCCTTCTTGATCTTTCGTGGGGTCAACCGTTTGTTATCTCTGGATCCAAATGCTAGGAGAACTCGTGTTTCATTGACATCTGGCATTTGACATACTGAGTGACACTCAATGCCCTTCTCCTTGAGTCCGCTCTTTATGGTAGAAACGATTGCTGTCATTGTGTCTGTCAACAAGAATTATGTTCCTGATTGGAGTACTAAAAGACCCGTAATATGCAAGTATTACCGTGTAGTTCGCGCGAAATACGTACAGAACGACACTCCTACTGGAGATGACGGTGACGATAGGGACGTGTACCTCCAAACGATGCAATCCGCCGTAGTCATCGGTTCATTAACAATATAAAACTCTGGACATATCTGGGTCGAGGATACATGGCACCTCAAGTTCCCAAGCATGTTCTGCCTGAACTGCTTCCTTTCTATTATTCCCGAAACGGACAACCGAAAATGGTCGGAGCGGCCGGATTTGAACCGGCAACCGATGGATCTACAGTCCATTGCTCTGCCAGGTTGAGCTACGCTCCGCAAGGGGGGAGCACAGCGATTTTCCTTTAAAGATTTCCCATTGAGTGCATCGGAAATTTCTCCTGGGTTTGTTTGTTCATAGCCATAATGATCTCACGATTCGACTTTACGAGGGGGAGGAATACAATATGAAATCTGCTCCGATGACATTGAGATTCTCGGAGATAGATGGACAATCCCGGTTCTGTACGTGCCTTAACTTTATAGAGGATGACTATCGAAACAACAAGAAGAGTAGACGAATTGCCCTTGTTTCTCGGAACCTTGAAAGGGCTTGGGGTCCTTGACTGAGATGACATACAACAAGGAGGTCCGAACCTGAACGATTCCCCAATTGAAATTATCTTTCCCATCTCTGAGGTCAATAGGATTGCAGAGAAGGAATCGACAGGATTTGGCAGAAGACACTATCGTCCAGTATACGTCATGCACAAGTGGTGGGCGAGACGGTTGGGTTCTGTGTTTCGGGCGATACTATTGTATACTCTGGCTGATTCCAGCTTAGAAGGGTGGGATGGCAACCCGAAAAGCCTCTGGCAATTCTATGCTCGCGATGTAACTATGGAACCGAAGACTGTACTCGATCCAATGATGGGTGGCGGAACTACCATTGTTGAGAGTCTGAGATTTGGATGTAGAGTCATAGGTGGAGACCTTAATCCTGTAGCTTGGTTTGTCGTCAAGAAACAGGTAGAAGACTTGGACCCGAAGCTGCTAGAGCAGAGTATGAAGAAACTGGACGATGATCTGGGCGATGAACTGCGTCGCCACTATGTGACAAAATGCCCTGTATGTGGAAGAGATGCTGAGGGACTCTACTATTTTCACACGAAGATGGTATCATGTCCTGACTGTGGTAGAGAACTCCCATTAGTCAGGGATTTCTTTCTTGCTCGCTCTCGCAGAGAAGAGGGGGATGTTGTGGTGTGTCCCAGCTGTTGGAACGTCTTTGAAACACCGGATGCAGAGAAACATACATCCTGCCCCCAATGTAGCAACGAGTTTGTTCCGAAAAAGTGCGGTCATGTAAGGGGGAGAAGTTTCAGGTGCTGCGGTAAAGAGTGTGAGTCGCATAGCATTGTGGATCATATTCAGAAGAACGGGCGACCCTCAGAGAGGATGTATGCCGTTGAGTTCTACTGTCCCCATTGTGATGATGAGGAAGATTCAAGGCTTAAGAACGGGAGGGGATACAAGACGAGTGATGATCAAGATATACAGCTTCTCGAGGCTGCACGCGAGGAGTTCGAGAAAATAGGTCATAATTTGCCCATTCCAGACACGCGTATTCCTGATGGAGTTGAAACCCGACGGGCGTTAAACCATCAATATAATCGGTTCCGAGATATGTTCAACAAACGTCAGCTGCTGAACCTTGGCAAAATATATCGTTGGATCTTGCAGGAAGAGAATGCGAATCTACGGGAGTTTCTGATTCTTGCATTCTCTAACTGCTTGAAGTACAACAACATGTTCTGCAAGTATAACGGAACGAGAGGCTTCATAACTGATATATTCCGTACGCACTCCTTTTCGCCCTCGATGGCACCTGTCGAGTGCAACTGTTATGATATAACAAAGGGAAGAGGATCTTTCAGTGCCTTTGTGAACTTGGTCATCGAAGGGAAAGAGTACTGCATGAATCCTTTCGAGAGACACTTTCACCACGGGCAGATGAAGAAGACTCGAACGGAAACACCAATCTCCGGCAATGTCGTCGGTAGCTACAAACAGTTAGAGAGTCCCGGAGACACCCTCTTGATGTGCAGTTCCTCTGCTCATCTAGAGATACCAGACAGTTCAGTTGATATCGTGGTCACCGACCCGCCATATGCGGACAACGTGATGTACTCTGAGCTGTCGAATTTCTTCTATGTCTGGCTGAAAATCGGGCTAGGTAGCGATTATGACGAATTCGGGAGTGCACTGGTTCCTTGGGAATCGGAGGTGATAGCAAATAGAGTGCAGAACAAATCACCAGATGACTTCCTAGACGGCCTGCGCAGCATTCTTGAAGAAACAAATCGGGTGCTGAAGGAAAACGGAATACTTGTCTTCACATTTCATCACAAGTCCTTGGATGCATGGTCTTCTGTGCTGCAGGCTGTGCTAGATGCAGGATTCTTCATCCGGACAATCTATCCTGTTAGGAGCGAGATGAAGGCATCCACTCACTTTCTAGGCAAGAGCAACATCAAGTACGATGTGATTATTGTCTGTAAGAAGCGAAAAGAGAAAGGAGAATCCATCACTTGGGCTGAGTTGGCTTCAGAGATTCAGTCTTCTGCAACTCACCTAATGAAACGTATGAACTCCTCGGGTGAGGACTTGGGACGGTTAGATAGATATGTCATTGCTGTTGGGAAGTGTTTGGAGCTCTATTCGCAATATTACCCGCAAGTCATAGAAGAGCAGATGCCGGTAGATGTGAGAACCGCTGTTGAAAGAATTGAGAATTGGACTCTTGATATCGGTTTCAGAAGAACAGGAGTTGTGGTAGAAGACCAAGGACTGCAAGAATCACCCCAGTCAGAATCATAGTCATGAAAAAGCACACAGCGGTGTCTTTGAGCGTCCAGAAAGGTCTGCGAAGATACGTGCGAGTGTCTTGGTATCCGAAGCCGCGACCGTCCATCGATAAAGACAGAGACTCAGCCTTGGTGAGCGCTGACACTAGTAAAGGGAAGAATGTGTAACGGATGGTTCGTAGTGTCTTACTTACTCCTCCCACCTTAGGATATACTCCCCTTGAGTGTTGAGCCATACGTACGGTTTCATTTTCTTGATCAAAGAGAGGCAAAAAGCGGAGTGCCACTACAAGTCCGAACGCGTATCTGTAAGGGATTCCGATGTCTGTGAGAGCATAGGACAAGAGTGTGGGGTCAGTAGTGGCCACAAAGAGCATGCTGGATAGGACTATGACCAGGAAACGTAGCATTATGGAAACACCACGACTAATGCCGTAGTCTGTCACTGGGAGGGCAGGTCCAACGGGGCCAATCCTTGGAATCAGGTACCAGAAAACGGTTCCATTCATAGTAACAAGTACTTGAACAATGAACAGCAGAATGGAGAAGACAAGAATGAACCTCAGCTTTCGAACGACTCGTGCAAGAGATACCTTTGCTAGGCGAAAAGTAAGCAATAGAATGGACAAAACGAGAAGGCCGAATACCCCGTTCTGGTAAAGAATCACTGATGTATTCAAAGCAATTAGTATCCAGAATTTTGTCAGGGGATGTAACTGGTGAATGGGGGACTTGACATCCATGAAACCGATTCTAGAAGGCATCAAACATCACCTGGTCTGTTGACGTATTCACTGCGTCCAAGTCTGCGAAGCTGATTCATGACATCGGCTGGCTTGCCATCGAGTAGAATCCGTCCATCGTCGATGAATACAATTCTGTCGCAGAACTGCACGGCAAACTGAGAGTCATGAGTCACAACAATGGCAGAGCCTCCACGATTTACTGTTGAGAGAATCATGCTCTGGACAAACTCGCGTCCCTGAACATCTTGGCCGATGAAAGGTTCGTCAAGGAGGAGTAGTTCGGGTTCATGCATCATTATGGAAGATATGTTCAGTCTTCTCTTCTGACCGTGGCTTAGGGAGAAGGGATTCCGAGTACGAGTGTCAGCTAGTCCTGTCAGTTCAAGTAATTCATTGGCCCTTTCAAGGGCCTCCTCTTCCTCCAGTCCGAATATGTCTATGCCGAGAGTCTGTTCCCTCCATACGGAGGTTTCGAAGATTTGATGATTGGGGTTCTGAAAGACAACAGCAGTCTTTTTTGCAACAGCGGTCTTTGGCAAACTCTCTATTGTTTCTGAGTCCAGATAGACCAGACCCCTCTGAGGAGATAGCAGTCCTGCAAGAAGCAGCAGAAGGGTAGTCTTACCCGACCCATTATCCCCCATGAGAGCCACAACCTCTTTTCTGGCCACTTCGATTGTGATATCCTGAACTGCATGTAGAGAGCCGTAGGAATACGCTATCGATTCTGCCCGAATCAGGGGACGATAATCTCGTTCAATTGGTGGTCTGATGGCCGAAGAGCTGAATTCGGATGATGGGCTGAAGGGCACGATATCATCACCTGTGAGGGACAATATCCTGTCTGCAATCGAACGCAGTTTCTCGAAACGATGTTCGATGCACAGTACTCCCATGCCCTGAGACCTTAGGTTTGATAGAACATGACGAAGCTTGGTCGCACCTGCGGGATCAAGGCTTGAAGTGGGCTCGTCAAGTATCAGATAATCAGGCTCAGGTGCCAACATCGATGCAATGGCAACACGCTGCTTTTCGCCCCCCGAGAGCTGATATGTAGCCCGATCTCTCAGGTCAGTGCGCTCCACTGCCTCGAGGGAACTGGTGACCCTTTGAGCTAGTTCACCTTCAGGAATTAGGAAGTTCTCGGGACCGAATGCTACTTCATCCGACACGCGCAGGGTACATAGCTGACCCTCGGGATCCTGTTGCACCAGAGCTATCTTCCGAGCTATCTCACTGATTCTCATCGAATCTAAGTCATTGTCGTCAACTGCAACATAACCAGAGAGAGTGCCAGCTATTACGTGGGGGATGAATCCCGCGAGACATCTTGCTAGGGTAGACTTACCCGAACCGGTTGGACCTGTAAGAAGGACAATTTCTCCTCTGTCCAAGTTCATTGAAACACTGTCAAGAACGATGCTTCCATCAACATATGAGAAACTGACATCTCTTGCCTCAAGCATTCTCTACCCGCCTAATAGATATGTAGCTCGGTCACCTGTCTTACCCAAACAGATCCCTCGTAGTTCCCGGCTATCAGCCAGAGGCCGTCACTAGATTCTGTAAGTAAAAGTCTTTGATCAGCTAGAACTGCCTCGAGATTGAAAGTAATTGTATACCCATCTCTGGCAATCACCTGTATACTACTCGTCTGTGGCTCTGGTTCTGCTACACCAATAATGGTTGATAGTAAGACCCCTGTGTAGTTAGTTGGAGGAATGTAGGTGTATGCCCCTTGGAGTTCTGCTACAATAGTTACTTCATACTCTGAGAAATCAGCATGGTGATATATGTAGGGATTATCAACACGGCCCGTCACCGCACATGAATATGGATCAGCAAATACGTCTGCAATGGCTACCACGTAATAGGTGGACCCAAGAACAAGAAAGGTCACAAAGACAAACGCGGGAAGATTTCGTCGGATGATAACGGAACGGCCTTCTCTTTCTGTCACAGGAGGGTGATGTGTCAGACCCGCCTCATCTAGGAAACCCAGAGTTTCCCATGCAAAATAGCCGGCGAATATTATACCCGAACAGAATGCTAGTATCGTGATTAGGCCTATGTAGATCAAGGGTGTTCCGACAAAGTAGAAGAGCTGGAATGCGATAACGTTGGATGCGGACGACAGACCGGCGAAAAGCCACCAGTTCAGTCGTTCCATGGCTGGTCTATCGGACGTAGCGTTAGGAGAAATCGAGGGAATATCAAGGATGATACCTTGAACAAGTGACACGATGACGGTCACTATTCCATGTGTACTACCAGTGAACATCTCTACAAATCCTTTCAGGAAGCCAGCGAAAGTGCCAGAGCCACGTTTGGGGACAAGTACTCGAATCAACACAATCCAGAAGACATGTAATCCTGCAATGATTTGTCCTGCACCGAAAGGGACTCCAACGGCGATATTAATCAGGTTTCCTAGATAACCAACAAAAGTGCTAAGAGCCCCACCTAACGAAGAGAGAATGAATAGTGTCACAAGTTCTCTTGTGGTCATAAGGTTCGAGAGGTTTTTCTCTGTCATGGTATCACCTCGATAATCTGCGTGTAGCGGATCCACCGAGCCCCTGCTGAGAGGTATATGTTACAGCCCGTGCCTGGAGCTGATGTCTGAAGACAGTCCTCAATGCTGTACTGGCAATCCTCCGGTAACATCACGAGTCGCAGCCCAATAGACCAGTCAGGAACGGTTGTTCCATTATAGGAATAGGCCAGTATCATGTCGCCTTGCAGCTGGTACCAACTTTCGTTCGGATACACATTGCCATAGCAGAATTCTTGTTGGTAGCCATCATTAGCAATCACTCTAACTGTGTTTTCGGGAGTCATGCCACCCACTAGAGATAACAGGTCTGAAATCTTCACGCCTACGTAGTTACCTTGACCTTGCCAGTTTCCAAGCTGATTCTGGAAGGAGGAGAACCCCTCTATCGCTGGCAATTGCATCAGATCTTCTATTGTTAGGGTTATGTCCTCGTCCTTACCCCGAACGACAACTTGATCTCTCGCAAAGGAAGGCTCTCCTAAGAGAATAGGTTCTATCTCGATCTGCGAGTCGGACACTGTGACGTTGACATAGTGGTGTATGCCGCCCTTCTCAGCAGCTTCATAGAGAGTGGCACCTGCTCCACCCGTTATGACATAGGTCACGTTGTTTCGATTACTGACATTGAACATATGGATGTGGCCTGCAAAGACCACATCCACCGATTCTGATTCGAAGATATCCATGAGGCGCATGGCTGTTGTGGTGTTGAGTAATGTATGATTGCCCTCCGGTCGCGGGTCAAATGGCGGGATGTGTGTGAAGACGAATTTGTGCTGTGCCATCGCAGTGGAGAGGTCATTCTCAAGCCATTGCAGTGTTGTTTCTGATACATCCCCGGCCGATGAGTTGAAGATGATGAAATGCGCGCCACCAAAATCAAAGGAGTAGGTGGAGGGGCCGTATCTACTCTGATATCGTTGGCCCCCGTTCAACTTGATATCATGATTTCCGGCTGTGAGAAACAGAGGAACAGAGAGATTTACCGCTGTGTCATCAAATCGTTGGTATTGTTTCTCTTGACCAAAGGGAGTGATGTCACCACAGTGAAACAGCATATTGGGACGGGCCATATTTGCAGTAGCAATAATCTCCTCTATGGATCCCTGATACCCCTGCGAGTCGCCAAGTACGAAGAAATTCAGAGGAGGCGTATCTGAGGTTTCCATTGTGATGCTTGCATTGGTCATCTGAGTTTCTAAGCGAAGCATATTGGATGATACATTTGAGTGTACTATGGAGTAGGGAACATCTGATGAGAAGCTGACTCTTTCTGTGTCGATATTGGTGATTTGAACATCATGGTTGTTCAGGAAACCGGCTGCATCGGACGAGAGTTTCACTTGCATGGACAGAGCCATTGCACGGATTACCGTCTGATCGGCAGTCTGGGTCAATACGTGTCCACCTTGGACTACTATTTCCGGTGCCGGAGTGGGACTTTCAGTGTGTATCAGATACACTGACCCTATGCCAGCAATACAGATGATGAGAATGCCTACAAGAGCAATAACCTCCCTTTGCTGCTTCATCTAGGATTCCAACTCCACTGAGTGATATGCATGACTGTATATTTCGGTTGTGCGAGGTGGTTAAGAAGCTTGGCACGTGGTCACAGATCAGGAGGGGATTCTCTCCTCATTTCTCAGACTTTTTTATCTGCACGGTTGTTGAATTGAAGGAAGACCCCCCACCAAGTCTTTGGGGTGTTGATAGTGTTATGGAGTTGGTAGGTCTTCCATCTAAATCGGCACCTTGGCGAGGGACCCATAAGACGCCTGATGGAATGGACTCTGCGAGTCGAGCTTGCATCTTAATCTGCCCGCGTTCGTTTGAGAGTACTACAGTATCTCCTGAACGGATGTTCCTCTCTTTGGCATCGAGCGGATTGATTCGCACCATAGCAGGAATTGCCCCGAAGACCTCTTGAAATTGAGTATGACTGTATCGTGCCATTGCACTGTTCAAGAGAATGAACTCTTCGGGCTCGGGGGATAGCGGAGAATACTGTGGGATAGGTGACAGATCGTAACTGTCAGCCTGAGTAGAATACAATTCGAGTTGCCCAGAGGGCGTAGGGTAATAGTCCAGAGGGAGATACTCCAATTCTACACACTTCCCACTCATTAGGTCGCCAAATGAGGCCTCTCTCAGCGATTCGTTCATGGCAATCTTCAGTGCGTCCCATGGATTCTCAAACAACCAATCATTGTCAAGCTTCAAGCGTTTTGCTATCTGACGCATCAACCATATCTCATCTCTGCTCTCGCCGAGAGGCGACACTATATTTCTGGATGCCATTGTATAGCGATGCGCCCAAGCAATCGTTACATCGTCTTTTTCCAAGTAGGTACAAGCAGGGAGAATCAGATCTGCATAGTCTGTGGTTTCAGTCCAATGGGTATCGTGTACAACCACGAAGACATCATCCTGAGAGAGTCCCTCTCTCAAGGGAACTTGGTCGGGAATTGTCAATGCGGGATTCATATTGTAGACAAATATGAACTTGAACTCACCACGTTCAATGAGAGGAGCCAAATCTACTTGACTCACAGTTTTCCAGTCGTTTGCTGACTGGTGCTTACCACTCAGATACTCGTTGTCAATCTTGAATCCGCTTTCATTACTATAGAAAAAACCTCTGTGCATTCCGACAAGAGCGGGAAGAAGAGCAACAGCCCGAGTTGATTCAGCGCCCTGTAGATGCTTTTGCATGCCTACCCCTATCATAGTAGCACTGGGCTTCCGATTCGCATACAGATCGCCCAGTTCGCGAATGACTCCCTCGTCCAGACCAGATATAGAAGAAGCTTTGGTCAGCGACCAATGGGTAACTTCCTGAGCAAACCGCTCATAACCCGTGGTATGTGTCGCGATGAACTCGTGGTCGGCCTTGTCGGTTTGGATGAGGTAATTTGCGAGGGAAAGAGCGAGGGGGACATCTGTACTGGGCCGAATTGGAAGCCATTTGTCAGCCTCTTCTACAGTTCGAGTCCTCCGGGGATCGATAACAATTATCGACGTATCATTCCTATCTCGTGCCTCTAGGGCCATGTCCCATATGTGTGGTGCGCTGACCACGGCATTGAAACCCCAGAAGACAATCATCTCCATGTGTAGGAGGTCATCAGGTTGAATGCCATAGTCTGAGCCGTAGTGGAGCGAGATGGCATCCCGACCGGACTTTGCACAGAGGGCATGGTCGGTTCTTGTTGCGCCCAAGGCATTCCAAAGACGCTGAGGAAAATGTAGGGTGAGTAGACCAGTGTTCCCGAAGTAGTCCAATAAGAGAACACTTTCCTTTCCATGCTCTTCTATTGTGTTCTCCAGCCTAGTAGCCAGGATTTCTAGTGCCTCTTCCCATGATATCTGGCGCAGTTCATCCTGAGCATTATCACGAAGATATGGATGTTCCACACGGTTTGTCACAAGACGCACCATGTCCTTAGCGGCGCGAGGACAGGTTATGCCTCGTGTGACGGGGTGCTCAGAATCACCACGAATAGACTCGATTTGGCCGTTAGCATCGAGTGCAACAAGAAGGGTACAAGTGTCATAGCAGTCTCTTGGACAGACTGTTCGAAACTCATAGGGAGCAGCCATCGGATTTCCTGACTCCAAGTATCGTGGTGGTTTCTTGGTGGTCAGTCCTATATTAAGTGGAGGAATGTGTCAATTAACGGGTATTCCTTCCTGCCTCACACGTTCAGATAGCGTTTTGATACGCTTGTCTTTTCGCCAGACAGCAGTTTCTGCCAGGGTATCGGCAGTAACCGCCTGAAATCTTTCTTCGATTGCCCCGGTGCGAGACTGTCCTATCAGGCCAAGATATTCATCAAGCAAAAGCCAGACCATTCTTCGTTTCTCCGGGGTGAAGATTGGGTCGGTATCAAGGATACTCGCCGCTATTCCCCCGATGTCGAGAAGCCACGGCCCTTCACGAGCCTCCTCGAAGTCCACCCCCCAGAGCATATCATCAGCAAGAATGAAGTTTCGGAGACGGGGATCACCTTTGACCATCCCTGTAGTCTTATGGAAGTCGTAGTACCAATGTGCTAGCATTGCTGCGTATCTATTCTCTAGAGTGCGATTGAGTACATCAACTAATGATTCTCCAGAGATGTATTGCATGAGAATGACGCCGTTTCTTGCGCCGTATACCTCAGGTACGGAGAGCCCTACAGTCCGACAGGTAACTAGCAGGTCATGTTCCAGGTCGAAGTGCCCTGTGACAAAGAGCTTACCAATCAGATTCTCTCCAGAAGAGAGGGTGAGTCTGAGAACGACGTTCTTCTTGCTCCTTAGGTGGTGAACTCCAGTGACCCTGTAAGGACGGCTCTTATGTTCGCCAACAAGCTCCCGGAGAATCTTCACGCGTTCCGCCTCCAGTATTTGACCGTCTAGGCCATGTAGTCTTCCAGAGAGTCCGTCAAGAGCGTCCATTGTCACTAGCCTTACGGGAGAAGATGTCTATTAGACTACCGACCGACCAATCACTCTTTAAGCCCAGGGTGAAAGCGCTCTCCTGATTGACAATGGATGGCCGAATTTGTAACGTTGAGAAAAACAAGGAAGACTGCGGCTGCACGTACCCTGGTTGTTCTCGCAAGGGATACTGCTGTGACTGCCTGAGATATCATTGGAAACACCGTGAACTCCCAGGTTGCCTGTTCCCGAAAGACGCCGAGAAGACATTCGATAGGTCTCTAGAGTATTTTATCGAAGTCTGGAGTAAGGAGTTAGGCTTGTAGAAAGTGGCGGGCGCGCCAGGATTCGAACCTGGGACATCTTGCTGGCTTCGGGCCGTCTACGAGAATGACCCACCGAAGGCAAGCACCTTATCCGCTAGATTACGCGCCCTTGCGTGTAGCCCACAGATTCTGCTCTTAAGGACTTCCCTTGGAATCATTCAATCTGTCTGCTGTCACTGCATATCCAGAGCAGACTCACTACGGGTTTCGAGATTTGGGAATCAGTGGTATCTCGCAACAAGCAAGCTCTGGAGAGAATTCTCCTAGGGAAAGATTCGCTCCGTCAGTGGGATGCTGTACAAGACACGCAGGTTGATGTCCATGAGTCGATCATGTGAGGTGTCTAGACCTCTGAGTTGTGTAATGCCATTCCACGCGAAAGAGAACCAGTTGAGTCCTCTATACTGAGATGTCTCTACGATGCTGATTGCGCGATTTTTCTGTGTCTTGAAATTGGTCTGAATCTAGCACTCTTCCAGGGAACTCCAGAGGAAGTTCCCTCTTCGTTCGCAATTCAGAGCGAGGGGTCGTCAATATATTCTCCAAGATGTGAAGACTACTTCTCAGCCATTCTGCGCATCTTTTCCTCTGTCGGATCCTTTACGACACTTTTGTCAGTAACAATCGCTGTCACGAGTTCGGGAGGAGTAATGTCAAAGGCAGGATTGTAGACCTTGGCATTGGGTAGAGTAACATACTCTCCATTGATGACTCGAATCTCGTCGGGGTCACGCTCTTCAATCACCACGTCTTCGACATCGGTGACCATGTCAACTGTAGACATAGGCGCCACCGCATAGAAAGGAATCCCATGATGCTTTGCAGTAATTGCCATGGTGTAGGTGCCTATCTTGTTGATCACATGTCCTGTGCGCAAGATGCGATCTGCGCCCACTACACAGCAGTCGATTCGTCCCTGCTTGAATACGGTTCCAATCATTCCGTCGGTTATCAGAGTCGTGTCGATGTCATCTTCAAGGAACTCGAACACTGTCAGTCTAGCACCCTGTTGGCGTGGACGTGTTTCGGCCGCATAGACCTTGATATCACCGTATTCCTCGTGAGCAACACGAACCACGGCACCAACTGTGCCTAGATGCACTGTAGCCAAGGAACCAGCGTTGCATATTGTCTGGATTGTGTATCCAGGCTCAATGAGAGAGAGAGCATTCTCGCCTATCTGACGGCACATGCGTACGTCTTCCTCAGCGACCTCTTTCGCCTCTTCAATCAGTCGTTCTGTGATTTTTTCAATAGAACCCTCCGTTTCTTTTGCCACACGAAGCATCCGCGCTGTAGCCCAAGTGAGATTGAATGCTGTTGGGCGAGTATTCAGGGTGTCAGCGGCATTCTCAAGATAGTCAACCAGAGCGTCCTTTTCTTCCGTCTTGCTCTCTAGAGCAGCCAATGCCATACCCATTGCTGCGGCTGCACCAATCGCAGGAGCTCCTCGAATCTCCATAACCTTGATCGATTCTGCAATTCTCTCGTGACTATCGGTCACTATGTGTTGGACTTCCAAAGGAAGCTTGGTTTGGTCCACTAGTCGTACTTTGTTATTGTCAAGCCATTCAATTGTCCGGAACATCATTAGGTACTCCAAAATTCTGTCTGATAATCTGCTGAATCACGATGACGAGCTCTTGTACCACCTCTTGTATCTCGGAAGTGAGGCCCTCTCCAAATGTAACACTTAGGGGTTGAACTCCCAGTAGGATGGTCTTTGCACCGGTCTCCTGCTCAAGGTAGGTCATCAATAGAGAAAGAGGCATTCGGTGTGTGCTTATTGCGATACCACCAATCCGATCCTTGGTGATCAGTTCTATGCTACCGGGCTCTTTCCTCATATCGGCTGCATCAACCAAGATGACTCGTTCAGCACCGAACTTGGCAATTGGACGAGCAAATGCCTCGGGTACAGAACCAACATTCTCAACCATGACTGAAGGGTGATGGACATCCAAAGAGTTCACAACATAGATGCCCAGCCCATCGTCTGTCCGTAGATCATTGCCTATACCTAGTATGGCAATTCTGTTGGCTCCTTCGATGAAGACTTGGAGCTCCTTGGTTACCGTGTTAGCAGTCACAAGTTAATTCTATGCGGAGGGTTAATTTATTCTTGTGGATGGTCACGTCGAAGACTTTTTCACGATACTGAATTCAGCTGATGTGAAAGGGGACTGTGAATTGTCCAACGAACATGATGTGGAACAGAATGACTTGGAAGAGTCCGAAGAAGAGATACCGGCAGTGACTATCTTCTCCGGAAACAAAGGCTATGTTCCAAAAGATGAGGCAGATAGGATAGCCCAGCAAGGCTTCTATGGAGTCAGACTTGATGATGGCAGACTAGAGCTGATACCTGTAGAGGTACTGCATCTGCTTGAAAGGCAAAGGATAGAACTGGTTGACGAGAAGGGGGAGAGGGTTGAGGCTAAAGATGTAATCAACCTGCTCGTAGAGGAGGATCCAAGTCTCTGGACACGCTATCTCGTGTTCCGCGACCTGAGAAGTAGAGGATATGCTGTCAGGCAGGGGTTTGGTGGAGGAATTGGATTTCGTGTATATGCCCGGGGGGATAAGCCCGGTATTGCCACTGCAAATCAACTAGTTTATGTTCTGAAGGAAGGAGATTCTATCTCCCTCAATGACTTGGACAGAGTGACAGAAGCTGCAGCGGTTGCAAGGAAGAAACTGGTCTTTGCACTTGTTGACCAAAATGGAGAAGTGAACTTCTACAGAGTCGCTCAAACAATCCTTCAGGATAAGATCGGTGATAGCAAATGAAACGGGGTTGGATAGATAAAGAGAATGAAGATCTGCTGAGGCTCGAGACCTTCTTTGATGATCACACCATGAGCGTACATCTGGTGGAGAATAATCCTCCGCGTGCCAAAAGAGGGGCACCGGGGGACTGGTCACTCATTGAGCTATCAGACAGGTTACTTACCTATGAGGAGCTTGACACACTTGCCCAAGCGATATTAGAAACGGCCAGATACGATAGAGGCTCTTTTATTGAGATCGAAGAAGAGGGAGCGGTGGTTGTACAGCTCAGGAACTATCGTATTGCTATAGCCATGCCACCGTTTGCAGACAAATACGAGATATCTGCTATCCGGCCCATCACGAAACTCACTATTGATGACTACAATCTCAGTCCGAAGTTGATGACACGCTTCGAGTCCCGGGCAGAAGGCATTCTAATCTCAGGCTCACCAGGTTCCGGGAAGAGCACGTTTGCAGCAGCTCTTGCAGAGTTCTACAGCAATCAAGGAAATGTAGTCAAGACGCTGGAACAGCCCCGAGACCTTCAGGTAGACGAGGCGATTGTTCAGTATTCTCCACTTGATGGAAGCATGGAGAAGGCAGCAGATGTCCTCCTTCTCGTCCGCCCCGACTTTGTGATTTACGATGAGCTCAGAAAGACAGTTGATTTCGCAGCCTATTCTGACTTAAGGTCAGCTGGTGTTGGAATGGTAGGGATTGTACACGCGGGTTCCTCGATTGATGCCCTTCAGAGGTTGATACACGGAGGCAGAGTTGAACTCGGGCAAATACCGAGTACTGTTGATACTGTAATCCATATTGAGGCAGGACTTGTCGCCAAGGTATCATCGCTCTCACTGAAAATCAAACTGCCCACAGGGATGAGTACATCACAACGCGACCTCTCTCGGCCAGTGGTAGAGGTCCGTGACTTCGAGACTGGGATTCTTGAATATGAGATGTTCACTTTCGGTGGAGAGAGAATTGTAGTACCAGTAAGAGGTGAGAAATCACCAGGTTTCTCACAACGAAGAGGTCGGGAACGGGGAACCCCGGGAGAAACAGTACCATTGTCGGTCAGCTACTCTAAGAAGAAGGTGACGGTGTACGCTGGCAGGAAATACTCGAAACAACGCATTGATATCTTTGCAGACGGTCAATATCTGTTCACCACTGTGATAGGTCGAAATGGAGAAAGCTCTATCCGCATAAAGACGCGGCAGGGCAGAACCCTTGTAGATGCTATGGAAGAAGGAGCAACAATTACGGGACAAGTGTCTAAATAGACATGTGCTGCAGACAGTTTTAATAACAGGACGTCCGTTCTCTTCTGTTCAGGGCCCGTTGCCTAGCTCGGATAGGGCACCAGCCTCCTATGAACCAATACTAATCTTCGGAGCGAGCTGGGGTTCCCCGGTTCAAATCCGGGCGGGCCCGCCACAACACGGAAGATGTCAGTCCAGCTGGATTTCAGAGATTGGATTCTTCTTGTCTGCTGCCTGCTTGGTGTAGAAATGTCCTACTCTCGTTTCAAAATGTAAGATTCTACCTCGGTGCCAACATGCACTTCGTCTGCCATGTTCACGAAAAGACCTGTTTCAAGGACGCCGGATATCATTTTGAGATTCACTGCAATCTCCTCTGGATTTTCGATTGGTTCAGGAAACTTGAGATCGAGAATGAAGTTGCCATTATCTGTTACGACGGGGCCCATCTTCCTTTGTGCCTCTCTTAATGTGGATGTGATGCCGAATTCGGCTATCTTTCGTCTAACTACCCCTAGAGCAAAAGGTAATACCTCAACAGGGACATCACACTGCGTTCCAAGATGTTTCACCATCTTACTCTCGTCCACAATAATCACAAGTCGACGAGATGCCGAAGCGACAACCTTCTCTTGGAAGAGGGCTCCACCGCCTCCTTTTGTCAGATTCAGGTCCTTGTCAACCTCATCTGCCCCATCCACCGTTAGAAGGAGCTCCGGATTAACATCTAGATTCGTCAGAGGAATGCCGTTTGTGATAGCCAGTTGATAGGCCTGATACGAACTCGGAACAACCGAAACTTCGACCTCTTTGTCTATGATTCTCTTACCTAATTCCTTCGCAAAGAGAACGACGGTGGATCCGCTTCCGAGACCTATTGCCCCACGTTCTGGGATTAATCTCACGGCACTCCGAGCTGCATGTTTCTTTGCACTTGACATACTAGATACCTCTTGCCTTGTATAAGGGGCTGAGATACACCGAAAAAAGCCTTCCTGCAAGCAGGGCTCTGTAGAATAATTCACATCAGGTGTGGGAGCGAGTCCTGTCCTTGTTCCAGAATGTCCGGATGTGAACATTATGCTAGCAAACTGATGATGATCATGGTCATCGCGACCCTAGTCCCGTTGACTTTTTCTACAGAGCCTGCAAGCAGAGTAAGGAATTAGACGATGAAACCACAGTGAGTGGCAAGATTGGCTTCGCTCTTCGACCTTGGGCGCCAATATACTGCCCAGCGTTCATCTTGGGTCTTGATTATTACGGCAGTTCGGTCTTCTCTGACTTCTTGAGCATGAACGACAGCTTCAGAATCACTATCAAAGACTGCCAGCAATTGGTAGACGTTTCCTGCAATCAACTTCCATTTTTGAGCTGTCATAGAGATGGGTTTCCGTACTGCCTAATAATCTCCCATCGATTTGGATGTGCAATTATTGATGAATAGATATGTTTGTGTGGGTGTAGAAAGAAAAGCGGGTCGATTCGGTAATCAGTCCCCGCCCATCAATGTCTTCAGTCGTTCCATTTCTGCAAGCATCTCAGACTGGAGTGAACTCTTGGGGCCGCCGGTCTTGGGGCCGCCACTGGAAGAGGCACCAGTCGGGGAAGTAGCTTCGGGGGGACTACCACCAGGAGGACCACCGCTTGGAGGACTACCACCAGGAGGACTACCGCTTGGAGGACTACCACCAGGAGGACTACCGCTTGGAGGACTGCCACCAGGAGGACTACCGCTTGGAGGACTGCCACCTGGGGGACCACCGCTTGGAGGACTGCCACCTGGGGGACCACCGCTTGGAGGACTACCACCTGGGGGACCACCGCTTGGAGGACTACCACCTGGAGAGCCTACCCCAGACGGTTGGGGTTCTACAGACTTGGCTTCGCCCGGTACACCAACGCTCGGGGGGCCGCTCTCGTCTGCTTCAACGGCCTTGCCCGACATGGCTTCAAGTTTACGTAGATAATCAGATCGTGCTCGATCAACCGCAGAGGAAGAGTCAAGCATCTCCTTGAATTGTTCATCCTTCGCAATAGCCGCACGCACCGCTTCCATCCTTTGCTGATATGTAGACACAAGTTTTTGCCTCATATCTTCACTCAAATCTTCCAAGTCTGAGTAGTACTCGATTGCTGCTAGGGCCTGCTGTACAGCATTCTCTTCGATTTTCAAGAAGATAAGAGCGTCTGAGGGATTTTTGATGTAGCTCAGTTTCTTGGCTCCAGAGATGCCGCTTGAAATATCCCCGGTCGATGCAACGATTCGTTGAATGCCAATCGCTACGTCATCTCGTGTTGAGGTTCGCTTACGTACTACCAATACAAGTATGATGACCAATAGCGGTACGACTGTCAAGATATAGAACCACGCAATCGGGCCAAATGGTATTCCCAGAGGCTGGAGGGTATCTGATATGGAGCGGAATAAATCGACGATGAGTCTCGTGAACTCAGTGTAAGGGGAGGTTTGCAATTGGTATCACCTAGTAGTACATATCGACATAGATGCAAGCTTATGTGCGGTATTTTAGCTTTCTCGTGGGTATTTTATTTTGTATCACGCAGGTGTGACACGGATAGGGTCGATTAGTGGTTTGTGGTTAACCCCTATGTTCGCACGAGCACTCATAAACATGTGTGTGATGCCACCACTAACGAACCACCGAGAGAATAGCTTTTAAGGTCAACACCTGCTCAGTTGCTTCAGAACTGCCCCAGTAGCAAAGCGGCCCGCTGTAGTTCTGTGCTACAGGCCGAAACTGCGCCTGACTTGTATGTCAGGAAGCTACTAGCCCTGACCACGAAATCAGGAGATCGCGAGTTCAAATCTCGCCTGGGGCTCCACTATCTTCGTACTTGAGTATCAGCTCGAAGTGTCACTGGTTCCTCTGTCATGCTTGTGAATTCATTCTCTTTGCAGCGGTCTCGAGCGCTTCAATCAGGGGTAATTTCTTGCCAGTCATGAAGTCCATAGCAGCGCCACCACCTGTACTGATGTGAGTGATTTCATCAGCAAGGTTCATCGTTTCTGCCATTGCACCAAGGTGGCCTCCACCAACTACGGTGATGCATTCGCATTCAGCCATTGCTTGTAGCACAGCAATGGTCCCGCGGGCGAATTGCTCCTTTTCAAAGTAGCCCATAGGACCGTTTGCAAAAGCTATACCCGCTTTGTCTATGGCCTTGGTGAAGGCCTCTGTAGTCCTCGGACCAATATCATAGAGTGGATCACCACCGGTTTCATCAAATTCACACTCTACACGATTGCCATTTCGCTCCACTGCTGCATCAATCGGAAGCTGAATTGCGTTCTGGTATTCCGAAAGGAGATTCTTGGCTACTTGTATCAAAGACTCGTAGTCCTTTATTGGTTCGGCATAGTGCTGTGGGATTTTGCCTGCGGCGACCAAGAATAGATTCCCGATAAGACCTCCGACTAGAACGGCATCTGCCCGTCCGGTTTCCAGAAGAGTATTGACAATCTTCAGTTTATCAGCAACTTTGCTGCCCCCCAGAACAAGAATCCAAGGATGTTTCTCCGATGAGAGAACCTCTGATAGTGTTCGTATTTCCATTTCCATTAGACGGCCTGCAACCGAGGGCAGATAAGGTGTGAATCCCACGACGGAAGCTTGAGAGCGATGTGCCGCCCCAAATGCATCGTTGACAAAGAGGTCAAAGAGTGGATATAATTCCTGTACGATTGGTTCCTGAGACACCTCTTCTACAGGAGCCTTCTTCATCTCTCCGTCAAACATCCTGACATTTTGGAGAACAAGGATTTCGCCAACCTTGACCTTTTGAATTGCATCCTTTGCAGCATGCCCAAAGATGTCATCAATGAATTGGGCATCGAGGCCAAGGTCTCTCATAATTCTGGCATGCTGCTCTAATGATATGAAGTCATCACTGCCGGGACGTCCTTGGTGGGCCATGAGGACAACCTTGCTTTTTCGGAGCTCTTCTAGAGTTGGAATTGCTGCTCTGATTCTCGAGTCGTCAGTAATCTCTTTCGTGTCGGGATTCACGGAGCAATTGATGTCGACACGGACGAGAACCCGCTTTCTCTCATATTGTACGTCGTCGAGTGTCTTGAAGGGGAGATTCATATCGCCACGCACTCCTCATCATCACGGTTTGATAGCCATTATGATGATACTTTGGAAATGTAATAGTGCCTACACAAAAACCTACCTGATTAGAAACAACTTGATTTCAGACGACGAGTCTGATGCAAGTCCGCATCCTGTTATACTCATGATAGGAGTGCCTTCGCAGACAGTGTAGATAGATTGACGGATTCCTTGTAAAAACAGAGTGGTGCCGCAGGAGGGCACCTCGCACCATCACCAAGAAGTGATAATGATTCGATCCCTCGACTTCGAGATGCCTCATCAGGCGCAGTCTCAATGACCCCAATAGTTTCTTGGGAATTCCAAGAAGATTATGAGTCTCGCGCCCCACCAGGCTAGGCTACTGCGGCAGGTTAGAACTCATCTTGAAGTCTAGCAAGCAAGCACACCGGATTTCTCTAATTAAGGTTGTCCTCAAGTCAGAGAAACTCACTCCATTGAAGTGATTTTTGAATCGAACACGCTTGGTCTGAGATTGCTTTTGCCGCCGCTATTCCTTCCTCAATACTCGTTGGACTTCTTTCTCTAGCATCTCCTTGACTTTCTTGCCATCTGCCTTTCCTTTTAGCTCTTTCATGGCAATTCCCATCAGCCCACCAACGGAGCGTTCTCCCTGTTCCTGAATGAAGTCAGTTCGATTCTCAACAATTTTCTGGATGATGGCGCTGATTTCCTGATCAGCAACCATCTGAAGGTCCAGAGCACTGACTGCGTTAGCTAGATTATGATCGGGATTCTCCGCTAGGTATGAGAGAATGTCGGGCAGAGCTTCTGCTGAGATTTCCTCAGCCTCTATTGCATAAAACACCTGGAGAATCAGATCTTCACTGATATTCTCCACAGGAACGCCCTCACGATTAAGGCTAACCAATGTGTTTTCCAGCGTAACAGCGACTAAGGTCGGGGAAACCTCTGTTTCATCTATTACTCTCTCAAAAGTATCGAGATTCAGAGAGCGTACGATGAGAGATGCTAGCTCTTCGCTTAGGTCAAGTGTTTCAACAAAGCGTTTCTTCTTCGACTTCAGAGATTCTGGCATGCTGGAAAGAATACGCTTGTGCCGTGAATCCGTAATCTTGACTGGACGTACATCTGTTTCGGGGTACATCCGTTCCGCCCCTGGACGGGGACGAGCATAACGAGTTGTACCATTTGGTAGTGGAGTGCGTGTTTCCGCCGGTACGCCCTCCAGTGCTCTCTTAGCACGGTCCAATACAGCCGTGAAGCTATCCGTTCCGCTTTCCTCGTCTGCAACTACGAGGACTACTGCGTCTTGGGATTCTGCAGATACAGCTGTTCTTAGCCCCTTTATCTCGTCTGCTGAGATTCCATACGCTGGTAGTTCGTCGGTGTGAAAGATGCCCCCGACTCCACCCCAGAATTTCGCATAGTCTGAGAACTCCGTTCCGAGTCGCCTCTCTGGCTGAATCTCCCGTCCTATCAAACCAGCAAATCCCGGCAGACAGATAGCATAGGCTCTGTCACCTTTTTGGAGAGCCCGTTTGATGGTTCTTGATTCTGAGTTCTGGAAGACCGATGAAACATTAGTAATCTCTTCTCCGATGTCTTGAGATTCGATTCCTCTTTCTCTGAGATTATGAGCAATTTCTAGGAGATTTTTCTGCCGAAGGGCTTCATTCTCTACAATACTGGCAAGCATGTCAAGTTGCTGGAGACCCTTGATCTCAGTTATTGCTCCACCCTTGATTGATACATTAACATCTTGTCTGATACTTCCAAGCCCTCTCTTCACCTTCTTTGTGGACCTGAGCAAGAAACCGATAGTGAGCGCCACTTCTTGTGCTTCCTGAGGTGTGGAGATGTCAGGTGCCGTTGCAATCTCGATGAGAGGAATTCCTAGTCTGTCGAGACGATAGGTACGTATGTTCTTCTTCTCATCCTCATCTGTCTTACGAGCGGCATCCTCCTCAAGGCAGATTGTCTGGATACCGATTGGTTTGTCATTGACTAATATACTGCCCCCCATGGCTATGACAGCAGTTCTCTGAAATCCCGTTGTGTTGCTACCATCAATCACTATCTTTCTCATCGGGTGGATTTCATCCATAACATTAGAATCCAAGAAATGAGCCATTATTAGGGAAATATCTATTGACTCTTCATCAATCTCGTGAGGTGGTTCTTCATCTGCCTCGACCAAGCAGGTCGTGCTGTTGTAATACTCGTAATAGAAGAGCTTCTTTCGCTGGAATTCGAAGAGTGCTGCAGGATCAATTTCTCCGAGTTCGCTTTGTGTAGGGCGTAGGCGTCGTAAGAATCCACCGTCTGGTTCATCATCTCGTATTACTGTTGGGCAGTGACAGAATAGCTTCCTTGTAGTTTCAAGTTGTTGGTGAAGTTCAAGCCCGACCTTCAGCCCTAGCTTCTCGAAGTCAAGGGCGTCCGTCATATCAGATGACCTCCTTTGGCGGCTGATATTCTTGCATTTCAGTTCGCATTTCAATCTCACCCACGTGAGAAAGAGTCATAAGCTCCTCTACTTTCTCAGACGTCCTCTCATTGGCCAATAGCCACATCAGTTTCACCAAGGCTGTTTCAGCAAGTGTGTCCTGGAGGGGGATGACGCCCATCTCAAGGAGCTCTACGCCGGAACGATATACGTCCATGTTGACACGTCCCCAGATGCATTGTGATGTCATGCCAACAACTAGTCCTTCATCAATAGCATTCTGTATTGCAGGATAAAGGCCGTTCGGGGTGTGACCCAAGCCTGAGCCTTCTAGAATCAGGCCCTTATGTCCCGTGGAGATAATATTCTCAATGAAAGTTGCCTGTATTCCGGGGTATGTCTTCACGAGGGCAACCTTCTCCTCGAATCTCGGTTTAACTCGGAGTTTCCTTTCCTTGGCGCGGTGAAATAGTGGAGGTGATAGTTCGGTAATCTGAGGAGGATCAATTCGATAGAGGGGACGACTATTGATGGAACGGAAGGCGTCACGGCGACTGCTGTGGCATTTGCGCACTCGAGTACCTCGATGTGCAAGGAGAGCTTTGTCATCGGTTTGCCCGTGCATCACAACCATAACTTCTGCCACATCTGTATTACCGGCCAAATCAATGGCCCCTGTGAGATTCAGTGCCGCATCTGATGAGGGTCTATCCGAAGATCTCTGTGAACCTACAAGAGCCACAGGCACCGGAAGGTTTTGGAGTGAGAAGGAAAGGGCTGCTGCTGTGAAGGCAAGGGTATCCGTGCCGTGTGCAATCACGACACCATCAACCCCTGCACGTATTTCCTTAGCCACAGCTCTTGTGATTTTTGACCAGTCGGATGGATAGATATTCTCAGAAAGGCGGCTCATGATGACTTTGGCCCTGATGTTGGCTCTTTCTCCTAGTTCTGGAACAGTATCATGTAGGTCCTGCACAGATAAGGCGGGGTTAACTGCACCGGTTTGATAATCAACTTTGCTTGCAATGGTTCCCCCGGTACTCAGGATTGAAACAGTGGGCAGGTCCTTCTTGGGTTCAAGCTCAATCTTATCACGATGATGTCTTCTTCTTGCTCTTTTGATCTGTCGAATTGAAGCTTTCTTGTCGATCCGGATGCCCGTGTTGTATCCGCTATCTAGTTTGATGACAATATGTTCCGGGTCACTTCCGATTTGAGCCCGGGGCATGAGTATACCAGTAAGATCTCTAGTATCAGTGACAACCCTGATGGTATCGCCAACTCTCGCATTTGCTTGCTGCAATTTCTTCAGAACAACGCCAGCATACCCGGAACTATCTAATCCTGACATATATCATACGCCTCTGGGATGTCAAGCCGACTGCAGTTGGGCTTGGACATAAATGTTCGCCAATTAATATAATGGGGTGTTGCATCATATCAGACTGAAGATGACCGACAGACCGATAACAACGAATACAGTTCCTGTCGCAATCTGCACTTTTCTAATGGGAAGCCGTTCTGCCATCCTATCTCCTGCAAATGCACTTATTCCGTTTAGAAGAAGAAAACTGACAAAGGAACCCACAAATACGGCAATTGGAAACGCTGACTGTGCTGCGAGACCTAGAATCGCGATTTGACTCTTATCACCTAGCTCCGACAATAGAATCAAAGAGAACATGCTGAACATGCTCTTTGGACTATCACAGTACTCAGATAGGTCACCATCCCTATAGATGAGCGTGTGCAGGCCCATGATTACGAAAAGGATGCCTGATACATACAAGATAATCTGGATTGGTAGTGCGAATGACAGGATTACAGCAACAATAATGGCAAAACCAGAAGCAACAGCCAGTGCTAGTATTGAGGAAAGAATCACTGATGCGGGTCGTCTGAACTTGGCACCAAGACAGAGTGTCGTGAGCATCGTCTTGTCACCCAGTTCGGTAAGGAGAATGATTAGTGTGGTTGAAAGGAAAGTCAATATTGGCATTATATTTTCGTCCTCTGGAACCTCGTGAGGCTAAGATGGTCTGAAAGTTCACTTTGAGAGATACTCTGATTGCATTTCTTTGGTGAAACCGTTCTCCTTGATTATATCTCTGAAGAGATATGCGCTCTCTCTAGGGATACGCTCAAGCGTGTCATAGTCGATTTCAATCAGGCCGAAATGGCTCTCAAATCCCTGGGCCCATTCAAAGTTGTCAGTAAGAGACCACACAAGGTAGCCTCGGATGTCAGCACCCTTCTGAATGACTCGATGGACCTGCTGAAGATGTTTCAGGATATACCTGCAACGAAGATGGTCGTCTTGGGTACCAATACCGTTCTCTGTGAGAAAGATGGGGGTCTTATACTTCTCCCAGTATGATTTCAAGACATGATAGTAGCCTTCGGGGTACACTTCCCAGTCTAGCCCCTCACATCGCTCAAGCTCTGGATCCTTCGGAGGGGTTTCGCCAGTCATGATATCATATTCAGAGGAAACTACCATACGGCTATAGTAGTTGATACCGATAAAATCGGCAGAATCATCGAGGAGAGCGTATCTGCTTCCATCGCCAGCGGGCTCCGGAATAGTCGAGGTCATCACACCACGAATCCAGACATGATTATACAAATCGTCCAAGTAGCCTGCCAACTCCACATCATCAGGATTCTCAGGATCTTGGGGCATGAAATATGTACAGCTGAGTACTGGTGCAATCTGGGGCGGTTCAAGTCCTTCTGATTCATACACCTCACGGATTCCTGTGGCAGCATGTCCATGTGCCCTTAGCAGGTTCCCGGCTACGGCTAATGCTTTTATATAGTCATTAAGACCTGGTGGGAATTCGCCGTATAGATACCCCATTGTGACAACAACCATGGGTTCATTGATTGTGTTCCAGATGATGTCATAATCTGATAGAGCATCGACAATTTTCCGAGTGTATCTACCAAAGAGCCCCGGACTTTCAGGATTCAACCACGCATCCATATCACGGAACCAGATTGGATTTGTGAAATGATGAAGAGTCACCATAGGTTGGATATCACGTTCGATGAGCGATTGCACAACCTTGCGATAGTGCTCTATCCCTCTCTCATCCCACTTCCCCGGACGAGGCTCTATGCGACTCCATTCGATGGAAAACCGGTGAACTTGGTGCCCGAATTTCCTCGCGAGGTCAAAGTCCTCTTCATAGCGATTATAGTGATCACAGGCAATTTCTGAGGTCTTGCCATCACGTATCTTCCCAGGAATCTTTTCCCATTCGCGCCAATCGTTTCTGTTTCCCCCCTCAGTCTGATGAGAGGAGGCGGCACTTCCCCACAGAAACCCCTCTGGGAATTCTAAATCTCTATAGGTCATAGTTGTTCTCTCCAAGTAGGCAACCGGTCTGTTTCATAAGAGTTGCTGATGGTGCGGGAGGAGGGATTCGAACCCTCGGACTCCTTCGAGAGCGGATGACTCATTCCTTGACCCCGTAGTTCATCAGATCTTAAGTCCGCCGCCTTTGACCGGGCTTGGCAACTCCCGCATGAGTAATCTATTGCGCCTTGCACTCCGCACGTGTACTCTTCAAGGTTGCTAGAACAGATGAAGAAGTCCGGAGTGTATGGTGGGGCGGGCCGGATTTGAACCAGCGACCGTCGAGAACAGCGAGAATCTCGTCTGTTTTCTCGGTGTAAGCGAGACATCATAGCCGAGCTAGACTACCGCCCCGATGAAGAACGGCCTCATCTTCCGAAGTGTGAAGATGATGTATCCAATAAAAGAATTCCCTAGTGACGCCGTGCGATTATATGGAATTCGTGCTTCGAATCCGATAGTACGAGTGCCTTGATATCCGAGAAGCCGATTTCAACCAACTTTGAGTGTATCTGCTTAGCAGAATCCTGATGGAAGTCCATCTTGATGGCTAGGACGAGCCAACCAGCATCTTTCAGAAAACGAGCATATCTTTGTGCCAGCCGAAGTGTTCCGTCTGGTTTCGTGGTCACATCAATGAGCAATGTTTCAAGCTCGCCCTCAGAGCATACGGCTTTCGGGTCGATTGAAAATGCATCACCAATTACGACAGAAATATTGTCGTATTGCTTGGCAATTGTAAGTAGATTCTCTGCAAAACTATCTGAAATCTCGATTCCAATGCAGTTCGCTCCAATCTTTGAGCAATAGAGAAGAAAGCCCCCAGCTGAGCTTCCAATGTCTAGGACCATGTCCCCTTCTTGAATTATCCCCGACCCAAAGCTGTCATTGATTCGCCTGAGTTTCTCAAATCCGAGCGGATAGTCCAGATAATCCGAAAGGATTCGGACAGAATCGCTATCGTCTATGTCTGTTGATGGTTTGGCAGGTTGTCCATTTACTAGTATATGACCGGAATTGATTCCTCTCTTTGCAGTCTGTCTGGACGAGAAATGACCCTCTTCTACCAACCATCGGTCAAGCCTTGTCATTTCTCTTACTCCTTGCTTCGTCAGGAATGAAAAGGTGAATTGGAACACCCCGTAGCAGGGGGCCTATCTCAGTGATAATGCCGGTTGCATTTGTAGTTCTCTTACATACCAGACAATACTCGTGGCGTCCTAGATCTTCGATTTGATAGATATCATCTTGATGGCCAGATTGCTGCAGAGCACCATGAATCATTGCTAGACTGGAACCGAGAACTAGCAGTCTATCGTGATCATCAGAAAGCCAGGAGTTGAATCTCTCGATTGTGGAGTCAGCAAGAGTTGCCTCCAGTGTTCTATCATGGGGGTTCTTATCAGCGATGATGATTCTAACAGGGAGATGCTCAACCAATGTCAGAGCGTCGGCAATACCCCTCACAGAAGCTCTCTCCATATTGATCTGACCGCGTAGTCGATGTAGAGGCACGAGGGCATCGATGAAAGCCGGTGTGATGACTCCAATGTCTACGTAGACTCCATAGCCTACATGACCAATGTCGATGAGTTGACCGGTGTATTCGCTTCCAATCTCAATCTCATCGAAAGTGTGAGTCTGGCCATATTCCATCTCTAGTACATTCTTTAGGAACTCTTTGTCCTCCCCAATAGTCTGACATGTCAGATGACCTCGTTCGTCAGAACCGACATTTTGTATCCGGACCTGAAGGCTCTGTGTTTTATCCTCAAGGTCGGCCCTGAAGTTGGAGAGAAGCCGATTCCTGTATGCGCCATAGATCTTTGTGAAAAGAACCAGTTCTTTCAAGTAGATACCTCAGTAGTTTTTTCATGTACATGAAATGCGTTCATTTTCAGACAGAATACAATGAGAATGCTAGTTTCAAGTCGTACTTGTGGCCTCAAGGTCGGCTTTCAGCTCTTCTACTCGCTTGCGAAGAAAACTTATCGCCTTCTCGTTGTCAACGTATTCAAGTTGTCCATTACAGACAGGACATCTGAATGAAAGATTCATCGCCTCTTCAAAGGGTACAGGAGATGAGTCTCTATTCACGCATGCATATAGGTCATTATTGGTTTCGTGCTCCAATCGCTGTTCAAGAAGATTCAGTACCATTCGTTTCTTCCTATTTACTAGAGCTTGTGCTTTGTTTGGATCGATTTTCCAGAAATAAAGAAACCACCCGGTATCGGTATCTCTTATTCTACGATATGATGCAAGGTGATTGTCATGAAGCTTGTACAGGATTCGACGTACGACATTCAATTTGAGGTCGGTCTTCGTTGCGATTTCTTCATCAGTTGTTTCGTCAGAGTTGACAAGTACTGTGGCGACTTCAACGCCTTCCTTGCCGGCTATCTCCTCGACTACTAGTCTGAATAGGTCATTGTTGAAGCTGGGATGTGCCATCTAGGTAATCACCTTAGTACGTGTCTGTTGGCCAGTTGACTAGACATTGATGATATCCAAAATTGCCAAGCAGAGATTTGCACCAATTATATTATTAGATTGAATACTATATAAGAGCTCTGACCTGATGATGCTTTCCTCAGACGATGAGTCTTGATATTGTGACCTTTTCGGGAGAAGTGGTTCTACTAATTCCCCTTTTGTGATTTCTTTCTCTTCACCTTTACAACATCACCCAAAGTAGTGCCCTTGTAGGAATCCTTCTTGTACGTCTTGACTGGAACTGCTGTAATAGGTTCTAGAAGAGAGAGATCCAGCTCTCGTTCTAGACCTCGAATTGCTTTCTTTGTCGGTTTGAGCCGTCCAGATTCTATGGACTGCAAGGTCGTGATTCTTTCGCCTATCTTCTGTGCCAACTCATCCTGACTCAGTTTCGCTCGTTGTCGAGCAGTACGAATCTTCTTAGCATAGTCTTCCACAAGAATCATGTCATCTAGAGTAACGCCCCGAGAGTGGTTCTTCTTCGTTCTGTTGCGCTTCACAGGTGCATGAGTTGTCTGTGTGGAGGAAGGACTCCGACCCCGACTTCCTGACCAAGCGGGGCGGCCACTGGATCTTGTTGATGAAGTCGAGCTGTGTGGGCTCTTGGTAGCTCCACCGAATTTCATGGCACATTCGTAACAGACGAGCATCTCGGCGCCTTCAATCTTAACTTGACGACCTCTGCTTTTCATCTGTCTGCCACATAGCTCACAACTGGGCATTAGATTGTCCTCTGGTAGCAGAACATCACTTCTGGAATCTTAAAAACATCTTGATTTCCTAGTCATTTTGTCAGAAAAAAGTGTCAGATATGTGTAAGATTTCCTCCTTGCTGACACGTAGTCTTGAACACTCTCAGGGGAGGGATGGAACGCAGAAGTCTCTTACAGGTGACGTTCACTCACCAAATTGTAAGAAACGGATTATTATCAACTCACCATTAATCCTCAAAGGGTGATTCTGCAAGATATCGTATTACTGATATTACAATAGAGTAAAATGGCGCCGTAACCCTCAAAGATAGCCTTAAAAAACTAGTAGTTGATGAGGAGTTGAGGTGCTACTGCATGCCAGGTACTACCGATGCTAAGAAAGATGGAAGCCTAGATGACTCGTCGTATACACAAAGCTATACACGACACCTTGAGCGTCGACTTAGGGCATTGGAAACAGAGAAACAGATTCTACAGGCAGAGCGCAGTAGGCTTGAGAAAGAAACACAGACACTTAGAACCGAGCTCGAAAAGCTCAGACAGTCACCACTGATAACTGCAACAATAATTGACATGTTAGAAGACGGAAGAGCGATAGTGAAGAGCTCCACAGGACCGAATTTCGTTGTTCATGTCGCTTCATCAATCTCAAGAGATAAACTACGCTCCGGTATGAGAGTTGCTCTGAATCAGAGATCGTTTTCTGTCACTCAGGAGCTTCCACCTTCGCGCGACCCGATGATTCGTGCCATGGAGATTGAGGAAGCGCCGGATGTATCATATGTGGACATAGGTGGTCTCAGAGAGCAAATAGATGAAATCAAAGAAACAGTTGAGTTGCCGCTCTTGAAACCCCATGTTTTTGCTGAGGTGGGTGTTGAACCTCCAAAGGGTGTTCTTCTAACGGGACCTCCGGGAACCGGGAAGACGCTGTGCGCACGTGCAGTTGCCCATGAAACCAATGCCACATTTATCCGTGTTATCGGATCTGAGTTAGTCCAGAAATTCATAGGCGAGGGAGCACGACTCGTGAGAGAAATCTTCATGTTGGCAAAGGAAAAGGCTCCCGCGATTGTCTTTGTTGACGAGCTGGACGCAGTAGGGTCTCATCGGCTAGATATTGCAACTTCAGGGGACAGGGAGGTTCAGCGAACACTCATGCAGCTTCTCAGCGAGCTGGATGGCTTTGAAGCTAGGGGGCAGGTGGCAGTTCTAGGCGCCACCAATAGACCAGATATTCTGGATCCGGCCCTGCTTAGACCAGGCCGTTTCGATAGGATAATCCAGTTCCCAAAGCCAGATAGTCATAGTCGACTTGAGATATTCAAGATTCATACACGTGGAATGAAACTAGATTCTGAATTGGACTTCGGTTTCTTGGTGTCTGCAACTGAGGGAACCACCGGGGCCGACATCAAGGCAATCTGCACGGAAGCAGGAATGTTCACAATCCGAGATAGTAGAGTCTGTGTTGGTCAGGAAGATTTTCGGAAAGCAATAAACAAAGTACAGACACGCGGTACAGGTGATCAAGCCCCTAGCGGAATCTATTGTTGAATGGAATAGTCCAGTAATTGTGAAGTGAATGAGATACCGTACTTATCTTGAGCGTGAATTGAAAGGGCAAATCCCCGAAGGTGCAAGAATACCTAGAGGCTATCACCTCATAGGACATGTCATCCTACTTGAGGTTGATCTATCACTACGGGGTTTTATACAGGAAATTGCTGAGTTGAGTCTTGCTTATGAATCACGAGCCAAGAGTATTCTCGTCCGGAATGGGCCAACTTCTGGTGAGCATAGAATACCATCATATCGATTCATAGCGGGGGATCCAAATACAGAAACGGAACATATAGAGAATGGGGTTCGATTCAGGCTGGACCCGACCAAGGTGACCTTCTGTGGTGGAAATCGAGCTGAACGAATACGTATGGGGTCTAGCGTTCACGAGAATGAACGGATTGTTGATATGTTCGCTTGTGTGGGACAGTTTGGAATTCATTTTGCCAAGACGGGAGGAGCAGAAGTTACGTGTATAGAGATTAATCCTGAAGCATTTCGGTATTTGGAGAAGAACATTGTGCTTAATGGAGTAGAGAACAGAGTTCGGGGCATCTTAGGAGATTGTAGAGAAAAGGTACCAAGAGAATGGGCTGATAGGATTGTCATGGGGTATCTAGACAATACTTGTGACTACTTGCCGTATGCTTTCAAAGCGTTGAAAGCTGGTGGCGGGGTTGTCCATATGCATATTTCGGCACCACTGCACGAGAGAGATTCTATTGGGAGGACCATAGGTTCGATAGGACTAGCAGCTGGCTTCTCAATATCTTATAATGTACGAGAAATCAAGAGCTACGCACCGGGTATCGTACATCTGGTGTATGATGTTGACGCAATTCCATCCTAGATGCAGTATAACGTAATCGTTTTATCATCACAACTGGGAGCTAGCTACTAGAAGTAAACCGGTTATGACGAGGAATTCAGAATGGGATTCAGAGGAGTGTCACCAAAGCAGCTTGCACGAATGATGAAGAAGATGGGTATTGAACAGAAGGAGGTGCCCGGTGCCAAAGAAGTGATTATTCGATTTGAGGACAAGGAATGGGTGATAAACAGTCCACAGGTGACTATGGTCAAACAAGGGGGTTCCGAGACCTATCAGATTGGAGGAGATCGCTCCGAACGAGGTCTTACAACAGGAAGTGCTCCTGAGAAACGTGAGGAATCGAAAGAGCAGGAGATTGAAATCCCAATGGAAGATGCAGCTCTTGTGGCTAGTCAAGCTGGCGTCGATGTGGAACGAGCAAAAGAGGCTCTGAAAGAAACAAAGGGCGATCTTGCAGCTGCAATTCTTAGACTAAAATCGTAATATTGGTATTACAATTCAAGCATATCTTGGATTTGGTGATAATTCCGTTGATGGTTACATCAGCTCTAAGATTTAGGACTCGCCGTGCTTTTCGGCAATCTTCAGTTCGGTCTTGAAACCAGAAACATTGCATGTGCTGTTGTTGTAACATAGGGGTGTCATTCATTCGATTTGTGAATGGATTGAAGCATTAATCATAGCTGCTATGTGGCTCCGGCAACCCTGAGATGTCCATCTTCGTCCAAGTATTCTATAGTTGCTGGTGTGCCCTGACTATGCGAAAGTGTATGCAAGTGCAGATACTAGAATCATGAAGATACAGACAAGAATCCATTGTCTTAGGTACCTCTTGGTAAGTTTTGGACGCTCATTGATTTGACCAGTCACTATTAGAGTCATTGCGGAGATGAAGAGAAAAGCAAAAGGCAATGACACCGAGCTCGTGCTGAGTGGGGTATCAGTTATCACTATTATTGCAGCAAGACCACCAAAGATGAGAAAGGAGATGATCATCAGCGAGTTTAGTACGTGTCGGACCCTATCAGTATTCATTTTATCTGGCTCCGTGAATTCTGGCCAGGTGTTTCAGGAATCGGACACTAGAAAAAGATTGTGTAATCTGCTCGTTTGCTTGCAGGTCCCTTGAGAAAGGATCGGGATTTGTAGAGTGTGTTTATGAGGGAATGTAGCCGCATTGCTTATAACACAATGTTGTATTACAAGAACTACTCTTGATACAGTATGTTAGTTTCGACTTCAGAGGTCTAGAACATGACAATTGCAATTCACGAGTCGGCTCTGATCCGGCACTTCAATACGCGCAAAGAAACTCTTCGTATGTGGGAAGAGAAGATCGGCTGTAGGTTCTCTCCCTTCCGTGGATTCAAGATGCCAGATAGCCGGTTGTACGTTGAACATCCCGATTTCTTAGATGCAATAGTTGACTTAGTCTTGACAAATGAGAGACATATATTTCTCCGTGGAGCTGTTGGTTCGGGCAAGAGCACACTGATGCTTTTAGCCTTGCGAGACCTACCAACACTTGCTGATAGAAGAGGTAACAAGTTCGTCACTGGATATGTGGGCATGACAGGACTTTATGAGAAACAGATGGCTGCGGCAATCGCTGATTCTTTGCGTATCAAGTATCGACGTTCTTGGGAGTCTAGTCAGATAATCGAGGCAGTAGCAGAAGAGTGTCTCAGACGATACGTAGAGGAAAACAGTAGAACCGCACTGTTCATTGAAGATGTTGCTGATAACCAGGAAGCAGCATTTCACAAACTGCGATTCCTCGCAGACTTGCCTACTGAGGAGATGGTTGAGGAACATCCTGAACCATTGGATGAGCCTATTGTCACTCTGATTATGTCAGGTACAGCCGAATACTGGAATGCTATGCTGAACTTTCTCCCCCAAATAGCAGATAGGACCGAACCATTGGATGTGCCACCTTTGGAAGATGCCAAGGCAAAGGAATTCATTGGTAGAAGAATTGCTTATGCGCGGGGGAACATAGATGAATTTGACAAGAACGATTTTGACATCAGCCCATTCAGTGAGGAGGCAATCGAGATAATCAATGATGCAGCTGGCGGTAACCCGCGGGATATACGGATGCTTGCTAGAGGCTGTCAGCAAGTTGCCGCAGAGAATTTCAAACAACGAGGCGATCCAACAGTTGGCCGGGAGATAGCCAGTCTTGTTGCTGATGCTTATGATACCATACTCAGAGAGGTGCGCTAAGTGAGTCTACTAGGAAAATACAGAAAGGAATCTGAGAAGGAGGAAAGCGAAGCTGCTTCTGATACCACTACAAGGGTTCGTAAGGAAGAAGAAACACGGGAATCGGTTCCGAACAAAGAACGGAAGAGTCCTATTGTCTCTTTTTCGATTGATGCAGATCTTAGAGAGTGCCTACAAGCTATCAGGAAGGCAAAAGCAATCAATCTGAGTATGTGGGTTGAGAAGAAGTTGAAAGCTGCAGTCTTCAGCGAGTTCCCACGAATAGCTGAGCAGTTCTTGGAATCTACCTGATTATGTAGCACATTGACCTTCCCGATTGCCTTCTCGAGAGAGTTGTTAAGGCATCCGGCTAGAGTACTGCTCAATTGGGAACCTCTGATTAGTAGATTCACTGTAACTCAGATATGTAATAACCGTAATACAGTTATTTCTTGGTGGCCTTGTGCATCTCGGCAAATTGGGTGATACGATCCATACAGAGAATAGCGGTGGATGGATCATCATAACATGGGATTCTGTTCATCTCAAGCAAATCCTTACCCGGTTTTCCAACATCGCCAGCAAGCCAGACACCCACAACAGGTTTGTTGGTTCTAGATGTCCTTACACCCTCTAAGGTGCCAGCCGCGTGTTCGGTCTGTGTCATCCCTGCAAATGTAGGGACACCGCAGAGCACAAGAAGCATGTCGATGCTTGGATCGCGCAGCATAAGTTCGGTGGCCACTCTGTATTCTCTTCTCCCACCACTTGCCACTACATCTACAGGATTGTCAGTCGCTGCCATAGGTGGCAGGACTTCGTATAGTCTATCGCGAGTTTCTGAAGAAAGATGTGGAATCTCTAGCCTGTATCGTGAGGCTTCATCTGTGGCCAAGACCCCTGCGCCTCCTGTATTACTAATAATACCAATATTACGACCCATCGGAAGTGGTTGGTAATCAAAGAGCTTCGCGATTTCGAATAGAGTATCTAGAGTGGGAGCTGTTACACAGCCAGCCTGACGGATTGCCGCCCCGAAGACCTTGGAAGAGCCAGCAAGAGATCCTGTGTGGGATTTCGTAGCCCGTGCGCCAGCTTTACTCGTGCCACCTTTCAGGACAACAACTGGTTTCCTTTCGGAAGCTCGCTTCAATGCTTGGTATAGCGCACGTCCTTTCTCAACTCCTTCGACATAGACAGTTATCACTGTGGTCTTTGAGTCATTGCGCAAGTAGTCAAGTAGTTCCACAAAACCGACATCAGCTGCGTTGCCTATGCTTGCAAACTTGCTCATGCCAATTCTTTTTGCACGAGTTGTGTAGATTATCATTCCTCCGAGAGCACCACTCTGCGAAATCAGGGCTATATTACCTCGTTCAGGCATCATCGTGAATGTGCCGTTGAAGAGACGGCTGTTTGAAACTCCGACACAATTAGGTCCAATTATTCTGACATCTGATTCCTTCGCGGCTTTGACTAGCTTGTTCTCAAGGATTGCCCCTTCTTCGCCTACTTCACTGAATCCACCAGATATTATCACTGCGTTCCTAGCTCCTGTTTCACGGATGTCCTTCATCAGTGATGGACAGTATTTCGCAGCGATAGCTACAATGACCAGATCAACAGGTTCTGGAATCTCTTTGAGACTCTCGTAGGCCTTCACTCCCATGACCTGTTCTCGACTCCGCGTTACTGGATAACTGTCTAGTTCAGAAGCAAGGAGATTCATAAGCAGAGAATTTCCCAGTTTCCGGTAATCGGCAGAGGCCCCGACTAGAGCGACTCTTCTTGGATTGAAGAAGGGGTCAATGTCTGACATATTGGGATGGCACAATTGTGTTTGATTTATGTCTGTCGTAGGTTGGCCACCTTTGAAGTTCAATTCTCAAATCCGACCGATAAGATGTGAAGATGCAAGATGTTGTAATACTATTATTATGACTAATAGAGTCGTAGGGAGGGAGAGATCGGTACTGTCTTTTTTCCTCCACGTATACACCCATGATGCGATTTCGTTCTTCCGTGAAATAACGGAGGATATTCGCCAATGTCATGACAATCCTTTTCAGCATTTAACGGTCAGTCGTATACAAAATTGTATCCGCTGAAACGAACAGAAATAGAGTAAGTTGAAGGAGCCCTCATAACTCTTTATTTATAGTTTGAAGAGTTATGGGCTCTGTTACGAAATGCCTCTATTAGAGGTAACATGATTCATAGGTGGAAGATTGAAAATGACCGGTTCTGACCAGAAACGAAGTAGTACAAAAGCTGTTGCATCAAATGTGAAGAAGACTTTGAAGGAGCCTATACTACAAGGGCTACTTGACCGGAGTGGCTTGACCGAAGTGCAGCTAGAAACCCTATTGATTGATCTGGTCATAGAAGATCTGATTGATGGCAGTGTGCCCTATGAGAAGAAGGCATCTCTAAGGTCTCGAGAAGGCAGTAGATCACTGGGAGTGAGTCGGGGGGCATTCAATCGTACTTTGCACCAAGCGCGGCGGAATGTAACCAAGGCAGTGCATACTATGCTTCTTCTTGCCTATCTTGATTTATTCGATCTGAATATCTTTCGTCCTTTCGAAGAAGTTGCAGGGGAAATCCGGAAATATCGAAACATCAGAGATGTGTTAGCTGGCAGAGCAGAGCTCTCAGCCGAGGATTTAGAGAGTTATCGTACAGCAGAAAGAGCAATCATAAGCGCTGTTGATGACCTTACATCTCCGCTCATTTTGAAATCTGAGAATTCGAAAAAACAGGCAGGCTTCGGACGTTAAGGTATGTAATATTTGTAATACTGTCATCTTGGGTTTGAATAGAGAGCATCAGTCAAGAACTAAAAAAGAAAAATGGCACGAGTGTGCCGCGCTGAAGCAATCAGGCATGTTCCAACCGTTGCTACGGAATCATCTTGGAGGTTTGTGTTTGAGGAGATAGAGATGCCGTAACTGACGATTGAAGATCCGGGAAGGACCTAGCCGTCATTATCTCTATCAACACGACACACTCACTATTATTGTGGGATACGGGTATACATAGTTCTAATCCTAGAACGAGGATTTTCCGCTTGGATTTGTGCGACTTTCTGTCTTTGGCATTCCAGTTTCTCCGCATAATACTTGTAATACAGTATCGTGATAGAGAAGAATCCTTATTCGCAAGATGTTAGGACTGTTTGAGCGGCACAATCGCGTCTTAGGTGATACAAGTGAGTGGAAAACGACGCCTAGATGAATTGCGCAAAAGGGCAGAACAACACTCTAGGAATTCGGAAAAAGCACGAGTTCAAGAATCCATCACAAATGCAATCGGTGATAGAAGAGGAAGGGATCTTGTAGACCAGATTTCGAAGATTGAGAAGCATTCAGGATGGGAGCATGTGGTGGAGGTATTGGCTTCAGCGCGGCTTGCAGAGTATTCTACTCCTATAGCACTCGGATTCCAGAAGAGGAAGCTGGAACCGTTGAAGTTCAGAGAGGTGTTGTTCGGACTCTTTTCATGTTCAGGTTTTGAACCGATAGATGTTCCCACCGAAGAGATTCTTAATCAGCTTTATGAAGTTGATAGTTTCGTTAAGGCGAACACTCTATTCCGGGCTCTTATTGAAAATCATGCTTCGAATCAGATTAAATCAGGAGACCTGTTATTCTTCTCAGGGGACTCGTGGAATTCTGACATAACTGAGAGAGTCAACTCGCTACAAGAGAGTCAAATGGAGAATTTTGTTCTACCCAGTGTGAATGAGAATGTTCAACTACAGAAACTATGGAGGACAGAGTTAGGACGCCGCCTGCTTGCTAATCTAGGTGTGAAAGGGACTATCCTCAATCTCGATAGTGATGTAATACAGATATTAACTGTATCATTTCCTGGTTTGACAACGACAACAGAGAAACAAGTGAAGGCCAACTCACAGATACCTAACGTTCCTTCCCTTCCGGTTTATGACCGTCTGCTTACGGCTATTATTGAGCATGAGATAGAAGATCTCCGGAACCTAGGTAGTCAATGGGCATATCCAGTTCTTGACTACTACGTGAGTGAGTCACTGAGAGATTATTTGGAAAGTGATAGTCCAGAGGAGTATCGGCGATATCTGAGTGGTCTCAATGCACATATTGCGGTCCGTGCTGTTGAATCGATATCTACGTTCCAGAAACTCATAGAAAGAATTGACGTCCCTAGAGTTTCAGAGCCAGCAGCACTTGCCCTGGGAAACTTCTTCACTGAACCAGCCATCGCTGTTCTCTTGGAAAAAGTCTGTTCTACGTTAGATGAAACAAGCGAAGCTGCTCTGAGAGCATTGCAACGGATTCATGACTTTACACCCGAAGCTGAGCCAATGATAAGACTGGCAGCTGAGACCAACTGCAGGTCAGCTGCAAGACTGAATGCAATACTGGAAACACGTATTTGGAGCTCATCGCGTTGATTGCGGCCAATCGTATTACAAGTATTCCTTATAATACGTGACGTTCTTATCGTGGAAGTGTCCATTCTGAATGCTCTTCAACTGGAACAAACCCCAGGATTAAGTTGCCTCGAACTTCATCGAACTTGAACACTCCGAAAATATGGCGGTCGCTACTGTTCCCCCAATCGATTCTTTGTCGAGCGATCAGGTTCTCAAAGAGAGACCTGCATTGTCGCCTTACCGTCAAGAAAAGATTCCGATACCGTCTGCGTTGAGATGGTCGGATATCCCACCGCTCTAGAATAAAACGATTGGCAAGGCTATTGCTCGAGATCAGGATTGATCTCTTTTTCATGTTTGACAACTGTACACTCTCTTCCAGTGCCTTTCTCAAAATATCAGGAGCGGTTGCCAGAATAGACGGCGTTGCGATTGGTTCTTTGAATGCTATGCTGTTCTTCTTGGACAAATGCCTCGACCATCCTCACACTAATACTGTGTGTCTTGGCTTAAGAAGACCACAATCAAGATGAACGCATCAGCCGCCTAACAACTGCACACTCTCTTCCAGTTCCTTCTTCGGTGAACTAATATCATTACACGGACCTAGCTTTCAGGGTGTAGTGTGTTGAAACAAAGAGCCAGAATTCACGTTACAGGTATAGTACAGGGAGTTGGATTCAGGCCCTTCATCTTTCGTCAGGCAAAAGAACGGTCTCTACAAGGTTATGTCCTCAATCTCGGAGATGCTGGCGTTAGAATAGTGACAGAGGGCGATGAAGAGAAAATCCAAGATTTCATTCAAGAGATACAGAGTAATCCACCATCGATATCACGCATAGAAACTCTGGATACTGAATGGATGGAACCAACCGGAGAATTCAACGACTTCGTTATCAAGAAATCATCGACCGGAAGAAGCAAGGATGCTGCACCTGAGATTCCACCAGACATAGCAATATGTCGGGACTGTGTTGAAGACCTATTTGATCCAAATTCTCGGTGGCACCTCTACCCCTTTACATCGTGTGCTGCCTGTGGACCTCGGTTTTCCACTATCACCGACCTTCCTTACGATAGACCCAATACAACCATGGATGATTTTCCACTATGTGATACTTGTAATACGGGTTATACAAATCCACTCGATAGAAGGTACCATGCTCAAACCACAGCGTGTGAGAGGTGTGGTCCTTCCTACAGACTTGTTGATAAGCAAGGAAATCTAGTCGAAGATGAAGATCCTGTTCCTGTTGCTGTATCTATGCTTGACCAAGGAAGGATTGTAGCGCTACAAGGAATATCTGGTACGCATCTTGCCACAATAGTGTCAGATCCTAATCCAATACGCAAGTTGCGTCGAAGGAAGCGAAAGTCGCATCGCCCCTTTGCTGTGATGTTTCGGGATATCGAAACCGTCAAGACACAGTTTGACCTCAGTGATATGGAACAGGACTTGCTCTTATCATGGAGAAGGCCTATTGTTCTCTTGACTATTGGAGACGATGTATCACGTGTAATACCTCAGTCTTCAATTGACCAGATTGCACCTGGCCTGGATAGCATAGGAGTGATGCTGCCCTATGCGCCGATGCATCATATGCTATTCGAGTATACAGATGAACCCGCATTGATTATGACGAGTGCAAATCCGTCCGGTGTCCCCATGTACATCGAACCAGACAGGATTATTTCGGACCTGAGAGATATTACTGATTTCTCTCTTGTTCATGATAGACGAATTCATCAACGGGCAGACGATTCTGTCATTAAACCATTGACCAAGTCGAAGGCGGTATTCATTCGTCGTTCACGTGGTTACGTTCCAGAACCGATAGGGGTTCGTGGTCCTTGGGGCGACTTGACCGGTATTGCTGTTGGACCTGAAGAGAAAGTCACGGGATCTGTGCTCAAGGCTAGCAACGCCTACCTTACACAGTACATTGGTGATGTCGACAAAGTAGAAACCATCAACTTCCTGTCTGATGCACTACATCATATCAGGCATCTGATTGATGTGCCCAGACCTGATTTTGTTGCGTGTGACCTGAACCCGCAGTTTCTCACCACCGAATTAGGCGAAGAGATGAGTAAAGACCTTGATGCTCCATTGGTCAGAGTTCAGCATCATCATGCACATCTAGCGGGACTGATTGCAGAGCATAATCTGCCCCCTGATACTCGTATTGTGTGTATTACGGTTGATGGGTACGGATATGCACCAACAGGAGAAGCTTGGGGTGGTGATATCCTTCTAGGAAACTATGATGAATACCAACGAGTCGGAGGGCTTAGACATAGTGTCCTTCCCGGAGGAGATTTGTCAGCACGATATGCAGCAAGGTCTCTGTTGGGGATCTTAGATGATGAGATTGATCTGTCGCAGATACTAGAATTGTCAAGGGGTTATGATATTGCACTTGGAACCCCAACCGATCCCAATACTATTGCTATGGTGTATGAGTCATTAAGAAAAGGTATCAATACTGTCGATACGACGAGTGCCGGCAGATTTCTGGATGCGGTTTCATTAGCTATAGGCGTGTGTGGAGAGAATACATACGATGGAGAATGTCCAATGCGTCTTGAAGCTATAGCACACGATAGGGGACTCCAACTCGAAGCTCACTTCCTCGAGGCTCACGATGGTCTGAATCTGGATACAAGAGACTTGTTATTACAAGTAATACAACTGAGGAAATCAGAAGTGCCACAAGAGGGGCTTGCATACACAGCCCTACATACCTTAGGTGCAAGCCTAGCTGATGCAAGTTGTGATATCGCGGAACAACATGGGCTTCAACATATCGGTCTCTCAGGAGGAGTCGCACTGAATAGGATTGTAACACGATCTGTGATTAATCAGGTTAACAAGAGAGGATTAACGCCGCTTATCCACAAGCAAGTACCACCTGGCGACGGAGGAATCTCTCTCGGACAGCTTGCTATTGGGGCAAAGAAGCTTTCTTGAGTGTGTATTATCTATAATACACATCTAACTTTGGGTCAGATGTATTTCCTAACTTCTTCCAGGCCTCTCTTGAAAGCAGCCTTGTTTATGGATTCAAACCTACCGGGAAAGGATGACGCGATGGTCTCTAAGGCAGTCTTCTCGCTAATCGGTGTAATTGACGAAGCTATAACTGCCCCCAACATGACCATGTTCATCGACCGGGGACTGCCGGCATCCTTTGCGAACTTCATAGCATCAAATTTGATTATCTTTTCAGTGAAATTCCGCAAGGAGGATTCTATGATTTCTTCAGAAGGATATTCTGCTTTTCCCATAGAAACTGCAACAGGATAAACAACATGCGAGTTCATGAGTACTTGACCGCTTGGTTTGATCACGGAAATCTCTCTTAGAGTTTCAGCCGGTTCAAATCCGACAAGGATGTCTGCGGTTCCGGTATCGACAATCGGCCCTCTAACGTCTGAACCAATTCGTACAGTACAGACTACGTGACCCCCTCTCTGTGCCATCCCATGAATCTCGCCCACTCGGACGTTGAGTCCATCTGCCAGTGCAGCCTTGGCCATTATCTCAGCTAGCGTGAGAACGCCCTGACCTCCAACTCCTGAAATCACTATGTTCAAAATATCAGCTGAGTCTTCACTCACATCTATTCCTCCTTCTGCTTGATTGCACCCTGCGGACATACTTCTACACAGGTGCCACAGAGATTGCATAATGTTTCGTCTATCACAGCCTTGCCTGTTTCAGGATCTTCATACATGGCTGGGCATGACAACCGATTGAGACAGCGTTTGCATGCGTTACAGATCTCGGGATCGACATAGTATTGAGACGGGTACTCTTCCGTCCTTCGTCTTTCTGCTGCCGTGAGCAAGGCACATGGTTCTCTCGATACGAGAACTGCAGGTGCCTGGTTCTCACGTACCCAGTTCACCATCTCTCGAACCTCCTTGACCATATCTGCAACAGAATCGAATGGCCGAATAGTCTTGACATACTCTACTCCAAGACCTTGGCAGACCTTGGCTATATCTAGGGGTTCAACTTGTTTTTGCATGCCGGTTAGACCCGTACCCGGATGTGGCTGATGACCAGTCATTGCTGTAGTGCGATTGTCTAATACAACAAGAGAAACAGGATGCTGATTGTAGACTGCATTTGCAACACCGGCGAGGCCAGATGCGAAGAACGTACTATCCCCAATTGTTGCAACCACATCTTGATCGGTTACCTGTGCAAGCCCACAGGCAGTTGTTATAGAGGATCCCATATCAAAGAGTATGTCTGCGGTTTCAAGTGGAGGGGCGATACTCAGCGTATAACATCCAATATCTGAGGGGTAGATTGCCTTTCCGCGAGTTGCCGTCTTTATGGCATAATAGCTTGCCCGATGAGGACATCCAGCACAGAGGAGAGGAGGTCGTGGTGGAATGTCAGGGAGCTCTGCTGCCTTCTCTTCAAGTGCTTCCCAGAGAGTTGGTGTATTACGATTAATAGCCTCTGATATTCCCTTCATGACGATCCGAGGACTGTACTCATATGTTCTAGAGAAGTATCCTTGTTCCTTTCCCAGAATGTCAACATCGACTTCTCTCAGTTGAGCAATCCTGCGAGTGTGTGTTTCCAAGAAGGGTTCAAGCTCCTCTACAATGACTACTTTCGAATGACGCCTCAAGAAATCGGAAATCTTGTCTTCTGGGACAGGATGGGTCATACCAAGTTTCAGTACTTCAGCATTAAGATTCATGATTGAGAGAGATTCCACGACGTAGTTGTATGCTACGCCGCTTGTGATTATGCCCAGTTCGCCCTCACCCTCAGTGAAGTTGAGATTGCTGGATTCTGAAATGCTCTTGGCTTTCTCAATCTGTTGGAGCAACCAAGGATGACGTGTTCTTGCAACTGATGGAACCGGGACAAATCGGAACGGTTCCTTTTCGAATTCTACATGCTTGGGACGATCTTGAATGGGCCCGAAAGTAACAGGGGATCGCGAGTGATTTACTCGCGTAGTTGTTCGAAGAACCACTGGAAGCTCCAGTTTCTCGGAGATTTCATAGATTTCCAATAGCATACTCTTTGCTTCTGCAGGGTCAGCGGGCTCTACCATAGGCATATTTGCCATCAGTGAGTAGTATCTGGAATCATTCTCGTTCTGAGAACTCCACATGCTGGGGTCATCGGCTACCACAATGATCATGCCTCCCCGCACACCAACATATGCTAGGGTCATGAAAGGGTCTGCGGCCACATTCAGTCCTGGCCCCTTGCATACCATCATTGATCGCACTCCTGCAACAGCAGCCGCTCCTGCTACCTCCATTGCAACCTTTTCATTGCTACTGAACTCAAAATAGAAATTGGGAATGTGAGGAGCCATTGAAAACAAGTTGTTTCCTATCTCACTACTCGGCGTTCCTGGATAGAGAGCCACAAGGCGAACACCTGCCTCCAGGGTACCCCGGGCAATCGCCTCATTAGCAAGTAAGAGGTGAGTGGCCCCAACACAATCCGCCAGAAGTTCGTTCCTTTTGGTCATTTCAGTGCCTCACTAGGACGATCATCCACAAAGACGAACGAGCAACAATAGGAAATGTGTATCAGTCTTTTGGTTCGTGATATACTAACGTCTTCTTAGAACATGTGTTCCAAGCGATTCTAGACCCCTTTATTTCCAGTAGAGCTTCGTGTCGATCGGTTCCCGTTCGCTTAATTAACCAAAACTATAAATAGCTATTAGGTCAGCTGTCCTTATCTCCATTTTAATACAATACACTACTACCCGCTGTTGTAGTACCCCATTTTTTAAACTCTAGTGGAAACGAAGGGGTGAACCGGGAGATTCCGGATCTACTCATTCATTATAGTTTGGAACACATGTTCCAATTCTACACTTTATCGAATTGGACAACTTCAAAAACAACAGTGGAGAGAATATCGTTGTATTTCTTGAAAAGCTGGTCAAACATACTCTTACAAGTGTCAGGTACGAGAATAGCAGAGTTGGCAACTGCTTCGGAAGCTGAGCATTGATCTAGCAATCCAGGTTTCCGCTTCTCCTTCTTACCACTCTTTGTCTTCCAAGAATAGACAAAACCGTACAATTCCTTAGTAAAGGCTACTCTTCTTGCATTTGTCTGACGTGCCTTCTCACAGTCATAGACATACAGATAGACCATGCTACTATCCCAAGACTAAGAACACATGTTCCAGTATTCAAACAGTGTATTACCGGCATAATCTCTCAGACGGAAAGATTAATGCAGGGGAAAAAACGCAAGTGGTTCTCGTGGCTACCTAAACATTATGAGGTGACTTTCGAGTGAATAAGATTGGTATTAGAAAAGAAGAGAAAGCATTTGAAAGACGTGTGCCGCTTGTGCCATCTCATGTATCACAATTGGTCAAGGATTACGATATAGATGTCGTTTTAGAACCTAATGAACAACGCGTCTTTCCTGAAAGTGCATACTCACAAGTAGGTGCATCCATCTCCTCGTTGAAGGGAGATAGAGCGGATGTAATCCTTGGGATCAAGGAGATGCCATTAGGCTTCTTTGAGAAGGACAAGGTGTACGTTTTCTTCAGCCACACAATCAAGGGCCAAGAACACAACATGGACATGCTGCAAGACTTGATAGATTCTGGAGCCACACTTATTGACTATGAATGCGTCACTAACGAAAGAGGGACCCGTCTCATCTACTTCGGAAACTGGGCAGGGATGGCAGGAATGTCGGACACCTTACGAGTTTTCGGAGAACTCCTTGACAGGAAACGAATTGCTCCAAACCCCTTCTCGGACATGAAGCCAACCCTAGATTGTGATGGTCTCGACGGTCTTCGTGAGGTCTTCCAACAAGTTGCACAACGCATTAAGGAAGATGGACTTCCTGCTTCATTGGTTCCATTGGTAGTTGGGTTTGCTGGCTACGGTAATGTTTCTCGTGGTGCTCAAGAGATGTTTGACATCCTGCCTCACGAAGCCGTGGATCCTAGAAGTCTCTCTACCTTAGAATCTCGAAGTGACATCATCTACAAATGTGTGTTCAAAGAGAAGGACATGGTGGAGCCCAGGAGCCCAGACATTCAATTCGATTTACAGGACTACTACAAGTACGGCAGCGAGAAATACTCGGGATTATTCCATAGATACGCTCCATATCTCACCATTCTAATGAACTGTATATACTGGACAAAGAAATATCCACGACTTCTGACTAGGGAACAGATTCGCGACATCTGGCAAAGATCTAACAACCGTCTCTTAGTCATCGGTGACATATCCTGTGATATTCGGGGCGCAATAGAGTTCACTGTTCGGACTACAAAGCCCGACAAACCTGCCTTCACATACTTAATAGACAAGGATGAGGCGAAGCTAGAGATTACTGAGGAGGGACCGGTTGTCATGGCCATTGACAATCTGCCTTGTGAACTTCCTCGTGAATCATCAACATCTTTTAGTGAAACATTACTCGAGTTCATACCGCCCCTTGCAAAGGCCGATTTCACAGCTGACTTTCAACAACTAGAACTCCCAAATGAGCTAAAGAAGGCTGTTATCGTCTATCGTGGAGAACTGACGGAAGAATATGAACATCTGAAGAAATACTTAGAGAAGTGACTACAATGAAACGAGTGTTATGCCTAGGTGCTGGACTGGTTGCAAAACCCTATGTACAGTATCTTTCTGATAGGGGATATCATGTAACCGTGGCCAGTCGGACTGAGAAAAAAGCACAGAAGCTCATACGTGAATGTGCCAGCGCAGAAGCTGTGAGATTTGACATAAGTAAAGATGACGAGCTCCTAAACAAACTGATATCAGAGGCTGACTTGGTCTGCTCACTCCTTCCCTACACATTCCATGTCAAAGCTGCCAAGGTCGCATTGAAATTTGGAAAGCATTTCTGTACAACCTCTTACATTTCCGATGACATGCAGGATCTTGATGCCGCTGCTAAAGCGGCTAGAGTGCTACTTCTTAATGAATGTGGGGTCGATCCCGGAATTGATCACATGAGTGCTATGAAGATTATTGACGAAGCTCATGAGAATGGCGGTAAAATAGTCAGTTTCACTTCGTTCACAGGGGGTCTTCCCGCACCAGATGCCAATAACAATCCCTTCGGGTACAAGCTATCGTGGAGTCCGCGAGGAGTTTTACTTGCCGGAAGAAACGATGCACACTTTCTGAAAGATGGAGAAGAGGTGACCATTTCGGGCAAGGATCTCTTTGACAACTGCAGGATTATGGAAGTTCCAGGCATGGGCCAATTCGAAGGATATCCCAATCGTGACAGTATGTCATACATTCGTATCTATGACATCCCAGAAACACAGACTATGCTACGTGGCACTTACCGGAATGTGGGCTGGTGTTCTACACTCAAGAAGATTGCAGACCTCGGTCTACTCTCTCTCAACGAAGAGTCGTTCAAAGGAATGACATACTCTCAAATGCTTCGCGATGCAATAGGGTCTGAGGGGGGCAACATACGGCTAGTGGTAGCCAAAGAGATTGATGTTGAATCCGATAGCCCCATCCTAGACCGACTTGAATGGTTGGGGCTATTCTCGGACATTGAAATACCTGAGGACATTGACACCAGACTTGATGCTCTTTGCCATCTCTTTGTAGAAAAGATGCAATATGCACCTGGAGAACGTGATATGATTGTAATGCATCACGAGTTTGTAATCCAATATCCAGATAGGAAGGAGAAAGTCACGTCGACATTGGTTGACTATGGAATCCCTGACGGAAACAGTTCCATGTCCAGAACTGTTGCATTGCCCGTCGCAATTGCCAGCCGTATGATTCTCGAAGGAACAATCAATGTCACAGGGGTACACAGACCAATCATTCCCAAGATTTACAATCCAATATTGGATGAGCTTGAGGAATTAGGCATCAAGTTCGAAGAAAAACGGACTGTATTGGATACTGATACACAGAGCATTTAGAGTGATTGCGTAGCATATACTACTCAAATTGAATCTCAATAGCTGCAAGGATCTCTTCAGCCCGTTGAGTTTCACTCTGCACTTCGTCCAGCTCAGTTCTTAGTCTATAGGTATAACCGGACCTATTGCCGAATCTCTCAAGATGACCCTTACCCCTGTCCCACATTCTTGCTAAGTATGTAGAGGCTGTACTTTTTGGCAAATCTTCGCCAAATGTCCCCTCATATATCTCTGTAACATCTAATGAGGAGAACTTGCCATGCTTGAATGAGGCATAAATTATCATCTGCATCTTCTCGAAATTACTCATAGATTCGGGGATTACCTTCTCAAACGAAAGCGTCTGTTTTTCCTGAGAAACAGGTGATAGCGTCTGGCCAGTTGTTGTTTCAAGAAAAACACGGAACTTTGCAAGCATCTCATCCACGGTGCCTTTCACCTGAAAGCTCGACTCTTCTCGTGTGGCTTCATTAGAGATTACGATTTTGAAATCAAATGGCGACTCGGTCATTGCAAGGATCTTCTTGAATCTCATCAATGCCTCATCCGGTGTAACATACTTGCATTGGAAGATCTCGTCCAGGCCTGGAGCTGAGCTATAAGTGAATTCATAGATGAAACCAGTTCGTTCACTTCCCAAAGTATATTCCACTCCAGTCTTCTATTCACAAGGACATAGCATTGGAAGCTAGATAAGTGTGAGTATGTGAATCGCGCATATCGGGATAATGGCAATATATCCTCCAAGTATCCATATCAAGCTTGTCAGCCCCTTGCATTAATGAATTAGATACTAAGAACCCTCTGACACAACATAACGAGATTATTAGGCCTTTAAATCCAAATTAAGAGGTTTCTTCCATGCTCTCCGATATTCACAGCAATTATAATGCTGTGAATAACCATAGGCGTTATAAGAATTCTCCTACCGAATCTCCACTGGAAACGAAGGGGTGTCGCTATTCACAATAGCTAGCGCACTTATGGGCTCCGTTTGCCTCTTAGATGACAATATGACTAGTCTTTGTCATAGAACATTCACAAATATGGCGCCATTCACAAATTCGTATTGTGAACAAGTTTCTTCGTGAGGATCTCAGTGATGATGATACGATTCTTATGTCGCATATTCAAGTGGAATCATGTAGTCCGTGCTTCTTTCTCCAAGAACAAACTGACTGTACTCCTTACCACTATCTAGCTCGCTAACCAGTTCAACTGCTCCACTCACTTCAACAGTGCTACTCACACTAGCTTGTTCTGCAAATCTTCCTCGAAAACTCACAATTCTCTCAACTGCTGAACACGAATCGCAGTCAACAAGATACATAGAGGGTGTGAATATAGAATCAGAGTTGTCTGTTATTCTGCAGATTTCACTTCGCAGTCCCAACTGCCTATAGATCCTGTCTTCATACTCATAATCTAACTCCGATGGAAGTTTGACCAGCTTGATGTAGAACTCCCTATCTCTGAAGATCCCCTGCAGGTGCTTCTTCTCCTCGATTCTTCCTGAAACTGCTGAATTAGAACCTATTCCTCCCCAACGGAAATTCACATGTTCACACAGACGTCCTCCGCTGTATCTTTCAACGATTCCATCTCTGAAAAGGCCATCCATTGTTGAATACACCTTTCTTGCAGCTTCAGAACCATAGACAACTATGTCGATATCTGACGAATCGATACTAAGACTCAGCAGTTGAGATCCCGTGATACCTACCTCTTCCAACTCTATATCCGCCGATTCGACTATTCTGCTCACAAGTGCTAGCGAATCCGACTCCAAAGCAGTCATATGATGTCCAAGGTCCCTTAATTCTCCAAGTGCGTCGGTAGCTTCTAGTATGCAGGCGATATCTTTCCGATCTACAGCCTGTAATCTGCGTCCGTGGTTTTCATCATACCGTAGATACCTGGGAAATCTCTTCTCTAGATATTTCTCTCGTTCCCTTAGATCGTATATCTTCCGGTACCTCTTCCCAGAACGAGTCATTCGGTCTCCTCTTTCTGACGGTACATATCTTAGATATGCAATCACTCTGTCTTTCGGATGCACTATCCCTTTTACCTCAAAAATGAGGTCCTCCCTTGTAACAAGAAAAGATCCCTCAACTAGTAGCATAGTATCGCTGTCATCGATTCAGATTAAAAGGACTATGTCGTTTGTTCCAAACAATGAACCCAAAATTGAATGTTCGCTCTGATTTCCCAATTCTCATGAAATACCCCGATCTAGTATATCTCGACTCGACCAGTACGTCTTTAGTCCCCCAAGTGACTATCGAAGCAACAGAGAGATTCATGAAACACACACTTGTATCTTCTAGGCGTGGTGCCTATGGACTGGCAGTCGATGGTAGTAGAATGGTGGACGATACTCGGAGATCACTTGCACAAATCCTAAATACCAATGACTCTCAACTCTCTTTTCAGAAATCTATCGCATCGGCTTGTGCGTCATTTGCATACGGGTACGACTGGGAATCCTCGGGAAAGAACAAGGTCGTTGTTGCACAAAGCGAGGAACATAACATCTTCGTATCACTTCTGCGTGTTTGTCAAATACTAGACCTTGAGTTCGAAATGATACCTGTTGATAGCAGCGATGTCCTGAATCTTGATGAGCTGACGAATGCGATAGACGATAGAACCGGCATTGTAGCCATCAGTCATGTCACTACGGGTCTTGGAATCGTTAATCCTCTTCATGAAGCATCAGAGATTGCTAGAGAACACAATGCTCTTCTCCTGACAGATGCCTCTCGCTCCATCGGATTCACGGAATTCGACATAACAACCATCCCTGCAGATATCATCTTGTTCTCGGCGAATATCGGTCTACTTGCTCCTCCTGGTCTTGCACTTCAATGGCATGCCATCAATATCCTGGACGATTTCTTGCCCGGCATACTGGGTGGCTCGGCAGTCACAGAAGTCGGAAGAGAATCATTCCAGATATCTAGAATACCCTACAGATTCGAATCTGATACTCTGAATCTTCCTGCAATTGCAGGTCTCGGTTCTTCCATTCAATACTTGGAGAGAATAGGCGTTGACAATGTTGTCGAATCTAATCGAAGGCTCTCAACCAGAGTTTCAAGAGAGCTAACCGAAAAAGAGAATATCACTCTATATGGAGAAAATCATGATCAGAGAACAATCTTTGGCTTCAACATCTTTGACGGTGACGAGCTCAACTGTCATGATGCAGCTCTCCTTCTTGATCAGGCCGGTATTGCCGTAAGGACTGGATTTCTCTGTGCTCATCCATCAATTCAAACAATTGCATCAAATGGTTTGATACAGATTTCCACTCATTTCTACAATACGATTGAAGACATCGATTATGTCGGAGAAACACTCTCTTCAATCAGCAGAATGCTTTGACCATCAAAAAGTGAACGTTGGGGGATACATCACAAAGTACTGTACCACCAATGACAACAGGATTCCACTCAAGACCAGCCCCTTTCCCTTTTTACCGTTGATATCAGTAAACCAGAGTATTGCCCCGACAAGCACCACTATGAACCCTGATACCCTGCCGATAAAAATTAGAAAGTCCCATATCTCTCCAAAATAACCTGCAATGAGAGCTGCAAAGTCCGACAGTACACTTGCCACCCAAAATGACCGAATCATCATCATTCGATGATAAGTAAAGACAATCTGATTTAAGCCCCTCACAAGACAGTAACAGATTTCGCAAGATTTCTCGGTCGATCCGGGTCATAACCCTTCTTTCTGGCCATGTAATAGCTGAATATCTGAAGGGGCACAACATATGGCATCACAGAGAATTGTGATGGTACCCCCGGAGGAATCTCGAACACATAATCCGCCAGTCCTGCAATCTCAGTGTCGCCTTTTTCGATAACCGCGATAATCTCTGCTCCCCTAGCCTTCATCTCCATGATATTCCCAATCAATCTACTTCTAGTATCATCTTTTGGAGCAACAAAAACCACAGGAAATCCCTTTTCTACCAGTGCAATGGGTCCATGTTTTGATTCTCCTGCAGAATAGCCTTCTGCATGATTGTATGCTATCTCTTTCAGCTTCAATGCTCCTTCGAATGCAGTCGCTATGGAGATCCCTCGACCTAGGAACAGGAAACTAGGCTTCTGGTAGTATATGCCTGCGAGTCTCCTTGCCATTTCTTCGTTCCGAGTTATTACCTCCGACACAGTGTTCGGAAGTTCCTTCAAAAATTCTTCTAGCCTCTTTAGCGAGTCCTTATTCATCACCTGTCTAATTCTTGCAGTAGATAGAGAGATTTGAGCAAGCGCAGTCAACTGCACCATGAAAGTCTTGGTTGCTGCCACTCCTATTTCAGGTCCGGCTTGGGTTAGCACAGTATGATCTGCAATCCGAGTAATCGAACTACCTAAGACATTCGTTACTGCAACAACTCGTGCCCCATTGGACTTCGCATACTTCACGGCCGAAATGGTATCTGTGGTTTCACCTGACTGTGTTATTGCTATCACACAAGTATTATCAGATATCGATTCATATACCGTATCTTCAAAGTCGCTTGCAATCTCAAATGTAGACAAGACACCAGAAATTGACGCTAACATATGACGCCCCGCCATTGCAGCATGTCCCGATGTTCCCATGGCAAGCAGAAAGATGTGTTTGGCGTTTGCTATAATCTGGGCTGCCCCGTCAATCATTTCCCTTCCAATGTGCAGTGTACTTCTTATTGCATCAGGTTGTTCGTGAATCTCCTTGAGCATAAAATGAGGATATCCACCTTTCTGTGCCTGATCAGCAGTCCAACTTATCTCAATCGTATCTCGTTCAACAGTTTCTCCAGACTCCAACTCTCGTATCTCAACACCATCTGTTTCGAGTACGGCGATTTCACCATCTAGTAGTAGAATCATGTCTTTAGTCATGGGGAGGAACGCAGGAATGTCTGAAGACACATACGAGGCCCCTTCCTTTCGACCTATAACCAGAGGGTTCCCATTTCTTGTACATACTATCTTGTTGGGTTCCTTGACATGCATCGCCACAATAGCATAAGTCCCCTCAATTCGCTTTGTAACTTCAACGAGTGCCTGTTCCAAGCCTATCCCCTGTCTTATGGCATCTTCAATCAGATGAGGTATCACCTCGGTATCGGTTTCAGATTCAAATGAATGCCCCTTATCCCTCAGATGCTGCCTTAATTCTAGGAAGTTGTCTATGACTCCATTGTGTACAACTGCTATGTTCCCACTGCAATCGAAGTGTGGATGTGCATTAAATAAAGAAGGAATACCATGTGTGGCCCACCTAGTATGACCAATGCCGATTTCTCCAGGCAGATTATCCAGATCAAGACGCTTGTGAACCTCGTCAATTTTGCCCTCATCCTTCTTCGTGTGCAGTTCTCCATCCGCAATAGTGGTTATGCCCACCGAATCATAACCCCGATACTCGAGACGTTTCAGAGCTTGATGTAGAAAGGGAGCTACTTGACCGCGTTTTTGCACTACACCAATTATGCCACACACTATCGAGCACCTCAGATTAACCGGACCTATTCACCATCTAATATACTCCAAGGCCCGAGTACAAAAGGAGTTTGCGATTAGTACTCTGTCCGTTTTCTAACCGGTAAGCTCGATTTCGATATATACCGAATCAGGAATTCTCACACGCATTATCTGGCGGATGGCCCTTTCGTCTGCGTCTATGTCTATCAGTCTCTTATGAATACGCATTTCCCACTTATCCCAAGACTGAGAGCCCTGTCCACAAGGAGTCTTTCTTGTTGGAACAACCATTCTACGAGTAGGTAATGGGATAGGACCTGCCATCCTAACACCAGTCTTTCGAGTAATCCGTTTAATCTGATTACATACTCCGTCAAGATGCTCAGTGCTTGTACTCGACAGTCTGATTCTCGCCTTCTGAGTCATATGGTGTTTCTACTCCTTCGAATGGGTATCCACGGGGGTCAGAAGTGGTTTGGATAAAAAGGTTGTCTTATGTGTGAATGGAAGTAACTAAGGACAACAACTTCCATATAGGACGGGCCTTTCTATAGCGAAAGTGCCACTATTGAAAAACATCTCCATAGTCAAACTGGGTGGCTCGGCCATTACGTTCAAGAATCTTACACCTCCGAAAACTAATGCTTCCTTACTCGAACGTGTGGCCAGAGAGCTTGCTTCATACAAAGGTACGTTAGTGATCGTTCTTGGTGGCGGCGCACATGGTCATCAAGCGGCACACAGATTCGGGTATGGAAGCCCAGATGCATCAACCACAGACATTCTATCAGGCATTTCTCATATCAGACACAACATGTCTGTTCTTTCTCAAGAAGTGGAAACTCACATCAACAAATACGGTCTAAATGCAGTTGTACACCCGCCGTTTTGCAGCGTCTTGTTACGAAACGGAAGAATCAAAGAATATCCGCTCTATCATTATACGAAATCTATGGAGTCCGGCCTCACTGTTCTAACTCATGGCGACGTCTGTTTCGATATGCAAGAGGGTGCTTCTATCCTTAGTGGGGACACGATAGTGACTCATTTGACAAGAAACCTGAAACCCAAGAGCGTACTTATCGGAACGGACGTCGATGGAGTGTACAAAGGAGATCCCAAGACCAATCCAGATGCACTCTTTGTTCCGGAGCTCGACAGCTCGAATTTAGATGAAATTGTTCGGTTTGCTGGCCCATCAGGAAGTACTGATGTCACTGGTGGTATGAAGAGAAAACTAGAAGGGCTGGTTGATGTTGCGAAGTACACTGAGAAGATTGCAATATTTAATTTGACAATATCGGGCCGTCTTCAGGCTCTACTTCAACACAAACAGACACGATGCACCACAGTTATCGAATGAAACTAGTTTCGAATCGTGTTCAAACTCTTATCCAGTGTGACCAATTCCAAGTTCTTAGGATTGACAATGCTCTCATCCATGTACTCTGCAGCCGAGAGAATACATACTATCTTCGTGGATTTGCATTTCCTACACGCAATGTCACCATGCATTCGTTGAAGGGTTGTCAACTGCTGCTGAGTTGGAAACAATACATAGGACGTATCTCCAGAACAAAGGTCATAAAACTCATGACCAACATGTATAGGATTAGACTTCGCTAGATGATTTCTCAGAAACTCCAACGTTTCTTTTCGGAATCTCTCAAGTACCCGAGTATTGACAATCCAAAGCCCTTCTTCCATCTCAATCCATGTATCATTGGTTTCATTTCTTATTGCAGTCAGCATCTCATCAGCAAGTAATTCTGTCAAGGCCTGTTTTCCAATTTCTTTGCGAAGGGGAACCGACCTAGATTGAGAGCTTTGGAGAGAGGTAGTTTCAATGAAGTTGATAATATCATCCCACGAAACTAGACCACTCTTAAGTTCAACAAAGTCTTGCAGCAGTCCCAACCATATTCGTTTTTGCACACGATCTGTGGATCTTCGATGCAAACCATCGTACTTCTCTGCTGCACCTTTCTCAAAAACAGATTCCGATTTCTCTACGACGTCAAGATTCTCTCCTAATTCGGCAGGATTTCCTATTGGGCGTTCCAGAGTTTCTAGGAGTCCATCAAGAGAGCTTGGAAAGGCTGAAACGACACTGACATTCTCAAATCCATTAATATCACTTATGAATTCTCTCAGTCTTGCCGCAGCAAGACTGCCCCTTACGACCACATGCATTGTCTGTACATTGTTGCCAAGACTAGTCATCTGCTGACGGATAGTTTGCAGTATGCTATCAATAGACGACGACTTGAGATGCTGTGCAAAAATCAACACTGCTGTTTCATCCAACAGAATCCTGCACCCGGCTAGACCAACATCTTCGACACTTAGGTTACTACTGGAATCCACTCTACTAATGATGTAGTCTTTAATCACCCTCTTAATCGACTCTAATCCTTTTCCCGGCAATGCAAAGATAAAACCACCGGGCATTAATGATATCGACTCTCGCTCTATTATGGACCTAGAGATTAGTGTTTGAACTAGACTTTCGGCTTCATCCTCGGTGAAATCGGGTTTGACTTTGGCAATTAGCCTAGTCAAATCCTCCAGTATCACGGTTTTCTCTGACGCAAGGAAAGCCACGATATGACTAGTCACTTCTGAGATGCTTGACTCTAAGGTTTCTTCCTTTGACGGGAAATCTTCAGACTCGTTTATGCTTTCGTCTACAGCAATCACCTTAGAGTCAAAGATCCTGTCTTCATTATCGAAAGATGTTGATGGCTGCAAAGTTGCTATTTCAAAGGTGCGACACTTGGGGATAGATATTAGAGCTCTACCCACTTCGAGACCGCGGAGATATTTTTCCTGTTCTTCATCAAGAGAAAGAAACCTAGCTCCTACTTCGCTGTCATAGGGCAGACGGAAAACCACTTTTGTTGCAGTATTGGCAAGAATGTTTGATGAAATCGTCGGCCTCGTTGAAACAACAACTACACCTTGCCCCGTTGCTCTCTGAAGCAATACCATTGATTCCCCGGTTGTAACATCGGCAGCCGTATTCCTTGTGTAGCTCTCAGGTACAAGATTACTCGCTTCTTCCAAGACAACTACATGTTCTAGGTCCGAACTAAGCCCACGTTTCATTGCATTTTCAAAAATGCGTTTAGCTACCAGATTGTACAGTAATCTCGCTGCATCCATACCACCCACCCTTGCAACATACCTTAGGTCAAATATCACCCTGCTCTTCAGCAAATCCGAAATCCGAATCTTCTTTCCTTTATTGCCAAATACAGACTTCAGTGGCTCTCTCGTAAGGATTTCTAATCTATTGAGTAGCGCATCTCTAGTCATCTGACCCGAACGATCGTTTCCGGCCAACTCCTCAATCTTCTCTACAAGGATGGAAACAGAATCCAGCTCACTCTTTATGCTCACTGTTTCAATGACTGCATCCCTGAGAAGCTTTTCCATCGCTGGAGACAAATCAGATGAGGTTCCTCTTTCTCTTAGAAGCTCACGCAGAATCACAAAGGTTGTATGAGCAGTTTCCTTCGAATCTGTTTCACTATCGATTAGCTCAATCACGAAGTTGGGATCAAGGCCAGGTCGCAACATCAATACCGGGGTATTCCCACAATTCGTAAGATCACTATATTCAGAGCCTTTTACATCAAATATCCACCAAGGCATTTCTGTCTTCTGACTCAATTGGGCTATCAACTGCCTCACAAGAGTTGTCTTGCCGGTTCCGGTTGCTCCTAGAACCGCCATGTGTTCCACCAACCAGTTCCTTCTGAGACCCACCGGGCTGAGGTTTCTTTCCTCATAGATGGCCCAGCCAAGCTTCAATTCATGATCTATCTTCTCTCGTGAAGGAATCTCAAATACGGGTGTATATGACTTAGAAATGACAGGCAATCTTTGAACAGGGAGATTGACGTAAGCAACTAAGTCATTTGTATGTATGCGCTGTTTCTTGATGTGCCCTCTAGTTATCATTCGATAGAGTGTAGGGCGATCAATCTTGTGGCTCCCCATCTCAAAGCTTTCATCATTCCCCCACAGCGATGCAACTATTCCATCCAAGCTATTCATTGTCGAACGAGATTCATCATCGGTCTCATATTGCACTTGAATGTAGACGGTGGAATCATACCAGCCTCCGTCACTCTGTATGTTTCTATACTGGCCTAACAGTTCTTGTTTTTCGGCTTGTTCTGCAAGCGAATCATCCTTTCTCTTCTCCTTTGTTCTAATCTTCCGCCATCTTGACTCCAACTTCTTTCTCTCTCTTCCAGGTCTTGCAGCAGAAAGGGTACAAACCAACAAAGCATTGGCCTTCTGTTTCAGAAGAGTTGACATAAACCTACCAATCTGAGTTGCATTGGATTTTGGTGAACATCTTGGCCTGCCCTTTAATAGAAGAAGCACTTTTCCCACATTAGAAGACCAGCTCGCATCTCCACTCAAGTTACTCCTTGTTACAGCCTGTTCCAACTCGATGCCCTTTAATTGTCGAAGCTCGATCTTCTGCAACGAGGACATGATGATCGCTTCGCACCTTGTGGCTTCTCTTTGTAGAATTCTCTTCAGTGCATTCACAGAGTTAGCCGTTGTTGTAACGAACAGTCGAACAATCGGTTGGTTGTTTTCGATACCTGCCTCAAATGTGACTCTAACTTCGTCTTCCAAACCAGCTCGTATAGCTAATAACATCGATGTATCATATACTGCCTCCCCCTCTTCATCTCTTAGCGCCGATATCGAAGTGGAATCTATCTGAAGACAGCATGTTCCTACATGATGATCTCCCATTGATACAATAACCAAATCATCATCAGTTCCAACGACAACATCCTCTAAGGCTACTCGTATGGCCGTCCCCATAAGTACGGCCAATACTGGAATCGAACACAGCATCAACTCAACTGCAAGCTTGAAGGGATAACTAGGTGCATTGACCATCCCAAGAATAGGAAGAAAGTAAAAGGCAATCGCATATACACTTGTCAATATGGCCCCTGCTGGCCAAACATATCTGACTAGCTTGTCGGCCGTTTGTCGAAGATGCTGATCTGCTTTCCCACTCGCGAACTCCACTATCCGATTCACATCCTTCTTAATTCAAGCCTATAGAAGCATACTCTCAACTCAGAGACTGATTCAGTACGATTCAATATGAACACCCCCGAGAATTCCAGGAACCGGTTCATTGGAACTTCAGATTGCCAACCAACAGCAACCATCTGGAATGGAGAGACACAGACCGCGCCTCTATTGAAGAGAAATTACCATATTATCCCAGAGGAACGAAAAGAGGGGGTTAAATTCTCTGCTCGTGAGAGATTTGTGAGAAAGCCGGCCAGTTCCCAGAAACAAGTCGGGATCATTTCCAGTTTCTGAAGGGGCACTCTATAGTCTGCTTACTCAAGACCAGCTGCAGGTGAATACAAGTATGGGAAACCTAAGAATCCTTACCATATCGATGATCTTGATTGTAGTCGGGATGATATATTCGTCGCCCATGGAAGAGGCAGATGGGGGCATCCAAGTTGCCTATCGGGGAGAGTACACGAATCTAACAGCGCAACTGCTACAGAACGGTACATACGGCGACCCGGTGATAGGGGAGCCAATCGAATTCTATGAGGAAACAACAGACACTTTGTTGGGAATCAGTCTGACAGATTTCCAAGGCTACGCAACTCTTGAATGGCACGTTCCATTGAATCACACATTAGGGACAACACTTGTAAACGCAACATACCGAGGTAATGAAACCATCTTTCTTGCTCCCTCCTGTCAATGGTTAGAAGTCACTATCTATATGCGCACTAAGTTGAAAGCCAGCGTATCTGATACGCATCTAGCACCAGGTGACCTACTGTTCATCTCTGCAGAGTTACGAAATCAACAAAACGAAACATTAGGAAACGAAATACTGGAGTTACGTTATGGAAACAACACAATGGCCACGACTTACACCAATTCCTCTGGTCTGGCTAGATTCCTAATTCATGTTAACAATTCTTGGGCGTATCTTGGCGAGAACACACTCACAATCAATCATCCCCAGAATCCTGATACCTATACCTCACAATCCTGGGATCTCATAACAGTTACTGTCAATAAAGTGACATCTTGGATAGATTGTACCCATAATCACCTAGAAACGCTATCTCTTGGGGATTCCTTGAATCTTCACATTAGACTCAATTCCACAGAAGGACATCTGATTCACAAGAATCTACGATTTTACTTGAATGGGGGTCTCTATACCAGTCTGCAAACAAACTCAACAGGTAACGCCGAACTACTCCTAATAATGGATGAATCATTCACCATTGGACCCCAACACTTGGAGGTACGTTTCGAGGGCACTGACAGATATACCTCATGCCAAGAAGTCATCAGCTTCGATATACTCACATCAGTACTTGTTTCAGTACAACAGCCCAATTTGCCAATTATTGCGATGAATACTACCTTGAAGATCCACGCGCATGACCTTTTCAGACGGCCGATTTCCAATGTTGTTGTCCAATTCTATGACAGAACAAGTAATTTGCAAATATCTATGAATTATGAGCCGCCATTTATCACCATCGAGTTTCCTGTTCTTCCACCCAAAGGTCCTCACGATATCCACATTAACTTCGCAGGAAATCCATACCTTTCCAATGGGTCCTTGAATTATACCATCTATTGCTGGTCTTGTCCTGACTTCAGTAGGTTAAACTATAGCATAGAGGGCTATGCTTTTCCTGGTCAGGAAATTATAGTGGAAGCTCAACTACGGGATTTTAACAGTTCTCTCTCTCGGCACCCCGTAGATTTGCTAGTAGATGGAGTGCACACACTAACCACAAGAACAGACAGTGGTGGGGATTTCAAAGCCAGTCTTGCGGTTCCATTGCATCAAGGCGCCCACAATATGACTCTTATCTCCCATAGGATGGAGCCAAACTACATAGCAGAATCATTGGTTTCATACAGCTTCATAGTCACAAACAGAATCCCTGTAAGGGTTGTTCTGATTGAGCAGCATATCATCCCCCCTCTGAAGAGCATTGACGTTACATTAGAAGCCAAGGCGCTCAACGGCAGTTACCCCAATGGTCTGATTATTCAATATAGATGGTTAGATATCGTCCAGACGAGCCAGTCCGACCACTGGGGAATATTCCAATTACAGCTGCCGCTGCCTAGCCTCCCCGGGCTATATCATCTGACAATAGGCCTTCTACCGACATCCTATACTAGAGCTCTTAATGACTCGATTCTGATTAGTATTTCTGAAGACCAAATCCTTGCTGCCCAAGGAGTCGGAATTCCTATCTTAACTCTTAGTCTAACTAGCTCGTCGGTATTGGCCATGATACCCTTTCTAAGAAGAAAATACCTTATCGGATAAGAATTGGTGCTCCGGCCGGGATTCGAACCCGGGTCGAGGGATCGAGAGTCCCTCATGCTGGGCCGGACTACACTCGGTTGATTCATGCACATTCATGAAACATCTACCGGAGCTTTGGCAAGCCAGTTCGGAGCGATGTTTCACCACATAGTATCCAAAATAAGGCTTTCCGTCCGAAAACAATCGGATTACGGAAGAAGGTCTGTAAGTCCACTCCAACTGTCTTCCAATAGATGAAGTAATCCATTCACGACTTCTTGTGCCCACCCAGTGGCCTGCAATATCACCGCAATCACAATGGAAACAGTGACAACGGCGATACCAAGAAGCAGACTCTCTTCTACAAGAGGCCCGCCATTCTCATCAGAGAGCAATTTTCCCTTATCGCACACGGTCTTTTCACCCTGAACTCTCTTCTTCCCAGGGATATTTTAACTCCCCTAGAATCAAGACTCACTAGGTATCAACAGGCACGACTTGATGATTCAAGGCAAGAAACTGTCTGTTCCTGCAGGTGCTCTGTGGCTTCATGTGGTTCCATGAATCTCATTGTCCCTATCCTTGCAACTAGATTCTCGTACATGAAATTGAAATCCTCTAACCCATCTTCCTCGCATCGCAACCAAACCGCCCCATCCTTAATCATTCTGTTCGGAAGATCCGCATTGGAATCGTTAGAGTATAGTATGTTGAGTCCTCGAAATTCAATGCAACCATCCTTTCTTCCTCTCCTGACCTCAACAATCTCGCTCACGTATCTGCGAGAATCTCCCGGGTTCGGTCTTCTCATTGTTACAATAAGGTCGAGCATCGCAAGGCTAGTATTGACAATATGGTGATTCACCCGGAATCTCGAAATCAAAGATGATGCAGAATCACTATGACAGGTATTAGCACATCTCAGTCCGGCAGACAGAGCATGAAATAGCGCATGACTATGTTCTTTCGTTTGAATCTCTCCGAGGATGACATAATCTGGGGAGCGGTGTAGGGATTTGATTATCTCCCGAGTCTTATCGGAAACCCCTTCCATCTCATCAAGAGGATCCACTTGAATCCTAGTTTGATGCTGATTCGGATGAACCCGACTTTCGATAGCATCTTCAATATAGATCTTCCTCCATACTGAAGGTGTTATCTGGTCTAGAGCGTTTAGTAGGGTAGACTTACCTGTTCCTGGTCCTCCTGTAATAACAATATTCTGGCGTAGACGCAATGCAAGGATAAGGAGAGCTGCCCCCTCAGCCGAGATTGTTTCATTATGAATCAGATGAAACAACGTCATTATCTCCCTTCTTGCTCTTCTTATCTGCATCTGAAAACCATCGGGACACAGGGGCATAACAGCCATCGAAACCCGGAGGTTTGCATCTAAGAAGCCCACTCTACTCTTGAAAGAAGGGTTTCTCCTGTCGAGGTGGTGATTACTCTCCAGCCTAGCAAGTGTCACCATCGGCTTGATTGCGCTTCTTGGAAAAACCCAATCTGATTTGCACCGTCCCAGACGAGCATGATCGAAATAGACTTGAGAACCCGGGCTGTCAATGAATATCTCCTCAATTTCGTCGTCTAGTAATAATGGAATTATTGGAAATAGTACAGTTGAGCTATGACTTGCAATTTGGGAAATAGTATCTCTCGTCGGTATGCTTATCTCTGGCAGTGATTCTTCCAGTTCTTCACACACTTTGTGTTGCAGATATCTAACTCTCTGCGTCAAAGATTCTGTACAACGCAACAGGCCTCTAGAGAACTCTGGGATCCTACTTGTCATCTTATCTAAGAGAACACTTTCAAGGTTAGACCTGAGTTTGGGAAGTGCAAAATAACACATCTCATTCTCACAACCCGCCTGTGTGAATATTGATACGTAAGGTCCTATAATATAGGCATCAATGACCCCATCTGTTTCCAAATTCTTTCCCATAGTATTGTCTATCCAGACCTGCTCCCAATCTCCAGAACACCAAGGCGGATTTGGTGGGACCGCGTTGTAGTCGGTAGGAATATACATGAAACCCCTCTCTCTCTCCACAATGATGGGCGTCAGCTGTTCAGCGCTTTCCCTAGCAAAAGCTAGTACAGAACACTTACCATTTCGACTATTATGACAGTTATCGCATCTTTCCGGCGAACACATCACCAGATTCACATATTGTTTCGTCATGCTAATCAATCCGGATGAGATATCCTCTCACTTTGTACAATACTCATATCGTGTCCAAGCTCGAAATCAGGACACAATAATGATAATGGGGTAGTTTCACATTGGTGTTGAATATATGCAATATAATCTCCAACCAATCAGCTAACTTCTTCCGATTATGGTCTTCATCATTCCATAATGGTCTCTAATACTGTATTCAGCGACTTCAGTCGCTCTAGATGCCAACTTCTGCGTTAACACTGAACGTTTGCCAAAATCACTGGCTACTAAACGGTCTCCTGCGTATGCAGCTGAAACTGTGAAAATGAATGGATTACGTCCTCCTCGTGCTGTGGCCGGAATTCTATCAATTACTTCTAACATCTTAAGTCGGAGTCTGCTTTCATAATCTCTCAAATCCCATCCTCTTGCTTCTATCTTTTTCACAATCTTGGTGTTATTCATCAACATGGAGATGACCCGCGGAACATAGTCTTCCGGTTGGCGAATTTTGGGTGCATACCCTGTCACCGACCGAAGCCTAAGTGCTTCTCTGACCATTGCCCGTACACTGACTCTATGACCACACTTGTCAAAAACATCGGCAATTTCATCCAACGTAATTGGTGCCTCCTCTTTGAACTCTCGAACTGCCATCAGAAGACAGACTGCTATCAGAAGGATATTATTGGTTACTTCCACTTCTTCTTCTGTTAGGACTTTTTTGTAGAGATAGGCAGTACGATCTCGAACTTGCTCACTTAGCATAAGAAGTTTGGATGCCCGATTCAATGTTCTTAATGCTCGATATTTTGCCTCATCTTTGCCAATCCTGATTCTGGTACTATAGACTGTTTTCAGTCGCTTGAACTTTCTCTGATTTCGACCCGACAATGGATGGCCGGCAACATCACGAAAGTATCTATCTCTATGAAAGCCAATGTAGCTCCCTAAACCATCTACAATATGCATCCTGTTCCCTAAGGAAACATACATTGTAGCATCTGGTGTTTCTGCTCCACTTTCCTCTCCCATTTGGTAAGTTGGATACACATATTCTCGAGAAATCACCAATCCACAACTCGTACAAACAACATGCCCACGATTTACCAGTAGAGGTCCATTACAGTCAGGACACGAATTCATCGTATTTCTGTGTTCATTGTTTGATCTATTCGCCAAAGACCACACCCAGTGTTCCTAGTAGCCCTATTACCTAACATTCTTTCAGAAGGCGAGTTTCCTACTATCAGGCTGAACTGTCTACTGGATAGGACTAGCTAGTTGATTGAAGGGGCATGATAATACCACCCTGAATGAGGGTTAACCGAAAGTAATGTGTGTTTCTTCCACCTGACTGACGAATCTGCTAGAAGATTGCTATGTAAATCCGATTCCCAGTGAAGATTCGTTTCTTTGCTGCAGTGACCTTTTCCATTTCTAGTACTAATCTGAGTCCACCAAAAGTTCCTACAGCCTGTATCCCTTCTTCTAGTCTTGCCTTAAACACATTACCTTCAGCATAGAATTTCGCTTCATCTCCATTGGAGATTGGGCTATCATCAATAACAATATCAAGATTCTCTTTTGCATCAAACTGATTTGCCAAGGCTTCTGGGACTTCTAAGGTCATCTCTAATCCCTCACTCTTCTCGGTAATACTTAGCATCATCAGGCCTTTGGTCTCGGTTTCTTCAATCGAGTCCAATTTGCTCCCTTTAATTCGAATAGCCATGGGTCTTTCAATTCTCCTCTAAGAGGTCTATCATTCTCGACTTGGAAGGATGAATTAAACCTGTCGTTGTCCTGGTGTGACTTTTTTAGGCATAGGTTTCACAGATTCTTGGTGAACTAGGTGAATCATCACACCAAAGCAAGCACGATAATCCCTGTGGCCCTCATTCTATGTCTAATCGTGCCCGTCGACGCCTACTACTTCCAGTTCCAGTATTTTGAAACCGACCGAGCCGTCTATGAGGTCGGACAAACAATCAACATGGTTGCAAAACTCATAGCAGAATTCAGTGACGAAGGATGGTGTTTTGTTTCATTTGGAGTCGTAACAGACGTAGGCCCAATTTTTCAAGATGGGTACTACATTGAGTCTTCGTTAGACCCACAGTTCACAACAAGCTATTACACTATCCTCCCCAACGAAACGTACCCTGGTCTAAGCGGTACTATAGCCCACGTGATTTTCAATGCAGAGATCTACGATGGATACTCTCAGAGCATTACCGAAACAATAGAAGTAAACATAACACGCGGCCATCTCTCTGTCCTCCCTCTAAGCGAACTGGAACTCCCACATGGAATAGACTCAAACATCTCGCTGAAGATAGCAAGTACTCACAATGAGGACGTGGTTCTCCAAGAGCAAGTTCTCTCCTACCAAGTCAATGGCATAGACTCTTCATATACGGTCGAGGGTAATGAGAGCATCAATTCTCAAGGAATCGCTACTATACCTTTGAATTCTTCCAGCATCAATCCCGGGCACTATGATCTGACTGTAAGCACAGAGGGAACAGACTCGTTTCTTCCTCTGGTGGACACACTTCCTATATACATCACCCCTCCCAACTCATCTTTATTGGTAAGGTCTAGTCCTGATGAAATTCATTGCCCAGACCATGAAGGAGTCGACATAGGAAGTGTTAACCTCCTTGTCGATCACCTCGGAGAAGATGGCGAAAGAATCAAGAACAGCACCATATCGTGGGAAACGGTCTTTTCACAGTCTAACTTCACGAATCACTTCAATGGAACTTATAGTGCTTCAGTGCAGTTTCCAGTTTCTCCCGGAAACTACACCATTCTCATCATTGCCAAGAATGAAATATATGCTTCAGTCAACATAACCAAGACAATATTGGTAACCAAACGTACGCCAGCAATTACTGTATCCTTTCCCAGTGGCTTGATAGCAGGCAACGAAACTTCATTACAACTGACTCTTACGGATTCACTCTTAGAAAGCCCTATACCAAGTCTTGAATTCAATGTCACCATTTCCCTTAGTGACCAAGTCCTTTACAACAATGCTACCTCAGTTAATACAGATGGTTCCTTCAAAGCAGAATTCGAGATCTCTTCCGATTTATGGGGTTTGGCAGACATTCGCGTTGAAACTTACGAAAATGAGAATTATACTGGTATGATTCTAATAGATACTCAAAGTGTCGAATTCGTACCAGAAGTTTGCTGGGTTCAAAACACGCCTTCTAACATTGGTCAGAACACAAGCATGTCAGTTACACTACTCAAGCCCGATGGCCAGAGTCTAGTAGGAATCACTGTTTCGCTATTTGATTCCTATGCGCAATTGATAGGCTCTACGCACACCGATGCAAATGGCACCGGTGAGTTTGTCTGGACCGTTCCAAGTGATCTTCCTTCTGGTTCTTATGAATACACAATTGTTACCACAGAAATGCCTTCTCAATTCGCTTTGGCAACCTTTCTGGCATTTCAGCTGTCACATTATGATCTATTGTCGGTGAGCCTTCAAGGAGAGGACTTTGACTGTCTGCGAGGAGAAAACTTCACACTGAATTTCCGGGTTGACTCCAATTGGAACGAAACTCAAAACCTACTATTGCAGCTTTCGTTTTCCACACTAATAACAATCAATCAGACTATCAAATCTGATACAGTATACTCTATTCAGATTCCGGTTCCAGCCGACTCTTCCCTTGGAACGCATTCACTTACTATTGGCACACTAAATAATACATGCGTCCTCTCAGGGTCAGTCTTAGTTGACATCAACATCTTGGGGCGCATCATAGTGGCCATTGAATCGGCTGAGGCCTTTTACGCCGAGAATCTTTCCATGACTCTCTCACTAATGGACGAATTCGGTCTTTCGGTTGACGAGTTCTCCATCACTGTATTCCTAGACGGGCGGTTCGTAGATGTGATTCACAGATCGAATCAAACAATAGAAGCCATTGCAATATCTAATGCATTTTCCCCGGGAATTCACAATCTGACCGTAACGATAAATGGAACATACTACAAATCAGCTGAGGATGAGGCTTTTCTGACAATCTGGATGAGAACGTCACTTTCTCTAGCCCTCAACCGAAACCAATTCAACTTCTCCTGCAGTCAGGGCGATGAAATGACCTCAATCATTTCTTCTGGTTCTATCATCAGCCCCCCGCCAATCTTGTTTAATGGGACCACTTCTACACAATCTCCAACCACTCGTTCTATCTCCCGGGATAATTGCCCCAAACTGAGTTCTGGAACCAATAATCGCTCAACTGATTCAGAGAAGGCTTTTACTTCTCTATCGGGGAACGGCCAGACGGTTCTAAGCCTCAGCGACTTCATTGACAGCATGGATGAGGCCGTAAACATGACTTCTTCGACTGTTCGAGAGGTGCAACCATACGATACAATTCCCCATTCTGCCTTTTCAGGTCCTTTGATGATTGTATCAGTAAGAAGGCTTCGCCTCTGAAGGATTTTATCGCGAAGTCTTTCAACTAATCTACGATGGACCTCGGAATCCGAAGTCTTTCTGTAGCCTCTCTCATCGTGCGTGGAACCTGTTACCAAGAGATTATGCCCATCACCAAAACGCGGCATTATCGCATGTCCGTTGCCATCAATCTCTCCATACGGCTTCTTGCCCTTTCTGGCGAATCTTCTCTTTATAGAATAGTCTGTGCCCGAGTCTATGACTACTCTCTCACGGGAGTGACCTACTACTTCATCAGAAAGCAGTATGACCGGATGCCGAAAACACTCTGACAAAACAAAGGCCCTTCTAGTGAGTTCGAACGCTTCTTGTGCCGAATTAGGCGACAGTACTATGCTCTCATGATCTCCGTGAGTTCCCCATCTCGACTGCAGAAAATCTCCCTGTGCACATTTGGTAGCCTGACCGGTACTCGGACCCACTCTCTGCACATCAACTACCACACAGGGTGTTTCGGTCATGACTGCATATCCTATGTTTTCTTGCATAAGGCTAAAACCAGGCCCCGACGTGGCAGTCATGGCGAGATGTCCGCCCCACGAAGCGCCCACTACAGCTGATATCGCTCCGATTTCATCTTCCATCTGAAGATATCTCCCATTCATCTCCGGCAGTTTCTCTGCCATGATTTCGGCTATCTCAGATGCAGGGGTAATTGGATATCCTGCAAAGAACCTACACCCGGCCGCCAGTGCACCTTCTGCGCATGCCTGATTCCCTTGCCAGAAATGGACATGCGTTGTTCTATTAGACAATCTTAAGACACTCAGTACTCTCGCCAGCTTGCCGAATAAAATAAGCCTTCAGTTTGGGCAACAGCTTCTCCGATAGTCTTTTATCGAAATCACCTGATTTTCCCTTCAGGCGGCCGTGGTCTAGTTTGGTTAGGACGGAAGCTTCCCAAGCTTCCAACCCGTGACGGTCGTATGACCGCGGGACTTCAAATCCCGGCGGCCGCACCATATCTTTGGTCATGTTTAAGAACCCATTTCCAGAATAGGCCATTTGGCGAGTGATGAGTACAATGACCCCGATGAGTCAAGAAGACGATGATTTAGATCTTGAGTGACGAGCTCGCCACCATTACTTTCGCTTACCTGTGCTCCTGGTGTACGATTAAGTGAACAGAGCGCAGAACGCTTTTAAGCATCTGCGTGACCTTCCATACTGGTCTGCAATGTCACATGACTTCGTTGAAGACGAGCTGAGTCGACATAGTGTTTTCAAATCTGAACATTTCTTGTCAATCGATTATGTGCCAGAAGGCCTTCCTCATCGCGAAAAGGAGCTCCGAATGCTCGCTCAGACATTCAAGACTCTCATCACTTCGCCTGGCCGAACAAGCATCAGACTCCTGATTGAGGGGCCCGTGGGCACGGGTAAGACAGCAGTGGCCAAGCGCTTCTCTGAGCAACTTGTACAAGCAGCCGATAGAAGAGACATAAGATTACACAAAGTTCACATCAATTGTCGTGTCAGTAAGAGTGTATATTTGGTGTACCTACGAATGCTTCGTGAGTTTAAACCTCGATTTCCAAAACGGGGCCACTCACCGCAGGAAATCCTTCAGATGCTTGTCGAGGTACTAGATAGGGAAGACAGGTATGTCCTCGTCATATTGGACGAACTAGACTATTTCATGAAGCAGCAGGGTGCGGACATTCTCTACGATCTGACTCGGTTAATGGATGACCGCTTGAACGCTCCTCAACGAATTTCCATTATTGGCGTTGGTCGTCGAATTCCATTAGATAGTGATCTTCTTGATCAGAGTACCCGAAGCACTCTACAACGAAATATGCTACGATTTGACAAATACGACTTTTCCGCTCTTCTTGACATTCTAAGAGAACGAGTTTCCATGGCGTTTAAACCAGGTGCAATTATGAATGACACACTAGAATTGATATGCAATATTGCATCTGAACGAGGCGATGCCCGATATGCAATCGAACTCCTGTGGCGTGCCGGCAAACAAGCAGACCGCGTTGAATCGGATGTGGTCATCCCTGACTATGCTCGCCAAGCAAAGGCCGATACTCACCCAGAACTCAGGAAAGAAGTCCTCACTACACTACCACTTCACAACAAACTGCTTCTTCTTGCTGCCACTCGAAAACTGAAAGAGAATCGAGGGGCTTATGCAACTATAGGTGAAGTGGAAGAAATGTATGGTTCTATATGCGAGGAGTACGGGAAAGAACCCCGAGCACACACACAGGTGTGGGAGTGGGTTCAGGACCTGACTGCCCATGGTGTCATAGACACTCAACGTTCGGGTGCGGGTCAAAGGGGGCAGACCACAATGGTCGGCCTCTCAGATGTTCCAGCGCAAATGCTAGAACGCTTTCTAATTGAATTACTCGATAAGCGATAGGTTGCGATACTTGATGACTGATGAAACCACCACTTACATCCCCATTGAGGAGATTTTTTCGTCGAAAGGACGAATCAAGATACTGAAAGAATTGGCCCTTTCCCGCGAACTCAATATATCAGAACTATGCCGAAGAGTCAGCCTCAACCATACCACAACCAAGAAGCATCTCAATGCCCTCATGGATTCAGGACTCGTCGAAGAAAAGACATTCGGGCGGATTAAGATCTATAGATATAGAATCGAAGATTTGCGTGCTAGGTCTCTCAAGAACATGCTTGACCTTTGGCGTTCGACCTGAGGGGGTTGTCAGTATACCGTGCCAATCTATGCAGTTCGATTGTTCTATCTTGGAACCCATTATCACGGATCTCAATATCAGCCTGGGCTTGACACGGTTCAAGGTCGATTGATAGAGGCCGTGGCCCAGTGGGAAGGGTTACCACATGATACCAAGACTGTTAGATTCTCAGGAAGAACCGATAGGGGCGTCCATAGTTTGGGGCAGCTGGTCACAATCGAAACAAATACTCCCTTGAATCTAAATGAAGTGAACAGACACCTACCTCAAGACATCGTCCTTTGGGCTCATACGCAGGTCGATGACTTGTTTAATCCTCGTCACAATGCACTTCTACGCCACTACCGATACTACCTACCGGCAGAAGACGCATCGCTATCATTATCCTTGATGAAAAAAGCTGCGCAGGAACTTGTCGGCACAAATAACTATATCCAACTCTCAAAGCCTAACGGTGATAGGACAACCTATGCAACACTTCTTGATATATCAATTTCCAGAAAAAGAAATGTGGTCTGTTTCGATGTATATGGAACCAACTTCCTTTGGAAACAAGTCCGCAAGATGGTTACACTGCTGTCTAACATTGGAAACGGACAGATTGAACCTGAGTTATCCCGAGAACTGGTAGAATGCACTTGGAAACCACCCGGCGGGATACGTCCAGCTCCAGAGGAGGGTCTAGTGTTAATAGAAGTCATGGTCAACTTCAACATCAAACCCAATAGATACGCACTGAATAGGGTCAGAAAGTGCCTGAATCATAGACTAGGTTTCTTTAGCAGAACACTGATAGCACTGAATGGCTTGACTAATGACGTCCAATCTTATCGATATCCCTTTTACTAGCTTTCAACCAGTCCGCAAACTCAGACTTCATGGCAGGCTCTCTTTGAACTATTGTCCCAATGACCTCTTGGTGTGTCTTAGCAACGCGTTGTTGTGAGATCCCAGATACTTGTGACAGCTTGGCCATTGTCTTCGCTCTCTTATCTGTGGTTCTCCTTCCTCGCCAGACAAGAAGCGGCCAAGTTGGCCTGTCATAATGAACGGAACGAAATGCTGTCCGGGTGCGACTCGTGCTCGTACCTACAGAGAGAAAGTCGTAGACATATGACAGAAGCTTCCAATTCTGTTGCTTCATTATTCTACCCAAGTTCAAATCGGCAATTGAGAGAGCATCCATCCCAGAAGAGAGTTCCTTCATTGTCTTCAAATGATGATGCATATTCTCATCAAGCCATAGTAGAATCTCGTCATGATTCGAATCTGTTTCTGATATTACTCTTCTTGCGACCGAGGGATCTGTAGTAGCAAAGAGCTTCCTGATTGCAGTATCAATCCTTCGGCGTTCATTACGGGCAGCAAGTCCCATCTTCTTCCCCGTGACGCCGCCTCTGATTGCCTTCTCCAGATCCGAGATTGCTGCCCTCATATCGCCCCCTGATTGTTCGACTATCGTCATCAAATCTTCTAGTTCGACGCGATGGCCAGAGTCATTCAAGATTCCTCTTAGCACATCAACCATGTTCTCTGATGCAATAGCACGAAACTCCAAGACTACAGACCGTTTCTTGATGTCTTTCAGTCTTGGACTATCGGGGTCATTCGCCGTCATCACGATCGGATGGACTGTCTTCTCTACAACTTGTAAGATAGCTCGTACTCCACCTCTGTCGCTAGTCCCAGAGAGCCCATCAACCTCATCAAGTAGGATGATTCTCATTCTCCCATCTATTGTCTGTTGAGTGGCTGCCCTCCAGACCTGTCTTTCTATCGCACCCTTATTGCGCTTGTCACTAGCATTGAACTCCACTAGTTCGGCGTCTAAGTCATTGACCAACGCACCCACAGATGCAGTCTTTCCCACACCAGGGGGGCCAATAAGAAGAACCGCCCTACTATCAGGCGCTCCATCTTTCCAAGACTCTAACCATAGCTTCAATTTGTTTACAGAAACGGTGTTCCCAACTACCTGTGAGATAGAAGTTGGTCTGTATTTCTCCGGCCAAGGAAGTGACTCGTGAGAACGCAAATTCAATCCTCCATTCCAAGGTACGCTAGTAATGCAGTAATCTGTACTTCTCCATTTGCCCCCTCGGACACTCTGAATTCTGCCTCTGCATTTCTCTCAAGAATTCGCACCAGCCTATGGGATGCAAGTTCGAAACTCTTCAACTCTCGGTGAATCTGTCTTACCAAATCCACTGGTGAAACTCCCGAGCTATAAATCAGCTCTTCAAGTATTTCTATGGCCCCCATCTGGTTTCCCAACAGAGCCTTGTCAAGCATATCTCTGACTAGATCTGGATTCGCTCGTCCAGAGATACTATACACTATTTCTTCAGAGATTGTCTGACCGGTTGAGGATGCTGCCTGAAGCAAGTTGACTGCCGCTCGCATGTCACCATCAGCAAGGTACAGTATTGCGTCTATCCCTGTGCTGTCAATGGACACAGTTTCATGTTTTGCTATGTATCTCAGTCGATCAGCTATATCATCATTAGGAAGTCTGGAGAACCTGAACACTGCACATCTTGACTGAATAGGGGGGATAATCCGACTCGAGTAATTGCATATCAGAATCATCCTGCAAGACTTGGCATAGGCTTCCATTGTTCGTCTTAGAGCGTGTTGTGCATCTGCTGTGAGATGGTCTGCTTCGTCTAGAACAAGAATCTTGAATGGCGCGGTTCCTGACGGAACAGTACGCGCAAAGTTCTTCACTTGATTTCTAACAACATCGATACCCCTTTCATCGCTGGCATTCAATTCCATGAAATTGCGGTCGAATGAGTCGCCAAACAGATCTCGAGCCATAGCCATGGCTGCCGTAGTCTTGCTGGTACCGGGTGGGCCACTGAATAGACAATGTGGAACCGCCCTTTTCTGTACGAATTTCTTCAGGCTCTCAATAACAGATTCTTGGCCGATTATTTCATCTAGCGTGGGCGGTCTGTACTTCTCGGTCCAGAGGTCTATCTCCATTCTAGATTTCCATCCATCATTTCACTGGTCACATGAAACTGGTGTTTCTATGTCATGCTATTCGCAACCACAAACTGGAACCTTAATAGGTTCTCCTACAAAACACGATTAGTCATGAACCGAGTTCTTCATTCAGTTCATTTATGATACCACTAATAGACGACAAAGTGTACCAAGGTGAGGCGAAATGGCACTGGCTACCGAAACAGCTACAATAATCCAGCGATTCCAAATACAGTTCCTTAATGACATAAGAACCTGCATCTGCCTGCGAGACATTCCAGAGGTTGTTGTGGGTGGTCGGAAGTATGGCCCCTTCCAATCCGATACTCGCATCGGTCTCCCAAACTGGGCCATTGATGTCCTATCTAAACATGGGCTGGTTGAGGTAGTGCCAGAGGAAACTTTCGAGTCCTTAAGGAGGCTTCAAAACATATACAATGCAGAGAAGACAAGTCCCTACAGTCTCCAGACACTTCATCCCATGCTATATGCCGCATTACGACAGAAACTAAACCGCCTCCAGAGCGACAAAACATCACTCGATTCTAGAAGCTATGAAACAATCGAACGAATTCAGACCATGATACCATTGCTTGTAGAAACTCGCCTATCTAGTATAATCAGGGCTGCAAAATCCGGGATGTACAAAGACATGAGAAAGCATATGACGAATGAGGAACGATGGCTATGTGAGAAACTCAGCCATATACTCTCAGTTTGGCGCGAAACCGTATCGGAATGAATATCGGTCAATACACGAGCTTAAATATGTACGAACCGAACACCGGTTTGGGCTCTGAGCAGAAAGCCGACCAGCTGACATACAAGTAACTTAGGGGCGTGATCTAGTGACTTTTGATGAAGATCCACAAGAAAGATTCGAGGAATTTCTGCGTACCTACAAGAATGAGCAGGGCAACTTGGTCTACTGGACCCGAATCCAAAGCATGGGGCTCAACGATGAGACCTCCCTTTCAGTGGATTTCCAAGACCTTGTGAGTTTCAGCAATGTATTCATGGCCGAAGCTGCAGACGACCCTGAGGAGTTTCTCAATACGGCGAGCAACGCGTTGATATCGCTCTTGAGAACAGAAGATCCCGACTATGTTTCTCATTTCAATCCGCCACTCCCATTTAAGGTCAGAATCACGAACTATACAAATCACGTTCCTCTTCGTGCTCTTCGATCAATACACATCGGCAAAATCATCCATATAAGCGGGATTATGATGCGTGCGAGCGAAGTAAAACCGCTTCTTGTCACTGCGATATTTCAATGTAGAGAATGCGAAACTGAGATACCTCAGACGCAAATTGACGGGCGCTATACAGAACCCCTCATATGCTCCCAATGTGGTAAGAAGACCTCTATGCGGCTCATTCCAGAAAAATCATCATTCATTGACTGGCAGAAAGTTCGAATACAAGAAAGCCCCGAGGAGCTACCACCAGGTCAGATGCCACGTTCAGTCGATGTGATTCTGGAAGGGGACATTGTCGACACTTCTCGTCCAGGAGACATGGTGAAAATAACAGGCATCTTAAAGACCTCTCCTGACTTTTCCAGACGGGGTGGGAGGCTAGCGACTTTTAGAATATTCATCCAAGCCAATGGTGTTGAGATAACAGAAAAAGAGTACGAACAGATAGAAATATCCGAGGAAGACGAAAAGGAGATTCACAAGCTTGCAGAAGATCCATATGTTCATGAGAGAATATACTCTTCAATTGCACCCTCGATTAAAGGGCATGATTTAATCAAAGAATCTATCGCTCTACTGCTCTTTGGAGGCGTTGGCAAGACCCTTCCCGATGGAACAAGGTTAAGGGGCCGATCAAACATACTCATGATTGGCGATCCTGGAACAGGGAAAAGCCAGATTCTGAAGTTTGTGGCAGGTCTTGCATCCCGTGCTCTCTATACATCTGGCAAGGGAACCACCGCAGCTGGTCTTACAGCTGCTGTTATGCACGACACCGATACGGGGACAATGACATTGGAGGCTGGAGCTCTTGTTCTTGCAGATCAGGGCATTGCATGCATTGACGAGTTTGATAAGATGGATCCAAACGACCGAACGGCGATTCATGAAGCGATGGAGCAACACACGGTGAGCATTGCAAAGGCAGGAATCGTTGCTACGCTGAATGCAAGAACATCAATACTTGCAGCAGCTAATCCCACACTTGGCAGATACGAACCATCCAACTCTGTGCAGGACAACATCAAACTACCTTTTACAATTCTTTCCCGATTCGATCTCATTTGGATACTAGTTGATACAGTCGAGGAAACAAAGGATCGGGAACTAGCCCGATTCATTCTTGGAATGCATCAGAGAATGAAAACACCCGTTGAGGGCGATATGTCGCCTATTAGAGCAGCTTTTCTGAAGAAGTACATTGGTTTTGCTAATAGGTACGTCATTCCACGACTTACTACTGAAGCTGCCGAAGTTATTGAGCGTTTCTATGTGGGTCTTCGAAAGGGTGCTGAGGGCGGAGCAGCACCTGTTCCCATAACGGCAAGGCAGCTTGAGGCTCTTGTCCGTCTTGCCGAAGCCCGCGCGAAAATGGCACTGAAATCAAGGGTGACAGAAGAAGATGCTAAAGCGGCCGTTTCCCTCATGGAGGAGTCCCTCAGAATGGTTGCCCTCGACAGGACAACAGGAAAAATAGACATCGACAGCGTTGTTTCCACAATGAGCGCCTCGCAGAGAAGCTCATCAGACATCATTATCAAGGCCATGAAGGACCTTGAAGCAGAGGGGTCCTCTACTGTGAGTGAAGATGCACTGTTTGAAAGAGTGGCCAACATGGGTCTTGCAAAAGAAAGGGCACAAGAGGTTATACGGAAGCTTCTTGCTCAAGGTATCCTCTTCAATCCACGTGAAGGCAAAATAAGACGTGCACAGAGCTAATCTGCAATCGGGAGTGGAAGCTAACGCAAGTCAGAGATTTGCCATTGAATGAAAAGATTCTGGAGATTCTGGAGAAGGACGGCATCTCCAAGCTTTTTCCACCACAAGCTGAGGCTTTCAAGACTGATGTCTTAGACGGATGCAACTTGGTACTAGCTATCCCAACCAGCTCCGGAAAGACACTCGTTGCTGAGGTGGCGATTCTAAAGGCGATATCTGAGGGCCTAGGCAAAGCTCTCTATCTCGTTCCTCTAAAGTCACTTGCCAGAGAGAAGTACTTGGAATTCCAAAAATATAATTCGTTGGGCATCAGAACAGCTATGTCAGTTGGAGACTATGATTCTCCCGGCACTCGTCTGGACGACGCAGATATCCTGATTCTCACAACAGAACGTGCTGATTCATTGATCAGACATCAGGCTTCATGGCTTTCAGAGATCTGTATTGTGATTGCAGACGAAATACATCTTGTCAATGACTCTTCAAGAGGCCCTACACTCGAAATGGTTATGGCCAAAATAATGCAGATGTCGTCGCATACTCAGATTATCGCTCTAAGTGCAACGATATCCAACTCGGGTGAAATAGCCGGGTGGCTCAGAGCACAACTTGTGAAGAGCAACTGGAGACCTGTACCCCTTCGTGAAGGAGTGTTTCTTGATGACTCCATCCGATTTGATGATGGTAATATCAAGGAAATTGAGCGAAAGCGGGAATATCCCATAAATGACCTCATAGCTGACACTCTTGAAGAGGGAGGACAGGTACTGATTTTCGTGTCAAGTCGCCGTTCTACTATTGCGGTAGCCAAGAGGGCGGCCCCGTCTGTTCGCCCCTTTCTGAATAGAAATGAAACATCAAAGCTGGCTGACATTCGCAAGACCATATTGCAGAAGCCCTCCCTACCAGAAACAATCCGAACACTTGCCCGAGTCATGGGGAATGGCGTTGCATTTCATCATGCAGGCCTAACGAATAATGAGCGTACTAGAATTGAGGATGCTTTCAGAAACAACTTGCTGAAGGCAATTGTTGCAACTCCGACACTAGCAGCAGGCGTCAATCTCCCTGCGAGACGTGCCATCATACGGGACTATCGTAGATTTGAATATGGACGAGGCAGTTATCCTATCCCCATCCTTGAGTACAAACAGATGGCTGGACGCGCCGGCCGCCCCAAATACGATGATTACGGGGAGGCCCTTCTAGTAGCCAAGACATTCGAGGAATATGAGCAGCTCTATGACAACTATGTCCTTTCGGAGCCAGAAGACGTTTCCTCCAAACTTGCATCAGAACGAGCTCTACGGTTTCATCTTCTTTCTTCAATATCTGCGGGTATGACCCACAGCAGAAACGATATTGACACTCTCATTGAGGGCACTTTCTTCTCTGTTCAATTCAAAAGGAGCCATATTGACGCCTACGTTGATTCCGCGTTGATGTTTCTAGAGGAGGGGCTTCTAGTAGACCGCGAGGATAATAACAGATACAACGCAACAGCGCTTGGCCATAGAACCTCACAACTCTACATAGATCCAGAAACCGCTGTCGTACTAAAAGACACGTTGCCAGAAATCGAGGACCCTACTACATTCGCCCTCTTACACCTCCTATGCCATACACCGAACCAATCTTTGACCTATGTAAATCAATCTGAGGCTGAGAACTATGAATTCTTTCTCCAAGAAATCTCAGAGAACCTTCTCTTTGGCTCCCCTGACCCTTGGGAAGACCCCCAAGCATACTCCCAGTTTCTGGCCGAAATAAAGACTGCACGGTTGTTAGATGATTGGATATCTGAGCGGACGGAACGAGACATTACGGATGAATATCGGGTTGGCATGGGTGATGTACACAGATACGTGCGTACGGCCGAATGGTTGATGTACTCAACAAGTGAAATATCTCGTGTAATTGGTGTAGGCAATCTGGTGCCCGTTCTACGCCGCTTACGTTCCAGATTAAAATACGGGGTGGAGGAACCCCTTCTCGAACTTGTAAAACTAAGAGGAATAGGACGTGTTAGAGGTCGCATGCTTTTCAATCATGGTTACAAAGACCTCAAGGAACTTTATAGTGCACCCGTTGAGGCTATAGCTCGAGTCCCCTCTATTGGCACAACAATTGCGCAATCCATAAAGAAACAGTTGGGTATCGAGGTTAACGAGATTCCGCCTTTGACAGAGGGCCAAGAAGAAACCCAAGGCAAACCCGGTGTTCAGACCCTACTCGACGACTTCTAATCTACAGTAGCTTACCTCTCAGACGTTCCTTGATTGTCCTCACGAGATTAAGTGTTCCCTCTGTGCAGCGTCTTGGCTCCTGTCCAAGGTCTTCGTATACTGTGACTTCCAATCCTAGTAGTTCCTGAAGCACATTGAGAACGCCATTGCCTAGAACCTCAAGTTCGTAACCGCCCTCCAGGAAATACAGACATCGCCCTTGACTGAATCTCTTAGCTATGGCCTGAATTCGTCGATTCAATAGCGCAAGTCCTGCAAGAGTGATGCCCAGATTCGTCAGAGGATCCCGATGATGAGCATCGAAACCTGCAGAAACAAGAACAAACTCGGGTTCATAAATCCCCGCCAAAGGCTCGATGATTTCATCAACTAACACGCTATACGATGGATCTCCCGAACCAGGAACTAAGGGCAGATTCACTGTATAACCCTCTCCCTCGCCAACTCCTAACTCATCACTGAATCCCGAACCGGGAAAGAGAGTACGACCATGTTGATGAAGCCCAACATAAAGAACTCTGTCTGTGGAGTAGAATGCATTCTGTGTACCATTTCCGTGATGTGCATCATAATCGATTATCATCACTCGACTCAGATTCCATTTTCGAATGAGACGTATTGCTGCCACAGCTATGTTATTGACGAAACAGAAGCCGAAAGCCTTTTCGAATTCTGCATGGTGCCCTGGGGGTCTACAGAGAACAAGACCATTCTGACTGGTTTCTTGCATTATGCGGTCAATACCTAACGTTGAAGCACCAGCAGCAAGCATTGCTGCAACATAGGTATGCTCGTTTGCCATCGTATCTAACGTGAAGTATCCCCCACCAAGTTCGGACTTTTCCCTAAGCATTGAAAGATACTCACGACTATGAATAGGGTAGATGTCTTCGTGCTCAGCCTGTTCTGGACTGACGATTTGGAGGCCGCATTGGTCAAGCAGTCCTTTGCATCGAAGTAGATTTAGTGTATAGCGTAGCCGTTCAGGGCGTTCTGGATGACCCGGCGACATGGCGTGTTTCAGAAAGTTCTCATGATAGAGAAGATCTGTCTGCATGGCAACTCTATTCCTTGATTGCTTTGTCCTCAAGAAGTAACTGTATTGATACTCATAAGTCTAGATGCTGGACAGCCATACTCAAACTAGAGATTTAGAACACGTGTTCTAAACACTATGGTTCAGTGATAACCTTTATCTTATGTATGAGATAGGCTGACCACACTCATGGGTCGGTAGTCTAGCTTGGTATGATTCTTGCTTGGGGTGATTCTGGTCGTGAGGCCAGGCGTCACAGAATGCAAGAGATCGGGCGTTCAAGTACATGTTGGATTTTCCAGTATGTTGAAAATCGCCCCCGGCCCACCATTCTATTTTTCATCCACCATTTTCAATCAACGGCAGTTTCCACACGGTTTCATACACTGCCCCTCTAGGGGTAAGTGTACTCTTCGTCATGCAATACGACTCAACAGTAATTAGACCTATCTCTTCATCTGACAGATTCTCAATGGTCTCTATCAATGGCCGCCGATTCTGTACACTCTTGACACGGGCAATTGTTGCATGAGGAGTGAATTTTCTATCCTGACTGTATCCCACTTCTCTTAGTCCTTCATCAACTCTCTTCTTCAGTTCTATCATTTTCTCTCCGTTTTTGGTGACGCCCACCCAGATAACACTGGGGCGTGTTATTCTTGGAAAGGCCCCCACCCCGGAAACCTCAATTTCGAAAGGAGGCAGATTAATGGACGAAAGCTTGTCCCTGATCTCCTCAATCTTCTTCAAGCTAGTATCACCTAGAAACCGTAAGGTGAAATGGATGTTTTCTCTCTCCACCATCTTCACACGAGCAGATCTGACATCTAGGTGCGATTGAATTCGAGTAATCCGGTCGAGGAGTGAATCATCATCAATATCAACGCTCAGAAATGCCCTTACTTTTTCTGTCAATTTCGCTCATCCATAGGTGCTATCTGAAACCCAACTATTCAATCTTTGTTAACAAAACGGAGCTGGACAGAAAGGAACTCTTAAAGCATCAGTTCTAATGAAAGACTTGGTGATAGGAATCAATTGACAAGGCGAAAAGACTCACCAGTTGACCTCCCTACTTCATCTCGCGAATCTTCCAAGAAGCCAAGTCGCCGCCGTGGAAGGGATGTTCCAAACACTCAACTACTTGTTTTACAGCCAATCGGTTATCCTTTCAGATTAAAGGGAGATCCAAAGGCCATTGGTGTAGAAACCGAAAACACTGAGCTTTTCTCAGACTATGCAAGAGAGCAATGGTTAGGCCTTTTCGTACACGAAGGAATGTTTCTCTTTGATAGATATGTAATGCCCGATTTCGCTTTCCAAGCTAAGAGGGTGATTCCCAATGACTCGATAGTCGCAAAGAGCACAAAAGTACGTCTAGAAAAAGAAGAAACTAGCCCGCCTTCACTATACTCTAAACCTCGGCTGGACGACATTATTGGCCATGAAGACGCAAAGCGCAAATGCAGACTTCTCCTCAAGTATTTAGAAGCACCACACAAGTTCGGCGAATGGGCGCCGCGTGCTGTCTTATTTCAAGGTCCACCGGGTACTGGAAAGACCTTGACTGCGAGGGCCGTTGCAAATGAGGCCGAGGCCGAGATATTCATCGCGAAAGCATCTGACCTAATTGGGGTACATGTTGGTGATGGTGGCAGAAGAATCGCCACCTTGTTTGAGAGTGCAAGAGAATCTGCTCCTAGCATAATCTTCATCGACGAATTAGATGCGATAGGTCTTTCACGGTCTTTTCAGTCCATAAGGGGAGATGTTTCCGAGGTGGTGACTGCACTACTCGGCGAGATGGATCAGACAGTTGAAGAGTCCGGTGTCATTATCATCGGAGCGACGAACGCAGTCAATATGATTGATTCTGCACTCAGAAGTAGGTTTGATACTGTATTTGAGTTTGGCCTTCCAGACGAATCAGATAGACTAGATATTCTTCAACTCTATTCATCGCGCCTCCCCATCAAGATGGAATTCAACATTCGCCAACTTGCAGCTCTAACAGATGGTTTCTCAGGACGAGACCTCCGTGATCGACTTCTCAAGGAATCATTGCACGTGGCGATCTCTGAGGATTTGGATAAAATTCCCAAGGAAGTAGTTATGGACATACTAAGCAAGCTGAAGAAGAAGACATCCATTGACTATGCGATTTAGTTGCCATCGGGCAAGAGGCGATTACATAACAATGTCGGAGTTTGCCACCGAACGCCCGAGGGAAGCGATATGCTTCTTGAGGTAAGTCCGTAAATTTGTCAATGATGGTTTATTCAGAGACAAGAGTGATATGCAGTCTATTTCCACACGGAATCTTGGGGCCTTACAATGCATATAGTGTTAATTACTGGCATGCCCGGTGCAGGAAAAAGCGAGATAGCCGATAGATTTCGATTCCACAATCAACCAGTAGTTGTCATGGGGGATATCGTACGTGAGGTGGCCAAAAAGAGAGGCCTAGAGCCAGATCCCAAGAATACAAGAAGCATCATGCTCGAACTCAGGGCGAATCGTGGACCCGGTGCAGTTGCAGAGTATTGCTTAGACGAGTTGGAGACTCTCAACTATAGTCTGCTTGTAATTGAGGGATGTCGGAGTATTGCCGAAATGGAGGTCTTTCGAAAAAGAGCAACTGAAGTCACCACTATATGCGTCCACGCTTCTCCCAGAACTCGATTTCTCCGTCTAGGAGCTCGAAATCGAAAGGATGCACCAACAGATTGGGAATCCTTTAGGGAACGTGATATGCGAGAGATAGATGTAGGTCTTGGTGGAGTCATTGCCTTGAGTGACATAATGCTCGTCAATGAAGGAACTAAGGAGGAACTATTTCAGAAGGTTCAATTCGTAGTAGATAGGTTCGTGAATCCATGATTATTAGTGTACAAGCCCCAGTTTATTCCACCGAGTCAGCAGAAAAGGTGCATGACTGTCTTTTGCGCCTATTTCCCGACGCGAAATTCACAAGAGAGGAGTTCAATGGTATTTTGATGATTCGAGCCGAATCTGACAAGCGGAAGTCAATCGAGTGGATGAGAACGAGAATTCGTGAAATCAGAATAATAGATGCGGTTCGTCGAAGATTAGTGTCTAACTGGAATGGAACTGAAACTTCCATCCTGCTAGACAAACAGGCAGCATGTTCTAGCCGCTTTCGAATCCTAGACGATGCAGAAGAGCGTCCCCCACTTGGATGCATTCAAGTGGTATTGAAATTTGAAAACGAGATTGAGTTTCAGAACACTATGAACTGGCTAGTTCCTCCCACGGAAAACGGGCGGATAGTGCATCCTTAGACAACCAGAGAAAATACTTGTCTAGTCAATCCACTATGCACTCTCAAATCAATCACGGTTTCAATCATAATGTCTAAGTCACTAATGACATCACGCAACTTCATATCACTACTTGCACACAGACACATTCTTCCTCCCTTGTCCAGTATTCGGTGCACATCATTTAAGAAGACCTCAACAAGTTTTTCAGCTTGACTTCCTCTGGTTGAGCTTGCTCTTCCATAAGGCGGATCGGTGACAATACAGTCACAAGAATCCACAGGACAATACCTTGCATCTCCTTGTACAAGGCTAGCTCTTATGCCTGCTTCATCTGCTAGGTTGATTTGTGCACCCCTCAAGAGCCTCCAGTTTACATCTAATCCTATGCCTCTTGCACCAATGAATACTGCCTCACAGAGAATCCCACCTGCACCACAGAACGGGTCTAATACTAGGCTATCTGGCATTACTTGAGCAAGGTTGACCATAGCTCTCGCAAGCTTGGCATTCATCATCGAGGGATGGAAAAACTTCTTCCTACCGGGTTCACGAAGTTCTAACAGTTTTCTCACCTTTGAATTCTGTGAAACCGTGAGCAGTTTTTTCTCCTCAGAGCATATGACTAAGAATAGAATATCAGGGCCTTCTAGTGAAACTTCTGCTTGGTTGTGTTTCAGAAGCAGATGGCCAACTTGGGCGGATAGATTGCTAGTTTCTCTTCTCTCTGCCCACTCTCCAAGATGCAGGGCTCTGACAGCAAAAGTTTCTGATTCAGGAATCAAGCCTACCAGTTTCTCTTGTGGAATGTCCCCAATCTGATGAAACTCGGCAATCACTCTTCCACTCTTCTTGACAAAAGCTGCCCTGTGAAGCAGGAAATCTGTCAGATCAGATTCGAAACGGAACCTTCCTAGTTGTCCTGTCCATTCTACATGTATTCCCTTGCAGTGTATTTCCAAGAGTGATTCTGTTTCTGCTTTGCCAAGCGGAATGACCTCCCCGGAAACATATACAAAATAGTCCTGAATCAATCCAGTAACCTCAATCGTATACGTTATCTCCACCCATGAATAACCGCTGCATGTGACCATAGAGCATATCAAGTCCCATACGCGTTTTTGCGGAAACCGGTGTCAGGCTAGTGGCTCCACCCAAATCCTCTAGCATGCGAATAATTGACTGGGAATACTCTCTTGTGAGCCCCGAGGCTGAATTGTACAGCGCATCCTCCAACATGAAGGTATCCTCCGACCATGTTACGATTTTCTCAATGGTTGCTTCTTCTAGTATGTCACATTTGCTTAGGATGTTTAGCTGAGGGAGATTAAACCGGATTGAAATGGAGAGACCTAAGAGAGTCGAAGAAAGATAACCCTCTGGTGTTTGTGCAATATTCGAGTCGAGAAGGTATACGGAGAGGGCGGGCTCAGTCCCAGTGAGACCAGTCACAAAAAGTGGCCCAGAGTTTCGATATGCAAAAAGCTCCATCTGCCCTGGGCAATCAACGATAACATAATCTGTTTCGCGTTCTAGTATATCATCACGGATATCTGGGAGATACCCGATTGCCATATCCATGGACGCAACCAGCGCTCCATTCGGCCCTAGACCGAACTTAGTAATCACTTCTCCATAGTCAACATATTCTCTAATGTCAACATCGCTTGTATAGGGTGGAGCATCAACACCAGGATCAAGATTCACAACGGTTGTGCTGATTTCTGTATCCACAAGCCACTTCTCAAGGGCCGCAGCAAGAAGCGACTTACCGGAGCCAGCAGTTCCAACTAGAAACACCAAGAACATATCGCTAATCTAGAACACAGAAACACGAGCACTCTTTGAGTCCTTCGGTCCGGTGAGTAACAAGGGGATATCATTCAAAATTGGGAAAAGACAAGTCTTATCTGTAATACATTCGGGGGTTGAATCATGGAACAGAATGAGGCGCGAAGACGGCTTGCAGAGGCAATGGCAGGAGAAATCTGTCTTGCTGAAAATAATCCCGGTTCGCTGATGCGACGGTGGCGTGACCATTTCCAAATCTCCCAGAAGGACTTGGCAGAGCATCTTGACGTTTCTCCTTCAGTAATCAGTGACTATGAGAGCGGTCGAAGGAAGTCGCCTCGTGTGGATACCATAAGACGTTTTGTTGAGGGTCTGATTGAGATGGATGCAGCAAACGGGGGAAGGATTGCCATGGCTCTTGAGAAGCTCGTAGCTCCAGAAATTGCTTCAGATGCTATTCTTGATAGCCGAGAATTCGGATTTCCCGTTCCCGCCAGATTACTTGTAGAGAGGCTAGATTGCAAAGTGCTTACTCACAACAGTCTTCTCGATCGGGATATCTGCGGTTACACTGCACTGGATAGCGTAAAGGCAATAGTATCCCTCACTCCTCAGCAGCTATTGAAACTCTACGGCGGCACAACTCAGCGCGCCGCCATATTGACACATGTTTCCACTGGCAGATCTCCAATGGTTGCAATAAAGGCCAGCCAAATCGGAACCTCCATTGCCGTCAAGCCTGCTGTGGTAATCATCCACGGTGTCAAAGAGCTGGATCCTCTGGCCATAAGAATCGCTGACAGCATCCATATTCCTCTATGCGTATCAGGGATAGAGTCCGCTGATGACTTGGTGCGCGAAATCAGATCGTTTAATCCCGTGATGTAAAGAATATGAAGGCGTTTCAGATGGAATATTCAATCGAAGTCAACGATCCCATACATGGTTTCGTTGGTTTGACGGAACTAGAATCAAAGATAATCGATTCCAGACCATACCAACGACTTAGGAGAATAAAGCAACTCTCCGGTGGCCATTTTGTCTATCCAACCGCCGAGCACACTCGGTTCGGCCACTGTATCGGCGCGATGTTTCTTGCAGGACTAATGGGAAATCAACTACTCCCCATGATTGACCTAGGAGAAGAAGCATTGCAGGAAATCCGCGTTGCCGCTCTCTTGCATGACATAGGACATGGCCCTTTCAGCCATGTTTTTGAGGAGGTTCTCGTAGAAAGTCGTAATCTCAATCACGAAGATGTTACCGAGTGGATTATTCGAGAAAGCGAGATTGGTGACCTACTAGAAGACGCAACTATCTCAAAGGCCCGTGTTGCAGACTTAGTGCGAGGTCGCCGTCTTACAAAGACTGATGCAATAGTGAGTGGAATTGTGGCGGGCCAAGTCGACGTAGACAAGATGGACTATCTGATTCGTGATTCTTTCTATTGCGGTGTCAGCTATGGTTTGGTTGATATTCATCGCCTCATCAAGAGTGTAGAGGTTTCAGATGACTATACAATCCAGTTCGATATCGCTGCACGAGGTGCACTAGAGTCTTTCTTGGTCGCTCGCTATGAGATGTTTCTCAATGTCTACTATCACAAGACAGTACGAAGTGTTGAGGTTATGCTTGTCAAGCTCATGACATCAGCAGACGCTGTTCTATCATTAACCGCCTTTGAAGAACCGGAGGACTTCTTGGTTCTCGATGACATCTCTTTAATATCCCGTGTTAGACAATTGGACCCTTCTATATCTCCTGAGGCTGGAGAAGCAGTCCGGATGGTGAATATGCTCGACTCTCGTACACTTTACAAATCTGCATTCGAGAAGGTGCTTCACACACAAGACAGATTCGTTTCAAAAATTCTTACGAAGAAAAAAGTTCGAGCCAGTATCGAGGAAGAAATTGCAGAGAGTGCGGATGTTCCAGTAGAAGACGTCATTGTAGATGTTCCTACGTTACCATCAGTGCCTTATAATCCACATCAACTAGATCCGATGGAAATTGGCATATTCGAGATAATAGATGGAAAGAAAGTACCGCAGAATCTATCAGATTATTCGAATATAGCTGAAATGATGAAGGGCTACTTGGACGTAATCAGAGTATACACTTCGGATGCAAATCGACACAAGGTTGGACGGGCATCTCGCGAAATCTTCCAAGAGGTGCCTACAGCAGCTTTGATTCATATGTAAGTAATTAGGCTGCTGCCCACTTCCTCCACTTATTCGTCTGTATTCAAGTTAATGCGATACAGCATATTCTCTCACGTCCTGTGTGGAGATTAAATAGTATCAGCAAGGATTCTAGGATAGCATACAAATCTCCCCAAGAGGCCATCCGATGAATGATGAACTGAATGAAACTCTCCAAGACATCAAGATGATAAGTGGAGTTGAGAATGTCGTCCTCGTACAACGTGATGGGCTGCCCGTTGCCAGTGCTGGGGTCTGGTTCAGCAAGGACGAAGTATTTGCAGTTGCATCATCAACCTGTGCTATCTTTGGGGTGGCACGTCTAGTACATGGGAATTTCAAGTATCTTCTTATGGAATCTGATACATCCAAAGTCTTTCTTGCTTCTTTGCCTAACGACGAAAATTACTTCCTCACAATTACAACAGCGCCTAGGGTCAACCTCGCCGCGCTTTTCATTGAGATGAGGGCTAATCTATCCCAAATCTCGTACTTACTGAGACAGAGTGTGAACGGTCATCTTCCACCACTGAGATCTTACAGCAACAACGAAACACAACAGATTCTCCAAGGATTTGCTGTATCTGATGATGTAGCTACATCCTATTCCACCTCTCGATCAATAATATCTCTGGACAGGTCACAAGCATTGACTCTACGAAGTGTCCTTAGACAGGTACATGATAGTATTCCTGGAGTTGATTCCGTCTTCTTGGCACTAAATGGAGGCGTTAGGGTTTCTTTGAACGGTTTTACGAATGATCGGTTAGCTGCCATGTCATTTGCACTACATGACGCATCAGAGAGAGTCGTGAGAACCCTGAGAAATAGCTCACTTCAGACTGTGCTCTGTGAAACTGATAAGACACGCCACTTCATCTATTCAGTTCCAAATGGTGTCTTCTCTCTCTGGGTAGACCGAGATAGTCAAAAACTGGGCCTCATGCGTCTGTTACTTAAACACTATATCTCCGAAGCCAGAAGAATCCTAGAAACTGCAACCATACGCCAGCCTTCTATTCCTGATGACCTGAAAGAGCTTCTTCTCTCTGCTGGTCCTGAGAGAAGTCTTCTGTTTGCGGGGCGAGAACCGTGACCTATTCAATCCTCAAAATGATTGAAATCATGGGGAATGAGTTTTCGCTTCTATTGAACTCTATTCTCATCCGTATTCCTGTAGTTGTCGTTGGACAAGACATAGAGTTGATTGATGATGTTTCTAATAGCCTTACAAGTCTCTGTCCACATAGACACAAAATCATGTTTTGGCGGGACTTCACATCAGAAGACGCGATATCTGCTGTTTGGGAAGAGGAAAGACATAACCACGAAGTTAGTAGAACTGTTGTATGCTCCTTGGCTTCAAACTTACGGCTTGCTCTAGACAGAATCGGAAAATTTAGTGGTTGGATTTTATCGCTGCCTTTGGGTTCCAAGATATTCGGGGCCACAATCAACGAACGCGAAATTGGAAATATAATAGAGCAAATTCGTTCAGACTCTAAGAACTGTGGTATTCTGAGAGTCCATTCACCTTCAGCTCTAAGCTTTCATACTTCAGAATCTCCCGCCAGCAGTCTTGCTCTCGAGAAGGGGATTGTAGACAAGATACTGGCACGAAAGCGACAATCTCTGGAGCGAATCAAGAGGCTTCTCCGAAAATCACTACGTGCAGTGGATGGTGCTGCAGGACTGGTGTCCACAGTACTTGCTCTCGATGACGAGTCCGATAAGATAACTCAAGATGTGTTCAGGGAGGAGATAAGCAGTTATGTGCATGCCGCTCGAAGGGCAGTTACAATCCTGTCCAGAATTCGATTAGCAAGAGAACTAGGTGCTCCTACAACCCTTACAGAACGCAATCTCTTGGAGGCTGTGGGCTGGGAATCGGGAAACCTAGGCGATATGATTCAGCTCATTCGGGCAGAATGGCATGAAGATTTCTCAGATTGTGTCAAGACCGGCACGCTCTCTGGACTTGGAGCTTGGGTGGACAGCATGTGGGGAACATAATTTTGAGGTGAAACGAGTGATAATCGACTATGGCAACAAGACGATTGGCTTAAAAATAGTCTTCTTTGGGCCAGCAATGAGTGGGAAAACTACATCTGTTCGGTGGCTCTTTTCAGCTCTAGAATGTGCAGACCGATTGACTTCAATCGAGAACACTGTTGGACGGACCATGTTCTGTGATTTTGGAACTATTCCCATACCACTAGATGATGTCTGGAATCTGAATGCACATGTTTGGTCTGCCACCGGGCAAGATTTTTACCGATCCACTAGGGAGGTTGTTTTAGTGGGCGCAGACGGAGTGATTTTTGTTGCTGATGCTCAACGTCATCTCCTCGATGATAATCTTGCAAGCTGGAACGAGCTTATGACTCTAGTTGATGAAGGAACCGACCCCCTTCCGGTGGTCGTCTGCCTCAACAAACAGGATTTGTCTAATGTTGTTGGTGAGGAAGAAATCAGACACTACTTGAGGATACCTAGTTCTATCACAGTATTTGAGAGCATCGCAAAAGAGGGATATAACATAATTGAGGCTTTTCGCTTACTATTCCAGAATGCCATGCGAGCAAGTGTCGTAGCACAACAGATGCAATGACACTATGCAACCCATGTTACAGCTGCCAATAGTTCCGACACTGTAGACAAGAGCACTGACATAGCAAATTTGGCACTGTTTCAGTACATTGTTCACTTTGATATTCAGCAGGCGCAGCAAGGGGGATCACACATTTCTTACATATGGAAACTTGGTTCCTTTAGAGATATGTAAGATTCTGGTCTTCTGGAGTTTGATTCACCCCCTCGTACCGGTTCGCTGATGAAGGGTTGCAGAGAGCAGTCTGTGCCCTTTCCAGAAGCAGTGATTAGAACATGATTTGTTCTAGGAAACCCCGGCACGTTTCCATGAGAGCCTTAGTTGAAAATAAAGGCACGCATCTATAAGGCGATTCAATGTTAGAGATATAATCTTACCTAGTAGTCCATCTGCAGAAATGCTACGACTTTTCGTTTTCGATCTCATTCAGCACGTTGGTCATTGTCTTCTTAGCGGTCGCCGCCAGTGTATCAACTGACTGCTTGGTTCTGGCCCCCACATAGAACCTTGCCTTCGGTTCTGTTCCTGATACTCGGACCAAGAGATAAGAGCCATCGTTTCTTTCAATCCGTACACCATCCACCTCGAGAATCTGGTCGATATTGGAAACCTTCTCGGGTAGAGCCTTACGGACTCCTTGCATGAAGTTCTGCTTCAGAGAATCAGGGCATGTGATGAAGTCCCGTACCATAGGATACTCTGGTATCTGTTTCATTAGTTCAATGCAGCTTCCATCCCCCTCATTGACAACAAGCTGAGCAAGACGAGCCGCTCCTGCGATACCGTCCATCCACCCTCCAAGCTCCGTGAATATTGGCTTCCAGGGCTCGGAGGCGAATACAATCTCGTCATAGCGGAGTGCAAGTTCCTCCTGAAGCGAACCTAAGGAGCGGCGCACCAACTCGCCACCATGAGATTTCACAATCTCATCTATGACATTGGAGGTATCAATGGATACAACGACCAGACCACCATCTTGTTCCTCTAGCTCGTACTTTGCAAACAGAGCGATGACTCGATTCTGATCTATGAAGCGTCCCTCTTCGTCAATGACTGCCAAACGGTCGCCGTCGCCGTCATGACATACTGTGACTGCAAAGTCCGACTGTGCAGCCATATTCATTGTGAACTCCAGATTACGAGGTGACGGTTCAGCTGGCCTACCCGGGAAATAGCCGTCTTGGTGGGAGTTGATTGTCAGAACTGAGAAACCCAAATCACGAAGAAGGTGTGGTGTATAATTAGATGCAGCGCCGTTTGCCGCATCGACAAGAATCTTACAGCTTCCCTTGACATCACCTCTGTTGAGTATCATGTTCCTGATTCGCTGCATGTATGATATGCGCGTATCGTGAGAAGACTTCGTCCCCAGCAGATTCCAATCTGCGACAAGAAAGCCCTCATCGAAATAATGCGTTTCTATTTCTACCTCTTCTGACCTCAGGAACTCGCGCCCTTGCTTGAAGAACTTGAACCCATTATCTGAAGCAGGATTGTGACTCGCCGTAATTACGACGCCTATGTCAATACCGTCAATAGAACTCTGGAAACCAACTGCAGGCATTGGGACTATGCCGAGGTCGACTACATCAACACCCGTGGACAGCAGGCCTGATACGAAGGCGTGATGGAGCATCACACGTGAGGTTCGTGCATCAGTGCCCACCGCAACGACCCCACTTCCTTTGAGGGTACTGCCAAGTGCGCGGCCTAGATTCATCGAGCTGACCGGATTCACTTTTTCGAATCCCCCTCTGATTCCTGATGTTCCAAAGAGCTTCTGTTTATCGTCTGTGTGGACCATATCCTAGCCTCCGCATCTTCTGTATCTCGTTTCTTGTTCGTGACCGTTGTCAATCAACCTTGTCCTAGCATAGACTGTTGAAGGAGAATAGATTCTACGACCTTAATAACTGGTGTCCACACTGAACTACATGCACTGCCAACATCTATGTTTGATCTCAAGGGCGATTCCAGACACAACCTCGTATAAGCAAGGAGAGCATCATCTTGAAAGCCGGCGGTTGTGGTCAATAGCCAAGAACGAACAAGCCCATTCTCTTCTTCGGGAACCGGCAATAATTGAGCTGAGTAGAAGAAGAGAAACCGGGGCAATAGAACTGTGTGATGCCTTGCTCAATTCCCAGAATGTAGAAGATTGGTTTGTTGCAGTCCACGCTTTGGTTGCAATGGACACACCCGATGCGATTGAACGGCTGATCCTCCTTTATGCCAATTCAAAAAACTGGAAGCGACGATATGTCTTCATGTCGATTGGGAGGGTTCTCACATTGGAGTTTATCCGACCTTTCCGGCAAATGGCAAAAGACTTTTTGATGGCTGAGATGCTGGATGTGACAGGGTGGACTAGAACCGCCATCTTTGCAATGAAATCGATATGTGATTGCTATGGCATTAGAATATTAGAGAGAATGCAACCGAGCTGTCAAGCAGCACATCGTCAACTCCCGGAAACCGAAAATACTGTTGTTATTCAGAAAGCATAGATTAGTTTCTAGGTAGAGCGAGATCCGCTATGTCTTTTGCAGATTCTCCAATTCGTGCCAATATATCCAAGATTTGAGTATGACGCTGAGATAGCTGCTCTTCCTTAGATACGAGATGGTGACGAACTGTATCTATAAGCACCAACATCTCTTTCTCGGCATCCATGACCCACGCAACCTTATCAGAATCAAACCTGAATAGATTGGAGAGAGATCTTGCCAGCATTTCCTTGATAATCTCGCTGATAGATTCAATATCCTTCACCAGTTGCTTGGGAACAGGTTGGCTCGTTAGACCGGCTATATCCACTGCAAGATCCGCAATTCGTTCAATGTACTGGACCACAAGACGATAATCCAATGCCTCGACAGGAGCAATCCCCATCTTGTCCGCCATGCTAGGATACTGAATTGCAGATCGTAGCTCTCGAACTATCAAGAAGAATAGGCGATCAACTTCCTCATCCCGATTTGCAACATCTTTGGCAAGCTTACTATCCCCTTCGAAATATGCCTGTAGAGCATCACGAAGCATTCTGGTCGCTATCAGATTTGTTCGCTTCATTGCTTTTTGAACAGGGATTGTAGACGGATCCACAAGGCACTGAATGAGCAGCATCTGATCTTCTTCATCAGTGACTTCCAGAGCAACGAAGCGCTTGATGATACGTTTCAGTTCTTCTCTTTGTTCGTTTGTAATGGGTTTATCGCTTACAACACGAATCTCATCAAATCCGAGTAAATATTTGCTCGTAATGCCCCACCTCAAATTTGATTGGATTCGAATCTCCGTCTTTCTGCTTTCATCCGACTCACGCATTCTTGGATCGATAATCAGACAACCATCTTCCTTCTCAGACACAATAACAGTGTCGCCTTTTTCGAGTTTCTGCCGCAAGACCCAGTCTTTTGGTAGCACTACAAGGTAGGAACTACCTGTTCTCCCGCCAGTTTGCTGAAGTTTCCTAGTTTCCATGTAATTTTCACCGCAGAATGATGGCTCCAAAGAATAGTCATGATGTAGTCTTATTATGATTTTCAGCCGAGCACATAATCTGTTCGGTTCAATTTTAAAGGAGATAGAGATGACTACGAAAGCGATGAAACATTGACGCCCCCGGATAGACGCAAGGTACTACGCAGACTTCTTGATGCCGGCCTACAGGTGACACCAGATGCGTTGGACTATGTCGTCACTTGTGCATCATCATATGGGATGGTTGATGAAATAATACGAAGAAGAGAGGTATTCGAAGACGTTCCAGTTGTTCGTACCGAGGATTTCGTCCGCTTCTTCTCCAAGATGGATGATAATTCCGACAGAGGAGTAGATGCTGGTCAATCAGATCAATTGATGCAGGAGATTTCACCACAATCAAATAATCGGGATTTGAAATGGGATTATGAGATCACCAAGAACCCGACAAGCGACTCGTATGGGTCCTCTGGTGATATTGAAGACTTTCTGATGCTCTTCTTGGACAGATATCGAGCAATTGAAAGGATTTACAGAAAGAGGTTAGATACTCGTGGGGCAGTATCACCCAGCAAAGCAAAACAAGCGAAGCACATCGCCAGTCGGAACCGAGCTCTCAGAAGGGGGGGAGAGCGAACTCAGAAAGCACCCACTCAAATAGTAATGGGAATCGTTAAGACCAAGACCATATCGAAATCCCGGAATGTTGTGATTGAGCTGGAGGACAAGGAGGGCTCAATAATTTGCGTCATTCCTGCTGCTATGAGAAGGAGTAATGGAGAGGCTCTAGTAGAAAGGGGGAATGCATTACTACTCGATGAAATCGTTTGTGTGTCAGGAAGAGTCGACTCAGAAGGCAGGCTCATTGCAGAAGACGTTTTGTTCCCCGACATCCCAACAGCTCGCATCATTCGGAGATCTAGAAGAGATGTCAATGCAGTATTCATATCTGACCTTCATTGTGGCAGTACAGAATTTCTAGATGATGATTTTGATAGATTCATCAACTGGCTGAGAGGAAAAGATGTGGACAGTTCGGAGAAGGGCGTAGTTGAGAATGTAAGGTATCTCTTCATAGCGGGCGATCTTTGTGACGGAATAGGAGTGTATCCAGGTCAAAGAAACAACCTTCTAATTGATGACATAGTAGAGCAGTACTCCTATCTAGCTGAGAAGTTGAAGAAGCTTCCTGATAGGATTAAGATATTTTGCATCCCAGGAAATCACGATGCTTGCAGGCAGGCCCTTCCAAGACCTCCAATCCCCAAGGAGTTTTCACCAGCATTGTACGCCCTTGAAGACAGACTAACAATGTTAGGAGATCCAAGCCAGCTTATCGTTGAGGGAGTCAATATCCTTGTCACACATGGCGATTCCTTAGATGACCTTGTCACTCAGATTCCCGGAGCCTCTTACAAGAATCCAGAGATTTCTATGATAGAACTGCTGAGAAAGCGTCATTTGGCGCCGCTCTATGGAGGTAAGACAGAATTGGCGCCGCTTCACAAAGATTGGATGGTCATTGATGAGCCACCAGACATAGTTCATTTCGGGCATGCCCATCATAATGCTGTTGATAGCTATCGGGGAGTCCGAATCATCAACTCGGGAACCTTTCAAGATCAGACTGATTTCATGAAAAAGCAAGGTGTGGAACCTACGCCAGGAATTGTTACCATTGTGAATCTTAAGACGCTTGCACCAGAAATCAAAATCTTTCATCGGTATTGAGACTGCTTCATAGTGGGCATCTGGATAATCTGTTTCTTACAATTTGGTAAGTCAACTTCACCTCTAGGAAACTTCTGCGTTCTACCTCTCCACTATCATGACCGACATAACTTATCAAAAGGGAGGAAATCTTACACATTTCTTACATATGAGGACTTGATTCCTTTAGATATATGTAAGATTCTGGTCTTCTGGTTTCATGTTCACATATGTCCAATTAAAACCCCCGGCTTCCTAGCGGCTCGGAAAACGATTCAAGTCAGGAGCTGTAATCTAGTGGAGAATCAAGACGATGCTTCTCAAGTACAGCCTGTCAAATTTTGCATTTAAGAATTGGCGCCGGGGATGGGATTTTCGAATTGAGCCGAAGAGGTTCAATCGTTCGAACCCATGAGCCTCAAGGGCAATGGCTTTCGAGACCATCTCCGTGTGTGTTGCAACAAGAGGCCTTATCACAAAACCACTTAGATACCCCGGCTGTGAGAGGTCTTAGTTGCTTCCGATATAACGTTAATGTATTGTCTTCTTGTTATTCGCCCAGTTGTTCCGCAGAGTTGATGGTAGATCATTCGTGAAACCGAATGGTCGGAGGTCAACCAGATACAAGGAAATATGCTTGCACCTAGTTCATGCAGGCGCCAAATCCCCTCAAATCTAGAAAGTGATTATATCAAACCCTTTTGTACTGAACCCTAGAAGGTCGGAATGTCCGGCTAGTTCTCCCTTCAGCGGAACACGAAGTTTCTCTGCAGCTTCTGTAGCAGAGAAATTGGCAGTACACGCTCTACAGGCGTGATCGATGATTCCCTTCTCCATCGCCTTTTCGAATGCAGGCAGTCTAATCGACTTGTCAGCAATCCCAATCAACAGTCTCGGCGACCCGCACTCAAGAACTACGGCCACTTCATGTCCGTGCTCATGGTAGTTATTGGCATTCAACAGGATATGCATTAGGTGCATATTGTTGTCTTCGGTAGCAAGAAACATGACCTTCATCATTATCGTTGGAGCCTACAAAGAACGATGTATTGAGGATTTTGCCTCTGACCAAATACAGTTTCAAGAAGATGGTGCGGAGGACGAGATTTGAACTCGTGAACTCCTACGAGACAAGGACCTAAACCTTGCGCCTTTAACCTAGCTTGGCAACCTCCGCGTAATTCGAATTGGCAGTGAGTTTCGATATAACGATTTTGGCGTCACAACATCGACAGAATGACCCGCTCATTATTCTCAAGATTTGCACACATACGTAACCCATGTCACAATGTTTTTATTCACCTCAGAAGTCGTTCGCGAAGTTACCCTGCTGAGAGTGGGATAAATCACAAGTCTTAATGGCATCCCATTTTTGAAATCAGGTAAGAGCGTGATGAATAGATATGTCATCTAGAAGTCGACAGGCAGCCGCAAGAACCAGAGACAAATGGCGTGAGAAAACATGGTATCAGATTCTTGCACCCGACTATTTCGACAACAAAGAGATTGGCCGAACTCCAGCTGGAAACCCTGACCTTCTAATTGGTCGAACACTACAACCCACGCTCTATGATCTGACTGGAGACTTCGACCAGATCCATGTAAAGCTCAGATTCAAGATATTTGAGGTCAAGGGCCAGCAGGCGAACACAGTCTTCCATGGTCACGAATGGAGTTCAGATTACCTTCGTGGGCTTGTCAGAAGAGGCACAACAAGAATAGATTGGATTGGGCCCATACTCACAAAAGACGATTATCTCATGCGAATTTCCGTGATAGTGTTCACCACAACCCGTGCTAAGACCAGTCAAGAGCATTCAGTCCGAAAGGCAATAGAAAAGGTCATCCGCACTCATGCGAAGAAGCATACCTTTGAAGAGCTAGTGCAGAAGGTTGTTCTAGGCGAACTTGCAGGGGAGGTAAATGACGTTGTTAGGGTCATTATACCCATTCGCCAGTGCGAGATTCGGAAGAGTAAGGTGCTAAAAGGTCCTGAGGAAGTCAAAGCAAGAAGGACAAGGCTACGAAGGAACTCGTCAGACAAGGGCAAGTGACCACCGATTAGATACTTTCGCAGTCTCATGCCATCAATCAGTATCTCTCAAGCTTTTCGAGGGATTTTAGTAGCATAAGAAGAAGATTAGCAAGGCGGGTCAGTGTATCAACATCATTCTCCCCCTCAAGGGCCTCATTCAGGGCGCTCAGCTTCCTAATTATGCTGACCTGTAAGGCTGAGAACACAGAGCCATTGATCTTCTTCTCCAGAGAAACATTATCTGTTCTCTCCTTGCCCACACGGCGATTACATGTGGTGCAGAATACTTCGTTGCCTGCTTTCATGAGTGGAGAACCGCAGTTAGGACATGGTTGTGCGAGCATGGTGGCTCCCCTACGCAATAAATCTGCCATTCTCTTGACTGAGAGATTGTCCTTGTCGTTCATTTGATACACAAAGATACATTATGCAGGAACTGAGATATAAGGAGTAATGCCGGGCCAATCTCAAACTCCCTCCCAATACTGAAGGGGCCATGCCAAAATGCCTATATGCCAATGAGAGTTGAGGGTCCTTCGTTATTCGCACTCCATCAGTGCGCAGAGACAATTCCGAGGTGAGTCCAAAATGGACCCCGAAATACAGAAGAACATTGACCAGTCTAAGCACCTACTAAAGCAAATATCCGAGGATTCTTCGGTTCCCAGAAACATACGGCGCGCGGCGAATGAAGCAATAGCCATTCTCGAAAACGAAGGTGATTCGCCAGCTGCAAGGGCGCAGAATGCAATATCCATGCTTGACGAGCCCAGCCAAGACCCTAACTGTCCAAATCACGCTCGGACAAAGATATGGCATGTTTCCAGTCTTCTGGAACCCATACGGGACTAGAGAGGGTATCTCTCTTTGACAGGGGCTGTTGGTTTCTGTTAGAGGAAAAAAAGGAGCCGTTCATTTGAGGATCAGTGTTCATTGATGATAAAGGCGAGAATCAGAGGTATCTATTCGCACTCATTGACCCAGATAATGCTACAAAATCATTTTGAAATGGCCCAACCTACACCTGAAGTTGCAAGACGGTTTGGCCTACCTTTTAGAAAAGAAATCCCAGATATCGACATCTGGGACCGAAGCGATCTGCAGGGTATTGTTGCAATCGCGTACGAATCGATACTTGAACGTCTGACGGAAGTACTGAGGAGAAGACTAGGATGGGTTGTCATTCGAACCCCCAGAGTTGCAAAGAGCTCGATCTATCGAGGCATTATTCTGGGTAGAGACGAGAAGACCGGCCAAACGCGGGTAGATCTGGGTTCAGTTTCTGGTCTTCTTCCTGAGAGAGGGCTACGGCGCGGTGCTATAATCATGGTTCAAGTAAAGGCTCATGACTATGGACGAAAGTCTCCCGTACTCTCTTCGAGTATCACTATTCCTGGTCGCGCAGCAGTTCTTCTTCCGGAGCCTGTTGTCAGACTCAGCACAAAAATCAAGGATTCTGAGATGCGCAGAGAACTCACTGCTCTGGGCAAGAACCTGAAACGATACACAGATGGATGGGGAATTCTTTGGCGTACTGCAGCTAGGAATCTCACTCAGGAGGAACTCCGTCTAGAGGTTGAAGACCTTCTTGACGTAACTCGCCAGATATATAGCAACTATAATGATGGAGAGCGCCCAGGACTGCTTTTCGAGGGTACAAGTAATGCAGACATAGAATTTCCTGCAGAAGTGAAGCAAGCTTTGGACGAAACAAGGTCCAAAATAAGACCAACAATCGATAGACATCATTATTACAAAAGTGCCGGTTATGCATCCTTGGTTGATTTTGCAGAATCAATAATTGAGGAGCGGCCGGAGGAACGGAGATACATAACATCCAAACTGGAACGAGTTGTCGAACTTGACTTGCCTAGAAAAGGTGATCCAGTAAACATAGAACACGTGAAACTCGATGGACGCAACATTATTCTATCTCGTGGACGAGTTGTTAGTTCAGATTCATCAGGATTCTCTATCAAACGGCAGTTCCGTTATACTAATCGGAAGCTAAAACTCAATGAGGATGTTCCCGACGGGGTAGATGTGCCACGAGATGAAGGTGACTATGCCATAGCCAAAGTAGTGCCTGGTTCTCTCACACTTGTAACTGAATATTACTCACGCAAAGGCACACTGAAAGGTACGTATATCAATATGAACACGGGTGTTGAGGTCTATCCAAACAACGGAACAAACCCAAGTCGTGTAAGATATCTGGATCTTGAGATTGACGTAATCAGTCTTCCCGGGGATGGCAACGTACGGATAATAGATCAACACCTGCTCAAGCGAGCAGTTCAGAGAGGGTTTATCACTAAAGATATGGCTCAAATGGCTAGAGAAAAGGCCCAATCAATCTACAAAGAAGTTGGTGGCCTACCAGAAGAGCAGCATGAGCCGTAATCTACCGTTCATTTTCAGCAAGAGTCTCAATCATTCTTACAGACAAGTCCACAGCGCCCATCAAGTCTTCAATGGTAGCCATGAAGGACTCGATATTTCTATGACAACTGACCCCCAGTATCAATTGTTTACCTTTCCTTTGTGATTTCACCATCAAACCGTCTGGAAGTGGTACATTGTCCGGTTCAACTGAAGAAAGGACCGTTTCTGCATCCTCCTTGGACTTTAGATTTAGTCTGATTTCTGCTCTCAATCCGTTTCCTCACTCCCGGACGCCGAGTTCAACAACACCTCTCCTACAGCACGTCCAATAATGGAGATTTTTTCATCTATCCGTAAGGACCGGTAGGATGTAGATACAGACTCTATAGCCGCCTCATGCAGCATTTTCATAATCATCTGGAGACTATGCTCTTCTCTCTTCCATACCAAGTGGGTTTCATTACTGTTTCCCAACAATAAGAAATCATCGTGAAGCATTCCATTCTGAGATGCAATAATGCCAAGCGTCGGAAGCAGATCAGATCCAACATTCACCTCCAGCTCTACCACGCGACTATCAGCAATATTGGATTCTTTGTCGATGGCTGCGAACATCTGTGGTAGTGCATCCAATGATCGCTTGCTTAGTGATAGGGATTCATCAATCAGCGTTCTCAATTGCTGAGCTCTGTCCCCAAAGCACATCGCTGCGCTCAGGCCGTACTTGTTCCGTATCCATGCTACCTTGAAAAGAACCATCATGTTCGAGAAGAATCTCATGGGACCATTGCCTTTCTCATCGGGGAACACCAAATCCTGCCCGAACACCTCGGAAATCAGTCGCGAATCAAGCAGAGGGATCAGATTCTCACTAAGGCTCTGCTGTTCCTTTGTGTCTAGGTCAAGAATCGGATTTCCTCTCTTGCTGAAAGGAATGTCCGCCTCGTCTAGCAGTTCTTCACATGCCACTCTATCACCACTAAGATTGGAAAGATATGGAAACATGCTATACTCGAGCGATTCAATGAGGGGCAGAAAATTACTCCCGAACAACAAGAAACCCTTTCGAATATCAGCAACTCCGTGTTCTCTACAATAGCCAAGAATATCCTCGGCAGTTTCCTCTTTCCGACTACCCGCCAAGGTCCCAGCCAGTGCCAGTTTCAATTCGTTGCTACCAACGCGCAGTTTTTCTGATGCCAGAGCATAGGCTGCTAGTGTTTCTTCTCCCTGCCGGCCAAGTGTAATTGATGAAGAATCTGCGTCTGAAACCCCCATGACAAAAACCTGATTGCCTAGGTCCAGATTCTCGTCAGGATTTACCCCCACAATTGCCAATCTGCAGCGAGGATGCGCCTCAAGAATCTCTTCAATCCTCTTTGCGGAATAGACGGGTTCGCCATACTTAATATGAAAAGTGCCCTTCACTCTCAGCATTGCCATAGAAAGCAGCACGCTCGCCATAATACACTCGGGCATAGGTGCTGTCAGAATTACTAAATACGAGTCTCCACTCAAGTCTACTTCATCACAAGCCTGCCTAATGGCTTTCAATCTTGGAACGTCAAATGCAGCCTCTTTCATCTTGAGGCCGGAAAGCTCGGCGGTTATGATAAAACTATCTCAGCAAGACTGCGGCTTGTTCTGGAGAGTACTTCCAGTCAGCTGGAAGAATCTTTCTTCTCCTGTAGTACTTGGAGAGTCTATGGATCTTGCTTTCAGTCAACTTCAGACCGCGTTTGGAGACGTAATCTTTCCTATTCTCCTCCAAGTGTCTTCGAATAACTGCAGCCTTCGCAATCAGATTCCTAAGGTCTTCAGGTACTCTTCTTTCGAGCTCATTTTCCCTGATTATCTGAAGAATTCTCTTGCCAGTGACAACCTTGACAAGAGGAACACCATACTGATCACGAAGGATCATCCCAATCATACTTGGCGTATTGCCTTCTTTGGCAAGTTCGAGAACCTTCTCCTCAACCCAATCTGCATCCTTGTCCATCCACTCTGGGACACGAAGTGTTGAAGGTCGCTTGCTTCCGGATTGGCCTTTGCGTCTTGTGTGCATTCTTGCCATAAGAACGGCTCCTGTTTCTTGAGATTCCATGTACTGCTCGTTGGGCGAAAGTGAGCACGGGATTCTTAGTTCACCGTCAATAGTTTCAGGAACGAACTAAGTGAAACGTGATTCACATTATGATGCTTCAAGATAGTTGCTGAATTCTGTGGTCTTCAAGCATTCACAGCTTGCCGTCCAGACTCTTCCACTTCTATAGCATCAGTAGGTCGCCCTAAACATCGGCTCCTTTCCTCCGCTCTTGACAGCGGATATAAACATTCCCTTGTGTCTAGTGATACCTTCCTCTCTCGCGAATCTCTTCCATTCTGGATATTGCTTCTTCAGCATCTTCTCGTGCAGTGACTGCATATCCCTTCAGAATCCTTTCCAGCAATTCATCTTGATGAGCCCAATGTGTAGTTTCAAGGGCTCGTCTGATTAGATGGAGATCAACTCCTTTCATTTCCACATCCGCATTCCATTCTGCCAATCCAAAGTCAACGAGCCAGATCTTGTCCGAATCATCAACTATCACGTTACTTGTGGTAGGATCACCATGTACCACTCCCCCCTTATGCATCAAGGCTATGAGCTTCCCGAATTTCTCGAATAGCTTTTCTGAGTAGTTCAGGGGTTTCTCATCAACTATCGACTTCAACTGGCTTCCCTTGATGTAATCCATAGTTATCGAATAGTTCAGCAAGTCTATGGAATAGACGGCCGGCGTTGGCACACCCAGTCCACGAACAAATGACAGCATTCTACATTCTCGAATCGTCCTTGATCTTCTGAGTGCAATGTCAATCTCTTCGAAAAGATACGGCTTCGCAGGTCTGGTCTTCACAATCAAGGAGCGACCCCACTTCTTCACAAGAAAGATGCACGACTCTGCCCCCAGAGCCCATATCTCCTGCTTCACCTCGTCCCTCTCCACAGAATGTCTTGCTCATCGGTTCTCCACTTGGGCAGCACAGAAGATTCTGCTATTGGAAGTCCTCCTCCGGCTTGATACTGGAGAATACCCGTCCAAGCTATCATTGCACCTTGGTCACCAGCAAGAGCAGGGGACACTCTGTGGAATTCTACTTCATGTCGATTGGCAACACCAGAGAGAATCTCTGCAAGCCTCTTGTTTCTGGCAACGCCACCTGTTAGAAGAAGCTCATTCTTCTTGGTATGCGCAAGTGCCCGTTCTGCTATCTCCGCTAGCATTCCAAAAGATGTTTCTTGGATGCTATAGCAAATGTCATCGATGTTCTCACCATCTTGGTAGAGTCTTCTAGCAGCTGTCAACATACCAGAGTAACTCAGATCCATACCCTTCACAGAATATGGTAACAAGTGATACTTATGGCCCAATTGGGCTTTCTTTTCGATATCCGGTCCTGCAGGAAACCCCATACCCGCCAATCGCCCAAAAGTGTCCAGCATATTTCCAATGGCTATATCCAGGGTTTCTCCAAAAGTACGAAAGCGTGCTCCTGCATATGCAATTATCTGAGTGTTACCGCCCGATACATACACGGTGACAGGATCTTGAAATCCAGATTCCATGCAGCCAATCTCTATGTGGGCAACACAATGGTTCACTCCTACCATTGGAACCGCGAGTTTTGCAGATAATGTTCGGGCTATTGTCGCTGTGGTTCTAAGGCATGGACCCAATCCCGGCCCTCTGGAAAAAGCGACAATGTCAATCTCTTCGTAACCAACCCCTGCTTGACTCATCGCTTTAGATACTATCTGGGGGCCGAACTCCGAATGGTGTCTACTTGCCTCTCGTGGGTGAATTCCTCCCTCTTTCGGAGAAAGCATGTCCCATATATTAGCAAGGACCCTGCCTGTGTCATCAACTACACCAGCTCCAAACGAATGAGCAGTACCTTCCAGACCTAAGCATATCATTGAGCAGTTCAACCCTGTCTGTTTCTCTCAGCTTCATCCAGAATCTGATTTTCAAGCTCAATTACTCTTGTGTTTTGTACATTCTTAACAACAAAGGGTTTATAATCGCCTCACAGAGCCTCCACAACGAGGAAACCTAACGTGTCCAGCGAGAAGATGCCAATTAAAGCCCTGGAAGGCAATCTAAATGAAACCGTGTCTATCAAGCTTAAAGACCAGAGGATCTTCCGAGGAAAATTAACACGTTGTGACATGTACATGAATCTAACACTTGCTGATGCAGAAGAAGTTGAAGAAGACACGACCGTTGCTAAGTACGGACAGATTCTAATCAGGGGAAACAATATTCTCTGGATTCAAGTTCCCGCGTGAATATCCTCTCAAGACGCCATCTTACCTGTCTATCTCTCTTTGATATCGTTCGACTAGGCGAACTAGTTCTTCCTCTCCCATTTTTCGGGCCTTCTCACGAACTCTTTTGACAAATTCGTTGAATTTCTGTTCAAACCTCTTTCTGCTTATGAATGCAAATTCATCCACTCTCTGCAATTCGACTGAATTGCCATCAATAACTGGAATCATTGCTTTGACGAGTTCTTCTTCAGCCAAATGTGAAAGGGGCGTATCTACTATCACAGCTCTTATTTCTTGCTCTATCAATATTCTAGCAGTTTGTGGTCCCCCGCCACTGGCATCCTCAAATAAGACGATATCTCCCCGTTTCAGTCCCACCTTTCGTGAGTAGCCCATGATACTCTCACGTGTGAAATGCGGCAAGGTCTTTATTGCAATCATATCTCCCCGCATTTCAAGCTTCTTGACGCCTTTTAGTCGCCGAAGTCGCTCCTCCAATTTCTTGTATTCGCTACGAAGATGCCGTACCTCACTCTGTGCCTTTCTGAGTTGAGTTTGTTTCTTTGCAACTTCTCTATCTCTCTTCACTTTCCAATAATTCTGTTTGTTCACAATCTCGAGACTGTACGAGAGTTCATCTTCTTTGAATTGAAGATATTCTACAAGCCTTTCCAAGTCTTCTATTCTATCAGTCAGCAATTCGTTCTCTTCTTCCAAGCCCTCCACTTTCTCTCTAAGAGAATCATATCTCTCTTGAGTAAGAGGCTCTTCTTTCTTTTCCAGAGGAGCTGTAGGCATCTCAACAACTTCTGCTTGCTCTCTCACAAGGCCAGCTATTGCCTCATTCATCGGCATTCCCTTCAGAACCAGTGCTTTCAAGTGGTCGCGCTCAACCGAAATCTGCTCTTCCCGTATCTTGTGATCTATCTGTTCAAGCTTAGACAGGACACTCCTGTACGCATAGACTGCAGCTGTTAGAGCATCGCGTTCATGAGCATTTCCAATTTTCACATTGTCCGAGTACTCTCTTGCTAGCTCTTGCTTATCAGCAACTGCAATGGGCTTGTTTGGCTCATAGATCTCTGCGTTGAGGGTACTTGCAATCTTCTTTACTTGATGCGGAACAGGCGTTGTGTCTGTGGCCACAACTATGGGTACCCCATGCTCATACACTTTCCTGATAATGTCTGCCCTAGTCAATGCTCTTTTGCTTTCAAGCAAATGCACCTTTCCTCTAAGGTTTAGAAGACATATGGCTGCAGTGGTGCCAGGGTCAACGCCGAGAATGAAGTAACGTGGAGATATCTTACTAGGGACAGGTTTTGGTTCAAGTGGAACAAACTCGGTACGTTTTCTGATGGGTGAAACTATTACATTGAAGTCCCCGCCACGTTTTGGATCTATCATCCCTCTGATTATTGGCAAGGGAGCATAGGCAACAATCCTGGCACTGGAGTAGCCGAAATCTGAGTGACGCAGATGAATATCATACTCGATATCGGCCCTCTTTAGTTCAGACTCAACATGGCGAGTCATCTGCTGAATTTCTGAATGTATCTTTCGGCGATATCTGTTGGCGCTCTGCCCGCCTTTTCCCATCTTCCTGCCACGGGTGACTTTGATCTCAGTCTGTTCGCTAAAACACTCTAGCGCGTAACCTACTCCCATACCAACCAACTTGGCAGCGATGCGAGCTGCTTCCAATGGTCGAAGCTTACCTCTAATGGGGATATTATGCTGTCTAGCCAGAGTCTTCAGTTTGACTTGCTTTGGGGGAACTCCTGTTACTTGTACAATCCTTGTCTCGTGAGGAATCCTCTTCACAAAGCGGAATACTGACTTCGCATCTGGAACTATCTCGAAGATGTTATCAGTGGCTATGTAGGTTGGTTCCAACTCACGTATCAGTCTAATCAGATTTCTACGAGATAGGCTGGAGTATTCATTTAGAACCACTCCATCTCGCATAACAACACATGCGTATTTCGAGCGTTTTCTGGAGCGAGAGCTATGTAAGGGGAGAATATCAAATCCGATAACCAAATCGCTATCATCGCCCATGTGGCTCCGAACTCACCCAAAAAACACCAAGTTCACCTATAAGCATTAACATGAGGCCATCGAAAAACACTAGACTGGTTCATACATAAACAGCAAGTATATTAAACCCTTAATTGAGCAACACAAGGCAACCCATACGAGGTGTTACAACTGTCAGAAACGCTACAACTCAACGAAGATGAAAAGATTTTACGCATCGGCCGCGCACTCTCGTCAGGCACAAGGCTGAAGATTCTTAAACTCCTCCTCAAGGGAGAGAAAGATGTGACAAGAGTTGCACGACATCTTGGCGGAACAGAAGCAAATGCCAGTGCTCAGATTAAGATTCTTCAGGAAGCTAATCTTCTGGAATGCAGATATGAACCAGGTCAACATGGGCTGAAGAAGATCTCGCGGACCAAGGTAAAGCGAATAATCATTGACTTAGAATAGCATGAATCTTTCACACCATAAAGGGGACTTGCTCACCTTCGAGATAGATAGAGATTCCATCTATCTATCCTTCGAAGAATATTCTCGCTCTCTTCAGGGCGAATTCCGCGGTTTCCACGGGCCTTCAGGAATTTCAGAACAATATCCATATCGTTCTCCACCTTGGGGCTATCAGGTGTTACCAGAGATTTCTTGGTCGCTTCTAGCATGATAGCTATCTGCTCTGCAGAAGAACCCCCTTCTCGAATTGCATGTGCAATCGAGTCCAGTTTGGTCACAGCACTTGCTGAAACAGACGGTTCAGTGCTATTTTCCTCTACATTGCTTTCTGATTTCTCGACATCACTGATACCAGAGTCCCCTTCAGAACGAATAGGTGAGGCTCCCAGTCCAGATTCAGTCTTCGTTTCTTCTGATGAATCTACTCTCTTCATCTTTTCACTTGAAACTCTTGAGAAGAGGCCTCTGGTAACGGGTGCCGAGTCAGAAGGTAAATCCACCGAGGCCAAATCAAGAAGTCTACGTAGTTGAGACAACTGGTCAAACAGCTCCACCAGACCGACTTGTAAGTGGTCTATGACCTTCCTGATTTCCTCATTTCTCCTAGTCGACATACTTACGACCTCCACGTCAGTGATGGTTCGACAAATGGAAGAAACATCTTGGGTTTTTGACTCTTATTCATGACTCCCCCTTTACCTATCTGATTTCCTAATCGCTTCGCTTAGACTCGAAGGACCATCTCTTGGTTCATATAGACGCTTTCGAATCTTCACAAAGGTTGGGACTGAAACGACCTCTCCGACAAAAAGAGCCTCGCCCACCTCAAGCGAAGTTATAGCATCGAGAGATGCACGGTCTATTCCTTCACTACTTCTACCAATGTGTTCAAGATCATACGGATTCGTAGTGCGGAAAATTGCCTGATTGCTACATTGACTCAATACCGTGGTAGATAGTTTGACAGGTCTCTGAGACACCAAGCAGAGAAGAGCGAAGAATTTCCGTCCCTCTCTTGCAATCGTTTCTATCTGATACTTCGGAAGTGCTAGCTCATGTCTACTCTCTGGACAGAATTGATGGGCCTCTTCAAGCACCAAGAGAAAGGGTGGAATTCTTTCATTACGTCGCAAATAGAGCAACTGATTTGTCAGGTACGATACTATGATTTGTTTCTTCTTCAAAGAAACGAAGTCGCTCAGGTCTATCAGAGTGATTTTTCCTGGTCGGACTATACTTCGAACATCGGGAACCGGCTCCTTACCAAAGATTTTCGTTTCATCTAAGTCAATAAGCCAGCCAATGAGCGCCTCCTTGGTATTCTTATGAATATTCTCGTCTTTCCTTACATATTCTATTACGTCATCCAATGTGTAGTTCCAGTCTGAATCTCGTTTCATCTCAGAAATCACTCTTCGAAGGTCACGAACCTGCGCAGAACTCATATTCGAAACCATGGACCGTAGCCCCTCTGCACCGATTGTCTTTGCAGGTATCTGGAACTGTACTCCTCTGATGTAATCGACCTCAAAACCAGTCTCGCCCACACCCAAGTCCTTCCCTTCCATAGATTTGAAGTATGAGTATTCTCCATGAACGTCTATCACAACTACACCTAATCTTCCGTGTTTCTTGCTTCTCCTCAATATCTCTTCTAGTAGAACAGAAACAAAGTAGGATTTTCCGGCCCCACTCATGGCCAATATTGCAAGATGCTTTGATAGGAGTCTGTCAATATTAGGCATGAAATCAGCCTGATGGTGACCCAACCGTCCAAGATACAAACCGTTCTCCTGATCCAGCTTGAGAAATGCTGATAGAATGTCTTCATCTGCCTGTCTCACCACAGATCCGGGGGAAACCGCAAAGTACGGTCTTAAGGTCCTGTTCTTGCTCCAAAGGCCTGTGACACGTGCATGAGCGATGGTATACTGCCATCTATCAGTGGGAAATATAGACCTGAGAGGCTCTCCTCTAGACTGATACTCTCTCACTGCTTCAGCATGCCGATAATATCGATTAGTTCTGACTAGACCTTGCACCTTTGCAATGATCAAGCCTGCCTGTGTGGCTATGTTTACAAATTCGCCCCTGCGCACAACTATCTTTTCCGAATCCCCTTCAACCACGAAACTGAACTCCATAACATTTGGCGAAGAGTCTATGCACACAACTGTTCCTAACCTGCTAAGTGTGGTTTCTGTCATCTATTTTCTAACCCCCAAAGGGATTCCGTGATCTCCGCTTCTCGAGCGAGCTATAAGTTAGTCCAGATAGTGCCATCAGTCTATCCACAATAAGACTGGTTTCATTGTGGGTTATCCTAGCTCTTGCATCAGCTTCCAAGATGGGGGTTGGAATACCGTATTCGGGATGCTGCCATGAAAGAGGCAATATTGCTGAGAGGGCCTTATCAAGCTGTTTTGTATCGAACGTTCTATCCCCCAGTAGTTCGACCCTGATGGGAAAATCTTCCTTGGCCGTCTTCAGATAGGTGACCCAAATCGATGAGGCCCAAGAGTAGAGTTCCTCCAAGGCATCTGTATTCTGTGCAAGCTCTGCTGAATATCTGAATGCAAAGGTTCTCTCTCCCTCTTCTAAAAATGTGTCAAGCAAATCACAATCGCGAGAAATCTTCAACAACCAACGATAATCAATTCCCTGCATCATCTCAAACAGGTCTGGTTCCCGCAAGACATGTGGAAGAATATCACCCAACATACTCACGACTCTTGATGAGCGACTGTCCTTTATTATGCCCACCACCAGAGTCTTCTTCTTGCTGGCCTTGTTATACAACTGCTTGTACAACGCAACGACTTCTTCGAACTTCTCATACACTATGGAAGCATTCTGTGGGCGGTCCCGTGGATGAAAGAACAGACTGCCATCAATCAATATCAATTCTGCTTCATGTTTATCAATAACATTCAGTGCAACTCGCAGCTCTGTTGCCAGTCTCTCCAAAGATGCAAACTGGTCTAGCTCAGGTCCTGAGAACCGTTGAGTGAGGGGAATTATCTGGGGTTCAGGAAATGCATCCGGAAAGAAATCCACTTCAAGAGCACCCCTTGTCCCAAATCGAAAGACTACTGCAACCCCTCGGGTGAGCAGAAGATCCATCGATCGGAAGCCCCTCCTGACCAAACCCCCATCAATGCCCACAATCTTCAGACCGTCAAGTCTTACAGGTTCGATCTTCTTGACTAGCGCAGGCTCTAATGCATTCCTGGAAACGGCCGGAAATCTGCCCAAATCAATCGAATTTTTCAACTTGGCCATGACTGCCCCGAATCGTCTTCTAGTCCCCTCAACTCGTTCAATCTCTTCTACTAGTTGAGATAACATTCGGTCAAGGTCCCGATTCAAGCGGATTCCCTCTTCTTGTCTTGTATTCCAATGCAGCCCTAATTAGCCCCAAGTATAGGGGGTGCGCTCTATCGGGCCTCGACTTGAACTCTGGATGAAACTGTACTCCAATCCAGAAGGGATGGTCCTCGATCTCAATTGCATTGATTATTGTCCCGGTCATATCAAAAGCCGAGATGACCATGGACTTGCGTTCCATCTTGCTGATATAACGTTCAATCAGATGGTATCTATGCCTGAATCTCTCTCTCACAACAGCTTCATCGTATAATCTGCTTAGGTGGGTTCCCTTCACAATTTGGACTTCGTGGCCTCCAAGACGCATTGTCCCGCCCTTATCTTCGGTGACTTTCTGTTCGTCCATCAAGTCAACAACAGGATAGAGACTGTCTTCATCGACTTCGGTTGTATTTGCCCCTTTCCATCCCATGATATTCCTCGCAAATGCCACCGCTCCTAATTGTGCACCATAACATATTCCGAGGAACGGGATCTTTCTCTTTATGGCAACCGCCGCTGCGCTTATCATTCCCTCTACGCCTCGATCTCCAAATCCAGGCGTAAGCAATACCCCATCGACATCGCTTAAATCTTCAGTGAGGCACTCCTCGTCGCATCTAGATTCAGTTTCAATCCATTTGATGTTGACCCTACATCCACATACTGCACCGGCATGGGCCAAAGCCTCATTGATACTCTTGTAAGAGTCACCGAGCATTGTATATTTGCCTGGCATAGCAATCCTGACATCTTCTGACATCTTTTGGAATGAATCAACGATTTTCTCCCACTCTTCTGTCTGTGGTGCCCTCGTTTCCAATCCCAGATGTCTTACGAGAATGCCTCCTAGGTCTTGTTTCTCAAAAGACAGTGGCAATTGATAGATCACTTGGATGTCTGGATTTGAAATGACACACTCCTCGGGAACATTACAGAACAATGCTATCTTTGCTTCTGCAGCCTCTGGCAACTCTTCTTCAGCCCTACAAATAACGACATCTGGCTGGAGTCCTAAACTTTGCAGTTCTCGAACACTGTGTTGGGTCGGTTTTGTTTTGAATTCGCCCACAGAACTCAGGAACGGTACAAGTGTTACATGGACCAGTGCAACTCTTTCGCGTCCGATTTCTCTTATCAGCTGACGCACCGCTTCCAGAAATGGCATAGCTTCCATGTCACCCACCGTTCCTCCGATCTCGACAAGCAGCACGTCCGGGACCGAGTCTTTCGCTATGTTTTCCCATATCCGTTTCTTGATTTGGTCAGTCACATGCGGTATTATCTGGACAGTTCTCCCCAGAAAGTCTCCCTTTCTCTCTCCAAGAATCACTGAGGTATAAATCTGTCCTGAGGTGATATTCTGAGAGGGATGTGCATTCATTCCCGTAAATCGCTCATATGTTCCGAAATCCAGATCTATTTCTGAGATATTGAACTGAAAATCATCAACTGGCTTAAATGTCCATGTCTGATCAGTAACAAAGACCTCTCCATGTTCTATAGGGTTGAGAGTCCCGGGGTCGATATTGAGGTAGGGGTCAACCTTGACAATTCTTACAGAATAGCCTCTGAACTGGAATAATTTGGCAATAGAGGCCGTGGTGACGCCCTTACCAATGCCAGACAGAACCCCTCCAGTCACAAACACAAGCTTGGTTTTGTTTAGACTTGAACTCACATAATCTACCTCGCTGATTTCGCCTAACGGGACAAGAAGCACAATCCTTGGCGTGAACCTGTGACCGAGTCGTATAAGTCATTCGCTATTTCTGTTGGTCCGAGTGCTGGTTTCGAATGAAATTATAGTCGCCTCGACTTCTTGGAACGGTCGTCGATGTCCTCTATGCTCTGGCTTCCACACTTCTAATTACACCACAAGAGCCCGAAGATGCGTCCCTGTCTAATCGACCCACATGAATCGAGTACTCTGTAGTGAAGATTGACCACAGCCTGTAATCTATCCAGGAGAAAAAAGGAGAGAATGAGAGGATCCGGCAAGGCCCTCTCGAATAGGATTTACTCTATCCTTCCCTTGACTAGCGTTTCTACAACTGTTGGATCGGCCAATGTTGTAGTATCGCCAAGGTCATCGACTTCGCCTGCGGCAATCTTCTTCAGAATCCTGCGCATGATTTTCCCAGAGCGAGTCTTTGGCAGTGCGTCGGCAAACTGAATCTTCGCAGGAGTTGCAATGGGACCAATTTCCTTTCGCACGTGCTGTTTGAGTTCCTTCTTCAGGTCTTCGCTCTTATCAACACCCGCCTTGAGTGTGATGTATGCGTATATGTCCTCACCCTTAATCTCGTGGGGAAATCCAACAACTGCTGTTTCTGCAACAGATGGGTGCGAAACAAGCGCGGATTCAATCTCTGCAGTTCCAAGTCTGTGACCTGACACCTTGAGTACATCATCGATGCGTCCCATCACAAAGTAGTACCCGTCATCATTGAAGCGTGAACCGTCGCCGGTCATGTACATAGGCTGTCCTGTTTCGGGGTCCTTGTACTGTGACCAGTATGTGTCAATGAATCGCTGATGGTCGCCATATACAGTTCGCATGAGACCCGGCCAGGGCTTCTTGATGCACAGATAGCCCCCTTCGTTCGGGCCCACAGGCTTGCCCGTTTCATCAACGATTATTGGGTCGATGCCGAAGTATGGGAATGTGGCACTACCTGGTATGAGGTCGTCAGCACCAGGCAATGGCGTGATTATCACACCACCAGTCTCGGTCTGCCAGTATGTGTCAACTATTGGGCACTTCTCCTTCCCAACCACTTTGTAATACCAGAGCCATGCTTCAGGGTTAATCGGCTCGCCAACGGTACCTAGGAGATCCAGCGTTGAGAGGTCATGTTTCTCGACCGGTTCGTCACCATAACGCATGAGCGCACGAATAGCTGTTGGGGCGGTGTAGAACTGATTGACTTTCCATCGTTCCACTTCATGCCAGAATCTATCAGGCTCAGGCCAAATGGCGCCCTCATACATCATGGACGTCGAACCTGCACTCAGTGGACCATAGACGATATATGAGTGTCCTGTAATCCAGCCGATATCGGCAGTACACCAATAGATGTCGCCTTCGTGCCAGTCGAAGATGTTCAGAAATGTATGAGTTGTATAGACCATATAGCCGCCAAGTGTGTGAAGGACGCCTTTTGGTTTGCCAGTAGATCCGGAAGTGTATAGAATGAATAGAGGATCTTCAGCATTCAACCATTCTGCATCACACTTGTCATCGACCTTCTCGTATTCATCATGATACCAGACGTCACGTCCCTCAGTCCATGGCGTATCTTTGCGGTCAATTCTGTTAACCACAAGGACCTTCTCCACTATTGGGGCCTCTTCTACTGCTCTATCTGCATTCTCTTTCTGATTGATTGTCTTGCCACTACGGTAGTATCCGTCAGATGTGACAAGCACCTTGCCCTCGCAGTCGAGAATCCGGTCTTTCAATGAATCAGAGCTGAAACCGCCAAAGACAATGCTATGAACGGCACCAATTCTAACACATGCAAGCATGATGATGGTCAGCTCAGGAATCATGGGCAGATATATTGTTACCCTGTCGCCCTTTTTCACGCCCAGATTTTTCAAGATGTTAGCAGCCTTATTGACCTCGCTAAGCAGCTCTTTGTAGGTATATGTCTTTGAATCATCGAGAGGTTCACCCTGCCAAATGAGGGCCACCTGATCCCCTTTTCCCGCTTCTACATGTTTGTCAAGGCAATTGTAGGCGAGATTAGTTACTCCATCCTCGAACCAGGTGAATCGAGCCTTCTCGGGATCCTTCCAGTCGAACCCCTTTGTAGGTTCTTTCTTCCAATAGCACAAGTCTTTTGCAATTTCCAGCCAGAAATCGTCGGTATTCTCTATAGATTCCTTCCACAGCTTCATCCTTTCTTCATGGCTCTTTATGTAAGCCTTGTCAACGAAGCTCTTGGGGGGAGAGAACCTTCTCTCTTCGTGGCTTGTTACTGTGATTTTCTTTTCGTCACTCAATAGTGGTCACCCAGAACTATCTTTATCGATACTTTGAGCCCGTCGTCAAACCGCCAATTATAAAGATTATCGTCTTGCAGTTGAATCATGCTTGCTGCTGCATTCACATCAACATGAAGGCCCTTATCATAGTGTGAGCAATAGTATTGTTATCCACTTCGCCTTTCAGTAGTGAAAGTTTCACCGTCCAGTTTCGTATAGTGGAGCTGACCATTGACAAGCCATGCAGAAATGAGCAGACCTATGAGTGACTTGGTTCAAACAATGGCCCATCATCATTTTCGTAGTTTGCGGCGTCCAAAACGAGTACTGATAGCCGTATGGGACCGTAATCAGAGAAGATGGCGAATAATATCACTAATTGTTACCTCGGAATTCTCGAAGGGATCTAGTCTTTAGAATGCTTGTTGTATACAGATTGAAGACTCAAGAAAGCACTAATCATACTGAAAGCATTGAGCAATCCAAATCGCAATCGGGCGGCTGAATCATCTACTATTCATCCCTTGCATCTCCCCATTTGAGAAGTGTTTGATAGGCTTGCCACGAGCACGAGGTTTCTAATCGCCGTTTTTGGTTTCGAAGGCAGAGATACAAGCGTCTACAGTTCTAGTTAGCGAACTGTCATCGAGTCGAGGAACGTACGAAAACTCTCTGAGATGTAGAACCATCGGCCAGTAGTATGAGCCGCGTCAGCAATCATTCAGCGAAACAGGTTCGGTTGAAAAAGGAGAAGGGCGAGTCACAGGAGTTGCACCCAGACCCGCACCGAGTGGACAGAAACTAATCCGTACCCCTCATTTTCATGACGACTGTCAGTATAATAGCAAGAATGGCAAGGATTCCTGTTGCAATGAAGGCTAGGAAGTAGCTACTTGTGATATCAACAAACGATCCTGCGACAAGAGCACCCACCACTCCAGCTATTCCATAGGCAGTGAAGACAACACCGTAATTCTTACCTACATTAGGCGAGCCGAAATAGTCAGCTGTTGCTGACGGGAATAAGGCGAAGTTACCACCAAAACAGAAACCAACAACCGATGCGACAACTGTGACCGTCATCCACATTCCTTCGGTTTGCGGAAGTGTGACGATATATGCGAAGCTAAACATCGAAACTGCCAGTAGGAGGAACATAAGAGTCATGGTCTTAACACGGCCAAGTTTGTCCGATGTGGCACCCCATACTATTCTTCCAGCTGCATTGAAGATTGACATTATCCCTCCAATCGCAGCTCCCAATCCTAGCAGTTCGACCAGTGGATCCACCTCCGCAGCAGCACTCTTCACGTTGCCAAGTGTCATGAGGCCTGCTGTTGCAGCGAATATGAATGCAAGCCAAAGCAACCAGAATGTACCAGTTCTAATCATCTCGTTAGGCATCATACCCTTGCCCGAACCGTCAGCTGTGGTTTCTGGTGGACTCCACCCTTCAGGGGTCCATCCTTGAGGAGGTATTGTGAGTACTTGTGCACCAACAATGACTCCAACCAGGTAAATTATGCCCAGAATGAAGAATGGCGGACCTATTAGTCCTCCAGCGGACTCGATAAGGTATTGCTCCACATAGAGGAAGATTAGTGCACCTCCACCAAATCCTGCAACCGCAATTCCAGACACACTCCCCTTCTTATCGGGGAACCATTTCACAAGAGCTGCAATTGGACATACATAGGCAAAACCAATACCCGCACCACCAATCACACCGTAAGTCAGTACCAGATAGAGCGTCCCCATCATCTCGTCGAGAGCCAGTGTATCAACAAGTGAAGCGAGCATATAGCCTAGGCCCAGTAGGACGCCTCCAACGGTGGCAACCTTACGAGGACCAATCTTGTCTTGCCAACGGCCTGCAAATACCATAAACACTGCAAAAGACGCCAGACCTGCCGCAAAGGGCCACTGGGTATTCAACACCAGCCACCCATAGAGCCCTCCTTGCGACATTGCAAGTTTGAGAGCATTCTGAAACTCAGACCAGGCGTATATGGTACCAAGGCATAGTTGGACAATGATTGCACCAAACATTACCAAGTAGCGATTTCCAACATTCTCGGACATCATGTGTTCACCTTTTCAATGGCGAATGTCTACTCTCGCCGAGAAAAACGGGACTAAAAGCCTTCCGACCGTCCTCACGGAAATGGCATTCTCAGTTCTTTCGAGCCACTTGCAAAGCTCTATATGGGCTAGGCGTTGGACGAGTCATGGCTTACTAGGGTGTTTCTAATGGCGAAGCAGGACTGGACTGAGAAGTACAAGAACAAAGTGCTAACTGCTCCGAAGGCGATCAAGAAGATTAGACGCGGAACGAGGATCTTCCTCGGTACAGGGTGTGGCGTTCCTTATCATCTGGTTCAAGAGCTTGCCAACCATGCAGATCAAATGGCCGATAATGAAATCGTGCATCTGCTCACACTTGGTGACACGCCCTCTGCTGACCCCAAGTTCCAGGCTCAATTCCGACACAATTCATTCTTCATTAGCGAGAACATGCGTGAAGCTGTTACAGAGGGAAGAGCCGACTACACACCAATTATGCTCTCTGACATTCCACGTCTCTTTCGGTCACGAAAGATGCCCATTGACGTTGCCATGATCCAGGTAAGTCCCCCAGATGAACATGGTTACTGCTCCCTTGGAATATCTGTGGACATCACGAAATCTGGTGCAGAGAGTGCAGACATAATCATCGCTCAAGTGAATGAACGCATGCCTGTCACCCTTGGGGATTCGTTTCTCAATGTGCGCGATATAGACTATCTAGTTCCATTCACAGAGCCATTACGGCAATTTGAGTCAGTCGAAGTTGATGAAACAATTGACTTAATTGGTTCGTACGTTGCAAGACTAATAGAGAATGAATCAACGCTCGAGCTCGGTATCGGAGCACTACCACAGGCAGTCTGCAATAACTTGATGGACTCGGGTGTGAGCGATTTAGGGATACATACAGAGATGTTCAGTGATAGCCTCATTCCTCTTATCGAACAGGGCGTGATAACATGCAAGAAGAAGACCCTTCATAGAGGCAAAATCATTGCAAGTTTCGCCATGGGGTCTGAGAAGCTATACGAATATGTTCACGAGAACCCTCTGTTTGAGTTTAGACCCTCCGAGTACGTCAATGACCCATACATCATCGGCGAAAACAACAAAATGGTAGCAATCAACTCCGCACTCGAAGTTGACCTCACCGGTCAAGTGTGTGCCGACTCAATCGGCCACAAGTTCTACAGCGGTATCGGTGGTCAGGTTGATTTCATCAGAGGTGCTTCACGTTCTCCTGATGGTAAGGCAATCATATGTATGCAATCGACCGCCATGAACGGGAAAACATCTCGGATAGTACCTCGGCTCAGTGAAGGTGCCGGTGTTGTAACAACTCGTGGTGACGTTGACATTGTAATAACAGAATATGGGCTTGCATCATTGCATGGAAAGACCATAAGAGAACGAGTCCTCTCGTTGATTGCCATTGCTCATCCCAAGTTCCGAAACGAGCTCCTCGAAGCTGCAAAGACCATGAAGTACGTCCACGAGGATCAAGTACCATTTCTTTCCCAAGGAACATACTTTGCATCGGAGTACGAAACACAAGAGACTTTCAAGGATCCGAATGGACCTGTCACAGTCCATTTCCGACTCATCCGACCCGATGACACCGATCGTATCAAGGAACTGTTCTATGATTTATCCGAGGAGAGCATCTTCTTCAGATTCTTGACGCCCCTCAGAAGCCTGCGCCGACAGACTTTGCAGGAGTTCTACAACGTTGATCAAGACCGTGACATATCTATTGTTGCAGTTATCAAACCTGATGAGGATGAAGAGGCTGAGCGGATTATAGGCGCAGGAAGGTATCTGTTGAATCGCAGCACAAACGAGGCCGAATTTGCATTGCTAGTTCAGGATGAGTACCAGGGTAAAGGCATAGGGACCTTTCTTCTAAACCAGCTCATGCGTATTGCTAAGAGTAAAGGTGTTGAAGCCTTCATAGCCTATGTTCACCCGCGGAATCAACCCATGATTCGCTTTCTCCATAAGACCGGTAAGATTATAGAGAGTCGGATGAGCATGGCAGACGAGGAATACGTCTTCAAACTAAACCTGTAGCAGCACCCATGTCCAAGTCATTCAAGTCTGGACATTGGACCGCTCTTCAGGCCCATCGGCAACAAGCCCCAGGCAATGCGGTCTATCCATCTAACTCATCTCTAGGTCGAAAGCCCTCTATATGCGCCACTCGGTGCCTCTTCTTGAAGGCAACTAGTAACGGTACAGCAGTGATGTTCATTGCATCTCTGACCCCCTTCGTCTTCTCGATGTCGACCATTGCGAAGTAGACCCTTCGGTTGAACTCCTCAGCAAGATCCTCAAGTATGGGCATCATTCTTCGGCAATGAGGGCACTGACTTTGATGAAAGAATACAATAGCAGTCCGTGCCTGTCTGATGCAATCTATGTAATCCTCTCCAAGCTGGTTTACTCTTCCTTTCGCAACCGAATTTCCCTTTGTCTTGTCCAACTGGGATTCCAATCTTCGAGCAATGGAATCAAACGATTCTTCTTCTCTACGAGGATTCACACTCGTCGCCTGATTCAGACACACATGATGTGTGTTAGTATACAGCTTTCACGGAGAGGAGTCGGAAGGGGAGATGGTGGGCCCGCGGAGATTAGTTCCAGCAGAGGGGAGTCCTCTGCGGATTGAACTCCGGGCCTCCGCCTTATCAGAGCGGCGCAATGACCAGGCTATGCTACGGGCCCGTTGGTGATTCGAAATCGATGTCACTCGGAATTCGATAAAAAGGTTGTGACTAATCGATCTGCTTCAGCATGGCTATCGTCTTGATTGTCAGGTTCTTCATATGCACTGCTATCAGAGCCGTCTTCTGGTCAGTCTGGAATCGATATAATAGAGTGCTATGTGAAGAAAGGATTCTGATCATTGGTCACGGATTAGAAGTGGAAACTGTTTTTTGCATTGGACTCATTCCAGAAACTGGAACTATGGTGTCTGCTCCGAAGTAAAGAAGAAAGCCTGTGTCCTATCAGGGCCGAAAGATGAAACGCTGATTAGTGGAGGCTTGGCTACATGTATTTCCTTTCAGCCACGGCCTCTTTCCAGCTATGCAACGGGCCGCTGATTGTTAGTTGGACCTCAGATAGTCCTCCCAGCAACGGCACTGGGTTGTTCTGTGTGACTGTCAAGGATATTCCTCGCCGCATTCACA
>CAYYQL010000003.1:0-8250 GCA_964473825.1 uncultured archaeon
AACCTGAACACCACGATACGCTTCGGGAACGGGGCAGTGCTGAACAGGACGGACTTCGATATCTACCAGACAGGCATCGTCAGGATTGCCATGGACGAGCACGATGGTCTGACGACGTACGACAGTCTCTTTGTGGCTGTTGACCATCCCTATGGCATCACAGGCGGTCTGCTGTTCCTTCTGGACATTGACCTCCCAGAGGGATACGAAGGCCGACTAGACACCAACGGTGCACCGATATCCTTTGTTGAACGTGTAGGCTGGGGATTTCTGGGGAATCATAAGTACGGGACTTCAACAGAGTGGAAGACCCCCGTAGTGTCTGTTGACTCGGGGGCTGATGCCATCATCGCCCGCCTCATCGACTGAAACTGCAGCTGTACTTTTATTTCCGAATTAGTAGTGTTTCCATGTGGAGTGATCGTATGAGGCCCCTGACCAAGAAGCATCGTGCACTGGTGGTGATCTTGCTCGTGCTGGTCGCAGGTGGAGGCATAGTATACTGGGCGTATGAGGCCAACCGCACCATCTTTCGCCTCGAGGAGGAGTACTATGGGGGTAGACCGGCCCGTACCCTGATAGGAATGTCCTCTGCGTTATCGGGGTGTTGTGCCCGGGACGGGATGAAACCCCAGCGCTTGGAATAATACGTGCATTGGAACTCTTGATTGTTGTGTTTCCCACCACGCAGTCTCAAGAGACTAATCCGACTTGACGACTGAGCGCCCCAGTCTGATCAGACTGACAATCAAGAATAGAATACCTGTCACCTTGGTAGCCAGAATTGTGATAAACGGCTCGTCATCCCTGATGATAGGGACTGTCAGTGGCGGAAGAATCATGGCATATACACTGAATAGGCTGCTGAAGCTGACGACAATCATAACCATTGATAGTCCGACAGCCAGTGATGAAACCTGTTTTGCAGATTCGTTTCCAGAATACCGCTGTAACATCACTGAGATGACGATGGCCAAGCCCAGATTGATGTACCCACCCCATACCTGCCAACCGAAGAGCAAGAGCTGCAGATCATTCCCTTGCCAGCCCCATCCTTTTGGAAGAGGTTCGCGGAATGTGTAGTTGTAAAGCGGTACAAAAAGAACACTTACTGCAACCAGCAGGGCAAGGAACATTGTGACAGTGAGCAAAGAGTCGGAGCGCGTCTTACCCTGCTCGCCTCTGTTATGATCAGGATTAGACTCCTCGTCTGACGCTGGAGCAGGCATCCACGTTACAGACATTGCGTATCTCACTTCACGCAGGAGTTGAGTAGAGTGGATTTAAGCCCTGTCATAGAGGTGCCGAGAAGTCAGACATCATCATCCTATGCCGACTGTTTTTGAGTTGCCTCCTCTCAGCAGCAACCTCTTAAGAATCCGGGACGAACAATATCCGGAGGGCACAGCACAACGATGGATGACTGGGACCAGCACGAAAAGGGGACAATGAATCCTGTTATTGCAGGCTCTCAATACGAGTTTGTTGTACCCAGAGGTTCGCTCTCGGAGAACTGGTGCTGCATCTTCATAGGACTGATTGGGATTGCCATGTTCATCATGGGTGCAATCGCCTATTTTCCTGGATGAAAGAAGGAGTGGCTCGTCGGCGGGCCCTACAATCAATACCGAGCTTTCTCATCCTCGACTGCTCCGGTAGACGGAGATCACTCCGAGTCCAAGATAATACACAATGCCTAGAAGACCAGCAATCACACATAGACTATAGATTTCTGGTGCTAGTGCGGGATTGTAGAATGGATTTGCCATCACGGGGAAGAATGGTGTGATATCTGAGTAGAGGGGAGTGTCCAGCAGGACATGCACCCCTGTACCGAGGGCGCCTGCAGCTAGAAAGGACCTCAAGCTGTAGTTGCTATTTGTTTCCAGATGAAATGCGGCATAGAGGGGCTGAAGATATCTCTCAAGTCCGAATAGGACGATTCCAAGCATGACACCTGCAGAAATCGCGAACACGAACGTATGGAGACACCCATGGAGGGGATAGTCCAGTCCGAGAATGATAACTAGCAGCGGCTCAACATCCACGAGGATGCTCGCCGCTATGAACGTCGGTGCATGAAGATGTCTTCTTAGCGGAACACCAATTGCCAGACCGGGACCAAGGTGGAATGGAGTGAACGGCATAATCCTCCTCCATTCATCTTCTGGATTCCGGACTCTAATAACGCAATCGGTACACGATTGCTTTACTGTTTACAGTCACTGTCACTCTTGCGGCAGTATTCGAGGAATGCAGACGATGCCGACAGGGCTTCTGGGTGTCATCAGAGATGTTTGTCGAAAGGCTCAATACTCCCCGATGTATAGCAACTCAGTATCTCAAGATGTAACGGAGTTAATCAGTTGTCCGACGAATCAAGAATCAGCAATCAGACGAAGAGGCTACTCATCGTCGTTCTAGTAATGGTGCTCTACGTGGCTGTCGCATTGCCCGTATTGCTCAGTCCTTCATCGGAGTGGACGGGTTCTTTGGTTCGTTTCGCTGCGTTAGCGGGCTTCACATCCCTGTTTCTTTCCACTGTCGTGTCCGCCTTCACCCGAGAGATCTATCAGATATTCTCTCGACCCTATGCGGAGATTCATCATCTCTTCGCTGCGGCCGGGATGATTCTTATGACCCTTCATCCTGTGACAATATTTGCTGTGAGCATGGACCTGACTATCTTCCTCCCTGTCTTCTCATCGTTGGAAGCATTCCTAGCTCTGGGCGGACGAGCGGCCTTCTATCTCTTCTATATCGCACTGCTGGCTGCATTTGCTCGGCGAGCTGTTCCCAAGTACTGGCGATTCGTACATGGTCTGGTCTATGTAGGATTAGTATTGGCATATGTACATGGACTGTTGATTGGGACTGATTTCGTCAATCCTCTGGTGCTCGGTCTCTTCACTGTGATGCTCGCGATCTCATTCTTGGTACTCATCTACAAACGATACCTGACATGGAAACGCCAGAAGCGGAGATCCTGAAGCAAAATTGTGACCACTGGCCAATTCAAATCACGAGTGTGTATGCAAGAGCACCTTTCTGCAATCCTAGATGACCGACGTGTTATCCGCATTCGTGATTCTTGTTGGTGGATATCCTCAGCATCTATCTGCTCTCGTTCGTAACGAGCTACCTCCTGCTCATCCTCCACATAATACTCTGGCTTTGCGGTTTCGGGACTGGGACCGAATACAGACTCCTCCATCTCAACAGGTGTAGTACCCACTGAAAAACAGAGTATGCCGATGACTAAGGCAATCACCGTAGAACGGAATATGATGATCAGGAACCGGTGAGGGGATTTGTAGTGGCATCAAGTAGGTCACTCAAAAGGTTGACCAAAACCTGTGAGGCTACAAACAGGATAAGAACCTGCTCCAGGAGAGGATAGGGACCGTAATCAGGCCTAACATCTTAGATATACTAAGGGGCCCTTGCATTGATTATTCCCAGGAGTGAGATGGTCACCGCATACAAGATAAGTAACTTGAGATAGACTACGGATGATTCCAACAGTTGTGCCATAAGAACAACGACAAACATTAGCTTAAGGCTCCCAGCGTATCCAACAGGCAGTTGTGCAAGGAGAAGACCAATTCATGTCCGGACCGGGTACTTGCCTTGTCTTTGTGGAATGACGCTGAAAGGAGTTGATTGAGGTGAGCGTCATTGTATCCCATTCTAATCATCCTAACAAGAACGAAGCCATTACGTCTGCAACCCGTGATAGCATCTTTCCTTGGCATCGACTAGAGGTCTCTGCCTATCACTTCTATTGTGGCCCTGCAATATGGACACTGTGCCTGAAGCGGCCCCACCCAATCCACAATCTCTGAATTGATGCTTGCACCGCACGATGGACATCGTGGAGGGACCTGATATATGACTCTGCGTTCCTTCGTTCTTTCCGAATACCTACTATCGTCGGAGTAAGAGGTAACTCCTGAGGTTGTAGGATACGATATGCTAGAATGACTGGATGAGCCTCTGAGGAGAGCTATACACATGACAATCCCGAAAATGCCCATACCAAACGGGATGATGGCAAGGAAGCTCGGTGCCCCTGTCCCTGCAGTCAATCCGGCCATACCCCAGGCCGTCCCAACGAAGATTGTGAAGAAGCAGACTGCTACGACTTTCCCGCAGTTATTGTCTGATGTCACGATGCCAGTCTCTCCATCGCTCTCTTTCTCAATACTTCACAAGATATGTGTTTCCTCTGGATTGCTTCCCTGTATATAGGGGAATGGAGCAACTCTGTGAGGTATGTACTGTTTCGGGTCAACCGCACCTTCAGATAATCGGTCTTAGCGATATACTGTTCTGTCAGTTCTCCTAGACTATCGTCTGATTGATGTCCCTTAATGCCCAAGTTTCACGAAGCTGTCTGCAACCCGATAGAGAAAATCAGTTAAGGTAACAGATGCATTTGGTTCCATAGGAGGATATCGACTGCAATCAACCAATAACTCTGCACATCAGCATGACCTGCCTGTCAGCGAACAGACCATGGCTGCCATCCTACTTATTGTGATGCTGCTTAGTCCGATATTTGTCGCCTTCACGGTATACATCGCCGGTTTCACACTGGCTGTCTACGCACCAACATGGATTTTGGAGATTGGAAGCTACAGTTATTTTTTCATCAATCCAATCGTGCTTTTGAGCACCTTCCCATTCTATGGGCTGAAGGTCATTTTCATCTATTTCGTCTACAAATGCTATTCTGCTGAAAAGACAAGAAAGACAACAATCCGAGTTGGCATTCTATCCGAATTGGTGCCGTTTCTCTTCATGATGGCCCCGATTATAATAATAGCACTGTTCTATCCCTACGGTACCGGCATTGCATTCATTCCCGTGCCGACTGTGCTTCTTTTTGGATACATGATTCTGAGGACTTGGCCGCCACCTGCCACACCAACATGGATTGAGAGTGATACTGAGCAGATGTGGTGGGAGAAAGGAGAGACAGAGGAGATCAGAGAGCCTGTTGAGGGAAAAGTCTGGCCATAGAAGCATGAAGGGGCACCGAAAACGGGCCCCTATTTCTCCTGTTACTTGATAGCGACAACAATGAGGTTTCTATCTCTTCTGCGATTGAAAGGCACCCCCTCATAGGACGAGTAGTATCTGAAACTCGTGAACCCAGCAGCATTCACCATATGCTCAATAATGTCGTGATCAAGTTGCAATATATCCATGGAGCCCACTGCCACTTGCCATTCGGGCCCTCTTCTCTCGAATGCACTGAGTATGAGTATAGAAACCTGTGATTCATCAATATGAGAGAAGAAGCGGAAGAAGACTATCTCGTTTCCGTCTACGGTTCGCCCGGACTTCGGCGGCATGTAGCGGAACCCCGAATTGAGGATTTCTTCGAAGTTAAGAATCTGTGCGATGAATCTGCCGCCAGGAACGAGTATATCGTTGATGTCTGAGGTGACCCCTTTCACCGAATCTAGACTACCGAGAAGCGCCAAGGAGTTACCCAGACATATGACAAGATCGAACTTCTCTTGAAGCAACGCGTGCAGCTCTGTCATGTCTGCGACTAGGAACTCAACATCAGCATGCTCCTCTGCAGCTAGCTCTCTTGCCCGAGCAATCATCGTTTCGCTACTATCGATGCCCAGGACACTTGCACCTCGCTTACTCAAAGCAATTGCGTGTCGTCCCGTACCACAGGCCAGATCAAGTACGCGATTCTTGTCAATGCCCCCAGCTGATTCAATCATAAATGGAATCTCTCTACGAAGGCGTGCTTCCCAATCTATCGAGGCATCATATGCCAGTGCAACTTCGTCAAAACCCATAGCTCTCAACAATGAAACCTCCTGCTATTCGATAATGTCCTCATCATAGTATCGAGAGAGTAAGGGATTGAGAACAGTCCTGGTTCGCATCCTCACCTGAGCCATCAACATTGCAAGCTCCTCCTCACCCTGCTGGGTTATCTGATACTCCCTTCTTCGCCTGCCCTCCTTCTCTCTCTGAGAAGTGAGCATCCCATGTTTCTCCAGTCTACGCAGTTCCCCGTAGATGGTACCTGACTGGAGCACGGCATGGCCATGGGTCAGTCCCTCTATCAGTCCTATCAGGTCATAACCGGTTGATCCAGGCTCGTTGCGGATCAACAATAGAAGCATTACCCTGACAATCGGAAGTGGCTCAAGTGGACTATACTCTTGTTCGCCTGAAGGGTACTCTTTACCCTGCTTGTTGTTTCTTGTCACGATTTCATAACCCACTCTAGACTGTCGGAGTATGGTATCTGCTTCTTAGCCTGACGAAAGCGTGACGATAGTCATCGCAGAGGCAAACGCACTCAATAGAAGTACTATGATTCCGAGGATCATGTTTAGGATTGTTAGTCTTGCACCCATCTTTGTCTTCTTCATGCCCTCTAGCGACATTCTCGGAAGAACTCGACTTCTGACAAGGGCCAAGACTACCATCAATGCAACGACGAGATGCTTCGCCGTTAACAGGGCCGAATACTCGTTACTGATGGACACAACGCCTGAATAGAGGAGCGAGCTGTTTCCCATCAACAGCCCAGTTACGAACAGGCCAATGATGCTGACATAGACCAAGATGCTGAGTCTCTTCCTGATGGTGTCCATCAACTTGTTTGCCTCAGGCCCCATTCCCATTGATTTCTTGACCGACGGCATGACGGTGATTCCCAGCGTGATCAATCCGCCGACCCATATTGTCGTAAAGAGATCGTGAAGGAATTTCACGATTCCCAAGACCAGTAGATTTGCCATTCTGTATGCCTCCATATGCAATATGTAGCTATTACATATATGTAATGTAAAGATATAAACGCTTGGCTCTGGGTTCACATGCCAAAATCATTCCGTGTGAATAATACTCTCCCCTCCATTCCGCCTGCCACCGTGATGGCCTGTCCGCTGATGTGCCCGGCAAGCTGATCTGATGCCAGAAAGACGATTGTACTAGCAATGTCATCAGTCACAGCAGTCTTGCGAAGGGGTATGGTCTGGAGTATTGTCTTCAGCATGTCTTCATCTTGAAGTGCTCCATCCGCCATGGGTGTCATTGTCCATCCGGGATTTACGAGATTGACTCTTCCCCGTGGAGCGAGATGAACGATTTCATTCTTCAGACTCATCATCAGTCCGTGCATTGCCGCCTTCGACGCAGCGTAATCGCAGTACCAAGCCTCGCCAAAGACTCCTGCAGTAGAACCTATCATGACAAGTGACGCCGTGTCCTCGCGATGCTTGTCGAGATTCCTGAAGAAGTGCTTAGCGCATAGGAACACTCCGCTCAGGTTGACGGCCAGCGTGTTGTTCCATTGCTTGGCGGGCATCTCATGTATACCAATCCCCTGATGATTGGCGACTCCTGCGTTAGCTATCAAGATGTCTACTCTTCCGAATCGTGCCTTAGCTTGGTCAAAGAGCCTCTTGACCTGTTGTTCTTCTCTGACATCAACCTGAATGAGCTGTATCATTTTGCCATACTCAGTACTAAGGTTCGCAAGTTCTCTCGCGTTCGTGTGATACGCGGCAGTGATGTTGGCTCCTTCCCTCAAGAAACGTTTCACTGTTTGATTGCCAATACCTCCGGAGGCTCCTGTAATCAGCACATGCTTTCCGCTAAGCTTCGCATCCATTCTGTATCACATCAGTCTTATTGAGCTAGGAGCATATGACTTATACGACTCGATGGACACAAGTAGTAGATATATCTCGTTGTCAGACTTGTGGTTGAGGTTCAATGATTCCTAAGCGGTTACGAGTGATCTGGAGGCCCGATATGTACCAAGGACGGGCGAAGATGAGAAACTACTTCGAGGGATGGTACTTCAAAATGGTCAACGAGGCACAGGACGATTCTCTTGCGATAATCCCTGGTGTTTCTTTTGGCAACAGTACTGATGACGCACACTCCTTCATTCAAGTTATGAACGGTCCCAGTTCTCATGCGACTTATCACTGGTTTCCTATCGATCGATTCCGCTGTTCTGACGATGTTTTCGAGATTGCAATCGGTAAGAACTCTTTCAGTCTTGAAGGTATGAGCCTCGACATTATTGACAATGATGCTGTAGTGAAAGGCAATGTGCAGTTTGGAGAGCTAGTGCCGTGGCCCGTGTCCAGACTCAGCCCTGGAGCAATGGGTCCTTTCAGGTTCCTTCCTAGGATGGAGTGTCTTCACGGCATCTTGAGTTTTGATCATGCTCTTAGCGGTTCGATTGAAGTTGAT
>CAYYQL010000003.1:8350-10526 GCA_964473825.1 uncultured archaeon
GGTATATTGAGAAAGACTGGGGGTCTGGCTTTCCGAGCGCTTGGATATGGATGCAGTCTAACCACTTTGAAGAGTCAGGTGTTTCCTTCACATCATCCATAGCCACGATTCCTTGGATGTGGAGTTCGTTTCCGGGATTTCTAATTGGATTCCTCTTCGACGGACAGATATATCGTTTCACTACTTATTCGAGGGCCAAGGTTTCAGAGATTAAGGTTTCGAGCAATGAGGTGACGTTCAGGGCTCACAATCGTGACAACGTCCTTGTGGTGAACGCATCGCGCTCAAACGGGGCGACACTGCGTTCTCCTGAGAGTGGTCTGATGGACGGTCGCATTGTCGAAAGTCTAACTGCAGGGATCCATCTGAAACTCTATGAAATAACTGATGGACAGAACGAGCTGCTCTTTGAAGGGACGGGTATGAATGCTGGCCTTGAAGTTGTTGGTAATATGAATGAGCTCGGAGCTGTCGAGTCGTCCTAGCAAGCCGAATTACTTCAGTTTTCCCCAATCCACATTCGAGCGCCAGAGTATCTTATCATAGTACTTCACAAGCAGGTCTGGCCAGTTTCCAATCGACTTGAGAAAGACATCGGCAGTTAGAGTCACATTCTCATCGAACCTCAGAACTTCAAGATTGCGACAATTGAAGAGCCCCGAAACATCCATTCTCTTGATATCATTGTTCTGAAGGCAGACCTCCTCAAGTTGAGAGCACTTGGCAAGTGGGGAGAAATCGACACCCTTTAGCCTATTATGACTGAGCCAGAGTCCCCGTAGATTGGGGCATCGATTGAGTGGTGAAAGGTCTATTTCTTCCAGTGCGTTATAGCTCAGGCTCAATCCCTCGAGGTTTCCGCACCAGATTAGAGGAAGCAAGTCTATGGTCTGGATATCCCGCACTTCCAAGTTGATGTTTGACTCATCTGTTCTTATACGGGTCATCTTCTCCAGTCCAGTTGTGGTCCTGTAACGTAGAATAATCTGGTCCAAACCAACTCGTCCTCCAGACGTGCCTTCACCGTTCAGTATAGATAGGGGTCAGATGGACAACAGTCCACCTCTTGCTTAACCAAGGTATCTATGTGGCAACTGGGGTGTTATGCTTTATGTATTCTAGGCCTCTCTGGAGAACATACAGTTTCTTGTAGTTTTCAGCACTTTCCGCATTGGCAATCTCTTGGACGAGGGCGTCTTCTAAGGCTGATTGCAGTCTGCACATCAGCTCTGCATGGATGACTTGGCGGTTGTCGGGGCTACAGTAGATATCATTCAGCTCGGTGAAGAGTTTGTTTCTAATTCTCTCCACCTCAATCAGGGGATCCATTGTTTCGAAGTCGAATCGCCATCTCAATGGATGCTTGCTTCGGAGGTCCTCGAGAGATAGAGTCTTCATCCTCCTCGTGCGCATATCGTAGTTCGCAACAATCTCGACCGTATCATCGATATCTATGGTTCTTAACTGTGGAATGTCCAAAAGTGGTGTGACATCGATTCGTTTGAATCGATTATGGGACAGTCTTAGTTGTTTCAGCTGCTTGCATTTCATCAAGGGCCAGAGGTATATCTGGCTGATGAGATTGTCTGATAGGTCAAGAATCTCAAGATTCTGACATTTGGCAAGAGGACGTAGGTCTATCTCCGATATCCTTCGATATGAGAGATTCAACTCACGTGTGACATCAGAAAGATGAATCTCCTCTGCACTATCATCTCGAGATCTGCAGAGCAGCGTTAATTCAACCACCAAGGTTCCTCCGTCTGGTGGCGTGCGCGTCGGCTGCATGGTATCGTCAACCAGCGGTTGGATGGGGTGAACAACTCGCTTAATAATCCTGCTGCTTCATTGACCATTTCCTCGGTTTCGTGACATACCTTAAGAAGAAAAGACCTCCAGCTCTGTTGCTGTCAGCAGAATGCATGGCGGACTCTCTGATATACTCACAATTCCGTAAAACAACTGCGGCCAGGCATTGGGGTATTCTGAGAGCTTGAATAATCTCCTCTGATAGGCAAGATGTTGCGGATATCCACCATCAGACGCCTCTGTAATTGCGGTTCCATATATCGCATAACATTTATGACGCACACAGGAAACAGCAGTCTTGGTGAACGCAACTGAACGACAACGATCCTCTCATGGACGCTCTTAAGAAGATGGATGATGAGTTCTT